>NZ_CAMLHO010000001.1 GCF_946479765.1 uncultured Aliivibrio sp.
TAACGCACGGTTATACGCTGGCCAATTTGTGATTTTATTCTTCGACTTTCCCATCTAATGAACCTTTTAAAATCAGTGATAATGATCTGATCACAAGATTTACTAAAGGTTCCCTGATTTAGTCAACAACGCCCCTTGGACCCATACCATATTTTCTAAATACCATACAACAGTCTTACGTAATCCTGTTGTAAATGTTTCTACGGGTTTCCAGCCAAGTTCTCGCTCAATTTTACTTGCATCAATAGCATAACGAACATCATGACCAGGTCTATCTTTAACAAATGTGATTTGCTCTTTGTAATCTTGTTCTTGAGGAACTAATTCATTGAGTAGATCACAAATAGCTTCTACAACTTCTATATTCTGTTTCTCATTATGCCCACCAATATTATAGGTTTCACCTACATCTCCCTCGGTAACGACTTTATAAAGTGCACGAGCATGGTCTTCAACGTATAGCCAATCACGTATCTGCTCACCTTTACCATATATCGGTAGTTGCTTTCCCTCTAATGCATTTAATATAACAAGCGGAATAAGCTTTTCTGGAAAATGGTAAGGACCATAATTGTTAGAGCAGTTAGTAATAATGGTTGGTAACCCGTAAGTGCGTAACCAAGCACGAACAAGATGATCACTTGATGCTTTAGACGCTGAATAGGGACTACTTGGCTCATAAGCGGTAGTTTCAGTGAATAAATCGGTTGTTCCCTCTAGATCACCATAAACCTCATCTGTCGAGATATGATGGAAACGAAAAGAGCATTTTTTCTGTTCACTCAACCCTAACCAATACTGACGGGCAGATTCAAGTAATGTGTAAGTACCTACTATATTTGTTTCAATAAAAGCTGCAGGACCATCAATTGAACGATCAACATGAGACTCTGCAGCTAAGTGCATAATCACATCTGGTTTATGCTCAGAAAAAACACGGTCTAATTCTGCTCGGTCACAAATATCAACTTTTTCGAAGCTATATCTACTACTTTCTGCAATGTCAACCAATGAGTTTAAATTCCCTGCATAAGTAAGCTTGTCAACATTAACAACAGAGTCATTTGTATTGTTTATTATATGTCTTATTACTGCAGAACCGATAAATCCGGCACCGCCAGTTACTAGTATTTTCATTTTAAGTTCTTTTTAATTAATAGCCAGCTCAGAAATAATTGCTTCCGCCATTCTAAAATCATAAATATCATCAATATCCACAGCTCGTACTTTAGGTACTTCAATGCTAATTACTTTCCCTGTGAACAATCCATAGTTATTTAATACAAAACCTGGCGTTGTTGCATAAACAACAGTTGTGATATCAAATACTTCAGGGGCATCTTGACGACGAGTGACATCTGATTTTGGTTTATTTACTAATTCAACAAAACCATCTTGTGTCTCTTTTACCATATTAAAGAAAGGGCTACGGCTTGCTGGTGTCACTGAAATACAAATATCGGCATCTACTTTGCTACGCTTTTCTATTGCAGCTTCTACATCTTCAACAGCACGTAAAGGGCTTGTCGCTGGCAAACTCACAAAACCATCAAATTTGCCGTAATGCTCTTCAGCCCATTCAATGGCATGACGCCAAGAGAGCCATTCAGGGCTTGTATCTGTAGCGAGTTCAGCAGGTCTTTCAATTAAAATAGCGCCTGATTCAACCGCAACTTTTGCTATATCACTGTCATCCGTTGAGACAAATACTTTATCAATTGACGGAGAAGCAATCGCTGTATCAACAGAATATTGTAATAACGGCTTGCCTGCTAGCGGCTTAATATTTTTACCTGGTAGGCCTTTTGAGCCTCCACGAGCAAAAATGAATGCAAAATTTTTCATTTAATTTCTCTATTATTAACAAGCTTTCTGTTTTATTTGACTAATGAAATCGACGGTTAATGAAGCTTCATTCACTGCAATACAATTATGAGGTTGTTGCTGAATCATTTGAATGAAATCAGTCACCATTGCCAGATACATTTGGTTTTTATCCCACTCGGGTTCACTATAAAGAACCTTTGTTTCTGCTGCTGTTATAAGCGTTAATTGATTCTTAATAAGATCCCAATCAATACGTCCTTCACTACCAACAAAGCTGCATTGGCGATGCGCTTTACGCTGTAGAAAATCAAGATGAATGCTTGTTACGGCACCTGACTCTGTTAACGTTAAAATATCAGCCATATCTTCGACTTGAAGATCTAATTCATCAGATGAGCGTAAAATAGCATGCTGGAGATCTAATGGACCTAACAACCATTGGGCGTAATCAAGCTCATGACTAAGCTCAAATAAAGCACCACCACCAAGCTTTTCATTTGCAGAAACACACTCTCGATAGTCTTTGCTTGGACGCCAATCAGGAAGGTATTGCCCTATCTCGATATGCGCATTATATAAGGTACCGATAGCTTTATTATCTAATAATATTTTCAGCTTCTGAGCCGAAGGAAGATAACGTAAACAATAACCGACAGCCACAGGTGTTCCATATTCATCTATCGCTTTTTTAATTGCATTAGCATCTTCACGAGTAGTCGTTACTGGCTTTTCAATTAAGGTCGGAATTCCTGCTTTAATCAAGGGTATTGAATGCTGAGCATGAAAAGGGGCTGGTGATGCAACAATAACTAACTCAACATTAGCTTCAATTAAAGCCTCAATGCTAGTTACAATACCATCGCTATCACTAATTTCTTCTCTCGGTATACGTCCACTTGCCGACATAACCAATAATTCAACATTCGGAAATAGGCTCTTCAAATTACGACGGTGGCGAGTCGCTATATTCCCTAATCCAATAACGGCAACTTTACTCATGATGGTGTGATGCATAATAATTAATCCAGTCCCAAAGTATGAATATCCGCTTGTGCACGATTAAAATCATCCATACGTCCGATATCTAGCCAATATTCATGAATAGCGAACATAAGAATGTTATCGCGCTCATTCATATGCTGTTCTAGCAATGTTGGCATATCAATATGGTAATTTTCAGGAACCGACTGGATCACACGTGGCGACACGACATAAATACCAGCATTAACAAAGAAACGTTGAATTGGCTTCTCTACCATACTGGTGATTTTATTTCCTTCACCATTGATCACCCCATAAGGTATTTGATAATCATACTCACGAACACACATGGTTGCATCCGCTTGGTTTTCTGTATGGAAATCCAATAGACGTTCAAAATCGACCTTGGTAAGTACATCGCCATTCATCATTATTAACGGTAAATCTTGTGGTAAGTCATCAGGAAGTAAACCAAGCGCCCCACCAGTACCTAATGGTGAATCTTCATGAACATAGCTGATCTTTACGCCTAAATCAGATCCATCACCAAAATGGTTCTGAATTTGTTCAGGCATGTAGTGTGTAGATATATAGAAATTCACGAAACCGGCTTTAATAAAGCTACGAATCACCGTTTCTAAAATTGGCTTATTACCAATTTTAAGCATCGGTTTAGGGCAAGTATCTGTTAGAGGGCGCAAACGTGTACCAAAACCACCAGCCATAATGAAAACAGGATTATGGTAGGTTTTTTCTTCAAATAAGTTATGTAATGTTTCTAAGCCTACAACCTTATTGTCTTCCATTAATGGTATTGCAAGAATGCCTTTGCTCTCCATTAATTTGACCAATTGCTCTTTTGCTGTGCTTGCAGGGGCAGTAATAGGTGAACAACTCATGATATCTACAACAGAAGTATCTAAAGGTAAGTTATTTAAGATACCTCTACGAATATCACCATCAGTTACCACACCTAATAGTTGCTGTTCATCATTAACAACTAACGCAATTCGTAATGCTTCGCTATCAATGACTCTAAGAGCATCAACAACGGTAGATTCTGGTTGTAATAATATTTTTTTCCAAGAATAACTCATGACTTACCTTATTACTTATTTCAATACCGAACGGCTTGGATAGCAGATTTGTTCAGAAGATATATTTTTAGTCACTATAGCACCCGCACCTACAATCGAACCTTGCTCAAGCGTAATGTTTTGAATCACAGTCGCGTTTGCTCCAATATAAACATTATTATGAGTCGTCACTTGACCACATAATATTGCTTTAGGAGCAATATGGTTATACTGACCAATCATGCAGTCATGCTCAATAATTACACCACTATTAATAATAGTGTGGGCACCAATCACTGCCCCCGCTTGAATGATAGCCCCTGAAAAAATTTGAGCACCTTGCTCTATCTCAGCAAATGAGGATACTTGAGCGCTATCAGAAATCACGGTTTCAAATGAATATCCAAGAGATATAAAATACTCATTCAGTTTGCGTTTTAGTCCTGACTTAGGGAGCATACCTACGCCATTCACTAAATGTACAGAGTCTGGTGAAAAACCAAGTACATCGTCATCATTTTTAAGATGTGTTAGGCCAGAAAAAACACGACGCTGACTAATATCCTCGGGGCTAACAATAGCAAGAATTTTACGCTGTTGTGAGCGAAGGATATCGACTAAGACACTTGCGTGCCCTCCTCCGCCAATAATAACAAGAGGCTTTACCTCAGGATTACTCAACAATTAAATCACCAACTTGATAACTCTTACTTGCAGATTTATTTAATAGCCCCCAGTAACGATAAGGAGACATGCCTGACCCTGGACGTTTAATTGTGAGGTTATCTTCTGTAATAAGCTCACCTTGTTGAATAGCTTTCGCTGCCACTAAACTTTTACGTACAACGGCTTTGTTTTTTACTTCTGATACGGTTGGGCTTTTCACCCCAACACCTAAAGCCACTTCAACTTGGCGTATTGCGTTTACCATCGCCGTTAATTCTTGAGGCTCTAAAGAGGCTTTATGATCAGGGCCTTCCATGTTTTGATCTAACGTAAAATGCTTTTCAATTAAGACTGCACCACGAGCAACAGCAGCAATTGGAATGGTGATCCCTGCACTGTGATCTGAATATCCAGCAGGTAACTCAAATGCACGACCTAAAGTATCCATTGCTTTGAGATTAATTTCAGCCATTGGGGCTGGGTATTCTGTTGTGCAATGTAAGATCGTTACTTTCTGTTTTAGTGCTTTTTGACCTTGCTCTGAAGCATAAGCTTGCTGAAAAGCTAACTCACTTGGCTCTGCTGCTTTATCTGCTATATAACCAAAGGCGATAACACCTAATACCGCTTCAATTTCTGACAAGGTTGCCATACCAGTCGATACAATCAAATCACACCCGGTACGAGCGTGTTCTAAAACCAATGGCGCATTGGTAATTTCACCCGATGGAATTTTTAAACGCGTTAAGCCTAAATCATTCACTAAAAAATCTAAACTTTCAGAATCGAACGCGGTTGAAAGAAATTCAATACCTAACGATTCACAATGCTTAACTAGCTGATGGTGAACATCATACGAAAGCTCTAATCGACTTAACATCGCTAATTGTGATTCTTGCTTTTGAGTATTAGTTACTTGGTATTCTGCTTGAACTGCATCTTCCGTTACTAAATTCTTCGCTTTAAATGTTTGAAATTTAACAATGTCTGCGCCAGCATGATATGCCGCATCTACAAGTTGAAAGGCAAGGGTTTCATCACCGTTATGGTTAACGCCAGCTTCTGCAATAATTAGTGTCATAAAATTTCCTTAATTAACATAAATGCTTCCGCTGCTTCTGCATTACATTGAGAACCACGAACATAAGCAAGAGATTCTAAAGCTTTACGTGAACGAGGAAATGGAAACTTATGCACTTCTGATTCAAATATTTCTAAAATATCTAATTTTTTAGTTAAAAAACCATCAATATCAACATATACATTTGGTCTGAAACCACCATCTTCAGGCTTCATTCCAAAATCCGTTTCAGAGATAGTTTCATAAGCACAAACTCGTTTAACAAACGGATAGCGAAAAGATTTAGTTGCCGACATAACGGCATCAAATACGATTTCATGATCACTATGTGCATCATTACGGTAAACCGAAAATACTTGCTCGGGTTTAACATCAGAAACGATCTTAGATATTGGACCAATTATATCCCCCATGGGTAACGTTTCTAAACGAGCAGGAGGGAGCATCAATTGGTGAACCCCTGTAAATCCATATGCTTTTGCAACGTCCTTAATTTCACAATCTCTTTTTTCAATTTGAGATGGGGAAAAACCAGATTGAATACTCATTCCTGTAACAAGAAGCCAATGCACTTCATAGCCCAAGCTAATAAACTTAAGTATTGTTCCACCACACCCTAGCGTTTCATCATCAGCATGAGGAGCTACAACAAGTACTTTTTTCATAGGAATTGTCCAATCTCAATTTTTTCCGTATCAAACCCTTGAAGCCAAATCGCACTTTTATTGTGAGTTTTTACTAAGATCCCATCATCACTCTTATCCAACACTTTTCCCGGTTCAATATTCTGAGGAAACTCCGTCAAAACAAGAGTGCTTTTAGGTACCAAAATATATTCATCTACTAATAAAAACTCAGCACAAGGGTAAGGGGGTGCTAATGCTCTAACTAAATCATGAATTCCCTCAGCAGTCATACGAAAATCTATATTACCGTCTTTTCGGCTTCTTTTTCGCCAATATGTCGCTTTCATATGATCTTGCTCTTTAAAAACAGCAGATCCTCGCATTAAATCTAAGGAGATTTTTTTAATTTGCACCTCAGCAACATTTAATATTTTTGCATAAAGAGATTTAGCGTTATCACTAGAATCAATCGTAATATTTACTTGGCTAAGTATCGGGCCTGAATCGGCCCCAGTATCCATTTTAAAAAATGTTGATGCCGTTTCTTCTAACCCTAAAGCTAGAGCCCAAATAATAGGATGACGTCCGCGATTCTGGGGCAATTTAGCTGGATGAAAACCAATTACTCCCATTCTTGGTAAAGACAATAAATCTTCATTTAATAGATAACTCCAACCAACGCAATAAACCACATCTAAATCATACTTCTGTAAAAACTCTATTGATAAATACCGCTCTTTAGGGTTTTCAAAATGATAAGGGATCTGATTTACTTTACATATTTTACTTAAATCACAAAAATCAGCATTAACTGCTGACTGCTCGCGAGTAACAACAGCTGCAACATCCAAACCGTCAATGCTTAAAAGTGTTTTTAAAGCCATTTCACTCGAATCTACACAACCAATTAGCCCAACTTTCATACCATACCTACTTGATATCATAGAATTTTTTATATATTAAATTTTCTAATTCGACATTAAGAATAACATCTAATATACGATCAGATGCCTCCCCAGAACCATATGGATTATTAGTTAGATCACATTGCTGCTTAAACTCTGCTGATAATGCTAATTGGATTGAAGATAAAATAGAATTCTCGTCTCCTTTGCAGTGAATCACCGTATCACCAGCAATACGCCCTTTTTGCCGATTCCCTATATTAACCGTCGGAACCTTAAATGTAGGCACTTCAATTAAACCACTAGAAGAATTACCAATAACTAAGTCACAATATTGAAGAGCACTTAAATAACGTAATTGCCCCAATGATTGAACAAGTAACACCCTATCAGGAAATTCTTTCTTAAACTCATCGAGCAGCTCAATTAATACACGTCCATGAGTATCTGCATTAGGATATGTAATAATAAATTTATGTTTAGGGTAATCTCGTAACGAGCTTAAAAGGTTTTTTAATGCTGTTACCGCTCCATCTTTACTTAAGGTCACTGGGTGATATGTCACAACCATATAAGGTGACGAGACAATATCAAAATCAATTGAATCCGAAAGAGCATTAAGTGAAAGTAAATTTAACCTTTTTATACTATCGATACCTGGTGCACCAACGTTATAAACTTTATCCGGTTGCTCTCCGAGTTGAATAACCCGCTGACGATATTCCTCTGTCGCGGTAAAGTGTAAATGTGACATTTTAGTTATAGAATGCCTAACCGCTTCATCGATCAACCCCTCAGTAGTTTCCCCTCCGTGAATGTGAGCAATAGGTATTTGAGCAACCATCGCAGCTTGGCAAATAGCCATTGATTCAAATCGATCGCCTAAAACAACCAATAAATCAGGTTTTGTTCTTTCAAATGCATCAGCTGCACTAATTAAAGCTAAGCCCATCGATTTTGTTATACCAACCGCTGTATCTGATGATAATAAAAATTCTAATCTTTCTGCTATAGGAAAACCATCATTTTCAATTTGCTGTACTGTTTTACCAAACTCAGGTGATAAATGCATGCCACCGACATAAAGTTGAAGCTCAACTTGCTCTGACTCTGCGATCCCTTTAATAATCCAATACAACAGTCCATATTCAGCTCTAGTTCCAGTAAAAATGGCTATTTTTCTCATCTATTTATATCTCTTGGTGAACTAGGTAAATTAATCAAGTGTGCTTCAATATGCTCAGACTGAGTTAAATCACCACGAGGGGCATCTTTAAACATAGGTAAACGATGCATTAATTGCCAAATTGGACGAGTCATCACACCAGATTCATTGGTTTGTTTTAAAAGTTCATCACGAGTTGCTACTGACGGACAAATCACTGCATTTAACCAGTAATTAGACTGCGCATATTCAGGCTCAACTACAAACTGAAAGTCACTTTTCGCAAAAAATTCTTGATAGCGATTTGCCAATACTCGCTTCTGAGCTAAGTATAGATCCAAGACTTCCATCTGAGCGCAGCCTAATGCCGCATTTAGATTTGGCATTCGATAATTAAAACCTGCTTCATCATGATAGAACTCATAAGGGTGCGGTACTTTTGCAGTTGTCGTCACGTGCTTTGTTCGAGCACCAAGCTCTGTTGTTTTGCATAGCACCATGCCGCCGCCACCAGTTGTAATGATTTTATTACCATTAAAACTAACCGCACCAAAATCGCCTAACGTACCCGTATGTTTACCTTTGTAAAAAGAGCCTAAACTTTCAGCGGCATCTTCAACTAAGGTAATATTCCATTTATGACAAACAGCAATCAATTCATCCAATTCAACAGGGTGACCAAAAGTGTGCATTGGTACAACCGCACGAATTGGACGTTTGGTTTGTGTATGAATACAGCCGCTATCCGTTACTTGCGCATGTTGAGTTAAATACTCATCCATCGCTTTAGGACAAAGCCCTAAACTTACAGGTGATACATCGACAAATATTGGTTTTGCGCCCATGTGATGTAATGCATTACAGGTTGCGACAAAAGTAAGCGCTTGAGTAATAACAAAATCACCATGCTGAACGCCTGCCATATACAAGGCAGCATGAAGCGCAGCGGTTCCATTAACCGTCGCAACCGCTTTTGCTGTTCCTGTATAGGATTCTATTTTCTGTTCAAATTCATCTACAAATTTACCAACGCTAGATACGAAAGTACTTTGAATGGTTTCTAGAACATACTTCTGCTCATTGCCATCAAACGTTGGGGCATGCAGTGGAATAAAGTCATTAGTTTGATAAATATCTCGCACAAACTCAACTAGTGGTGTTTTACTCATTACTCAGATCTCTACTTTCTTAATTACATTTTGCTATCAAGGTACTTGCCTGTTTCTTTGTGCCCAAAATCAGGGATCATGGTAAAGAATAACTGTACGATTTCTTCTTTAGTCCACTGTCGATCTGTCTTCATTTGACCTATTTTTTGTTCAAACAGCTCAAGTAGTTCTTGTTGATAAAGTGGGTCATTTTTAATAATACCTAAATTATCAAATCGCGCCATATCTAGTGTTTCTTTATCAGTGAAAAACTCTTCAAAATCTTTTTCACCAGTAGTATCACTAGAGGTAAATAAACATGGCCACTTACCTTGAGCAGGTAATGTTTTAGCTAATTTGCGAGCTTCATCTTCACTTTCACATAAATGAGGTTCATAACCAATTTGCTTAAGATATTTTACCGCAATATCTGCGAACGAAATTAAATGCAGTGCTTCGCTTAATTTAGGGAAGAAGATGTCTCGGTTTTCACCAAAAATACACGACATTAAACACAGTTCACCTGACTCTTGTGGAGTAACAAAATAACGTTTGATGTCATTTGGCGCCACAATCGGTTGGTTCTTTTGAATTCGCTGATTAAAACCGTGAAGCAGAGATCCATCAGAAAAAGCGACATTAGCAAAGCGAGCGGTAGAAATAGTAATGTCTTCACTCTTACGCATTAGGAACATTTCCATAATACGCTTTGAAGCGCCCATCATGTTGACAGGATTTGCCGCTTTATCGGTCGATACACAGAAATATTTTTTAGCACCTGCATCAATCGATTGTTGAATAGTTTTGTCTGTATTAAATACGTTTACATCAATCATGCGCATTAAGGTAAATGGATCTTTTTCGCTACGTACATGCTTGAGTGCAGACAAATTCAATACATAATCATACTGACCGTCAGATTTGATAAACGCATCATATTCAATAGAACCGATATCTAACGCGAAGGTTTGAAAATCACCATTGATGTAACCAAATGAACTGCGAATATCTCGAACCAGTTCAACCATGTTATTTTCACTGATATCAACAACATGTAGCTTTTGAGGGTTACGCTTGAAGATCTCTTTTGTCACAGCTTGGCCGATTGAGCCTGCGCCACCAAGAACAAGGAAGCTAGATTGAGAGACTATATTTTTTAGCTCTTCATTATGGCTATTAATATCTAATGCAAATAAATCTTTATTACGGCCAATTAACGGTAAAATATTGCTCATTACAGTTTCCCTAATGCTGAAAAATCCAGTGAATAAAGTGCCAAAAACAATAATTATCTAGCAGCAGTACTATTTACTAGAATGGACGCTATGGCATATAGAAGAGTATGAAGCTAATGCAAGAATAAGGGTATCCAGACACGCTACCGCCCGCAGGTTATCGCGCATCCCTAGCGCATGTAATTCATTGATGTGTGTTTTGGCAAAAAAAGACCAGAGACACTGCTTCTACTCTTATAGTAGCGAAGCGAACTAATCTCTAGTCTTCTGCATTTTAGCGCTGAATTTTATCTTATTTCTTCATATAATTCACCTTGTTTTATTTATTAACATTATTCTTTAATTCGCCATTGTTTGTAATATTATGCGTATTTGCGCGCTCTGTATGCATTGGCTTCCTAACCGATACATTGTGGGTTTATCTGGCTCATTAATGACTTCTATATCAATAAAAATACCTGCATTTCTCAATACAGAGCGAAATGCGTATTCACCGCTCATTGATAGTTGATGACAAATGTACGCTTTGCTTATGGGTGTCGGGTAGGCTTCCTGCATTACCTCTAACATTTCCCTTGGACGGCCATTCGCCGATGTAATATGCCTCGCTAAAATTTGTTGTTTTTCATATTGTGTTAGCATTTTCATTCGCGGTCCCTCGCTTATTTATTCGGTCTTATTTTTGTCTTTTCTTACTTGATGTTCTCTCCAACATGGCTTGAATACGCTGCTCTATCGGCTCTTTCATGCCACTTTGTCTGTGCGCTTCCACTAAGGTATCAATGGCTCTTATTGGTAGGTCCGTGGTTGGCGCTAAAATGTTGGTCGGCGGATAACGAGTCTTTACCGTGGGGGATTGTTTTGCTTTAGCACTGCGGCGTAGCCAGTTATTAACAAAATGTCCTAAATGCTCCGGCGGACGCTGTTTTTTAGGGTTAACGAATAACCAAGCGCGCATGGCATTGAGCTCATCCATTACATTAATCGTAGAATAGCTTTGTACTAATACCTGATAAAACTCATCGTAAATGGCTTGTTCTCCTTGTGTGGTTGGCAAATTGATAACGGGGGATACTTGTTGTTCTTTCTGTTTCTCTTTCTTTTTTTCTTTCTGATTGCTTATGGGTGCCATTTCTGCCCCCTCTGTGGGTGCGAGAGTTTCCTCCTCCTTGGTGCGTAAGCTGCACACCTCAATGTGGCTGTCTTTGGGAATGCGTAATTGATACAAGTTGCTTCGTTGTCGCCCTCTGTTATCGAAGCGTTTTATTCGTTCGACAAACCCTAGCGTTTCTAATTGTTTGATGTGATTTTTTACGGTACGGATAGAGAGCTCACAATATTGTGCGAGGTAATCGTAGGAAGGAAAGCACATGCCGTGCACATCGGCGTTGTCTGCCAGCTTTAACAACACCAACTTGCTAATGGGTGACCCGGTTTTTAGCGCCATGCACGCCGAGACTAAATGGTGACTCATCTGTTGCTCCTCATATAAATCATGACTCATGACTTAACGGGAGATACTCCAATGAGGGATTGCTTTTTTATCTGCTTCGGACTGTTTTGGTGCGCACTTCTCATTTGGTGTTACTTAGTTAACACCGTCACATAGAAAACCCTCTAGTCACTCATAAAACACACAATGCAACACTTTTTACACATCCCTTTTTTCTGTTTTTATTTATGCACATGCTCTGTTTTTCATCAGGCTAAAATTTTATTTTTTATTTATCCCCTCTCGTTAATATCACAATACAGTGGGTCTGCTGCTGTACGTGTTTACAGTGAAACCACACCAAAGGAGGTGTTATGACCAAAGCGATACCCAGATTCATTGCTCTTTATTCTGCTACGTCTGCCAGTATTGAAACTCATCAAGGAGACCCATTTTTCTCTCATCAAGATGGTCCGGCTTTTTCCCCTACTCGTGATGATTTTTTAAACCACTTGAGTGATGTGAAGCGCGCTTACCCTCTTGGGTTTTATGTGGCGTATTTACGTTGGGTAGATACCGAACCTTGCTATTTCTCGGCATTGGTCCGGGCTGTTCATCAACATATGTATGTTCTTTTGCCTTTTCATCAGAAAAACCAGCATGCCGTGGTGCTGGCAACGCTCTATTTTTTGCTAACCGATGCGGTGCTAAACAGTGAACACAATAAGGCGGAGTTATCTCGGGCGGTGTCTATCTCAGAGGCGATACGTTGTTATGGTGCGTCTTATTCTTGCGATGTTCTTGAAGCGGCGTTGATCACCTCGGTGACTGATGAATATGCGTGGTTAGCTCAACATTACGTTGCCTTTGAAGAGGCGCTTGATAGCGATATG
The DNA here is from genome assembly GCF_946479765.1 of uncultured Aliivibrio sp. Taxonomy (GTDB): domain Bacteria; phylum Pseudomonadota; class Gammaproteobacteria; order Enterobacterales; family Vibrionaceae; genus Aliivibrio. The sequence goes on from NZ_CAMLHO010000001.1 coordinate 13,036, forward strand.
GGTGACATTATCGAGGGCACTAAAAATGCGTAATACACCATTAAGCCACATTACGGTGCATTGCAGTGCTACCCAAGCTGGCGTTGATATTGGGGTGAATGAAATCCGTCAATGGCATCTGGCACGAGGCTGGAGTGATGTCGGCTATCATTTTGTTATCCGTCGTTGTGGTGTGGTTCAACAAGGGAGGCCGCTCTCTAAAATGGGGGCTCATGTGCGTGGGCATAATAAAGGCAATATCGGGATCTGTTTAATCGGTGGTTATGATGAGGCATTGCAAGCGCAAGACAACTTTACTCTTGTGCAGCGTAAGGCGCTCTTTGGTTTGATTGCTAAGTTGCAACGGAAATTTAAGATTAAGGATGGCAATGTAAAGAGCCATAACGAATGGGATAGCAGAAAAGCGTGTCCGGTGATGGTGATCAATTAGGAGGGAGTGATGAGTTTTTTTGGTCGGTTGTTTGGGAGTCAATCTGCGATTGAAAAAGGGATAGAGTCCATTATCAATACGGGGGATGCTCTCATATTTACTAATGAAGAGAAAGCGACGCACAAGTTGGCGCTGTTGAAAGCCTATGAACCGTTTAAATTGGTGCAGCGTTATATTGTGTTGTGGTTTACGGTGCCTTATGTGTTGTTGCATTGCTTGGTTATTATGGGCAGTTTGCATGGGTATGATTGGCAGCATGTTGGGGTGATGATCAATGATGCGTTTGGCTATCCGGTGTTGGCGGCGGTTGGGTTGTATTTGACGGGGGGAGTGTTGCCTAAGAAACGCTAAAAGCAAGATCAAGAGCGGAAGTGTCACTACCGCTCTTGATCTTATTTAGTGTCTAGTTTTCAGTCTCTAGTTCGCTTTCTTCTTTTCTAAACGCGAATCTAATTAAAACAAGCGCAACACCTAACATACCGCCAAGCAGAGTGCCTAATACAATGATCAATGCACGTTTTGGTTTAATATGACTAGTGGCTTTTACTGGCTCTTGAATTACATGAATCAGATCTGTATTTGGACTTTTTAGTAGTGCAATCTTATACACTTGTTGTGCATATTTTTCAGCTAAAACACCTTTAACCGCAATACTATCGGTTGTTTTAATCAGATCTTTCAATGGCAATAAGGCAAGTTCAGCTTTCTCTAATTCTATTTGCACTAATGCTTTATTAATATGTTGAGTAAACACTTGAACATTATTAAAGATAAAATCTGGGTCTTGTCCTTGTTGTGAGATCGTAACATTTCCACTGATAGATAATAAATTCAATTGATCAAGAGAGACATCTGTGGCCTTTTGAATTCGCTCTTTGACTGGTTTTCCAGAAATAGCCATTAACGCTTCATTTTCTTTTGGCCCAATATCTAACCCGACCGAATATGGATCCGCATCAACCACCAACACAGCTTTTGATTCATATACATTTGGTTGACTTAGAGCAAATACCGTTGCGCCCGCAGCAAACAACAGTGTTAAACCAATTATCCATAATTTCCCTGCCCATAGAGCTAAAAATAGCTCTTTTAAGTCAATTTCATCATTCTGAAATGATGGCGGCTGAGGGTATTGCTGAAACTGTTGTGGTGATTGATTATTCATATTATTCCAAATTTTGTTTTTGTTTGTAAATTATATACGAGTGTACATAACTAGATGCTATAAAAATAAGTATATAACTTCGAGACACTCACTTTAAGTGTGTCGGTTATTCTTGAGATCTAGGAATTACAGCGAATACCTCTGAACTCTGCAAGAGAGCTTTCGACCGATCTGAATTCTATAATCTACCCTTATAATGCGCTTCTAACTCTAATATCTGCGCTCTACCCTGCTCTGTCGCCATTGGTCTTACGACATTTAGCATTTGCAGCACGCCTTGATAAATAAGGTTTTCGGTGATTTCTTTATCTGATAGCAAGGCCGTTTGGTAGTTAATCCAACAAGAAGCCACCAAATGCAGTGTTTTGGTCAGTGATTTAAGTTCATCATCTTCAAGAGCTATTAAACCAGAATCACGAAAGCTATTCATGATAGCAATTAAGTTATCATTTAATGCTGCTTGCGCTTTTACGTATTTTAATTTTAATGCGTCATCTCGGCTTAAAATATCCGGCAAATTGGCATAAAAAAAACGGTAGTTCCACATCAATTCAAAAATAGAATCAAGGTAACTCATCATTATTTGAACACTTGGCATCGAGGATTGTTCTTCTTCCGCCATCGGCTGAAATCGCTCTTTTAGATCTTGTGCGTAGTTATCAAAAATACTGTTGATGATCGCTTCTTTGTTGCCAAAGTGGTAGTAAAGATTACCAGGGCTGATCTCAAGATGTGCCGCAATGTGATTGGTAGTAACGCTACGTTCACCATTTTGGTTAAAGAGGGTTAAGGCACCGAGGATTATTCTATCTTTTGTTTTCATAGCTCTTTGTGCGCCTTATTTGATTGGTTTGACTTTAGTTACGTCGAGCTGAAAGTATAACTGAAATGTTAATTAGGGTGAAGAGCGGTCGCAAGCGTAGCGCCTCTTCTTCTTCTTTGCTACAATTCAACCAATTATCTTATTTAATCGTGGTATCAAAATGATCATTGTAACTGGCGGCGCTGGCATGATTGGCAGCAACATTATTAAGTCTTTAAATGACAACGGCTTTAACGATATCTTAGTGGTTGATAACCTGAAAGATGGCAAAAAATTCAAGAACCTAGTTGATCTTGATATCACTGATTACATGGATAAAGAAGATTTCATTACGCAGATCATGGCGGGTGATGACTTTGGTACGATTGATGCTATCTTCCACGAAGGCGCTTGCTCTGCAACGACTGAGTGGGATGGTAAATACATCATGATGAACAACTATGAATACTCGAAAGAAGTGCTTCATTTTTGTATCGAACGTGAGATCCCATTCTTATACGCTTCATCTGCGGCAACTTATGGCGATACCGATACCTTCATTGAAGAGCGTGAATACGAAGGCGCATTAAACGTCTACGGTTATTCTAAACAGCAGTTTGATAACTACGTTCGTCGCCTATGGGCTGATGCAGAAGCACACGGTGAAACGGTTTCTCAAATTACCGGTTTCCGTTACTTCAATGTGTATGGTCCTCGTGAGCAACATAAAGGCTCTATGGCATCAGTTGCTTTCCATTTAAACAACCAAATGAATGCAGGTGAAGCGCCTAAATTATTTGAAGGCAGTGACCAATTTAAACGTGATTTCGTTTACGTGGGTGATGTTGCAGCCGTTAACTTGTGGTTCTTGGAAAATGGCGTCTCTGGTATTTACAACTGTGGTACTGGCCGTGCGGAACCATTCCGTGCTGTGGCAGATGCAGTTATTAAGCACCACGGTAAAGGCGAAGTTCAAAGTATTCCGTTCCCTGAGCATTTAAAAGGGGCATACCAAGAGTTTACGCAAGCCGATTTAACTAAGTTGCGCGCTGCGGGTTGTGATGTTGAGTTTAAGTCAGTAGCTGATGGTGTTGCTGAGTATATGGCGATTGTGAATAAGTAGAAGCTATATGCTTTACTGACTAGAGACTAGTCTCTTTAAAATTATCCAATTTTTTTCGGGTATCCGAGTTATATGAAAATATTTATCATCAGCTTAAAACGTTCTGTTGACCGTCGTGAGCGCATTAAAAAACAATTAGATGGTATGGGTATTGAATTTAAATTCATTGACGCCGTTGATGCTTTAACTCCAGATTTTACCAATAGTGAACTCCGCAATGAGCAATTAACACGGAAACGCTTTGGCTATAAATTACTCGATTCTGAAGTTGCTTGTTTTTCTAGTCATAAATTAGCATGGGAGCAATGTATTTTATCCAATAAACCTATTTTAATATTAGAAGATAATTGCGGTCTAACTGACGCATTTTTCCATTACTTTAATACATTATCATTACTGTCTAAAAAATATAATTTTTTAAAGCTTTGTGCTACAAAACCGAAAGCATATAAAACCATAGAACGCATAAATACAGATTTATCTGTTATACGTTATTTTCGTCGTACCTGTGGTACTATGGGGTATATTATTAGCCCTCAAGCTGCGTGTTTATTTATTAAACAAGCTAATATTTTTATTGAGCCTGTCGATGATTATATGGAAAAACCCTATAAACATGGTGTCATTACTTATTGTATAAGCCCAGATCTTGTTGCAAGAGCAAAAATAGAATCAACTATTGGCTCATCACGCAAAGATAAAACAGGCGTTACCATCGCAAATAAAATTTATATTGAATGCTTTCGATTATATGAACAAATACGAGATTTTTTAGTAAAACCACCTTATTAATGTGAACGTATAATGAAAATACTAATTATTGGCCCATCATGGGTGGGTGATATGGTGATGTCGCAATCACTGTATATCACGCTAAAACAACAACACCCAGAAGCTATTATTGATGTCATGGCTCCTGCTTGGTGTAAACCAATTCTAGAAAGAATGCCTGAAGTTAATAAAGCAATTGAAATGCCACTTGGCCATGGTGATTTTAATATTTTAGGTCGTCGAGCACTTGGTAAAGAATTAAAAAACAATAACTATACGCACGCTTATATTTGCCCTAACTCTGCAAAATCAGCACTTATTCCTTGGTTCGCAAGGATCCCAACTCGTACAGGTTGGAAAGGCGAAATGCGCTATGGCTTACTAAATGATTTGCGCTCAAATAAAAAAGCTTTCCAGTATATGGTTGAGCGTTATGTTGCTTTAGCTCATTCAAAAATTGACATGATTGATTCAAGTTCGTTAGGTGGCTTAGACAATTTACCAAAGCCTAAACTTTTCATTGATTCTGATATTCAGAAAAGTACTTTAGATAAATTTAATCTAACGACAGATAAGCCAGTTCTTGGCTTATGTCCTGGTGCTGAGTTTGGCCCAGCAAAACAATGGCCTGTTGATCATTATGCTGCCGTTGCTAATGAGATGATTAACCAAGGCCATCAAGTATGGTTATTTGGTTCTGCTAAAGATAAAGAAACAACTGAGACGATTAAGTCTTTGGTCAATTATGACAATCAAAAATCAGTATTTAACCTTGCTGGAGAGACAAGCTTAATTGAAGCAGTTGACCTACTTGCAGCTTGTAAAACGGTGGTAAGTAATGACTCCGGCTTAATGCACGTTGCAGCTGCTGTAGGTTGTCATGTAGTTGGTGTATATGGTTCGACATCACCAAAATATACGCCACCGTTAGCGGAAAAAGTCGATATTGTTGGTACTGATATTGAGTGTCGCCCTTGTTTTAAGCGCGAGTGTCCTCTTGGTCATTTGAAGTGTTTGAAAGATTTAGAACCTACGTTAGTTTTGAAAAAATTATTATGAACGAAAATAAAATTAATAACTTAATAGTAAATAAAACATTTTTAAATCTCATGTTTGTTAGCATTTGCGGTGCTGCAATCTTTAAATACTCAATTCGCGAAGTAGGTGATATTTTTCAAACACTATTTTTCTTAGGTAGTATCCCTTTTATCTATGTACATAGAAAAAGTTTAATGAAAGATAAAATTGTTATTTCGTTTTTTTTATTATCTTTTATTACATTATTAAGCTGGATTAACTCTTTATATAAAATACCTGAATTTGCAAAAGACACGCCTAACATATTTAAATTTTTTAATATTTTTTACTTCATCATCATTGCATTTTGGTTAGGTGGTAATCAAAGGAAAATTTTAATTTATTGGTTTTGCGCACTAATTGGCTTTTTACTCGCCTGTATAGTTAAAAGTGATGCATTCATTCATGAGTTTGTTCTTGGCCTAAATGGTCAACGAATTGATTACAATGTCCATAATGCTCAGCATACAGGCATGATTTCTGGTTTTTTATTTTTAATTTCATTATATCTACTCGCAAACATAAATCATTTCTCACGTAGATTAAGTATAAAAATCCCATTACTTATTTCAATTACTACACTCTCACTGTTTTGTTTAAGTACCGCTATTTTCAGTCAATCAAGACAAGTTTGGTTATCACTATTTATTGTTTTAATTATCTCTCCCTTTGTATATTTATACTTGAAAAATAAAATAAATATAAAATCTATAACATTATCTATAATGTTTATTTTTAGTTCTCTATTTATATTATCTCAAAACCAAGTAATAGAAAACAGAATAAATTCAGAATCGAATACACTACAAGCCATTACTCATGGTAACTACCAACATATTCCCTATACCAGTATAGGTATTCGCGTTAACTTCTGGCTTGAATCAATACCTTGGATAGAAGAATCGCCTATAATAGGTGTTGGTGAAGATGCAAGAGAGCTGGTAATCTCAGAATCTCCTCGCTTACCACAATGGGTAAAAAATAAATTCTGGCATCTGCACAATTCCCATATTGAAACGATTGTTTCTTATGGATTTATTGGGTTGTTTATCATATATTTCGCTTACTTTTGGATAATTAAAACGGCTATAAAGTCAGAGCATATAAATTACAATGATATTATGTTTATTTCTATCCTATTGATAACTTATTGGTTAGTAATTAATAATTTCGAATCATTTTTCTTTTGGAAAAGCGGCGAATATATCATAAATATAGTACTAGCTGGATTATATACTAGCTACTTGCATTCAACATTATATTATAGTGGTAATAATAATGATTCTTAAACAAATTGAACATTACTTTAAAAAAACCGCATTAATTTCAATGATTAGAAATTATGTAAAAAGTAAAAACAATAAACATATCACGGTTATGACTAAGGATTACTCGTATTTATCTAGTGAAATATTAGATATTATATCATCTTTAAATAAACCTATTTACCCTATGTTTGGAACCTTATTATCTATTCATCGAGATAATGCTTTTTTATATGCTGATGATTATGATTTTGCACTTAATGACAAATCATATTTTAACTTTGAATTAATTAATGACATTGAAAGCTATGGTTTAATTCTAAGTAGCTTTTCTATAGCAAATAATGAATTAGTCGAATTAAGCTTCAAATATAAAGGTGTAAGTGTTGATTTTTTCTTAATAAAAAATAACATAGATGAAAGCATTCATCTATGTCCAAACTTTAGGCAAAGTAAATCAGAAAAATCATTTGAATCTAATCTTAAAGTTAGAACTTACCCTAGTCACTTTTCTGTAACTTATCCTAAAATCGAATTAGAAAAATCATTTGAATTAAACTTATGGATACCTAAAGATCCTGTCTCTATTTTTGAAAAGCATTATGGCCATGATTGGAATGTTCCTAAAACGGAAAATTTTATTGATTTCAATAATTACCAATTTCATGAGATATCATCTGCTACATATTGTGGTGAAAGTAAGCATTTAATCGCTTACTTGAGAAAATATAATTTACTATAAAATGGAATATATTATGGGAAAGCGAGTAATTACATTTGGAACCTTTGATATTTTTCATATTGGTCACCTAAATATATTGGAACGCAGTGCTTCTTTAGGTAATACCTTAATCGTAGGCATCTCAAGCGATGACCTTAACTTTTCGAAAAAAAATCGCCTACCTGTTTATGACCAACAAAGCAGATTAAAAATAATACAATCACTTAGCTTTGTTGATGAAGTATTTATTGAAAACTCATTAGAAAAAAAGAGAGAGTATATAGAATATTATAAAGCAGATATTTTAGCGATGGGAGATGATTGGAAAGGAAAATTTGATGAATTTAATGATATTTGCGATGTGATTTATTTTCCAAGAACACCTTCGATATCTACAACAGAAATAATTGAAATCGTAAAACAGATATAATTATGAAATTAATTTACTCAATAATCTTAGTGATTCTATCTCCCTTCCTTCTCTATTCTCTTTACAAGAAAAAAGAAGGAAAACCGGCTTTTGGGGCTCGCTGGAAAGAACATTTTGGTTGCACTCCACAGTTAAAGAGTAAACACCCTCCAATTTGGATTCATGCGGTTTCTGTTGGTGAGGCTATTGCTGCTACCCCGATTATTAAGGCATTAAAAAAGCACAACCCTGAGCAACCTATTCTTGTTACGACGACGACAAGTACAGGTGCTGAACAAATTGAAAAGCTAGGCGAATTGGTTGAGCATAGATACATGCCGATTGATTTTTGCTTTGCGGTTCGTGGTTTTTTAAAAGCGACAAAACCTGAAAAAATGCTGACCATGGAAACGGAACTGTGGCCAAACACTCTGCATACCGTTGCTAAATTTGGTATTCCTATTTCTATATTGAACGCCCGATTATCTGAGAAGTCCTACTTAGGCTATAAAAAAATACAACCAATTTTTAACCTGCTAGGAAAGCATTTAACGCATGTTTGCTGCCAGTATCAAGATGATGCAGATCGCTTTATTGCTTTAGGTATTGATAAAGAGCGAGTACATGTTACTGGGTCTGTTAAGTTTGATATTGAGATCACCGATGAGGTTATTGAGTCAGGAAAGCAACTTCGCCATACATTAGGAGCTAATCGCCCAATTTGGATTGCTGCCAGTACTCATAAAGGTGAGGATGAGCAAGTATTAACTGCCCATCAAGAATTGCTGAAAACTATTCCTGATGCTCTGCTCATTTTAGTACCTCGCCATCCTGAGCGTTTTAATTCTATTTTTGATTTATGTGAATCGTCAGGTTTAAATACTATTAAACGCACATCACATCAACCAATGACTTCAGATGTTCAAGTGTATCTTGGCGATACCATGGGTGAAATGCTAGTTCTGATCGGCGCGGCTGATGTATGCTTTATGGGCGGTAGCTTACTTGGCGATAAAGTCGGTGGGCACAATGTATTAGAACCTGTCGCATTAGGTGTACCGGTGATAACAGGGCCTAGTTATTTTAATTTTACTCACATTGTTGAAAAACTTTTAAACCAAGAAGCTATAAAAGTCGCTTCATCACATAACGAAATTAAAAAATACATTACTGAATTATTCACAACAGAAGAGTCTAGAGCTAAGTTAACGTGTATTTATAAAGGATTTATAAACAATGAGCTTGGAGCTATTGCAAAAACCATATCAATTATAAATGAAGAATTACAATGACATTTAGAACCGACATTAACGGGCTCATTGGTTATAACAAAGCCAACACCAGAACAAACTGTAACTGCCCCTCATTATCAAATTAAGTCACTGCTTTTAAATAGTTAGATGACGATCATTTAAGTATATTTGGTGCAGATTTATTATTACCCATGTTTAAAGATTCTTTCAAAAAGTGATACTGCATAAATAATAGCATTTAATGGTGGAATTTCTTTCCTTTAAAACTAGTAATTAAACTAGCCGGATTTCCACCAACAACACTATTTCCATCAAATGATTTTACCACCACAGAACTGTTTGCAATTACAGAGTTTTCTCCGATTTCTACCCCTTTCATTACGGAGGCTCTTGCACCAATCCAAACATGATCGGCTATGTGAATAGTTTTATCGCTATTAGTTTGTTCCGATTTTTCATTTGTTATTTTATGTAAATCACTATCCATAAATAATGTTTGCCAAGATACTAGGCACGATTCGCCAAACAAAATTTTCTTTTTACAAATAATTGTAGATTCACCTGAAAAATTGCAATTATCTTTAAATTCCAGATCTCCAGAAACATCTAAACGCGATCCTGTCCCTATCCGTACATTTTTACCAAATGTGATAACACCTGATTTTTCTACGTTCCAAATAAATCTAGAATATTTATTATCTGCGATTTGCACTCTTCCAAAACCCAGTTTTATTTTAGCTGACTTGGCATCTTTAGGTATGTAGACCTTGCCCTTTAGAGATATAAATGCTGTGCGATGACTGATAATCACTGGGATTTTTATCGCTTGCTTAAAAGGGAAGTAGTTAAAGTTAAATAATATTGTTTTTGGTATGCAACGTATAAAATGATAGATACGTGTGATCTTTTTTATATTCATAATATTCTCTTAAATTAATAATAATTACTTTTATTTATTCGTTTATTTACTAAATCAACTAATTTGATCTAGCGCTTCTTGAAGGTGCTGAAAATTCAAATAAGCATCTTTCAGTGGTCTATATACTTGCCAAGTAAACTCTCATCTACTGAATAATCTTTAATGTCATGGGTTGCGCCTAAGTAATTATTTCTTCTTCAAGTATCGCCTGTGTTCGTTTAAGTTTTCACCAGAAATGCCGATATCATTATATCTTCTACTCGCTATATAGCCTTACTATGCATAACTTAAACACCGCTCAGAAACCTTATATTAGTAACCGATTGTATGCTCTTGACTGGCTTAGAGTTATCGCCGCGATTGCAGTGGTTCTTTATCATTATATTCCATTGCTTAATCAAGATACATTACCGATTTGGCTCACGCCATTTCAATATGGCTATTTTGGCGTTGAGATCTTCTTTATGATAAGTGGATTTGTGATTTTGATGAGTGCAGAAGGGGCATCTACTTGGTCATTTTTTACTTCTCGCGTTACTCGTATTTATCCAGCACTGTGGATATGCGCATCAATCACTGCGATTTCTGCGTTATTGATAGCCAATGATAAATATGAGGTTTCTATTGCTCAATACCTTGCTAACTTAACCTTATTGCACCGTCAATTTTCACAGTCTCATCTTGATGGTGTGTATTGGACGTTAACGATTGAGTTGCGTTTTTATCTATTGATTGGTGTATTTATCTGGCTAAAAAAACTCGATAAACTGCCTGTTTTTTTGAACTTGTGGCTTTTGGTGTGTGCATTTTCTCTTGCGACAAAAGAAAACCCATCTAAATTGTTATATTGGGGATCTTATTTTATTTCTGGTGCTTATTTTTATTACATTTATAAGCATGGCCTTGCGCTAAAACGCCTTGTGCCTTTATCTATTGCCCTGTGTTGCTCGTTATATCAAGCTTATGACTACACAAAAGGGGATTTATCTCAATCAACGGCGATGGCTATTATTTTTATGGCTTATTGTCTCTTTGCGGCCATCGTGCTTTATACCTCATCATGGCAGCCTAATCCAATGTTCGCCAAAATTACGGTGGTTGGTGGTGCAATGACTTATCCTCTTTATTTAGTTCATCAAAATGTGGGGATTGTCTTCTTTAATTTATTGCCTGACTCGGCATCATCGCTTAGTAAACTTGGCGTGGTATTGATGAGTATGTTGCTCTTGGCCTTTATTATTGCTCACTATCTAGAGAAGCCATTAAGTAAAAAAATGAAACTAGGGTTAACATCATTAAGAGACAAACAACTAAAGAAAAAAGCCTGAAAACTCACCATTAAAAAATCTAGTGGCATGTTGCTTCCCCTCTTTTATATGATATGAATAAAAGAGGGGATTGTTTATGGGTTACTTACTAAATCGACTAATCTGATCTAGCGCTTCTTGAAGGTGCTGATAATTCAACTCAGCATCTTTCAGTGGTCGATTTTTCTTATCAAGCAATTGGTATTGGCCTGTTGCACCAATCTCTAAAATTGATTCTTTATCGATAATCGCATAACCGCTGTAGTTAGACGACATGATCCAATTGCGATCTACATGCTTACCCAGTAAATCTTCACCCACTGAATAATCTTTTATGTCATTAGTTACGCCTAAGTAATTTTTCATCAAGGTTGGAACTACATCTTGATGACTGGTTAATTCATCTGCTGTCCAATCTATTGTTTTATTGTTTACTTTCGGTGCAATTATAATAAAAGGCACATTGACTTGGGCATCGGTAAAGTTGCTGTTATGTCCCCAGAAATTCATGCGGTTATCATTTATTTCTTGACCGTGATCACCTGTAATAATCACGACTGTATTATCTAAATCACCTGTCTCTTTTAATTTATCGAGTACTTGTTTTGCTACGCTATCAACAAAGTGAACACTGGTTTTATAGCGATTAAAGAATAACGTTGGATCACTGTCATTATTCAATTCTAAATAGTTAATATTATCTAGCATTGGCTCATAACGGTGTGGGTAATCTTTCGGGAAATCATAACCATGCGGTGCATCGTAAAATAAGAATGAAAACGCAGGTTTTGAGGTATCACGCTTGCTGTACCACGCTAACCAATCTTTAGTTAAGTCTTTATCTAGCGCTGATGGCGAGTTACCTTCCGATTTAATGCGTAGATTAGGAATGTTTTTAAATACGGTCTGGTTAAATTCCGGCTTCTCAAGTTGAGCGGCGGTAAAAATACCCATCTCATAATTAAGCTCTTGCAGACGGTCAATCAACACGGGTGATTTTTGGTTTGCTAGAAATCCATGCCAATACGTACCTGGGATACCATAAAATAACCCAAAGATGCCGGTACGGGTCGCGTTACCCGTTGCTATGTGATTATTGAAGATCATCCCCTCTTGTGCGTATTTCCACATGTTTGGGGTATTTTCTGCATTAAAGGTATCTGCACGCCATGAATCTACCGCTAAGATCATGATGTTAAGTGGCTTCTCAACCGCTTCTTTTTGTAATGGCGCTAGCGGATAATTTAAATCACTCTTACGATTTAATTTCATCGCATCTTGACGAGCAATCGCTTCTTCATTAACCCAACCGTATTTTTTCATCATGCTTGTTGAGGTAGCAGGATAAAAGACAGGTAAATAACGCTTTACTGTTGTTACGGGTTGATATGCATTAGCGGCAGCCCAAATATGAATACCGTGCGTCGCTAATAACGCAAAAAAGGTAATGATGGCAAATTTACGACCCAATTTATGTTGTGTTATTGCTGCTGGTTTTTCTAGCCATGAAACCAATAGATATTGACCAACAACTAAGGCAATAACGCCACCAATAACGGTGACCCAAGTGATTAATGGGAAACTGACGACTTGGCCTGATAGCACTAACTCAAGCACAACCGCATTAATATGGAATCGGTATTGAGCAAACACTAGGGTATCTATAAATAGTACCGCGATACCTAATGACGCTACAAACGCTTGAATGCCATTACGTGCTTTTGCATTCTTAATAAAAATAGCGGGTAATGCGATTAAGCCAATAATACTGGCCAGTAAAACCATTTGGCTAAAGGTGCCTGACGTTATAAAACTAAAACCAAGTAAATCGGTTGGGATCTCTGGCAAGAAAGCAAAATAACGTGTGGCAATGGCCATAGCGATAAGGCTGTTGATTAAAATAAACCAACCATGGCTATGAAGTTTTTGTTTTAATGTCAATGTATTCAAAATAATGAATCCAGCTGTAATGGGTGAATAAAAAAGGGTTAAATGGTGTTGTAGCCCGAAATCAGGTGTTGCCACTCATCTTCCGACCACTTTATCTGTCTTTTGTTTACTTCTTTATGAAAAGAGCGATTCAAACGGGATAAGTTGCTTTTTTTCCAATCGCGACCTTCTTGTTGATGGCATTTATCAAAATCGATAATCCAAACTTTGTCGTTATCATCAATCAAAATGTTATGTATATTTAAGTCGGTATGATTGACTTGTGCTGTGTGCATCTTATCAATCTCAGCGCCTATCTTTTGATATATCTCTTTTGATAATGACTTTTCTTGCAAAATAGAAACAAGATCTTGTGCGTTCGGAATTTTTTGACTTAATAAATCAGCTTGATAGCAAAACGTTCGTTTGGTTGCTCTCGCTGCAATAGGTTTAGGGACATTTACACCCGCTTTTATTAAGGTATTCAATAATTGAAACTCTTGATAGCTGCGTGTTTTTTCCCACCCTGTAAATATATAGTGGTCTTTAACTATTTTGCCAAATAAGCCACCACGACGATAATGACGTAATGCGGCATCCATCTTATTAAGCGCGACAAACCATGTTGTTCCTCGCCCTTGAGCTGAACCGATTACTTTATTTTGCTGTTGCCAGAAATCTGGATCACAGCACTGCTCTGGTGATTCGCTCAGGATTGAGTCGTCATACCAAATGGTTTGCTTTTGGGTTTGAATTTTTTTCACACAAAGACTCCAATATTAAATAATTAGAGACTATACGCTGCGCTAACTAGAACGCTTCGCTTCTAGAAACTATAAGGGCAAAAGCTAAGTATTCTTATAGTTTCTAGTCATTCACTAGCAACCCCTCCCAACCTCCCCTTATATCAACATTTATAGCCAAGTAGCTATGTCGATAAAGGGGAGGAGCTAGAAGCAAATGCCTCTAAACTCTGCAAGCGCAGCGATCTAAATTCTGATCTTATAGTCTCTAGTTAGCGCAGCGTATAGTTTCTAGTCTCTTTCTCACTCAGCCATTTTACATTTATCACCGTTAATAGCATAATTCTACCTTATTCTTTTTGGGTTAACATCTCTATGGCTTTATTCACTTCTGCCCCTAGCTCTCTCTGTATTTTGCGCTTATCTGCCATTGGTGATGTTTGCCATGCAATTGCCGCCGTTCAGGCAATTCAAAAAGAGTGGCCAAGTACCAAAATTACTTGGATTGTCGGAAAAATAGAAGCGCAACTTATCCATGATCTACCTGGTATCACAGTGATCCCTTTTGATAAAAAATTGGGATTCAAAGGCATGAAAGCGATTTGGACTCTATTAAAGGATCAAAAATTTGATGCCTTAGTACATATGCAATTAGCCCTACGAGCAAGTGTGTTAACCGCTGGTATCAACGCTAAATATAAGGTCGGTTTTAATCGCAAACGTGCGAAAGAAGGCCAATGGCTTTTTACTAATCGAAAAATTGAAGATACCGCGTCGGCTCATGTATTAGATAGTTTCTACTCTTTTGTTGAATATCTTGGTGTACCTAAAAGTGAACCAACATGGAACATCCCTTTATCTAACGATGATTTTGCGTTTGTGAATTCACATATTCCCTCAGAAAATCCGTATGTTGTAATTTCTCCTGCCGCAAGTAAAGATGAGCGTAATTGGCTAACCGAGCGCTATGCTCAACTGGCGGATTGGTTAAATGAACAGGGTTACCAAGTGGTATTATGTGGGTCTCCAAGTGATCGTGAAAAACAACTTGGTGAACATATTGAATCTTTAACGCAGTTACCTATCATTAATTTAATTGGTAAAACCTCGTTAAAACAGTTAACGGCGATATTAAATAAAGCACAAGTTGTGATTGCACCAGACTCAGGGCCAGCTCATATTGCGACAACACAAAACACGCCCGTTATTGGGTTGTATGGTCACAGTAATCCAAAACGAACTGGGCCTTATAACAGCTTACCTTATGTGGTTAGTGTGTATGAACACCATGTTACCCAACAGCAAAACAAACCCATTGATGATTTAAAATGGAGCACGCGTGTTAAAGGGGATCATATAATGCAAGATATTACGCTTGATATGGTTACTGAGACCTTTCTACGCTTACGCCATCAATAAGGATAATTCATGAGCCACTCGTCTACGCCAACGTTAGCTGTCGCGCTTATCGTTAAAAATGAAGCAAAACATTTGCAAGCCTGTTTAGAAACAGTACAAGGTTGGGTTGATGAAATCGTCATTCTCGACTCAGGCAGCACCGATGAAACTGAAAGCATTGCACACCAGTTTACTGATAAATTTTTTGTTAATAATGAATGGCCGGGATTTGGCAAGCAGCGCCAATTAGCACAACAATACGTAACGGCTGATTATGTACTTTGGTTAGATGCGGATGAGCGTATTACGCCTGAATTAAAAGACGATATCTTAGCGGCGGTGAAAGCGAATAAACCGAATGTGGCTTATAAAATAAATCGCCTAAGCTCTGCGTTTGGTAAGTTTATTAAGCATTCTGGCTGGTCGCCAGATTGGGTGGTACGTTTATATAAAACTACGGATATGCAATACAATGACTCTTTAGTTCATGAAAGTGTCTCTGTTCCAAAACATATCCAAATAGCGTCATTAAATGGCCGCTTATTGCATTTTACTTACGATGCATTACAGCAATACAATGAAAAAAGCGTAATATACATTAAATCTTGGGTTGACCAACGAGAAGGCAAAAAGAAAAGCTCGTTAGGTGGGGCTTTTTTCCATGGCTTTTTCTGCTTTATTCGTATGTATATTTTAAAACGTGGCTTTTTGGATGGCAGACATGGCCTATTGCTTGCGACATTAAGCGCGAGTGCCACATTTAATCGCTATGCTGATTTATGGCTACGCGCTTATCAAGAAAAAAACAAACAATAATTCTATCGTTTCTCTATCGATTTAGAGAATATGTCGATAGCATTTAATATAGCTCTGAGCCATGTGTTCTGGGCTATATTTCATTTTATTTTGACTTATATTTTCTACAAATTTACGGTAAATATCTTTATCCGTAGCAAGCGTGATAACGTCTTTTTCTGCAGTATCAAGATCATTAAGCTCAATTAGATAACCGGTTTCATTATGAATAACGATCTCAGGCATTCCTCCAACATTAGACGCTATAACTGGAATATTATGCTGATAAGCTTCTAAAATCGCTGAGCCTAACCCCTCACTTTTAGACGGCATACATAATAGATTCGTTAATTTTAAAATACTCGCAACATAAGGTGTAAAACCAAAAAAAGTCAGATTAGTTAACCCTTCCGCCATTTCTTTCAGTTTTTCTTCTTCCTTACCTTCACCTACAATTAAGAAATGAATAAAAGGATGAGAGGTCTCAAGACGTTTAGCTAGCTCAATCGTAAAAGGAATATTTTTTATATCTAACAAACTACCCAACTGAGTAACAATAAATTTGCCTTCTAACGAATTTAACTTTGTTAAAATACTCGGATGATAAGGTAATCGTGAATAACTGTCGTAAATCACATGAGTATTTTCATTTAGCTCACGTACATTCCCTGCAACCTTTTCGCTAACAGCAACAATTGCGGCGGCCTTTTGATAACTTTTTTCTGATGACTTACCTTTTAATAACTTATCAACACGACGAGAAATAACGTATTTTTTATTTGTTACGGTTCCTATTAATCGAGCAACATGAGCACCTCGACCATCATGAGCATGAATAATGACTTTTTTATTTTTCCAACAAAATTTAATGGCTTTTGTAATGCTAACTTGAGATATATTCCCTTGATTTTGGGATAACTCATTAATTCGATTACTAAATGGCGATCGATTTTTTGTTATTATCAATTGATTATAATCTGATAATTCCTTAATTAGATTTAAGGTTTGAACCTCACCGCCACCAAATCCTGACGCTAAGTTTATATGTATAATCGTTGTATTTATCATATAATTATTAATATTACCCATGCATAATTAATGACTATACTACAAAATGAAAACTAACGTCATCTATCCGGGCACTTTTGACCCCATCACCAATGGCCACTTGGATTTAATTAAACGCTCAGCAGCAATGTTTGATCACATCATTGTGGCGGTGGCGGCAAGTCCGAGTAAAAAAACCTTATTCACTCTTGAAGAGCGCGTTGACTTAGTTAAAAAATCAATCGCAGGTCTAGATAATGTCTCTGTAGACGGTTTCTCTGGTTTGATGGTTGATTTTGCCAAACAAAAACAGGCTAATTTATTGGTTCGTGGTTTAAGAACAACCATGGATTTTGAGTATGAGTTTGGCTTAACCAGTATGTATCGTAAGTTAATGCCTGAATTAGAGAGTGTGTTTCTTACGCCTTCTGAAGAGTATGCATTTTTATCTTCAACCATTGTGAGAGAAGTTGCTTTACATGGGGGAGATGTTCAACAATTTGTGCCGACGGTTGTTTATCAAGCCATCATAAATAAAACCGTCGATTAACGCTTTTTTGTCAGGTGGTTGACAACACCTGACAACATTCACACCAAAACGTATTTCTCTGCCCTATTTTCTCTTCTTGTATCTTAGTCGCACACAATAAACACGCTTTGCCTGCTCTGCCATATACATTTAATTCTTGGACGAAATAACCGGGCTTACCATCAACCTGATTAAAATCCTTCAGTGTTGTGCCACCTTGTTTTATCGCTTTTTCTAATACTGTTTTTATTTCATCAACCAATACAGACAGTTGTACTTCACTTAATTTACCAGCTGGCATTTTTGGATGAATTTTAGCATTAAACAAGGATTCACTGGCGTAAATGTTACCTACGCCAACGACGACGGCATTATTCATTATAAATTGCTTGGTGACTGTTTTTTTGCCTTTTGCTTTTTCTTGTAAATAATCCGCATTGAACTCATCAGTTAGAGGCTCTGGTCCTAGTTTTTCAAGCAGTGCGTGCGATTCACCGACACCCGAGTATAGCCATGAACCAAATCGGCGTGGATCATGGTAGCGCAGCACTTTGCCGTTCTCTAATACTAAATCTACATGGTCATGTTTCGCCGCCGGGATCATCTCATCAAGTACACGTAAATTACCCGACATGCCCAAGTGAATCATTGCGCTGCCAGTTGGTGTATCAATTAATAAATACTTTGCTCGACGGCGAATAGATTGGATACGTTGACCCACTAGCTTTTGTAATTCTGTCGGTATCGGCCAACGCAATTTGTCTACACGAGTCACAATGGCTTTAATTGTTTGGCCTTGTAGATGCGGTGTTATCCCTAAGCGGCTGGTTTCTACTTCTGGTAATTCTGGCATGACCTTTCCTTTGTAATTATCTGCTTCTGAGGTTACATCGCGTCTTATGTTATCATTCGCGATATTATAAATGTCTTTGTGATTATCTAGAGGAAGCGTCTCATGTTTCAGCAACATTCTCGCCAATTAATACGAATAATTTGGCTTCAAGTCATTCTATTCACTGTAGTCTTGGGTTTAGGCCGTCAGGTCTTTTTACTTCAAGTGGGCGATTTATCTATTTTACAGACTCTTCCCTCTGATTATCTAGACTCATTGATCATCGGTTTACGCTTTGACTTACGTGTGGCTACCATGGCCTTTGCGCCACTGCTGTTAATTGGGTTGTGTTTGTCTGCCTCTCGCTATTATCAAGGCTTTACTAAGGCGATACCTACCTATAGCTTTGTTATTTACTTTTTAGCCGCTGGCGTCTCTATTGCTAATTATTATTACTTTAAAACCTACAATAATTACTTTGATCTGTTTATTTTTGGTCTGGCAGAAGACGATACGGTCTCCGTACTAAAATCAATGTGGATTGATTACCCTATCCTTTGGTCCGCCATTGCGAGTTTGGCTTGCGCTGCATTAACGACTGTTGTTATCAAAAAAGCACTGCAACGTTCAACACAATGGCAATGGTCAGCTCGCCCTTGGTATATCACCACTTTGTCTATTGTTATCACTATTGCGGTTTACTTTGTACTTGCCCGTGGTTCTATCGGCACTTTTCCTTTAAAACAATACCATGCGTACGTGTCTGATTATGAAGTATTAAACAAGGTGACCCCAAATGGATTCCTTGCGCTAAGCTGGGCAAACAGTGAGCATAAGCGTGCTGCTAAATTTCATTCAGTCTCTAAAAGTGAATATCAAAATCAGGTACAAAAAGTATTAGGGACTACATCTGTTATACATAGTACAGAATCCAATCAATACTTAGAGAATAACAAACCCAATATTGTCTATGCCATGATGGAAGGCATGGGATTAAATATACTTATCGAAGACAATTATCCTACAAATGATCTATTAGGTGCTTTACGCCAACCCTTTCAAGACGATTTTGTTTTTACTCGCTTCTTATCGAGCACTGGTGGGACAATGAACAGCATTGCTATGATGCTTTATCATAGTAACATCAATTCAATTAGCCACAGTCCAGTCCAAAATGTACTACTTTCTGGCTCTGTATTTTTACCTTATAAAAAGGCAGGTTATAAGGTTATTTATATTACGGGTGGCAGCCCTAATTGGCGTAATATTAAAACGTATTTTGAGCGCCAAGGCGTTGATGAGTTCTATAGTGAAAAAGACATTGAACGTGTTTTTCCTGAGTCTTCTAAATATAAAGCGGCTTGGGGAATGCCTGACGAGTACGCATTCAAACTTGCTGAAACGTTATTACAAAATACAACACAACCAATAATGATGTTTATTCAAACACAAACTAATCACACGCCTTATCAAGTACCAAGTGATTACTCTGTGTTACCACTTTCAGTATCAACAACTTCTTTGGCTAAAATGGCAAGACCAGAAACAGAAGTTAGAAAAGTGTATGAAACCTATCAGTATGCTGCTAATGCATTAGGCTCTTTCATTAATAATATTAAAGCCTCTCCTTTGGGTGAAAATACGATTATCTCGGCATCCGGAGATCATGGTATTAGAGACTACGCTATCAATGCGCCAAAAGACCTATTAACGGGTAATGGGGTTCCTTTCTATCTTTATATCCCTAAAACAATATTAGCGAATAAGAACTATCAATATGAACCGCTACGCATTGGCTCTCATCAAGATATTTTTCCAACGCTTTATTCATTCAGTTTATCTAATGTTGACTATTACTCTTTAGGTGGTCGTAACCTTTTAACCGCTAATACCAATAAGCCATTTATTGGATTTAGAGGGAATGTCACTATAACGGAACAAGGGGCCTTTAGTAATTCAAGTCCTCATATTCTGTACCCTTGGGCTGATGAACAAGCGCTAACACTATCAACTAAGGGAGTTAAAAACACGACTCCAGATTTAGCAACAGACCGCAGCCTGCTGTATTCCCTTTTCATTAACTCTCAAGTTAAGGGATTTAAAGGCGAGTAATTACTTTCTTTATCATCAACAACAAACTTTATCATCAACAACAAAAAAGCCCTTATTCATACTTAATTGTAGAATAAGGGCTTTTTTTATTACGTTATATTCTGGTTCGAGTTATTTATAGCTTTCTAACTGCTTATAATAACCGTCACGATAAGCCATGCTGCCCCATAACGCGTTAGCATTCGCTCGTTTGATTACCGCTGCATCTACATCGCTTTTGATTAAGTGATCATTCTTAAAATCATACTTGTAGGTTTGAAGCGGTTGCTCAGGTAAGAATACAACCACTTGATTGTCTTCTGTCATCCATGCAAATGTCTTATCTCGTTGCATCATTACTCGTTGCTTTTCTTTTGGAATTTCACGAGTTAAATCATGACCTAGCATTGGCGTTTTTGCGCTAATACCTGCCAATGACAATAGCGTCGGAGCAAGGTCTAACTGGCTTACTAAGCGGTTGTCTTTTTGAGCTTCAATGCCATCACCGAAGATAATCGCAGGGATACGGAAGTGATCAACTGGGATCACTTGATTGCCCCACGTTCTTGCATCATGGTCAGCAACAACAACAAACACCGTGTCTTTCCAGTAATTCGATTTCTTCGCTTTTTCTATAAACTGACCTAATGCGTAATCGGCATATTTAACGGCATTTTCTACCGTTTGTTTTGGCTCGTTATATTGTTCAATCGTATTGTCTGGGTATTCAAATGGGCTGTGATTTGATGAGCTAAACACTAGGCTAAAGAATGGCTTGCCTTCTTTTTCTAGCTGAGTGAACTGCTTATCTGCATGATCATACAAATCTTCATCTGATGCGCCCCAAGAACCCACAAACTTCGGTTTTTCAAAAGTTGGTAGATCTTGCATGTCAGTAAAGCCGTTCCCCAAGAAGAACGATTTCATGTTATCGAAATGACTTTCACCACCATAAACAAATTGTGTGTGGTAGCCATTTTTTTGTAGTAAATCAGCGATAGTAAAGAAGCCATTTTGACTCTTACCAAGCTTAACCGTTGAACGAGCGGGTGTTGGTGAGAAACCACTGGTTACCGCTTCAATACCACGCACAGAACGAGTACCTGATGCGTATAAACGAGTGAATGCCCAACCTTCATTAATGGCTTTATCTAGGTTTGGCGAAAGATCAAGACCGCCTAATTCACTGACGTATCGTGCACCGTGGCTTTCTAGCAGCAAGATAACTATGTTCTTTTGTTTACCTTGGTTTGCCGCTTCATGATAAGCCATTGACGGTTGAGTCTCTGATACAAAATCTTCCGGTGCCACATTCATGCTGTTTCTAACTTCAGAGATGATCTCTTTTCTATCCATACGTGGATAAAACTTAGATGCATCAGCCTCCGACCCCATCTGCTTATAAGCAAATAGCACAGAATAAGAAGAGTTAAGCACTAAATCATTCACTAAAGGATCGGTTGAGAAAGCGACTAACGCTGGGTTCATCGGACGGTGACCAAAAGATGAACGCGCCCCCATGATACCAAGTGCAACCACAACAAGTGCTAGCACTGGACGCCAATACCATTTCTGATACGTTAGGTTAGACACCATATGACGGCTTGCTTTCCAGCCTAAAACCACACTCAGGATACTTACAACCGTACCAAGGAATAATTCAAGCTTATAGCCACCCCATAGCATGCTCATGACTTCTTTAGGGTAAATTAAGTATTCAATGAATAAACGGTTAGGACGTAAATCGTATTCTAGAATAAACGGCGCTGTTGCGGCTTCCATGTAAACAAGAAGCCAGATACCAAAGGTGATCCACACTCTTAATATGGCATGCCACACTTTTCCTACTACGGTATCGCTCGATACGAGGGCGGAAAGCAGACCTGGCAAAATAAATAGGTAACAAAGAGAGGATATATCGATGCGTAAACCACTAATGGCTACGTCTAAGAATCCATCGGCATCGGCAACACGATCCCATTGCCATACAACTAATAGCAACCTTGAAATGGTTAAAATAGCTAAACAGACAGTAAATGCGGCTACGATAGGATAAAGAACCCCTAGCCTAGATTTTATATTATTCATTTATTCACACTTTAAAATTGAGTTTTAAACACACGAAATTTCTGTGTTCGTTATTTTTCACACGCACTTAAATCAAAACGGTTAATACTGTCATCACGACCTACCAACATCACTCGAACGGTTGGATCGTTAGCTAATGCTTCCAATGTGTCTGCATCATCTGGAGTATGGAACAAGAAGTATGGAATACCCGACAGTTGGTCAGCAATACTTGGATCATAATGAGTATCTGCTGCATTGTAACTGTGGCTGCTTAATGCACCATGACGGCTGGCAACACCACTTATATCGGAAAAGTAATACACCATTTTATACAGATTGATTAAATATTCTGATAATGGGTTTTCCATTGGTAATAAATCCATCGCTAAAATAGTTTTAAAACCTGCTCGTGTGTATTCACCCAAAACAAGAGGATTTGAGCCTTCAATGTATAAACGCTCTTTAATATTATTCACTTGGCTGATTTTGGTTAATCGTGCAATGGCTTTTTGTGTCTCTGCATCACTCATTCGGCCGACGTTTTTGTAATCTAACCAGTAATGTAGTTCACTTTCTTCAGCAAAGAGGGTTTCGAGTGTTAATGGTTTTTCACCGCGATCTAAAAATACACCATTCTCATCACGAGAAAGGAAATCGTGATCGACATAAAAACGGTCATCTTCTGGGTAATAGAAGAAATCGACTTCCACCCCTTTTGCGCCCGCATCCGCCGCTCGGCCAATGCTTAACAGAGTGTTTTCTTCTGCTTTGCTGTTGTATATCCCGCGAGCTGACCATACTTTATGGCAGTCGTTGTAAATATCATCGTGGGTTAGTTTTGCTAGTTTACTTTCTACAAAGGTGTTTAAACCATAGATACTTGCCACTAACACACACAAAAACAATGCTATCTTTCGAGCCATTACTTTATCTCTTATTCAATATTATTAATGAAGATCCTAGGCAAGCATTAAAACATATTAACGGCCTAAAATGTGAACGAATTATGGCGAGGAGCAGCTAAAAGCAAGTGCCCCTGAAACCTCTGCGCGAAGCGTCCTTAATCCTGCTCTTACCTAAACAAATACCCTGCTTCCGCACTCACCGCTATCCATTCATCTTGCCAGTTCTGCATCATCCAGAAATTAGGTGCTTGGTAAATGGTAATTCGTTGCGGTTCTTCTTGATCTTCAAGCCATACTTCTACCGTGCTTGGTGCTGGTAATTTGGTTTTTAGTACTTTCACTGATTCTTCATTCAGTACTGTACCTTGCAGAACAAACCAGCCTTCAATGAATTGTGTATCTTGAACTGACGTATCGGAAGCGACATCATAATCTGCAAAGTGCATTTTTTGAATGGCGTTAGCACCTTTAAATAAGGCTTGTACGCCTGTCGCCATTTCTACTGGTTGCTCTGGTTCCAATAAATAGGTTTTGATCAGTTGTGGGGCTTGTAGAACGCCAATAAAAACTAAAACGGCTAGCATTAGCATGTTGTTGTATTTACGGCGTGATGGTTTTCTCATTTTATATCCTTATGAAGAAGAAGCAGCAACCTGTGATTTTAACTCCTCCCCTTCTGAATAAGAGGGAAGTTGGAAGAGGGTAAAAGATTAACAGCGAGTAAATCAAGCTAACTAGAGACTCAATTCAACCTTCATCACAATAACCCCTCCCTAACCCTCCCCTTATTAAGGGGAGGGAACTGTTTTGTATACGCTGTTATCAAGCGTAGTAAACTGAATTTTTGCTCTAGCTATCTACTAACAACCCCCTCCCCTTGTATTAACATTATCAACCAAGTAATTATAACGATAAAGGGGAGGAGCTAGAAGTAAATGCCTCTGAAACCTGAAAGCGCAGCGTCCTAAATCCTGCTCTTCCCTGCTTTTCCACGCAAAAAAAAACCCAGCAACAAGGCTGGGTTTTTAATATTGTCAAAGTTGCAATCAGTAATCGAATTACTTGATTTTAGCTTCTTTGTAAAGAACGTGCTGACGTACAACAGGATCAAACTTTTTGATCTCCATTTTGCCAGGCATGTTACGCTTGTTCTTATCAGTTGTGTAGAAGTGACCAGTGTTAGCAGTTGATACTAACTTGATTTTCTCACGTGCGCCTTTAGCCATTTTCTAGATCCTCTTAAACGTTCTCGCCACGAGCACGCATTTCAGAAAGAACGACATCGATGCCTTTCTTATCAATGATACGCATACCTTTAGCGGTAAGACGAAGTTTAACGAAGCGTTTTTCGCTTTCTACCCAGAAACGATGAGTTTGTAGGTTCGGCAGAAAACGACGCTTGGTGGCATTTTTTGCGTGTGAGCGGTTGTTACCAACTGCAGGACGCTTACCAGTTACTTGGCATACTCGGGACATTGCTGTCTTCTCCAAATCGTTTCAGCTCGATATCACCTTGGTGGCAAAAAACCACTAGGAATTCCATTATGAAATAACTAATTCAAGGCTATCAAAGGTCGCGCATTATACTAACTGAATGCGCATTGCTCAAGACCCTAATGGATCATTTTTACTGTTTTTTGTGTTTTTTTTATTCAATCGCTTAAAAAAACACTCAAATCCAGCCTCTTTCGGCAAAAGAGACTATTTCTCCATCACCGATCACAAAATGATCAAGGACTCGAATATCTACCAATTCTACTGCATCTGAGATACGTTTTGTTATCCTTCGGTCAGCTTGACTTGGTTCGGCAACGCCGGAAGGGTGATTATGCGCTAAAATGATGGCGGCTGCATTATAATCTATCGATCTTTTTACAACTTCTCTCGGATAAACCGCGGCAGCATCAATTGTTCCTTCAAATAACACCTCTCCTTTAAGTACCCGATGTTGATTATCGAGAAAGAGAACATAAAACGCTTCTCGATGTCGGTCTCTTAATATTCGGGTTAAATAACGTTTAGTATGCTCTGGACTCGTTAAAGCATCTTGCTTCTCAATTTTTTCAAACAAATAGCGTTCCGTCATTTCCACCACGGCTTGTAACTGGGCAAATTTTGCTGAGCCTAACCCTTTATGACTGCAAAATTCACTTTCATTCGCCCCTAAGATCTTCCTTAATGACCCAAATTCTTTTAATAACGTATCCGCCAACTCAATGGCATTCATGCCTTTAATGCCTGTTCTTAAAAAAATAGCTAATAGCTCGGCATCGGTTAATGACTTTGGCCCTCGTGCGAGTAACTTCTCTCTAGGACGTGACTCTTGCGGTAAATTCATTAAAGACATAGGCACTCGTATTGTGGAATAGCCAAATAGGTTACGATCAATACTTCCCTTACGCCCTTTTGATTCATTACCCTTCGGCTGAGTTCAAAGCTTGATTGCAATTATGTTTTTTCTCATTTACCTATTTACTCATGCTAATTCCCGATTGAAGTACATCACTATAAAAAAAAATTATGATATGGTTAGGCCATTACGGTGAATCCACTTATATAAGGTTATTAGTGTCATGGCATCTCTCTCTGGGAAACGAATCCTTCTTGGTATTAGTGGCGGTATTGCTGCTTATAAATGCGCAGAGTTAACCCGTCGACTTATTGAACATGGAGCGGAAGTTCGTGTTGTAATGACAAACGCAGCAAAAGAATTCATTACGCCATTAACGATGCAAGCCGTCTCGGGTCATCCCGTTGCTGACAGTTTATTAGATCCTGCGGCAGAAGCGTCAATGGGGCACATTGAATTAGCTAAGTGGGCTGATATTGTCTTACTGGCACCAGCCACTGCGGATTTAATCGCAAGAATGGCGGCTGGCATGGGTAACGATTTGTTATCAACCTTGGTTTTAGCGACGGACTCTCCTATTGCCGTTTCTCCTGCGATGAATCAACAAATGTACGCCAATCTAGCGACTCAAGAGAACATTGCGACTTTATCTCGCCGTGGTATGCATATTTGGGGGCCAGCGGCTGGTCAACAAGCGTGTGGTGATGTGGGTATGGGCAGAATGCTTGAACCCATGGAGCTTGTGCATTTATGTGAAGATTTTTTTCAAAAAGATGCGGATAAATCACTTTATGGTCACTCTTTATTAATCACGGCAGGTCCGACTCGCGAAGCGCTTGATCCGGTTCGCTATATCTCAAACCACAGTTCAGGAAAAATGGGCTTTGCGATTGCCGATGCCGCTGCAAAATTGGGCGCAAAAGTCACTCTAATTAGTGGCCCTGTCAATTTAGCCACGCCTGCTAATGTCGAGCGTATTGATATTGAAAGCGCAGAGCAAATGCACAGTACGGTGATGAGTCACTCAGCGTCACATTCTATTTTTATTGCGTGTGCCGCTGTTGCTGATTTCCGACCGAGTCAGATTGCGACTCAAAAAATGAAAAAAACGGCCGATGAAGATGGTATGACCATTACAATGGTGAAAAACCCTGATATTGTCGCGTCTGTTGCTGCAATGACGAAGCAGCGCCCATTTACGGTTGGTTTTGCTGCTGAAACGCAAGAAGTAGAAAAGTATGCGCGTGGTAAATTAGAGCGTAAAAATCTAGATATGATCTGCGCCAATGATGTCTCTATTGAGGGGCAAGGTTTTAATAGTAA
This sequence comes from uncultured Aliivibrio sp., assembly GCF_946479765.1. GTDB lineage: Bacteria > Pseudomonadota > Gammaproteobacteria > Enterobacterales > Vibrionaceae > Aliivibrio. The sequence continues at coordinate 40,290 of NZ_CAMLHO010000001.1, forward strand.
TGACAATGCGCTTCATCTGTATTGGAAAGATGGCGATAAAGCTTTACCGTTAGCGATGAAATCGGAGTTGGGTAAGGCGATTATGTTAGAGATAGTTGAAAGACTAGAGGCTAGAGGCTATACGCTGTGCTGACTAGAGACTAGACCGCTTCGCTCCTATAAGAGCAAAAGAGCTAAAATTGATAGAATGCATAACCAAAGCAGCCATACATGCACTTTTAGTTTCTAGTTTCTAGTTTCTAGTTTCAAAAAATAATTAAGAACCATCAAATTAAAAAAACAAAGGAACCACAATGACGACAACAAAAAAAATAAATCGTCGTGATGAAATATTACAAGCGCTAGCCGAAATGCTAGAGTCCAATGAAGGGGCTTCTCGCATCACAACGGCTAAACTCGCTAAGCAAGTGGGCGTATCGGAAGCGGCGTTGTATCGTCACTTTCCAAGTAAAGCGAAAATGTTTGAAGGTTTGATTGAGTTTATTGAAGAATCACTCTTCTCTCGCATCAATCGCATTATCGAAGACGAAAAAGATACCCTAAAACGCATTGAGCTATTATTAAAGCTGTTACTGGCGTTTGCTGAGCGTAATCCGGGGTTAACTCGAATTATGACAGGTCACGCATTAATGTTTGAAAATGAACGTCTGCGCGAGCGTATTAATCAAATTTTTGAACGTATTGAGCTGCAATTCAAACAAATACTGCGTGAGCGCATGCTTCGAGAAGGCAAAGCATTCCCTGTTGATGAGGCTATTTTAGCGGCACAACTTGTTGGTCAAATCGAAGGTAGCTTCTGTCGTTTCGTTCGTTCTGATTTTAAATATCAACCCACCGCTAATTTTAATGAATATTGGGCGCTATTAAGTGCTCAAATCCAATAATTTTTACATAACTCAGGTTCATGATGTCAAAATATCAAGCCCCTATATTCTCTTACTCTCTTCTTCATCCTAAATATTGGGGGGTATGGTTGGGCTTTGGACTTTTGTTCACTATCGTTACAATTCTTCCTTATAAAGCGACCTATAAATTAGCTCGAGGATTAGGATTTCTTGGATTAACCGTGAGTAAATCTCGTGCTCATATCGCTCGTCGTAACCTTGAGTTAGCTTTCCCTGAAATGACGCCATCTGAGCGAGAAACCATTGTTATTGAGAATTTCAAAAACTCAGGATTAGCGATTTTTGAAACTGGCATGGCGTGGGTATGGCCAGATTGGCGTATAGAAAAGCACTTTAGCTATGAGAATGTTCAATATCTATTAGATTTTGAAAAACAAAACAAAGGCGTATTGGTCGTTATTGTTCACGCACTCAACCTTGAGTTAACTTGTCGAGCAATGGCTGGAGTCTCTCCGGGCTACGGCGTTTATCGACCTCACAACAACCCAGCTTACGATTTTATTCAGTATTGGGGCCGTACGAGTCACGGAAATCAAGCCATCGATCGTAAAGACGTAAAAGGCATGATTAGCAAATTACGTAATGGTGAGCGAGTTTGTTATTTGCCAGATCACGACTACAATCGCAATAAATCGGTATTTGTGCCTTTCTTTGCCGTTCCAGATGCTTGTACTACTATTGGCTCTGATATTTTGGTCAGTGCCAGTCAATGCGCTGTCGTTACTGTATCTGGATTCAGAACCTACAATAATTATCATCTGCAAATTGATCATGACATCAGCGATCAATTTCCGAAGAAAGATCCCACGGGTGTTGCAACGGTAATGAATAAAGCCGTTGAGCGTGTCATTCTCCGTGGTATTCCTCAATGGATGTGGCTACACAAACGGTTTAAAACCATGGAAGACCCAAGCATCAGAAAAGGCATTCGCTACGAATAATTGTTTGTCAGGATAGATTAATGAAAACCAATTTAATCACACGTGAGGGCTTCAATAAGCTGCAAGATGAACTCACGTTTCTATGGAAAGAAGATCGCCCCGAAGTCACAAAAAAAGTGACTTGGGCGGCGAGCTTGGGTGATCGCAGTGAAAATGCGGATTACCAATACAATAAAAAACGTCTGCGTGAAATCGACCGTCGTGTACGCTATTTGCGTAAGCGTTTAGACCAAGTCAAAGTGGTCGATTACTCTCCTCAGCAAGATGGGAAAATCTTTTTCGGTGCGTTCGTTGAAATTGAAAACGAACAAGGCGATACCCTCTCTTTTCGCATTGTCGGCCCCGATGAAATTTTTGGTCGTCATGATTACATCTCAATCGATTCTCCAATGGCTCGTGCGCTCATCAAGAAAGAAGTCGATGAAGAAGCGGTAGTAAAAACGCCTGAGGGAGATAAAGAGTGGTTTGTAAATTCGATTAGGTATTGAAGAGCAGAGACAAGGAAGAGCAGGACGGCTTCGCCTAAAGGTTTCAGGAAAAGCGAATACCATAGTTCAGAAGTGAATGCTGAAATTACAGCGAGCAATATACAGTCCCCTCACCTTAATAAGGGGAGGGTTAGGGAGGGGTTATTACAATGAAGGTAAATCGAGTGCATCGTTAACTTGATCATACGTTGTGAGCTTTGACCCCCTCCCAACCTCCCCCTTATTAAGGGGGAGGAGCTGAAAGCAGCACTTCTACGCTCTTCCTGAAACCTCGCTTTACTCTTAAAAATTTTTAACAAATAAAAGAATCAAAATGATAATAAATATAATTGCTAAAGAACTTAACGTTCGCCCTCAACAAGTTGCCGCTGCTGTTAAATTGATTGACGAAGGCAGCACGATTCCATTTATTGCTCGTTACCGTAAAGAAGTAACTGAAGGGCTCGATGATACTCAACTTCGTACCCTAGACACTCGTCTAACTTATTTACGAGAGTTGGATGACCGTCGTAAATCAATTTTAAAATCGATCAAAGAACAAGAAAAATTAACGCCTGAACTAGAGCGTGAGATCCTTGCCGCTGACAGTAAAACTCGTCTTGAAGATTTATACCTACCTTTCAAACGTAAGCGCCGTACTAAAGGGCAAATTGCGATTGAAGCAGGTATTGAACCGCTGGCTGATTTGTTGTGGACTCAACCTGAAAATACCCCTGAAGATGCTGCTCACGCTTATGTCAATGCAGAGAATGGTTTCGCAGACACTAAAGCGGTATTAGACGGTGCTCGTGCTATTTTGATGGAACGTATGGCGGAAGACGCTAACCTTCTAGAGAAAGTTCGTAACTACCTAACCCACAATGCCGAGCTTGTCTCTAAAATGGTCGCAGGCCAAGAGCTCGCTGGCGAGAAGTTTAAAGACTACTTTGATTACCATGAGCCATTAACTAAAATACCGTCGCACCGAGCCTTAGCCATGCTGCGTGGTCGTAACGAAAGCTTCTTACAATTGGCTATCAATGCCGATCCGACTCAAGAAGAAAGCGTTCGTGGTTCTTACTGTGAAATCATTATTGCTAACCATTACGGTATTACCTTAGGTTCTCAACCTGCGGATGCATGGCGTAAGCAAGTGATCAGCTGGGCATGGCGCATTAAGATCCTGATGCACATGGAAACTGAGTTAATGGGCGGCCTTAAAGAGCGCTCTGAAAACGAAGCCATCGATGTATTCGCTACCAATCTTAAAGACTTATTAATGGCCGCCCCTGCGGGTCTTAAAACCACACTAGGTTTAGATCCTGGTTTACGTACCGGCACTAAAGTCGCAGTGGTTGATGCAACGGGTAAAGTGTTAGCAACAGATACCATTTATCAAAACCAACCTCATAACAAAATAGCGCAATCTGCACAGATTATCGAAACCTTAATCAAACGTCACAATGTCGATTTGATTGCGATTGGTAATGGTACTGCTTCTCGTGAGACCGATGCCTTTGTGGGTGATTTACTGAAAAAATCAGGCTTGTCTGCAACCAAAATTATCGTGAGTGAAGCCGGTGCATCTGTGTACTCGGCCTCTGAACTAGCCGCAAAAGAGTTCCCAGATTTAGATGTGTCTATTCGTGGTGCGGTTTCTATCGCTCGTCGTCTACAAGATCCACTGGCGGAGTTAGTTAAAATCGATCCAAAAGCGATCGGTGTGGGCCAATATCAACACGATGTTAGCCAAAGCCAATTAGCGAAGAAGCTAGATGCGGTAATTGAAGACTGTGTAAATGCCGTCGGTGTTGATGTTAATACCGCATCTTCTGCACTATTGACGCGAGTTGCTGGTTTATCGACGACAATAGCGCAAAACATTGTTGATTACCGTGATGAACATGGTCGCTTTGAAAACCGTACTACATTGAAAAAAGTAGCGCGTTTAGGGCCAAAAGCGTTTGAACAATGTGCGGGCTTCTTACGTGTTATGAATGGTAAAAATCCATTAGATGCTTCAGCGGTTCACCCTGAAGCGTACCCTGTAGTAAAAACCATTGCTGAGAAAAATGGCAAAGCAATTGATGCGATTATTGGTAATACCGAGTTTTTACGCTCTGTTGCTGCGAACGATTACATCAGTGCCGATTTTGGTTTACCAACCGTAACAGATATTATTTCAGAGCTTGATAAGCCGGGTCGAGATCCGCGTCCTGAGTTTAAAACAGCGACGTTTGCTGAAGGCGTTAACACGGTATCAGATCTTGAATTAGGAATGATATTGGAAGGTGTGGTTTCGAACGTGGCAAACTTTGGTGCGTTCGTTGATATCGGTGTGCACCAAGATGGTTTGGTTCATATTTCAGCATTGAGCGATACGTTTGTTTCTGACCCACGTGAAGTAGTTAAAGCCGGCGATATCGTGAAAGTGAAAGTGATGGAAGTTGATGCTCAACGTAAGCGTATCGCTCTAACTATGCGCTTGAATGATACTCCAGGGGAAGATAATCGTCCTCAACGCCAATCAAATAAACCACAGCAACACAATGAACGCACTCAAGCGCCACGATCTTCTTCTCCTGCAAGACAGCAACATTCAAATAATGATGCTGGTAATGCGGCGATGGGTGGAGCGTTTGCTGCGGCGTTTGCGAAGGCGAAGAAGTAAGAGCGTACGATCAAGGTAGATTTGTATTCAATTCTACCTGTATCGCAACAACCCCTCCCTAACCCTCCCCTTATTAAGGGGAGGGAACAGTATCATAATCGCTGTTATTTCAGCGATCACCTCTGAAATCTGGCCCCTTCGCTTCTTGCTCTTATAGAAGCGAAGCGTTCTAGTTAGCGCAGCGTATAGTCTCTGGTCTCTGGTCTCTGACCTCAAAGCACCGCCAATATATCTGACGGATTATTCGGCACCACCGCTTTATCATAATGAAAACTGATCACGCTCCTACGGCGCACCATTCTTCCCATCTCTGCCAATTTATCTAATAACTCTTTTGGCAAATTAAAACGCATGGTGTAACCCGTTTCTTGGCCTTGTGCATAGGTATCAATTGATAATAAGCGTGCTAACCGTGCCAAATTATCATCAATATCATACAGTGTACCAATGTGAGGTTTAGTCTCTTTTTTCTCTTCCATCACATCATAACCGGGATGATCTGATGGCTCCCATGAATCACGCTTATGCTGCTTATCATCACCTTTAATTGCTTTTTCAGACGTGGTTTTACTCATCTTTGTCGTTGGCGTAACCGGTTTTTTTATACGATTTTCACGTGCTACTTGTTCTGTTGGCAAGTTAACAGAGGGTGCAATAAGCGGCACACTAATACTGTTAAGTGAAAAGTTCATAAAGCGTTTCCTTATCGTAAAACTGAGCAGAAAGTTAAATTAAACACTCATCTTCCCGCTGCAAAAAACGATGTAACTCAGCGATAAATTCATCACTGTGCGAAATAAAAGGGGCATGCGAGGCTTGTTCAAATACGACTTTGGTTGAATGAGGGATATACTCATCCATATCATGTGCGACTTTAATCGGCACTAATCCATCCAAACGACCATACATTCGGCATACTGGCATTGTTAATTGAGATAGACGCTCTCGTAGGTCTATATCGGCCAAAATCGTTAAACCTGTAGCTAAGGCACTCTGATTTGGGGCTGGTCTTGAAAACACGGCGCGTTTAACTTGTTTAATGTCTTGCTTGGCGTTTGGGCTGCCCATCGCTTGCAACGCCATAAAGCGTTCAACGGTTAGTGTGAAATCTGCTTTTAATTGCTCGGTAAATTGAGACAGCACTATTGGGTTAATACCTCGCCACCCTTTCTCAGCAGCAAAACGTGGTGAACTCGCAACCGTAATTAACTGACTGACTCGTTCTGGTGAAACTAACGCGGCTTGAGTCGCAATTAACCCACCTAAAGACCAACCTAACCACGCGGCTTTTTTAGGCGCTTGAGAGAGAACTTGCTGCACCATCTCATCAAAATCAGCACTGCCTAACTCGGCACTGTATCCATAACCTGACAAATCAACCGTATGAACTCGATACTGCGAGCTTAGTTTCTCAACAATCGGCTGCCACACTGCTCCGTTCATTCCCCATCCATGAATGAGAACCAGATCGGAACCTTCGCCTTCCGTTTGCCAATAAAGAGGGGCTGTCATCTACACTGCCTATTCGTATTTAATTAATAGTGGGTGGTTAAGTGTTCATCAGGTTACTAAGAAGGTCAATGCAAAGTTTCAGCGTAAGCCATTGTGATCACTGTCGTCTCGCTATGCCGCCCTCTGAAACGATTTGGTGCCAACGCTGTATTGCTTTAATTCCAACCCCTCCCCGATGTCAGCAATGTGGCTTGCAAACTGAACACGACACTGAAGTGTGCGGCGAGTGTTTAACCCATCCACCACAATGGGACCGCTTGTTTTGCGTTAGTGATTATATCGACCCATTAAGGGAATACGTCGGTAAATTGAAATATGCCCAACAGTTTTGGTTAGCTCAAGATTTGGGTGTATTGCTCAGTAAACACATTGCTGAACCCGCTCCGCTGATTATCCCTGTCCCTTTACACTGGAAACGATTGTGGTGGCGTTCTTATAACCAAAGCGATCATTTAGGATGGACATTAGAAAGGGAATTGAGCGATAAAAAACACCTCACTCGTTGTGATACAAAAATCATAAAGCGGATCAAAGCCACTCGTCCTCAACAGGGATTATCACGATCTTTTCGCCAAACGAATCTTCTTGGTGCTTTTAAGGTAATGAAGCCGATTAAGGAAAAACACGTGGCGATTGTGGATGATGTTGTGACAACTGGCGCGACGATTAATTTGTTGTGTGTGGAGTTAAGAAAAGCAGGCGTTGAGCGAATTGATGTGTATACGATTTGTCGAACGGGGCGGAGTAAAAATAATTAGCAAACGATTGCTTTTTGGTTTTTTATCTATAGAATCCTGTCCCAATTGATTAATCACTCATTTTAATCAATCAACCCCTATCGAGACAGGTTCTGATTAACAGCAATCACAGATTGACGCCTTCTCACTTCATGCTCCCATTCAGCGAACCATGAAGACAACGTTAGACAATTAGGAATATCGGCCATGACCGTTAAAAACAGCACTACAAGACCATCTGAACTTATTTATCAGTTAGATGAGCGCCCACCGCTACCGCACACTTTATTTGCTGCTCTTCAGCATTTATTGGCGATGTTTGTCGCTATTATTACGCCCTCTCTGATCATTTGTCAGACGCTTGGTGTTCCTGCTGCTGAAACTAATACCATCATTAGTATGTCTTTATTCGCTTCTGGTATTTCTTCTTTTATTCAAATCAAAACCTTTGGCCCAATTGGTTCAGGTCTTCTTTCTGTTCAAGGCACAAGCTTTAACTTCTTAGGTCCAATCATTGGTGCAGGTCTGGCGCTTAAAGCGGGTGGCGCTGATGTTCCAACCATGATGGCTGCCATTTTTGGTACTATCTTAGTGGCTTCAACTGCGGAAATCTTCTTATCTCGCGTTCTTGAATACGCTCAAAAAATCATTACTCCACTGGTTTCTGGCATTGTAGTTACCTTGATAGGTTTAACGCTTATCCAAGTTGGCCTAGTGTCGATGGGTGGTGGTTACTCTGCAATGGGTGATGGTACTTTTGGTAGCCTAGATAAATTAGCGCTTGCTGGTACGGTTCTGCTTATTATTGTGGTACTTAACCGTTCGACTAACCCTTACTTGCGCATGGCATCAATCGTTATCGCTATGGGCGTAGGTACAGTAGCGGCATGGGCTATGGGGATGTTAAATACCAGTATGAATCATGAGGCTGACTTAATCGCCCTACCTATTCCAATGCAATATGGCCTAAGCTTTGATTGGTCTCTGTTTATTCCTCTGGTTCTCATTTTTCTAATCACCGCTTTGGAAGCGATTGGTGATATTACCGCAACCTCTGAAGTATCAGGTCAGCCAGTAAAAGGCCCGGTTTACATGAAGCGTATTAAAGGTGGCGTATTAGCCGATGGCATTAACTCAGCCATTGCCGCAGCGTTTAACAGTTTCCCTAACTCAACATTCAGCCAAAACAACGGCGTGATTTTGCTAACCGGTGTCGCAAGCCGCTACGTTGGTTACTTCATTGCAGGTATGTTAGTTATCCTTGGTTTATTCCCAGGAGTGGCAAGCATGGTTCAAATCATTCCTGAGCCTGTTCTTGGTGGTGCTACGATTGTGATGTTCGGTACGATTGCTGCTGCTGGTGTGCGTATTATTTCTCGTGTTGAATTAGATCGTCGCGCAATCTTAATCATGGCGATGTCTTTCTCTATGGGACTTGGCTTGGCACAGAAACCTGAAATTCTTCAGTTTATGCCGGAGATGATTAAAAACATTTTCTCATCAGGTGTAACGGCGGGTGGTGTGACCGCGATTCTTCTGAATATTATTCTTCCAAGCTGTGAAGTGTTTGAGGAGGAGAAGGAAGAAGCGAAGATCTAACAGCTTATAAATCAAGTTAACTATGAATTCAACTCTACCTTTATCGCAATGACCCCTCCCTAACCCTCCCCTTAGTAAGGGGAGGGAACTGTATTGCGCACGCTGCAAGCAAAGCGGTCTAGTTAGCGTAGCGTATAGTCTCTATTTCCCAAGCGGAAACATCACTTGAACCGTCAAACCACCTTCTCGGCGATTCGCTAAACTCACTTCACCTTGATGCTGACCGACAATACGTTTTACGATCGCCAAGCCTAAACCTGTGCCTTCACTTCCTCGTGCTGTATCACCTCGCGTAAAAGGTTCAAACACCGATTCTAATTGAGCCTCATCAATCCCAGGGCCATTATCTTCAATAATAATCCATGCGGTTTTATGGTCAGCAGAAACGCGAGTGGATACTGCAATCCAATCACCACCATAACGGATCGCATTAACGACTAAATTAGTGATCACCCGTTTAATCGCAATCGCATTACCATGCACAGATTGAGGTATATCAGCTAAGTTCGTCTTGATCTCACGCTCATAACCGCCTTCAGCCAAAATCACTTCGTTAACGATGGTGTTGATGTCTACATCGATAAAATCTTGTTTTGCTACTGGTTTGAGATAATCCATGAACTGACCGATGATATCATTACACTCTTCGGTGTCTTTAATCATATTTTCTGCGAGATAATCGTCTTGTGGCGACATCATTTCAGTTGCTAAACGAATGCGAGTCAATGGGGTTCGAATATCATGACTCACCCCTGCCATTAGTAAGGCCCTATCTTGCTCTAGCTGCTGAATTCCTTTCGCCATCTGATTAAAGGCCCGAGTCACGGCTTGAATTTCTGAGGCACCTTTTTCTGGTAGTGGTTCTGGGATCTCTCCTTTACCTACTTTACGTGCGGCGGTTTGCAATGCCATCAATGGCCGGTTCTGAATGCGTATAAATGCCCACCCACCCAAGATCACTAACAAAGCGATGAATAAACTGTTTCTAAATAAGGGGGCAAAATCTTCTTCTTGCAGTTCCGAAAGCGGGATCCGCATATAAAACTCAGGCATTGCTTCCGTCTTCATCCATAGAACGTAACTGTCTGCTCCTAGAATCAAACGCACTTCTGTTGGTGAATTTAGCTCTCGCGTCATCTCTTCACTTAAAAATTCAACCGGACTTGCTTGGAAAAACTCCCTCATTTCAGGATCATGTTCATCATGAATGCTTACGCCTAATTGTTCTAATAGCTGACGACGCAATGGTTGGCCTAACTGCACACTTTCGCCATCTTCTAGAGTGACATCTTCTGCTAACATTAAGCGCACTTCATAAGCGAGAATACGGTTGAATTGCTGCAAGCTTGGTAATAAAGCGTAGTTAAATACCGCAAGGTAAGAGAATATTTGACTGGCGATTAGGAGTGAGGCAAGGAGTAAAAGTGTTCTGGCGAAGGTACTTTTCATGGGAGTTCTCTGTTTGATGATGAATTTGAAGAGAGCTAGAGGCTATACGCTGCGCTAGCTAGAAACTAGTAAGAGCAAGTATGGTTGGTGTGGTGAATTCTAGGTTCCAGATATACTCGCTTTTGGCTTTTGGCTTTTGGCTTTTAGCTCCTCCCCCTTACTAAGGGGGAGGCTGGGAGGGGGTCTAGAACTAACAGCAAATAAATAAAGTTAACTATGAACTCAATTCTACCTTTATCGCAATAACCCCTCCCTAGCCCTCCCCTTATTAAGGGGAGGGAACTGTATTTTACACGCTTCAATCACGACGATCTAAATTCTAGATCTTCCGCTTTTGCTCTACGCTTCGGCACCATCCGGTACAAACACGTAGCCTAATCCCCATACCGTTTGGATATAACGAGGGCGGCTAGGGTCAACTTCAAGCATACGACGAAGACGAGAAATTTGAACATCAATCGAGCGTTCCATTGCTGAATACTCACGACCACGCGCCATGTTCATCAACTTATCACGCGACATTGGTTCACGCATATTCGTCACAAGTGATTTAAGTACCGCAAATTCGCCCGATGTTAGCGGCATTGGCTCTTCATTGCGGAACATTTCACGTGTTCCTAAATTTAAGCGAAACTCACCAAACTCAACCACTTTATCTTCTGCACTTGGTGCACCTGGTGCTTCTGTTACTTGACGACGTAAAACTGCACGAATACGGGCCAGCAGTTCACGTGGGTTAAATGGTTTTGGTAAGTAATCGTCTGCACCGACTTCTAAACCAACAATGCGATCAATTTCATCGCCTTTTGCCGTTAGCATTAAAATAGGTAGCGTATTATTGTTACTGCGCAGACGACGACAGATAGATAATCCATCTTCACCCGGTAGCATTAAGTCCAATACCATTAAGTGAAAGGTTTCTCGAGCTAATAGACGATCCATTTGTTCGCTATTTGCAACACTACGTACTTGAAAGCCTTGCTCTGATAAATAACGTTCCAGTAACGAACGCAAACGAGCATCATCATCAACAACTATAATCTTATGCTTTTCTTGCATGGGCTTAACCTCAATATAGAACTTATTTCAGTTTACGCGTAACTTTAGGCAAATGAAGTGCTATTTCATAAATAATGAGAGGTTAAATTGTTACTTTTTATGTAACAGCTTCAAATTTTACGTATAGAATGCAGTTCTACAGGTTATTTACATGGCATATTGATTGCTTAGTCAATAAGTGATAATTGGTCCGCCGAGTTAGTGAGTTAAGTATGTTAGTTGGATATAAACGAGCACAGTGTAAAAAGGTTCTTGTCATCAACCGTAAAGGGGGGGCTGGCAAATCAACTTTTGCAATTGCAATGGCGTCTTTCTATGCCCATCAAAACGTGAAAACCGAAATTATTGATCTTGACCCTCAAGGTACTAGTCATTTCTGGGGTAATAAAACCGAGGGAGTTAGAACAACCAAGTTTTTACCGTCATCCAACGTGCCTTTTTCTTTAGCGTTGCGATTAGAAGCGGATACTCGAATTACCGTGATTGATTCACCGTCTAACTTTAGTCAATTCGAGATGGAAAAATATATTTCGATGGTAGATAAAATTATCTTTCCTATCCAACCCTCTCCGATTGATGTGCATTCGATGTTAGGTTTCATTAAGGATCTCATCAAGTCACCAGCTTTTAAAAATACGAAAGTAGAATTGGCGTTTGTGATCACTCGTTGCAAGGAAAATAAGCAAGGAACAGAGTTTGTTTATAAAGTATTACAACACATGAAATACCCCTTACTTGGGATCATGTCTGAAGATAAAGCTTATCAAGATATGTTTTCGGAAAAGAACAGCTTTTTGATTAACCATCCAGAATTAGATAACCCTTTATGGCAGAAGGTGAAGCAGTGGTTAGATGTCGATATGACGCCAGTAATCACGGAACCAGAAACAGAAAAAGTGGCTGAGCCGAAGCCAACCACTTATCATTCTTTACTTAAGAGACGTTATTAACATCAGACCTTAATGCATTACACTAATTTGGAATTAAATACCAAATTCAGCACGGTACGCTTTAACCGATTCAAGTTGTTCTGCATTTTCGCCTTTCTCTTCTAAGAAAGAAATTAAGTCCGTTAGGCTTACGATTGAGATGATAGAGCAACCAAAGTCACGCTCTACTTCTTGAATCGCTGATAATTCGCCTTTGCCTTTCTCTTGACGGTCAATCGCAACAAGAACACCTGCTAAATCTGCACCGTTCGCTTGGATGATTTCCATTGATTCGCGGATCGCGGTGCCTGCTGTGATCACGTCATCAACGAGCATGATACGACCTTCAAGTGCGCTACCAACTAAGTTACCGCCTTCACCGTGGTTTTTCGCTTCTTTACGGTTAAAGCAGTATGGTTTATCTGTATCGTGGTGATCTGCCAATGCAACTGCTGTCGTCGTTGCGATTGGGATACCTTTGTATGCTGGGCCAAATAGCACATCGTAATCAATACCTGATTCTACTAATGCGGCTGCGTAGAAGCGACCTAAACGTGCTAAATCACGGCCGGTATTGAATAAACCAGCGTTGAAAAAATATGGGCTTATACGGCCAGACTTTAAAGTAAACTCACCAAACTTTAGGACTTCTTTCTCAAGGGCAAATTCAATAAACTCACGCTGGTATGCTTTCATTTTCATTCTCTCTTTATGTATATATTTAAAATTTAATAATATGTAGATAAAAAAATAGCCCCTGAATCAGGAGCCATTAAAAAATAAATTATTCGGCCAACGCCGCTTTCTGCTGCTCAATGATATCATTGATGCCCTGTTGCGCCAGAGCCAGCATGTCTAACAATTCCTGATGAGAGAACGGCGCTTCTTCTGCCGTGCCCTGCACTTCAATCATCTTACCGTCTTCCATCATTACGACGTTCATGTCGGTATCAGCGGCTGAATCTTCTAAATACTCAAGGTCACAAATCGCTTCGCCTTTATAGATACCTACAGAAACAGCAGCAACGTGCCCTTTCATTGGGTTCTTTTTCAGCTTACCTGATGCGATCATGTGGTTGATTGCGTCCGCTAATGCAACACTTGCACCAGTAATAGACGCTGTGCGTGTACCGCCATCCGCTTGGATAACATCACAATCGACAGTGATCATTTGCTCACCTAGCGCTTCTAGGTCAACAGCAGCACGTAGGCTACGAGCGATCAGACGTTGGATTTCCATTGTACGACCACCTTGCTTACCACTTGCTGCTTCACGACGGTTACGTGTGTGAGTAGCGCGAGGTAGCATGCCGTATTCAGCCGTTACCCAACCTTTACCTTTACCTTTTAACCAGCGAGGAACATTTTCTTCAACACTTGCAGTACAAATTACTTTTGTATTACCAAATTCAACTAATACAGACCCTTCTGCGTGAGCAGTAAAGTTACGAGTAATAGTAATTGGACGGACTTGCTGAGCTGTTCTTCCGCTAGGACGCATGGCAGATACCTTGATTATGACAAATTGTCGGCGATTATACCCAAGTCCAAGAATAATACCAATCAGGATGAGTCGTCTGTATCCGATACCGCATCTGTTTCTTTGATAAGCGCCACTTACTTCCTAAAGCGCTTATCTGTTATAGTATGCCTAATATTTTATTCATCATCCTTCCTATTGATGATTTGAGGACGCTTACATGATCTACAGTATGACAGCTTACGCACGCCGCGAAGTAAAAGGCGATTGGGGAACAGCTGTGTGGGAAATCCGCTCAGTAAACCAACGTTATTTAGAAACGTATTTCCGCATGCCAGAACAATTCCGTGGTTTAGAACCTGTATTACGTGAGCGTTTTCGTAAGCGTCTTGCTCGCGGTAAAGTGGAATGTCACTTACGCTTTGAAGCAAATAATGCAGCAAGCAGCGAATTAAGAATCAATGAAGACCTAGCTCGCCAAGTAATTAAAGCGGCGCAGTGGGTAAAAACTGAATCTGGCGAAGGTGGTATTAATCCTTTCCAAGTTCTGCAATGGCAAGGTGTGATGGAAGCGCCTGAGCAAGATTTCGATTCAATCAATAAAGAACTATTGGCGGAATTTGAACTGGCTGTAAATGATTTCGTTGAAGCACGTGCAAACGAAGGTGAGAACATGAAAGCACTGATCGTTCAGCGCTTAGATGCGATCACGACAGAAGCAGCAAAAGTTCGCGCTCGTATGCCTGAGATTTTAGAATGGCAACGTAACCGTCTTCTAACTAAATTTGAAGATGCGAAAATTGAGTTAGATTCAGGTCGTGTTGAACAAGAACTTATTCTTCTTGCTCAAAAATCTGACGTGGCTGAAGAGCTAGACCGTTTAGATTCACACGTAAAAGAAACCACTAAGGTGATGAATAAAGGCGGTGCTTGTGGCCGTAAACTTGATTTCATGATGCAAGAATTTAACCGTGAAGCAAACACGCTAGCGTCTAAATCTATCAGCACCGATGTAACAGCCTCTGGCGTTGAGCTTAAAGTGCTTATCGAACAAATGCGTGAGCAAATTCAGAACATTGAGTAATATTTATTACAATACTCATTATCGATGATAAATATTCAAAGCCTCTGTTTTCAGGGGCTTTTTTTTGTTTACGCATTGATATTACGCTCACGATTGGAAAAATATCATTAATAAAAACCTCACAGATAACACCATGAGGTTTTTATTATTTATGAAATACTGATTATTAATAAATATTAAATTACCTTTACCAAAGCTGTACTGTACGGTACAGTTGTTTCATGTTTAGCATGAGGTACAACAAATGAAAAAAAAAGTCATCGCATTATCACTCATTATGGGTTCATTACTTGCTACTGGTTGGCACTTCTATTTACCTCATAATATAACAACAGATAATGCTTATATTCACTCAGATGTCACCGCTATTTCTCCAGAAGTAGGAGGACAAGTGAATCAACTTTTTGTTAAAGACAATCAATGGGTCAAGAAAGGGATGCCGTTGTTTTCAATTGATGATAATGACTTTGTTGCAAACCAAGAAATCGCTAAATCAGCATTAAATGTGGCAAATTCAGCACTAAAAGCCAATCAAATAAAAACTGAAATACAGTTAGTAAAAATAGAGCAAGCTAAACATAACATCCACAGCGTTGCTGCAAATTCAAAGTACCAATTCGCTGAATTCAAACGTATTTCACGTCTTCTACAAAAGCAATCAGTAAGCAAAAATCAATTTGAAGGGCAAAAAACACGCTCGATTGAAGCAAAAAGTACCTTAGAGACGGCAAAATTAACATTAACAACCGAGCAAAAACAATTAAGTTCTTTAGTTACGGAAAAATTACAGATCTCCGCTCAAATAAAACAAGCAGAAGCTAAATTACATTTAATGGATACCGCTTTAGCAAGAACGATCGTTAGAGCACCATTTGATGGTTATATTGCAGATAGACAAGTGCAGGTCGGCAAATTTGTACAGCCAGGAATGGGGCTAATTGTAATGGTTCCAAACTATGTTTGGGTAGAAGCAAACTTCAAAGAAACTCAGTTAAAAAATGTGATGCAGGGACAAGACGTTGACATTGTTCTGGATATGTTCCCAGACCTCATCTTGCATGGTCGTGTCGCTTCCATTACTCCAGCGACCGGGGCTCAATTTAGCTTACTCCCTCCACAGAACGCGACAGGAAATTTCGTCAAAGTAGTGCAACGTGTACCTGTCCGTATTGAGTTAGATATTCCAGCTGAATTAAAGCTACGTATTTACCCTGGATTGTCAGCAGAAGTCTCTATTGATACAAGAAAACAAGGTTAACAGCCAATGAAAACTAATTCTCCACTGTTAATTATCTCTTTATTTGCGATCGCAGCTTTTGGCATTAATTCGGTGATGTTTACTGAGTTATCTCATGAAATGGCTGCAAGTTCTGGTTTATCGACCGATGAAATCGAGTTAACGAAAATAGGCTTCATGATAACCCAAGTACTCGGTTTCATATTTACACCAATCTTAGCTCGTAAATTAGGAACAAAAACATCGTTAAATGCTTCGTTAATAGTTGGGTTGGCAAGTAGCCTTTTACTAGGTTATCTAAAGAATCACGAGGCTTTATTCATCATCACTTGGTTAGTTAGTGGGTTTTTCATGAGCTCACTGTCCGTGATAATAAATGTTTATTTGATTCATACCTTTGAACAGCGCTGGTTACCTGCACTCATTGCCTTAATCTTAATATTTTCAGCATTGTTACCTATGGGGGCTTACCCATGGCTAGTGGCCGCTATTGTGGAAAAATACGATTGGTCTTTATTATATGCAGTCTCAGCTTGGTTGTACTTTTCAGCCTTAATAATGGTGATCATATTTAAACCACTCCCGATAAAAATAGAAGCCAAAGCGAAGTCCAGTATATTCGTTTATTTACTATTAGCGGTGACGATGAGCCTGATCGTATTTATCTTAA
This sequence comes from uncultured Aliivibrio sp., assembly GCF_946479765.1. Lineage (GTDB taxonomy): Bacteria > Pseudomonadota > Gammaproteobacteria > Enterobacterales > Vibrionaceae > Aliivibrio. Next base: position 57,030 of record NZ_CAMLHO010000001.1, read on the forward strand.
TGCGAGGGGGGTATTACAATTGGTTTGATTCAACATGGTTATCTCAACTAACCATGATTGCAGCCATATTTAGCTTGTTAGTTATTTATCTGTTAATACGAACCAAATCATTAAATACAGCTTCAATCGCATTACACAGTAAGCTGAAAACCAATGTTTTTATGTTCAATGCCTTTTTAGCGGGTTTCGCTGTGATAGCAAGCTCAATACTCTTTAGTAGCTTCCTGAAGATGGCGATGCATTACAATAGCTTAAATGCTGGCTATGCTCAGCTTCCCTCATTTTATTCCATGCTAGCGGGAATGTTAGTGAGCGTATTGCTATATTATTTCCGTCGTCCATTAGTCGATGCAGCAGTGCCTTTTGGTGTGTTGATGATATTAATCTCTGTGTACAAATTCAGCCTATTACCAAGCGTTGTCGGAACAGAATCTTTGCTATTACCAATGCTACTAAGAGGCTTTGGCGTAGGTTTACTTAATGTTTCGGTAACCATTTCAGTATTTATGTATTTTCAAGCGGGACAACATTTGGAGGGCTTAGCGAACTTCTACCTATTCAGAACCATCGGGGGCGTGATTGGAGGTGCGTTTTTTTCACGGGTGATCCAAAATCACAGCGCACAAGCTTCAGGTGAGATAGGGAGAACATTGGATCGTACTAATTATTCTTTTGCAGCATACGAACACGCGTTGAATAATGCGATTCTGACACACGGACGATTACCCAATACCGCATTGAGTATGAGCCAAATTAGTTCTGCGGTAAAAGAGCAAGCCGCAACCTTGGCGCTAAGTAATTCACTGCTCGTGTTCATTATATCCATTATTGCTCTTACGCCAATCTTACTAATTTCAAAGAAACTGGCCGCAAAACAAGAAGCAACTTTATAACCGTTGAAAATATCAAAGGGAGAATGCGATCTCCCTTTGATATCATATATTAAGGCAACACATCGCTTATCTTTGATAGATCATTAAGAAGGATTTCACTGCTTGTTTTGCATGAATCTCCAACTCTTCGTCACTGAGAAAATCAAAACCAATTAGCGCCATATTCTGGTAATCAAGCTTAATCAGAGCGAGTAGCTGCCTACAAGCTAAATCATGGTTATCAATAGACAGTTGCTGAACAGCTTGCTCAGTTTTTAGAAATTCGACCAAGTATTGATGAATGCGCAGTGGTCCTTTCTGCCAAAATTGGTTTGGCACCGTATCATGCTTATTAAAATCGGCAGAAATAATACGATAGAGCGATAACACTGGATTAGAGCAAATACCAGTCAGATATTTCTTCGAAAAATCGACTAACGTCTCTTCCAAAGGTTCATTATGTTTATCTGCCAACTGAAAAACAGATTCCAAACTGTTTTTTGTGTTATGCGTTAAAACTTCGACAAACATCCCCTCTTTATTGGAGAAATAACGATACAAGGTTTGCTTTGAACCACCACAAATTGAGACGATTTGATCAAGTGACGTATTCTTATACCCTTGCTCAATAAAGAGCGTTGTTGCCACTTCGATGATTCGAGTTCTTTTCTTTTCAACAGATACGCGCATAACAAAATCTAGCCTAAATAAAGAGTTAACTACAGTACAATTTTGCTTAAGTTAACACAAGTATGTAACGGCATCTGGCGTTGAGCTGAAAGTGCTTATCGAACAAATGCGCGAGCAAATTCAGAACATTGAGTAATAGTTAATGTTGTATTTCATTGCATTAAATAATTAAAATACAACAACTTACCTTAAAACACCTTCCACCACCGTATTCTTTAATACACCATTAACCACCAACTGGTGGTTAATGTGGTGGGAGGCGTTTAATTTAGACCTGATTCCATGCTTTATCTACTCGCCTTATTTATCTTGTTGCTACGTCACCTTAAAAAACGTTATCTCAAACCAAGAGTGCTGCATTTTCTTGCTTACGCTCTGCGAGTATTTTTTCTATCGCGACCACAGTGGTCTTACTAACCCCGTGTTGCTCAGCAAGCACCCTAAACCGACTAATGGCATCAACGACCTCTTGAATGCATTGCTGTGCTTGCTTCCAATTAGCAAAACCTGCACTAGCCGCTAGCTTTTGCATCGCTTTGAGTGGTGGCGCTTTTCCGTACCCGGCAAAGGCGGTTGCATGCTCGTTAAAAGGGTGAGGACTAAACGTCACATCGTAAAATGGTGCGAGTTGCCAACTTCCATCATCTGCTTGTAAAAATCCCCAGTTTTTACTGTGATCGTCTTGGTTCGCTGCAAACAAGTTAAAGATTGCGCGACGAAATTGAAGTTGCCCAGCAGCAGGTGATTTACACAGTTGACGGCTGGCTTTAATAAGATCGCTGTAGTCTAAGCTAGGACTTCGGAAGTCGGCATCCAATAAGCCGCAAGCACTGTGCATATGTAAACGTCCAGCCTTCTCATGCGCGGGTAAGTAATCGAAGCGCTTTAACGCAAGCCATGCTTTAGCGCCACTGCTTGCTGGTGCTTCAATTAGCTGCCAGCTCGGTGGCTGACATTTTGCTTTTTCAGCCATTTGTAAATAAACGGCTTCACACAAACCCTCTTCGTGGCCCAATGCTAAGTTCTTCGAAGTAAACTTAACTAACCATGCTTCATCGCCAGGCTGTGAATAGGTACGGCATTGCGTCGCGTCGCCAGCAGGCATGTAAATTTGCGCTTTAGGGCGGGCACCGCCGGAGCTACCGACTACTACCAACGTTGCTAACACTTGCTGAGTGCTACCGTCTAACTCATCAGAGAGGGACTGGTCGAACAAGGTTTGGGCTTCAAGCCCAAGTGTTTCCAAATCAATATCTGAACGCTGATCTAATGAGAGCTCTGATATAGGCGTAAAAGACAATGCCCCCATACCTTGCTGGCCAACAAAAGCCAGTCTATCCATTGCTGTCACTTGCGCAGGTAAAATACCTTGTTGGCGGAACACACGATCTTGCAACAACAAACCCCAACCATCGGGAAGACTATCACCAAAAACACCGTGAATGCCTTGGTGTGGCACTTTCGGTGCTTGCTGTAAGCGCACATCTCCTTGAAGAGTATAAAGGGGATAAATTGCCAAACGTGCTTAGGTAAATGTCATCATACTGAAAGAAAACACCTTGGCGGTTTTGCGCTAATATACCCACCGATACAGTTTCGCCCGTTGTGAGAGTGCGCTCCACATTCAACTTTTGAATGGATTTAAAGCTCATCTTTAAGCACCTCTTCTATACTGGTCGGTAAAGCGGTACGGTCAGCCGTTGTTTGTGTCAGTTGATAAAGCCTGTCTAGTGAGTCCAGCGACTGCCACAAAAGCAGTAACTGACGAAATGAAATTTGTCCGGTGAGTTCAAACTTTTTTATGGTCGAAGCCGGTACACAACTACGCTGGGCTAGCGACTCTCGCGATAGCTTCGCTTGTTTACGCAAGCCCCGCAAATGAGTAGCAAAAGCTTGGCTTACATCGGTATCATCTAAAAGTGAAAAGTTCATACGCAACCAAAGTGGATACAATAATGTCTATTGTAGCGTTATTTTAAAATTAATAGGCACAATAATGTCCATCGAAATATGAATAACTATCAGATAATTACTGGAATTGGTATTACTCATCATATTTTTTACTGTTCTCATGAACCTCATACGGCCAATAATAATGCCCCGCTCGGATCAATAACGTTGCCGCGGCTAAAATAAAGGCGGCGAGCGCTAACCATACCACTAATACAGCGTCTAACTCCTTCATACCTAATGTAATATAACGAGCAATCGCCATCATCGCGATATAGATAGGGTAACGCACTGGGATCTTACCGTTCATCACAAATTGCTGCACCATCGCGAGCACTTCAAGATAGATAAACATCAACAATATATCAGTCAATTGAATTTGCTTTTCTGAAAAAACATGAACAAATTCATTCATCATGGCAAATAAGGTAGCTAACGTGATGGCTACCAATAACACTGCTTCTAATATATGGAATACTTTTAAGAAAGGTTTACTAAACGACTTGGGTAGATGAGAAGGCATAAGAGGTTTTCCGCCATGGTAGCTGTAATAAGGATGATAATTAATTGTTTACGATCTAATGATAGTGCTAAGCCAAGTTAACACAAAATTATTATTTCAATTAGTGTATTTATTTCATTCAAATTAATTCTTAATTGTGCTATTCTTCGCCACCCAATTTTCTATGCTTCGCATTCATCTTTATTTTACTTTTAAAAGGTAATTTTAGAGAGAAATGTCATTACTCCCAAGAGAATCTATCATGAGTAAAGGTACACTTTATATTGTGTCAGCGCCAAGTGGTGCTGGTAAGTCGAGTTTGATCTCGGCACTGTTAGAAAGCAACCCAACTTATGCTATGAAAGTCTCGGTGTCTCATACTACTCGTGGTATGCGCCCAGGAGAATCAGATGGTGTTCATTACCATTTTATGCAGAAAGAGCATTTTGAAGATCTGATCGAAAAAAATGAATTCCTAGAATATGCAGAAGTATTTGGTAACTACTATGGTACTTCTCGCGTATGGATCGAAGAAACTCTTGATAAAGGCATTGATGTGTTCTTAGATATTGATTGGCAAGGTGCCCGTCAAATTCGTGAACAAATGCCTTTAGCAAAAAGTGTGTTTATTCTTCCTCCATCAAACGGGGAATTAGAACGACGCTTAAATGCACGTGGTCAAGACAGCGATGCTGTTATTGCTAAGCGCATGAGTGAAGCAAAGTCAGAAATATCACATTATGATGAATATGATTATGTGATCATTAATGATGACTTTGATACTGCACAAATGGACTTTCGTTCTATTATTCGTGCAGAGCGCTTAAAGCAAGACAAACAAACAATGAAATACAAAGGCATGTTAGATGCACTGTTAGCAGACTAATTTCTTCGTATTTCTATTAGTATCTCGTAACCCTAGCTAGAAACTTCTGCGGGTTACTTGTATACTTTCTCATCATATAACTATTTTTGTTAATAAATTGGAGTCCTCATGGCACGTGTAACCGTTCAAGACGCAGTTGCGAAAATCGGCAACCGTTTCGACCTTGTTTTAGTATCATCTCGTCGCGCACGCCAACTACAAACTGGCGGTAAAGATGCGCTAGTGCCTGAAGAGAACGATAAACCAACTGTTATCGCTCTTCGTGAAATTGAAGAAGGCCTGATCACAAAAGATCTACTTGATGCTCGTGAACGTCAAGAGCAACAAGAGCAAGATGCCGCTGAATTAGCAGCAGTTAGCTCAATCACTCACAATCGTTAATCTCTATAATCTTTTATAGATTATAAATTAAAGCATACCTGACGGGGCGAAATTTGGATTTATTCGATAGCCTGAAAGATGTTGCCAAAGATTACCTGCCAGAGCCTCACATTGAGGCTCTTCGTCGATCTTATCTGGTAGCAAAAGAGGCCCATGAAGGGCAGACTCGCTCAAGTGGCGAACCTTATATCATTCACCCAGTAGCTGTGGCTCGGATCCTTGCAGAAATGCGACTCGACCATAAAACGCTAATGGCTGCACTACTTCATGATGTTATTGAAGACACTGAGGTTAGCAAGGAAGAGCTAGCAGAACAATTTGGCGATACCGTTGCTGAATTAGTGGATGGCGTTTCTAAGCTGGACAAACTTAAGTTCCGCGATAAAAAAGAAGCACAGGCCGAAAACTTCCGAAAAATGGTCATGGCGATGGTGCAAGACATCCGCGTTATTTTGATCAAACTTGCTGACCGTACTCACAATATGCGCACATTGGGTGCCCTACGCCCTGATAAACGCCGTCGTATCGCTCGTGAAACCTTAGAAATTTTCTCTCCTTTGGCGCATCGCCTTGGTATCCACAATATTAAAACTGAACTTGAAGAGTTAGGTTTTGAAGCCCTTTACCCAAATCGCTATCGCGTATTGAAGAAAGTAGTAAAATCGGCTCGTGGTAATCGTAAAGAGATGATCCAAAAAATCCACTCAGAGATCGAAGGCCGCCTTGCTGAGGCTGGCATTAAAGGTCGAGTTGTGGGTCGTGAGAAAAACCTGTTTGCTATTTATCATAAGATGAAAAATAAAGAACAGCGCTTCCATACCATTATGGATATCTATGCATTCCGTGTAATTACCGACAATATCGATACCTGTTATCGTGCATTGGGTCAGGTGCATGGCATCTATAAACCTCGTCCTGGTCGCATTAAAGATTACATTGCCGTACCAAAAGCCAATGGTTACCAATCTCTTCATACCTCAATGGTAGGTCCTCACGGGGTCCCTGTTGAAGTTCAGATCCGTACTGAAGATATGGAACAAATGGCAAATAAAGGTGTGGCGGCTCACTGGTCTTATAAAGACGGTGATAATTCAAGTACTACAGCACAGATCCGCGCTCAACGTTGGATGCAAAGCTTGCTTGAACTGCAACAAAGCGCAGGTAGCTCATTTGAATTTATTGAAAATGTAAAATCGGATTTATTCCCGAACGAAATTTACGTTTTCACCCCTAAAGGGCGTATTTTTGAATTGCCGGTGGGAGCAACTGCGGTTGATTTCGCCTATGCTGTTCACTCTGATGTTGGTAACAGCTGTGTTGGCTCTCGTGTTGACCGTCAACCTTATCCGTTAAGTAAACCGCTGAAGAGTGGTCAAACGGTTGAGATCATTAGTGCTCCAGGGGCGCGTCCAAATGCGGCTTGGTTAAACTATGTAGTGACGTCGAAAGCTCGTACCAAGATCCGCCAAGTGCTTAAAACAATGCGTAAAGAAGACTCTGTGATTTTAGGTCGCCGTCTACTTAACCACGCACTGGGCCATAACTTGTCGCTGGATGATGTTTCACAAGAGAACATCAACCATGTTCTCTCTGATCTAAAACTGGCAGAGCTGGATGATTTACTTGCAGCCATTGGTCTTGGTGAGTTAATGAGCATTGTTGTTGCTCGTCGTCTCCTTGGTGATGCTGATGAACTGACAGAGCAAAATCCATCAAACATTGAAACCTCGACGGGTAAGAAATTACCAATCCGTGGTGCTGATGGGATCTTACTGACATTTGCTAACTGTTGTCGTCCTATTCCTGGTGATCACATTATTGCTCATGTAAGCCCTGGCCGTGGCCTTGTGGTTCACATGGAAGAATGTGCTAACGTTCGTGGCTATCAAAAAGAACTTGATAAATACATGGGGGTTGAATGGGCAGATGAGTTCGATCAAGAATTCACAACCGCATTAAATATTGACATTCAAAATCATCAAGGTGTATTAGCGGACTTAGCTAATGTAATTGCGAGCACTGGGTCCAATATCCGTGGCATCACTACCGAAGAAAAAGATGGTCGTTTATATACGGTGACTGTCGAATTAACGACAAAAGATCGTACGCACTTAGCGGAAATTATGCGTCGTATTCGTGTTATGTCGCACGTGCTGAAAGTTCGTAGACATAAGAACTAGAAACTATACGCTACGCTAACTAGAGACTATAAGTGCCGATATAGTCAGCGCAGCGTATAGCTAGCTTCCCCCTTACTTATCCCTAGCCCCTCTCACCTATCTCAAGAAATTAAAATCATGAACCTAGAACGCTATCAACGAATTACTTCTGTATTAAAATCTCGTCAAACTGATCTTACGCTTTGCTTAGAAGAAGTGCATAAACCTAATAATGTCTCTGCCATTATTCGTACTGCTGACGCCACAGGTGTACATAAAGTTCACGCGGTTTGGCCAACTGAACAAATGAAAACCTTGGCTCATACGTCTGCTGGCGCACGCAATTGGGTTGAAGTTGAAACACATAAGAACATTGACGAGGCGTTTGCGGTATTGAAAGCCCAAGGCATGCAGATCCTTGCGACTAACTTGTCTGATACTGCGGTTGATTTTCGTGACATCGATTACACCAAACCAACGGCTATTATTCTGGGCAGTGAAAAAACGGGCATCAGCAAAAAAGCATTAGCAATGGCTGACCATGACATTATCATTCCTATGGTTGGTATGGTGCAGTCGTTAAATGTATCTGTAGCCAGTGCCTTGATTTTATATGAAGCACAGCGTCAGCGTGATTTGGCGGGGATGTATGACCGTGAAGAGAGTGCGTTGCCAGCAGAGTATATTAATAATGTCTTGTTTGAACGTGGCCACCCCGTGCTTGCTCGTGTCGCAAAACGTAAGAAGCTGCCTTACCCTCAATTAGATGGAACGGGACAGATTGTTGCGGATGAGGCATGGTGGGCAGCGATGCAGGCGAAATAAGAGTAAAAACTTAGGGTTCAGATCGGTCGCAAGCTCCCTTGCAGAGTTCAGGGGTGATCGTTGTAACCGCAGCGATCACAGTACTGTTCCCTCCCCTTAATAAGGGGAGGGTTAGGGAGGGGTCTAGTTTCTCATCAACATAAACGTTCCTGAAAACTCAGCCGCAGGCGTGTCACCATTACACAAAGCAACCGTTACTTTTACACGCGCTCGTTTACCTGATTTCAAACGGTCGAAATCACCTTGTAAGCAATTCAACGACGTAATGCCTTTCGGATTTTCAGTAATAGGCTGACGATAACGAATATGACTATCAACTAACATAATGCTAGCTGAGTCCAAACCACGCTCTTTGAGTAATAACCACACCATTCCCCATGCAGTTAACGTTCCCATAGTAAATATGCTGCCTGCAAACATGGTATTGTGAGGATTAAGGTTGGCATTTAAAACCGCACTGACTTCAAATCGATAGCCCGTATATTGGGTGATTTTAATGCCCATTTTGTCACTGATTGGGATTTCATTTTCCCAGCGGCCTTGTAATTCTGCGCACCAATCTGGACGACGTAACACATCAGCAAGAGGGTCAAGTTGCTTGAGCATTTGTTGATGGCGAATAGGGCCTCGCTCATCAGTTAGCTCGCCTTGGCTTTCAAATCCATTTCGAACATAAAACGGAATTGCCTCTTCACGAGCATTACACACTAACCGCTTTGCCCCTTCTTGGCGCGCGTAAGACTCTAGGGCGACCATTATCAGTGCACCTATGCCTTTCCCTCGATAACTTGATGAAACCGCCATATAGCGAATTTGGCCGTCATTATCGGGGGTTAAATACAAACGCCCTACCGCTATCGGCTGTCCTCGACCATCTAGGATCATTCGATGCTGACTTGTATCATCATACGCATCACGCTCTGAGCCAACAGGCTGACGCAAAGGTTCACGCAATACTTGCCAACGAAAATGGTAGTAGGCGTTAAGTTCAGCGTCTGTGGTTGGGGTGATCAATCGAAACATATAAATCCTTTTATTGTTGTTGAAACGAGAGTTCAGATCGGTCGCAAGCTCCCTTGCTGAGTTCAGGAGTGATCGTTGTGATTTCAGCGTTCACAATACTGTTCCCTCCCCTTAACAAGGGGAGGGTTAGGGAGGGGTTATTGCGATACAGGTAGAATTAAATACCAATCTACCTTGATTATACGCTGCTAGTTCTTGACCTAGTCCCTGCTCTACACCTGTAACCAAAACGTCACTGGCCCATCATTCACTAATGACACCTTCATGTCCGCCGCAAATCGGCCTCTTTGCGTATTTAATTTCTCTTCACATAAATCTGAAAAATAATCATACAAGCGTTCAGCGTCTACTGGGTTAGCGCCTTTAGAGAAACCAGGACGCGTGCCTTTTTTAGTATCCGCGGGTAATGTGAATTGTGAAACCACCAATACACTACCATTCACTTGTTGCACATTTAAGTTCATCTTACCGTCATCATCTTCAAAAATTCGATAAGTCAGAACTCGCTCCATTAAGCGCTTTGCTTTGGCTTCATCATCTTCTCTTTCTACACCCAGTAAAATTAATAACCCTTGATTAATCTCACCTGTGATCTCGCCATCAACTTTTACGGCGGCTTCACTTACTCTCTGGATCAGTGCTATCACTTTCTATAAATCCTTGCTGTTTGGTTAATGCTGTAATATCTGATTGCAATACGTTAGTACCGACTTTCCCTGCTAACCACTCGTCAAATTCCCCTAAGCTTGCGGTAATCTCGGCACCAATTAAAACGATAATCCAGCACAAATAAACCCAAACAAACAAAATAGGTACGGCGGCTAAGGCACCATAGATGACTTCATAAGATGGAAATTGCGTAATGTATTGAGCAAACACAATCTTGCTGATTTCAAACAAACACCCAGCAGATATTGCTCCCACCAAAGCGTGTTTGACTTTTATTTTTTTATTTGGAACGAATAAATACAAACCAACAAATGCTGAAAATGACAATATGATAGGCAGCCAACCTAGCAAAGTCCGATAAAAACTCGATACTATTTCATCGTCCATGATTTTTAATGAGGTCAAATACGATGTAGCAGCTAAGCTTGCGCCTACCAGTAAGGGGCCTAACGTTAAAATCATCCAATACAGTGAGAATGAATACATCTGACGGCGCTTTTTTTTCACTCGCCAAATGTAGTTCAGGCTGCGATCAATTGCTGATATCAACATCACAGAGGCTACAAATAAAAAGCCAGAGCCCACCGCGGTCATTTTCCCGGTGTTAGAAATAAACTCTTTCAGGCTCGCTTCAACCGCATCACTGGCGGCTGGAACAAAGTTTTGAATAACAAACGCTTGTATTGTCTCTCCTGCTCCAGAAAAAATAGGAAACTGAGACAACACCGAAAGTAGAACCGTCACCAATGGCACCAACGACAACAAGGTAATGTAAGCCATGTAACCTGCACTTACTGTGAGTCTATCGTGAATAATTCGCTGTTTTAAAAAAAGTAAATAGGACCAGCTAATCCTTAGCTTGTGCTTAACTTGTTCTTCCATCTATTTTATCTCTGAACTCTAATTTATGTTTTTTATACCAATGTAATTACTTAGATGATCTATTTATTACTGTCATTGGTATTACATCATAGCAGATAAAAAAATCCCTTTGCAGTTGCCTACAAAGGGATTTGATATTTATTCAATTTACAATTTAACAATAAAGCTAAATCAAAAATTAATAATTACTTAGGACCACGACCTGCACGCTTACGATCGTTCTCTGTAAGATGACGCTTACGGATACGGATGCTTGCTGGTGTTACTTCTACTAGCTCATCATCATCGATGAATTCTAGAGCTTGCTCCAGAGTGTACTTAATAGCAGGAGAAAGCGTTTGTGCTTCATCAGTACCAGATGCACGTACGTTAGTCAGTTGCTTACCACGTAGACAGTTGATAGTCAGATCGTTTGCACGGTTATGAATGCCGATGATTTGACCTTCGTATACTTCGTCACCGTGTTCAGCAAATAGACGACCACGCTCTTGAAGGTTGAATAGAGAGTAAGTTACTGCTTTACCCATACCGTTCGAGATTAATACGCCGTTAGCACGTTGGCCAATTTCGCCGCCTTTGTGTGGACCGTAGTGATCAAATGAGTGGTAGATTAGACCAGAACCAGAAGTCATTGTTAGGAATTCAGTTTGGAAACCGATAAGACCACGAGAAGGCATCATGAAGTCCATACGAATACGGCCTTTACCATCAGGAGCCATATCCGTTAGTTCACCCTTACGGATACCGATATTTTCCATGATTGAACCTTGGTGCTCTTCCATAACATCGATAGTTACGGTTTCAAACGGTTCTGTTAGGTTGCCGTTTTCATCTTTTTTGATGATAACTTCTGGACGAGATACTGCTAGCTCGAAACCTTCACGACGCATGTTTTCGATCAGGATAGATAGGTGAAGTTCACCACGGCCTGATACGCGGAATTTATCTGGATCTGACGCTTGTTCAACACGTAGTGCTACGTTGTGAACTAGTTCTTTTTCTAGACGTTCAAGGATGTTACGTGAAGTAACGAACTTACCTTCTTTACCAGCAAAAGGAGAGTTGTTTACTTGGAAAGTCATTGTTACTGTTGGTTCATCAACAGACAGTGGAGTCATCGCTTCAACGTTGTTTACATCACAGATTGTGTCTGAAATTTTCAGTTCACCAAGACCTGTAATTGCAATGATGTCGCCTGCATTACCAGCTTCAACTTCGTGACGGTCTAGACCTAGGTAACCAAGAACTGTACCTACTTTACCGTTACGTTGTTTGCCATCAGCACCAACGATAGTTACTTGTTGGTTTGCTTTTACAGAACCACGAGTAACACGACAAACACCGATTACACCAACATAAGAGTTGTAATCAAGTTGAGAAACTTGCATTTGTAGAGCACCATCGATGTCTACGTTTGGCGCATCTACTGTATCAACTACAGCTTGGAACAATGGTTCCATGTTCTCGCCAACTACGCCTTCTTCCATTGTAGCCCAGCCGTTAAGTGCTGATGCGTAAACAGTAGTGAAGTCTAGTTGCTCATCAGTTGCGCCTAGGTTGTCGAATAGGTCAAAGATTTGATCCATAACCCAATCAGGACGAGCACCAGGGCGGTCAATCTTGTTGATAACAACGATTGGCTTAAGACCATGTGCGAATGCTTTTTGTGTAACGAAACGCGTTTGAGGCATTGGACCGTCAACTGCATCTACGATAAGAAGAACAGAATCAACCATAGACATAATACGCTCAACTTCACCACCGAAATCGGCGTGTCCAGGAGTATCTACGATGTTGATGCGGTAATCGTTCCAGTTAATTGCTGTATTTTTAGCAAGGATCGTAATACCACGCTCTTTCTCGATGTCGTTCGAGTCCATTACGCGTTCTTCAGTCTCACCACGAGATGATTCTAGTGTGCCTGATTGTTGTAATAGCTTATCAACCAGTGTTGTTTTACCGTGGTCAACGTGCGCAATAATTGCGATATTTCTTAGTTTATCAATCTGTGGAGTAGACATGGATTCAAATTCACTCAGAGCGGGTAGAGCCACCATTGGCGCTACTTTGGTTTAAAAACGGTCAATAATTTAACAGATTTTAGAGCAAAACCCACGAAATATGTGATTGAAGACACAATTTTTTTTCAATTTATTCAATCAAGCCCACAAAAATGCTGAAAATATAACCAAAACAGTAAAAATATAGATAATTATCTTCGTCGCTTTATTTTTTCTAACAAAAAACAAAAACAGTTTCTTATCAGTAAGTTAACTAATACCCATTTAATTTCCTAAGAATTTTATTAGGGAATTTTATTGACAAATATGGCGTTTCACTGCTGAATAGAAAATAGAAGTAATTAATGACGAATTAATTTTTTATCCACCAACTTTCTTTATCTGCACAATATTGGTGCAACTAGAGTCCAACTTGGTGCAAAAGCAAGTCTTCTTGCGATAAAAAACCAGCCAAGTCATTAATATTAAAGGATTATTACTTTTGGCACAGTTCTAGCTATATAGTAAATAACAGCTTAGCTGGCCAATATTTATATTATAACATCGGAGGTTACCCTACATGTCAGTAGAAAACGTATTAGCTCTAATTCAAGAAAACGAAGTAAAATTTATTGATTTACGCTTTACCGATACAAAAGGTAAAGAGCAACATATCTCAATTCCTTCTCATCAAGTTGATGCAGACTTCTTCGAAGACGGCAAAATGTTTGATGGTTCTTCAGTTGCAGGCTGGAAAGGCATTAATGAATCTGACATGGTAATGATGCCAGATGCTGCAAGTGCGGTTCTTGACCCATTCACAGCTGATGCAACCCTAAATATTCGTTGTGATATCCTTGAACCAACGACAATGCAAGGTTACGATCGTGACCCTCGCTCAATTGCAAAACGCTCTGAAGACTACTTACGCTCGACAGGTCTTGCTGACACGGTTTTAGTCGGTCCAGAACCAGAATTCTTCCTATTTGATGACGTTCGCTTTAGCACTGATATGTCAGGTTCTTTCTTTAAGATTGATGATATCGAAGCCGCGTGGAACTCAGGTACTGAATACGAAGGCGGCAACAAAGGTCACCGTCCTGGCGTTAAAGGCGGTTACTTTCCAGTCGCTCCTGTTGATTCATCTCAAGATATCCGTTCTGCTATGTGTTTAATCATGGAAGAAATGGGCCTTGTTGTTGAAGCACATCACCACGAAGTAGCAACTGCGGGTCAAAATGAGATCGCAACACGCTTCAACACGCTAACAAACAAAGCAGATGAAACTCAAATCTATAAGTATGTTGTTCATAACGTAGCTCACGCTTACGGTAAAACAGCGACTTTCATGCCAAAACCTCTTGTTGGTGACAACGGTTCAGGCATGCACGTTCATATGTCATTGAACAAAGATGGACAAAACTTATTTGCTGGCGATAAGTACGGCGGCCTATCAGAAATGGCTATCTTCTTCATTGGCGGTATCATTAAACACGCTCGTGCTATCAACGCATTTGCTAACCCAACAACTAACTCATACAAGCGTCTTGTTCCTGGCTTTGAAGCACCGGTAATGCTTGCATATTCTGCTCGTAACCGTTCAGCGTCTATCCGTATCCCTGTGGTACCAAGCCCGAAAGCTCGTCGTATCGAAGTTCGTTTTGGTGACCCAGCAGCAAACCCATACTTAAGCTACTCAGCAATGCTAATGGCTGGTCTTGACGGTATTAAGAACAAGATCCACCCTGGCGAAGCAATGGATAAAGATCTATACGACCTTCCAGCAGAAGAAGCAGCTGAAATTCCAAAAGTAGCTGAATCTCTAGATATCGCATTAAAAGCACTTGATGAGGACCGTGAGTTCTTAACCGCAGGTGGTGTTTTCTCTAGTGATTTTATTGATTCTTACATCAAACTTAAGTATCAAGATGTTGAAGCAATCAACACGGCGGTTCACCCACTTGAGTTTGAAATGTACTACTCTGTATAATTTCACTCCCTCTCTACACTCAATGTATTGAGTACGTAGTTTGGCATTATTTTTTAGGCTCGCTTCACAGGCGAGCCTTTTTTATATTGGTACAATACCAATGTCATGGTGATACTTTGCTTTATAACTATTTGATGTTTTTTATCTTATTCTCCACACCGAGTCTTGCTAATACCGTGTACACATGGGAAGACAGTAAAGGCTCTCGGCACTTTAGTGATTACCCACCCACCGAAACGCTCCCAGTAACTCACCTCTCTCTATCACCAACAGAGACAATAGAAATCCCATCCGTTAACCCATTGCAACCAAAGGAAATTACACAAAAAAAATCCATACCCAACTCGACTGAAAATAAACACACAAGCTTAGCCATCTCAATCAACAACCTCGAACAAGAAGACACAATCCGTAGCTCTCGAGGTCACATTACGGTATTAACCACACTCACACGTAAACTCCATAGTAATGAAAAGCTACAATTACTCTTAGATGGTTCTCCCTATGGTTTGCCTCAAACATCAACAGAATGGACACTAAAAAACGTAAACCGAGGTACTCACCTTATCACCGTGGTTGCTCTTAAAGACGGCAAGAGAATTGCATCATCTCTTATTATTACGATTTACCTGCATCGCCCTTCTGTAAATTAAAGGAATTTTCATCGTTCCTTTCTGACAGGTAAGGCTTGATGCACTATAATGGTGCAGTGGTTGATTTTTCTATTAAGGATGATGATGTTAACTATGGATCTCGCAACACAAATACTCGAATATCAAGTCACTGCCATTTTATTACTTGATGACCAGCGTAACATTCATTATGCCAACCCTGCGGCCGAACAACTTTTTTCACAAAGCGCCCAACGAATGGCTGCGCATGTTTTTGATGATCTTTTTCAATATACTAGGTTTGATTTATCGACATTAATGATCCCCTTAGATACAGGACAAAGTGTCACAGACAGCGATGTGTGTATGATAATAAACAACAGCCCGCTCTATATTGAAGTCACCTCAAGCCCTATTGAAATCAAGAAATCGTTGTATCTTTTGGTAGAAATCCGCCAAATAGAACAACAACGTCGCTTATCTCAAGAGATCAATCAACACGCTCAACAACAAGCAGCCAAAGTGTTGGTTCGTAGCTTGGCACACGAGATAAAAAATCCTTTGGGTGGGTTACGTGGCGCAGCACAATTACTCGAACGTATGCTGCCAAATGTGGAATTACATGAATACACTCAAATCATTATTGAACAAGCAGACCGATTACGTAATTTAGTTGACCGCCTCTTAGGGCCACAAAAATTAGGTCAAAAAAAACCTGAAAACCTACATGCTATTATCGAGAAAGTACGTCAACTCATTGAATTAAACTCAAGTTACCAAGTGGGTATCATTCGAGATTATGATCCTAGCCTGCCTGATTTTGATATGGATTCTGAGCAAATTGAACAAGCACTCTTGAATATTATCAGCAATGCCGCTGAGGTATTAAAAGATCAACCTGATGGCACCATCACCCTACGAACGCGTACTGACTATCAAACCAATATTCACGGACAACGCCATCGACTCACCGCCAAAATAGAGATCATAGATAATGGGCCAGGCATTCCAACTCATATCCAAGATACGTTATTTTACCCCATGGTCAGCGCGCGCGCGGGAGGCACAGGGCTTGGGCTCTCTATTTCACAAAACCTGATCGACCAACACAACGGTAAAATTGATGTCACCAGCTGGCCAGGTAAAACTGTGTTTACGGTTTATCTACCACTTAAATAATAAAAATAACCACCACTTATAAATACAATTTATAAGTGGATTAAGGAGAAATAGTTTATGAGCAAAGGATTTATTTGGGTTGTTGATGATGACAGCTCTATTCGTTGGGTATTAGAAAAAACATTAACCAGTACCAATATGATGTGTGAAAGCTTTGGTGATGCAGAAAGTGTGATTCAAGCGCTAGAACGTAATGTGCCAGATGTGATCATCTCGGATATTCGTATGCCGGGAATGGATGGTTTATCCCTATTAAATCATGTTCAAGAAAACTACCCAGAATTACCCGTTATCATCATGACGGCACATTCTGATTTAGACGCTGCGGTCAGTGCCTATCAAAAAGGAGCGTTTGAATACCTACCAAAGCCTTTTGATATTGATGAAGCACTCACACTTGTAGAACGAGCTCTCGCTCATAGCCAAGAGCAAAAAAAGAAAAATAATACCAAGCCAAGTAAAGATCACCATGTTCCTGAAATCATCGGCGAAGCACCAGCCATGCAGGAAGTGTTTCGTGCCATAGGTCGTTTATCTCGCTCCTCCATATCAGTATTGATTAATGGGGAATCAGGAACCGGTAAAGAATTAGTTGCTCACGCACTGCATCGCCATAGCCCACGAGCAAAAAATGAATTCATTGCACTGAATATGGCGGCGATCCCTAAAGATTTAATTGAATCTGAACTATTTGGCCATGAAAAAGGGGCGTTTACTGGCGCAAATTCGGTTCGTAAAGGTCGATTCGAACAGGCCAATGGTGGCACCTTATTTTTAGACGAAATCGGTGATATGCCATTAGATATCCAAACTCGACTGCTTCGTGTTTTAGCTGATGGGCAATTTTATCGTGTCGGCGGGCACTCTCCTATCCAAGTCGATGTGAGGATCATAGCCGCAACACACCAAAACTTAGAAAAATTAGTTTCCGATGGAGGCTTTCGAGAAGATTTATATCATCGATTAAACGTTATTCGTGTGCACATTCCGGCATTGCGTGAGCGTCAAGAAGATATCAAACAACTTACCAATCACTTTTTACGATTAGCGGCAAAAGAGCTCCATGTTGAATGTAAATTATTAAGTAATGACGCTTGTCGTCAATTGGAAAAATGCGAATGGCCGGGCAATGTTAGGCAATTAGAAAACACATGTCGCTGGTTAACGGTAATGGCTAGTGGGCAAGAAATATTATTATCAGATCTTCCTAGAGAGTGCATACCTCACGATACATGTGAAAAAGAAGACAATACTGAATGGGAAGATACATTAGATTTATGGATAAAAACGCAACTTGAACTAGGTAACTTCACCATTTTCGATTATATTAGCGAAAAAGTTGATTCTATCACCCACAATAATGCCCTTGCGTATACCCAGGGACATAAACAACAAGCTGCAAAATTATTAGGCATTGGTAGAAATACCTTAGCAAGAAAGCTAAAGAGCCTTTGATTTTTCGATCCCACGGAATAATACAGCAATGCCACTATTAACAAAAAAACTCTTTTCCTTAAAAACAGTGCTCATTTTACCATTAGCTCTTATTTTATGTTTAATACTCTCTGTTGTTTTTTATTCCCAAAAGATAAGTAGCGAAAAATTAATAAATAATTTAAGTCAAAAAGTACTTCAATTCTATACATTAAATGTACAAACAAAACTGGATAACTTCTTATACACACCAGAATTAGCAGTAAAAAACTTAAGTCATCAAATAGAAAAATATGACTTATATAAAGAATCTAACCTTCTACTAATTCAAGAGCTAATCGTTAATAATTTATCATTACTTTATAATGATTCACATCAAATTAAATCCATTGCCTTTGGTGGTAAAAATAAAGAATACGTTGGATATCGCCGAGAAAATCAAGATACCGAATTTCATTTAATGCTAAAAGATCATCGCACAAAAGATGCATTAATCATCTATTCTGGTAATAACACCTCTTCACCTGAAATTTTTCAAAAGCTCGATTATGACCCCCATGTTCGCCCATGGTATTCAGCCGCAATGAACACATTACAGACTAATTGGTCTGATATTTATAAGAACGTGGACGATAAACAAGAAATAAATATATCTGCGACTCACTCCATATTAAAAAATGGTGAGTTTTTAGGTGTGATTGAAGCGACTATAAATTTAGATACTTTAAATGATTTTTTATTTAAAGAGAGCCAATTAACGAAAGGGGCTATTTACTTAATTGATCAACAGCACCGTTTAATTGCCCACTCTGAATCAAATAGTATTTTAAATATCAATACTATTAATAATCATACGCGAGACATTCGTCCATTTGCTTTTGAAAGTGATAACACTGAAATTAGACAAAGTGCTTTTTATATTCAACAACACCAATTAGTAAATCAAAATAGCAATGAGTTATTTACATTTACGCATAACAATAAACGCTATTTTAACCAATTCACACCATTTAATTCAATTGATGGTATTAACTGGTATATTGTTACTATCATTTCAGAAGATGAAATTCTTGGTACTCTAACTAAAGAGCAAGAGAATAGTTTCATAATTAGCCTTACGTTAGCGATAATATGCTCTCTAGCAAGTGTTTACATCGTAACATTAACGATAAAACCTATTAATATCGCTATTGATGCTGTACAAAACATTGCCAATGGTAAATTAACTAATAATAACATTACCGTTAAAAGCCGAATTTACGAAACCTCAATTTTAATAAACTCATTTAATGATATGAGTAAAAAAATACAACTCTCTTTTGATGATATTCGCCAACAAATCATTTTTGACCCAATGACAAAGGTATTAACTCGACAAGGGTTAATTGAAGAATCACTCCAACTAGAGCAAGTAACATCTTCACAAGGATTACTTTTAATTGGATTAAAAAACTTCCGTGATGTTAATGATTCATTAGGAATGACTGAAGGGGATCTCATTCTACAACATGTCGCGGAGCGATTGAAATTCACTTTCCCTGATAGCTCGGTTCACATTGCTCGTATTGTCGGTGATGAATTTGCACTCTTTTTCACTAACATCGACAGTATAAATGAACTGACAAAATTAATAATTAAAACAGAAGCTATATTTATTTCACCCTTTTATACGCCAAGCAATATGGTTCCGCTGCGTATTTCTATCGGCTCTGTGTTTGGTCAGATTACGTCAGACTCAATGGAAGCATGGTTACAACACGCAAGTATTACCTTGACTCAAGCTAAGGCAAACGACGTCAGTTATGCCATTTATCACCCCAATATGGTGGAGTCATCCACCAAAAAGGCACACTTAACTCGTGAGCTATCTTCTGCTGTCACCAATAATGAAATGGTTCCTTACTATCAACCTATCATTGATATGAAAACAGGGGACATCATTGGTGCTGAAGCTCTAGTGCGCTGGATTCATCCACAAGAAGGGATAATTTCCCCATTAGATTTTATCCCTATTGCTGAAGATAACGGTATGATTATACCTATTGGTAATAGCGTTCTCATGCAAGCCTGTATTGATACTGTCACGCAAATTAAATCTGGAGTTTGGCCTTCAAATTTCCACATGCATGTTAACTTATCAGTCTATCAATTAACTAAACATGATTTCCTTTCGACCTTAAATGACATTTTATTGAAAACAGGGATGCTACCTAAAAATCTCACTTTGGAAATAACAGAATCTCGTCTAGTAAGTCACGATAGCCCTGCAACTAGAAAAATGCAAAAAATTCGAGACTTGGGTGTGCAAATTGCAATTGATGACTTTGGTACCGGTTATTCATCGTTAGCTTATATTCATAAATTGCCTTTTGATGTATTAAAAGTAGACCGTTCATTTATTAATATACTTAATACAGAAAATGCAGGTTCATCAATTGCGGCTGCTATTACCAACATGACTAAAGGCTACAATATTACATTGGTTGCGGAAGGTATTGAAACGGCAGAACAAGCAGAAATAGTATCAAAGCTTAATTATGACCACGCTCAAGGCTTTCTTTATAGCCGCCCCCTACCATTAAATGAGTGGCCAACAAAATAAGTTAACATCACAGCGCAATCACTAAAATTGCGCTGTTTTTACCCGTTTTACTACTGACATCACCCTCTCGACTCTCTATACTCATTCTTAATATTTATACGTATTCAGTCTTCTTTGTAGGAACCGTTCATTATGATAACTAAAACACTCCCTCTTACGGATCTTCACCGCCACCTTGATGGCAACATTCGTATTGAAACTATTTTAGACTTAGGCCAAAAATTTGGTCTTGAGTTACCTGCTTATGATCTTGAAGCACTACGTCCACACGTTCAAATCGTAGAAGCGGAACCAAGCCTAGTTGCCTTCCTATCAAAACTGGATTGGGGTGTTGCCGTATTAGGTGATCTTGATGCTTGTCGTCGTGTTGCTTATGAAAACGTACAAGATGCAATGAATGCAAAAATTGATTATGCAGAATTGCGCTTCTCACCATACTACATGGCAATGAAACATAACCTATCAATTGCAGGGGTTGCTGAAGCAGTCGTTGACGGTGTTGAAGCTGGCTGTAAAGACTTTGGTATCAAGGCCAATCTAATCGGTATTATGAGCCGTACTTTTGGTCAAGATGCATGTCAGCAAGAGCTTGATGGCCTGCTAACTCAAAAGAATAAATTAGTTGCGATTGATCTTGCCGGTGATGAACTAGGCCAACCGGGCGATCGCTTTGTTACTCACTTTAAACAAGTGCGTGATGCAGGTCTTCGTGTCACTGTGCACGCTGGTGAAGCTGCGGGTGCAGAAAGCATGTGGCAAGCAATTAATGAATTGGGTGCGGTACGTATTGGTCACGGAGTTAAAGCTATTGAAGATCCAAAACTGATGGCGTTCTTAGCGAAGAATAATATTGGTATTGAGTCTTGCTTAACATCAAATATCCAAACCAGTACGGTTGCTTCGTTTGAATCGCACCCTATCAAAACTTTCCTTAACTATGGCGTTAAGGTTTGTCTTAATACGGATGATCCTGCTGTTGAGGGGATTGAACTTCCTTATGAATATGAAGTTGCTGCACCAAAAGTAGGCCTGACTCAAGAACAGCTTCGTCAAATTCAAATTAATGGTTTAGATCTGGCTTTCTTGTCTGATGCAGAGAAGCAAGCACTGCGTGAAATGGCAGCAAAGCGTTAATTTTTATCAACGTAAATTATCATCACTTTAAGACAGTTATCCCCCAACTGTCTTAAAGATGACATAAGAATTAACTATAGTAAAAAATCATCTCATTACCATTCATATTCTGCCCAATAGACTACACTCAACACAAACTAATCAAGTCATCACATAGAAAAGAATGGATTCTTTATGCACATCAAAATATTAGTACTCATAACCAGCTTTTTTTCACCAAATATGCTCGCCGCGAATATTAGCAACTCTGTCATACATTTTGGCGCAATACCTAATGATGGCATTGATGATAGTGTTGCTTTCAATTTAGCGTTGTCCTCCCTTAGCGATAACAGCAACATTACGATCCCACCCGGTGAGTATGACATCTGCAATACATTATTTATTTCTGATAGCGTAAATATTGCTCTCCTTGGCAGTAAAGGCGCTATTTTAAAAAAGTGCCCTAATTTTAATGGTGAGTATTTACTTTATGTAAAAAGAACCGAAAAACTTAACATATCAAATCTTCATTTTATTGGACTGTTTAATGGTGGAGATACCCCACAATGGGGCAAACAAGGCATTTATCTAGCAAGCACAACCAATAGTATGATCGCTAATAATACATTCGATAATTTCGGGGACGCTGCGCTTAGGATAACAACAAGCCCAAACAATAATGTGACTGAGTCAAGAAACGCAACCATCATTAATAACCAATTTTCTAATTGTACTCAAGTTACCACAACTCAATCACAATCTTCTGGGGACGTAAATGTGGCAAGTACGCATAATATTACGTTCTCATCAAATACATTTGATAACTGCACGTTAAAATTATGTGCCCGTAAAGCGACAGAAGAAGCAACAATTTTCAATAATCACTTTAAAAATAATAAAGGAACTGCTTTAGAGTCATGTTATTACAGCAACTTAAGCATTTCACACAATCAATTCGAACTAAACTCTGGTTTTGCTATAAATATCTACCCGAACACCCGAGCTCCGTATCCCGTCAAGTGGGGAGATATTAAAATAGCAGACAATACATTTGATAATTCAACCCTAGGTATTAGATTGCAAAGTTTTTCTTCTTCTGAAGTTGCTGATATCGCCATACAAAATTTATCTATTACAAATAATGTCTTTCTGAACATATCTTGTACTGGAGTAGAAAATAAATATAAACAATTGATTAGGACCTATAGTCAACATCCAACACTGTCTTTTGAAAATATCACTATAAATAAGAATAAATTCACTATAAATCAGGGCTGTGATTTCTTAAGCCTAGATGCTAAAGATAGTCATATTTCAATAGAAGATAATAAAAGCATGCCTAGAGTACTGAAAAAAATAAAGCCCTAAAATTCAGGGCTTTATATGTCATTTTAAAATAACTTTTTAATAAGCTTTAAGGCTATCTAGGTTCGCCTTTGTAGACCTTTAACTCATACTCTACGCGCTTTCCTGATTGCTTATTATATAGCTGGGGTTTAATAATATATTCTCCATTCGGGTAGTTCTCATCAAGCCAAAAACCACGAACAACAAAATAATTATCTCCCGGCTGTAAAACACGAGAAACCCTAGAGAACACTGGAATATCTAATCCATTTGGCGCTTGAGCATTTATCCAAAATTCCACCTCAGAAGCTGACATCCCTGTATTATCAATAGCAAAAGATAATGCAGTATAACCACCTTCTACCGGGAAGTTATCTGCACCAATTAACAGAGCATTAACCTCTAGATCTCCGACTTTTTTTGTACCATCTACACCAGTACCTTTTGTAAACTCTGCTGAATATTGGAATATATCTCCAGTATCTGTATTTACACCTTCAAGACTAACGACATAATCACCATTATTCATATAGTCATAAATCCAAATACCACGGTTAAAGGCCAAGCTAGCCCCTTCCTCCACTTCATCAACTTCAAATTCAGAACTATTAGTATTCACGACAGCTTTCGCTGGAAATGAAAGCCCTTGAGGTCCCTTTACCGAAATCCAGTATTTGATATTTGCATCAATATCACCTACGTTTTCCATATTGACTGAAGCGTTAAGATAACCACCATTAGCATCTAATTGTGTATTAGAAAGCTCTATTGATGCATTTAATGCAAATGTTGCAGGCTCTGCTGCACTTGTAATAAATGGCGACGATAAAAGTAACCCGCCAACAAAAAAAGACTTATACATACTGTTCATAATAACTCCATGTTTTATTTAAATAATATGTAAATTTAGTACACTGACATTCCTATTTAATTTGAAATTCCATTTCATTAATACATTTCATGAAATTAATAATTCTAAGTATTAATCAAGCTTACTTTATATTTACCGAATAAAAATAGACTAATTAACATACTAATGAAAATATATATTATAAAAAAAACCACCAGTCTCTTTTTTGAGGTTAATGCGTGAATCAAAAATGAGACTGCAACCATCATATATTTATTTAAAATAAATATATCATGAAAAACGCAGATAATAATTAAGTCAATAATACAATCAACAAAAATCAATTAATGCGACAAGCCGCAAAAAAAATAACTTAACGGCAATCTAAAGTTGACAGGCAATAACAAGTCAGTATATTGACGCCATAAATACAACGAAAAGCTACACTGTCTTTTTTGACATGAAATAATAACAACCTAAATCAAGATGGCATATTGGGAGCCGAAAACTCACGGGCGGTAGCATGTTTAAAATATACTGCCATTCAAGGACTATTTAATATCTTGTTGGTTATATAGTATGGAAACTAATCTTAAATTACACAGTAATAATAGCGGACTTAGCCTAATTTACAGGGTTATTGACTCTATTATCATCTTTTCTACCTTCTATTGCATCTCACTTTTTTATACAGATACATTTAGTAAAAGTCACCTTTTAACAGTAACTTACGCCATATTGATATATTTAATAATAGCCGAAAGAGATGACTTATATCGTTCATGGCGTGTGTATCGTTTTATTGATGATATTTTTAATTTAAGCCGAGCTTGGTTTGTTACTTTTCTTGTGCTTGTTGTTATTGCTTTTTTTTCCAAAGTGAGTGCTGATTATTCTCGGGTAGTCGGTGGCCTTTGGTTAATTATAACCCCTATATTACTTACGATATGGCGATATGTCGCTAAGCAAATATTAAAAACCTTATGTTCTTATGGTTACAATAGAAAAGATGCCGTTATTATTGGCGTAACAGATAATGGTATTCAACTTGCTAACCAACTAAAAAATCAGCCAGAGCTGAGTATTAATGTCATTGGCTTTTATGATGACCGTGAAGAAGAACGACTGAATCTAGATAATTTGCCCGCCCCCTTTAAAGGCAAAGTATCAAAAGCATTGAAGCTTTCAAAAAAAGGACTTGTTCAACACGTCTATATATCAATGCCAATGAAAGCAAATGAACGGATCAAGCAATACCTAAATATCTTCTCAGATACTACGGCCAATACTTATCTTATCCCTGATTTTTTTATCTATAATCTGATGCAGTCACGTCTAAGTTCAATTGGAAACATTCCAACCATTAGCATTCATGATACACCATTCTACGGTTCTAATAGTTGGTTAAAAAGAGCTCAAGACATCATAGTTTCGATCGGTATTATTATACTTATCAGTCCAATACTCCTTGCTGTTTCGATTGGTGTAAAACTCTCCTCTCCTGGCCCCGTTATCTTTAAACAGTATAGATACGGGCTTGATGGCCGCCGGATAAAAGTGTGGAAATTTCGCTCTATGAGCACGCTAGATAACGGTAATGTCGTTAAGCAAGCAACCAAAAATGACCCACGAATTACGCCTTTTGGTGCTTTCATTCGTAGAACGTCTCTTGATGAACTCCCACAATTTTTCAATGTACTGCAAGGACGTATGTCTATCGTGGGACCACGACCTCATGCAGTCGCCCATAATGAAGAATATCGACCAATTGTTGAACGCTATATGCTACGACACAAAGTTAAGCCGGGGATCACTGGACTTGCACAAGTAAAAGGGTTCCGTGGTGAAACAGATACTCTTGATAAAATGCAAAAACGTGTTGAATTTGACCTTAAATACATTCAATCATGGTCAACATGGTTGGATATAAAAATTATTTTCATGACCATTTTCAAAGGCTTTACGGGTAAAACGGCCTACTAAAGGATTAGTAATGAACATCTTGAAAAAAACGCTGATAACTGGAGTAATATTAAGTTCATGCCCTGCCGTTATTGCAAATGAGAGTGAGGGGCATATAACTGAGTTAGGTTTCAAAGTTACTCCTCTGTTTGAAGCCAAATTAGAGCATAATGACAATATTGGTCGTTACTCATCATCACAACAACCAGACTCCTCAAGTATTCTTGAAGTAAAACCTGGTTTGATGTTGGAATCAGACCGAAACGGCAATTTATATCAAGTTGCTTATCAAATAGCTTCTGGTCGCTATTTTGATAGTCATGATGATGACTACCTAGATCACCGCTTTACCACCAATAATTTTATACAAATCAGTCAACGAAATGGGATTGGTTTCAACTATACCTATCTCCAATTACATGAAGAGAGAGGGACAGGAATTTTAGCTGGTGACCAACTATCAACTATCGCTAATGAACCAGCTGTATATGCTCTTCATAACACTAGCATCACTCATGTTTATGGTGCTAAACGTGCCAAAGGTAGAATTGAATCCAATTTAAGATATGAGAAAAAAACCTATAAAAATTATAGGGATCTAACGACAGAGAAACTCCAACCACTTAGCACTAAATTTAATGATTATGATGAATTTGGTGGTGCTGTCGCCTTTTACTACGATATAAAACCTGCAACCGATTTACTGTTTGAAATTGACCTTGCCGAACGAAACTACCAGCTCAATGATCCCTTTAGTAACAAATCACAAGACGATCTTAATGCGTATTACTTAGTCGGTACCAAATGGGATATAACAGGCAAAACGGCTGGCAAATTACGATTTGGCTTACAAAATAAAAAATATAAAGACCATGATAGAGAAGATTTTAGTGGATTTAGTTGGGATTTAGATTTCACCTGGAAGCCAATAAATTACTCTACGATCAATGTCTCTGCCTCTCAACGAGCAAAAAATCCAGACCAAGGTTCTAATTATATTAATGAAACCCGCTTTGATGGCTCTTGGCAGCACTACTGGTTAACACACTTTTACAGCAACATCAGTTTAAACCTAGTTAATGATGACTATTCTAGTAGCAACCGTAAGGATGACCTATTAGAAACGGCATTATTTTTCGGATATGAGCTAAGAGATTATGCAGAAATCACAGCAGGTTGGCGCTACGAAAATAATGATTCATCTATTGCTGTTAATAGCTATCAACAGAATGTGTTTTACCTCGCCACTAACTTAATTTTTTAACCAACGGACACCACAATGACTCGTATTTCTACGTTCAGTTTATTACTAATGTTTCTCATGGTTATTTCATTTCAATCTATGGCACTAAACAATAATTATACGATTGGAGCCGGAGATAGGATCCAGATATCCGTTTATGGTGAGGATAATCTCTCTATTGATGATTTATATATTGATAATAGTGGCACATTTGAATATCCCTATTTAGGTCAATTAAACCCGTTAGGAAAAACGGTTGAGCAACTGAAAAACACCATCATTAATGGACTAAAGGGGGACTATCTTATCTCACCTAAAGTACGAGTTAGCATCATTGGGTTCAGAAGCATTTATGTAAATGGTGAAGTTAAAAAACCTGGAGGGTATGAATACCAACCCGGACTAACCGTAGACAAAGCAATTGCTCTTGCGGGAGGCTTTACTGATCGAGCAGCACGAAACAAAGTCTATATTGGACAATCAGGTAAAGACGATCTTAAAAACAAAGCAAAGCTATCTTCCGCTGTATCTCCTGGTGACATTATTGTTATCGAACAAAGCTTTTTCTAATACTTTACCTTTTGCACCTAAATAATGGATTGAATGATGTTGGCTAGCCTTAAAAATGACTCTCTACAACAAGAACAACTGATTGATTTTGGATATTATGTCCATCTGATAAAAAAACGTTGGGTTTCCATTTCACTATTTACTGTCTTGTGTACAGCTATTGCTGTATTAATTGCTTTATCAATTACCCCAACTTATCGAGCAACTGCCACACTGTTAATTGAATCATCTCAACAAAGAGCAATATCTATCGAAGAGGTTGTTGGCATTGATACTAGCGCAAAAGAATACTACCTAACTCAATTTGAAATTTTAAAATCTAATCAGGTGGCGCAACGCGTCATTGAAAAATTAAAACTAGAGCAAGTAGCAGAGTTTAATCCAAAACTTATCGCAACTGAACCAAGCTTTATTGATAACCTTAAAAAGGAATTATTATCACATCCATTAATTGAAGCACACTTTTCTCAAAAAACTGATGACAACATAAATATCTTAGCCCAGCAAGAAGCTATCAATCGCACGGCGCTAAAAATATTCAAATCACGCCTAACTATTTCACCAATTAGAAAAACTCAACTTGTTCATATTTCTTTTGAATCTCAAGATCCAAAATTAGCCGCAAAAATTGCCAATGCTGTTGGTTTAGCATTTATTGAAAATAACTTGGAATCAAAACTGTTAGCAACAGAGCAAGCAACAGGGTGGATTAACCAAAGGCTCAATGAATTAAAACAAAATTTAAATAACTCAGAACAGGCACTATTGCAATTTTTACAACAACAAAAGTTGATTGATAATAGCGGGATCTCTGCTTTAACCAGTTCAGAATTATCAAGTTTAACTAACCGTATTGCAGAAGCCGCGGATAAGCGTATTGAAGCACAAGCACTATACAATGCACTAAAAGGGAATAATAACGGAAATTTAGATTCCCTTGGTGCTAATTCTTTAATATCCAATCATCCGCAAATACGTGATATCCGCTTAGCCGAGTCTAATGCTGAAAAAGAAGTCAGTGAACTTTCTAAGCGCTACGGCCCTAAGCACGATAAGATGATACAAGCAAAAGCTCAGCTACAATCTATTCATACTCGTATAAAAAAATTAACCAGTAAGCTTGTCAGCGGCATCAAGGAAGAACTGATTAGCGCCAGAGAGCAAGAGCGTGTACTTAAAAATGAACTATTAAGTAAGAAAGGGGAATTCCAGGCATTAAGCGTCGTGAAAAGTGAATATGATTCACTTAAACGTGAAATAAGCAGTAATGCAAAACTGTATGATTTATTCTTAATTCGCCAAAAAGAAACCTCGGCAACCAGCGGCTTTAGTGCAGCAAATGCACGTTTCAGTGACTATGCTCTAGTGCCAGAGAATCCAAGTAAACCAAATCGAAAACTGATTGTAATATTGGCTTTATTTGCAAGTGCTAGCTTTGCCATCATCTTAGTGATCTGCCTAGATGCATTTAATAACACGATTACCTCTGCTCGTGATTTTGAAAGTAAGCTTGGTCTTTTACCAACAGGAACCATTCCAGAAATCAAAGACAAACAGTACAAAAAAACACCTATTGATGCCAACATCTTCGGCAATAGTAAATTTACCTTATTTCAGGAATCGATCGATTCAATACGCACCTCTCTGTATTTAGTTCTTCCTAAATCAGAAAGAAAATTATTAGCGATTTCTTCTTCGGTTCCTGGGGAGGGCAAAACCACAACAGCAATCAGTTTGGCTAATTCTTTCTCCCAGTTAGAAAAAGTACTAATCATTGACTGTGATTTAAGAAAACCCTCAGTTGGTGACCGCTTTGGTTTAGCAAAAAGCCACCCAGGTTTGAGTAATATTTTATTAATGAATACACCACTACAAGAGTGTATCGCTACCGTAAATAACTCTAATTTAGATGTTCTAAGTGCTGGCATGTTGACTCCAAATCCTCAAGAGCTATTAAGCAGTGCTGCATTTGAAAAACTAATCAATCAGTTAGCAAGTAAGTACGACCGTATCATTTTAGATACTCCACCCATTTTACCCGTAAAAGATGCGTTTATTGTGGGTAAATTAACTCAGGGGATTTTACTGGTCGTCAAAGTAAATAGTACCAGCAAGTCTGTTTATAAACACACCATGGCCCTATTTACAAAACATCAAATAATGATCGATGGTGTAATACTAAATAAAGTACAACCAGCGAAAAAAGGCACGCATACCTATTCTGAATACTCACAATATGCCCACACTAATAAAGGTTAAGGAACAACCATGAAGAGACAAATTAGAGTGCTTTCTGTTTTTGGGACTCGTCCAGAAGCAATCAAGATGGCACCACTGGTGCATAAACTTAATGACGACCAATGTATTGAAAGCAAGGTATGCGTTACAGCACAACACCGTGAAATGCTTGATCAAGTACTCAACTTATTTGAAATTAAACCTGACTTCGATCTAAACATTATGAAGCCAGGTCAGTCTTTATATGACGTTACATCAAATATCCTCATGGGTCTTAAATCTGTATTAGAAGAGTTTCAACCAGACATTGTACTTGTTCACGGTGACACCGCGACGACGCTTTCAACCAGTTTAGCGGCATATTATCAACAAATAGCAGTCGGCCATGTAGAAGCGGGGCTACGTACTGGTAATATTTACTCACCTTGGCCAGAAGAAGGTAACCGTAAATTAACAGGGGCGATTGCTACCTTACATTTTGCACCAACGAGCACATCACAGCAAAACTTACTAAATGAAGGCATTGCTAAAAGCAGCATTTCAACCACTGGAAATACCGTTATTGATGCTCTGTTCTTGGTGAAAGAAAAGCTAAAAGAAGATCAAGACCTTAATGCGACATTGGCCGCTCACTTTTCAGTGCTAGACCCAAATAAAAAACTCATCCTTGTTACAGGACATCGCCGTGAAAGTTTTGGCAATGGATTTGAACGAATTTGTGAAGCGCTCGTTGATATTGCTCAAAAACATCCTGAATGCCAAATCCTTTACCCTGTACATCTCAACCCAAATGTACGCGAGCCAGTTAATCGCATCCTAAAAGGCGTCGATAATGTTCATCTAATTGAACCGCAAGACTATCTACCTTTTGTTTATTTAATGAACCAGGCACATATTATCTTAACTGATTCTGGTGGCATTCAAGAAGAAGCTCCATCACTAGGTAAGCCCGTCTTAGTTATGCGTGATACGACTGAAAGACCTGAAGCCGTTGATGCGGGAACCGTAAAATTAGTTGGTACAGATAAGCAAGTGATTATAGATGCAGTAGAAGACCTACTCACTAATCAAGCCAATTATGAAAGTATGAGCCGAGCACACAACCCATACGGAGACGGTAATGCGTGCGACCATATTATTGAAAAAATTAAGCAACATTTTGCCTAGTATCTCCTTTATATAAATATCGCTATGGCACTAAGTCCGTATTTATCTATTTCTAAATTTAAAATTATAGATGCTATAAAGGCACTAACATTGTTAAGGAACAACCATGTCATTTAAAAAAGTTTCCGTTATTGGTTTAGGCTATATTGGACTTCCAACCGCTGCTGTCGTTGCCTCTCGGGGTATTGAAGTTATTGGTGTTGATGTGAACCAACACGCTGTGGATACAATTAATCAAGGTAAGATCCACATTGTAGAACCGGATTTAGACATTGTCGTTCGAGGCGTTGTTAGTACTGGCAATTTGCGCGCAACAACAACACCAGAATCTGCAGACGCTTTTATGATTGCAGTGCCTACACCATTTAAAGAAAATAATGCACCAGATCTTAAATATATTGAAGCCGCAGCAAAGGCAATTGCTCCAGTATTAGAAAAAGGCAACTTAGTAATTCTTGAGTCAACCTCGCCAGTTGGTGCAACAGAAAAACTATCAGCTTGGCTTAAAGAGGCTCGTCCAGATCTAAGTTTCCCACAAGATGCTGGCGACAGTGCTGACATCAAAGTTGCACACTGCCCAGAACGTGTATTACCTGGTTACGTATTACAAGAGTTAATAGCCAATGACCGTGTAATTGGTGGCATGTCAAAAGCCTGTAGTGAAAGAGCGGTTGAGCTATACCAAACATTTGTTCGTGGTGAATGCATCATCACTAATGCTCGTACTGCGGAAATGGCAAAGCTGACAGAAAATTCATTCCGTGATGTGAATATTGCATTTGCAAATGAACTGTCTGTTATCAGTGATAAGTTAAAAATTAATGTTTGGGAATTGATCAAACTAGCAAACCGCCATCCAAGGGTAAACATACTTAGTCCGGGACCAGGGGTTGGCGGCCACTGTATTGCGGTTGACCCTTGGTTTATCGTAGACAGTTGTCCAGAAGAGGCAAAGATTATTCGTCAAGCTCGCTTAACCAATGATGCGAAACCTCACTATGTGATTGATCAAATCGAAAAAGCAGCAGATGAGTTTAAACGCCCGGTTATTGCTTGTTTAGGCTTGGCATTTAAAGCGGATATTGATGATTTACGTGAAAGCCCTGCGCTGCAAATCGTCGAAGAACTCGCTGGAAAAAACATTGGTCAGATCTTTGCTGTCGAACCAAATGTTCACTCACTTCCAGAAAGCTTAGTTCACGCTGGCGTTGAACAAGTCACGCTTGAAACGGCATTAGAAAAAGCAAATATCATTGTAGTATTAGTTGATCATAAGCAATTTAAAGCAGCAGATAAAATTCAGTTTACAACTAAAGTTGTGATTGATACCCGCGGCATTATTTAAGTTATTTTTGTTAGGTGCGTCTAAAGAAGTGAAACCGTTAGATTTGATAACTCTTCACTTAAATACACCTTACAAACTGAACTGAATAAATATAGATAAGCTACATCAATAACCGCGTATAGGGATATTTAGTGAAAAAAATACTTTTGATCGTGCCTCTTTCCACTTTAGAGTTTGGCGCTAGTACAACCGGTGGTGTTGATTCAGTCTGCCAAATTTTATTAAAAGATTTAGTGGACACTGAATATAACGAGTATCAAATTCGCATATTGGCATTTGATCCAAAGTCCAAAGTAAGCCCTAACTCATCAATAATCACATTATCCCCTAGCGTTGAGATTCTGCATTTCCCTAGCAATGAAACAATTAAAGGGATTAAGGTCCCAGGGATAGTCTCTAATTTTATTCGCGTGAGACAAGAAGTAGCCAATTTTCACCCTGATATTATTCATGCACATTTAGCACCTTGGCTACTCGGTATCCGTGGAGTAAAAAGAGTCGCTACATTACATAATTATAAAAATATCGGCCGTAAATCAGTTTCATTACTCAATGATCTTTTCTATGCAAAATTATTACCTTGGTTGTGTGATTTTTATGTTGATCATTACACTTGCGTCGGAAAAACTTTAGAAGTTGCGCTTAAAAAAGAGGTTAGTACACCAGTATCGATCATCGGAAATCCATTAAATCCCTCATATTTTAATTCTGTTCGAAATATCAACGAGTCCCCTACAATTAGGTTTATTACTTGTGCTTTACTAAGTCGAAAAAAACGTATTGATGCATCTATAAAATTGGTGATTCGCTTACATGATCTTGGTATGAATGTTGATTTAACTATTATAGGGCCTAATGTTGATAACCAATACTGGCAAGAGCTTCATGATCTTGTAAACCAGAAAAAAGCGAATAAATACATATTCTTCTCTGGAAGAAAAAATACCTATGAAATAAATGAGTTATATAAACATTCAAGCATTGGTATTTTTCTTTCATCTGAAGAAACCTTTGGCCTTGCCCCTCTTGAGATGCTTGCTAGTGGACTGCCTTTAATTTCTAGTGAAGTTGGTATTATTGAAGAACGCCCTGATTTTTTTACCTCTATCGGCACTTGCATCATAGACCCAACCCAAGAAGACGCATCACTTTCTCAGGCGATGTCTTTTATCGATAACCTTCCAGAAGTGGATTGCAATGCCTTAAAAAATGAGTTTTCAGTCAATGCTGTTAATAAGCAATATTTCACCATTTATAAGACGCTCTTAAATGCTTAAAACCCTACTTCACTACGGTCCCGTGCAAATCGCTTCTGCTCTAAGTATTTTTGTATTAATAGCCCTACAAACCCGCTATCTCGGTATTGAAGAATATGGTGTATTGTCGGTGTATTTAGTGCTTGTTGAAATCACACGATCCATCTACTCTCAATGGCTAAATACAACACTAATACGCCATTACCCTGGCGCTAATAACGCCGATAAAGAAACTTATGCAAGCATTGTATTCTCAGGTATTGTTGGATTATTTCTTCCAATTAGTCTTATTTTTACACTGGTTCTGTTTACCTTTTTTAGTAATGCCTCATTGTCCATTCTGGCTGCTCTTCTAGGATTACTGATTACGAAATCTTTCTTTATTTTTTTCCAAGAAATGGCTAGGCTCAATGAGCGCGTCACTCAATATCGAAAAACAACAGCTACACAATCCATACTAGCAATGGTATTAACATGGCTAACGCTTGAATATTCTCCCTCTGTGGTTGCAGCAATATTGGGGCTCACTCTTAGTTACCTTATCTCACTTCCATTTGTATGGTTTCTGCCATCTCTGGCTTCCCTCTCTTTAAAAAAAACAGCGGTATCCAAATTAGTGAACTATGGCTGGCCTTTGATGCTTTCGGGATTAATTGGCGTCGCAGGATCTCGCATTGATCGCTTCTTTATTGCAGAGCAACTTAGCTACGCTGATGCTGGGATCTACTCCGCCCTTTCAAATATGCTGCTAGGTTTGATGGCATTGGTCTTTATGGTAGTAGCCTTACCTCTTTATCCTGATCTTGCCCGCAAAGCTGATGATAAAAAACAACTTTTTAAAGCTCATCAAAAATATCAATTAATGATGTTTTCTATTTCCCTACCAGCACTCGTTGGTTTGTGTTTTATTGCCGAACCTTTAATTAGCTTATTTTTAAGTGAGGATTTTCTTTCAACCGGAGTATCACTATTTTGGATACTAGCTGCATCCGCTTTTGTTTCTAATTTACGGATGCATTATGTCGACCATGGCCTACAATTCGCGTCTAAAACTAAGGTTTTACCCTTTATTTTGTTCACCTCATTATCTTTAAATTTAATAATACTCTTTGCTTTATTACCAAGCTTAGGAATATATGGTGCCGCTTACGCCTCGCTAATATGTAACATTGTTGCCTTGCTCCTATCTTTTATATTAGCCAAAAGAGCAGGTCATGAATATTGGTTAAACATTGACATGGTCAAAATTATTATTGCAGTGGGAAACATGGCTTTGGCGCTATATCTTATTCAAAAAGTTACTTTTTGGCCACTTTCAGAAGCCTTACAGATAATCCTTTCAATGGCTGTTGCTATTCCAACATTTTATCTATCGGCCTTAGCAATGAATTTAATGGGAACAAGAAATTCTATTAAAAATAAGATAAGGAAAAATGATGCCTAAAACTTATCTGATTTGCTCTAGTGTGATAATTCTTGCTTTTCTTTTCGGTGGGTATTTACTTGAAGATATAGGAATTCAATACGTATCGGAAGGCGGAACTCCTTTATTAAAAATACATCTATACTCCTACATTATATTGTTAGCAATTGGATTATTCACATTAAAAGAAGGAGTTAGAGAACAAATAAATCGTCTAGATACTTTAGCTACACCTTGGCTTTTTTCTGTCATCATGGTGAGCTTTGTTATCGTCTACGGCTTATTCCGTTATGGCACGTCAGGTATGGCTTACATTATTGATACCTTTTTTACACCTTTGTTATTTTTACTGTTACTCTCTCGTTTAAACACGGATGAATGCAAACAGTTACTCTCATTAATTGCTAGCCTTCTGTTATTTAACTCTATTCTCGCTATTCTTGAGTTTGTTTCTGGTACAAGTATTGTTAATATTGAGTTTTCAGCATTTTCCTATTTCCGTTCAACTGCGCTATTAACTCACCCTTTAAATAACGCCTTAATTACAGCAGGACTAACGTTATTAGTATTTAATAAAACACGAATTCCTAATGTTATTTACCTTTCGATAATTTTACTGGCTATGTTTGCCTTTGGTGGCCGTGCTGCAATAGGTATTTTACTACTATTCTCTACCGTTGCTTGCATTCCTTATGTTTTTCGCTTTTTTTCACACGGAATTGAAATAAGTAAACAGCGATTTGCCGTCATGCTCTGTATCCTTTATTTTGCAATAATTGCAGTTGGGTTTGTACTTATCGAAAGTGGTATTACTGAAAGAATAATGAACAAACTTCACGTTGATGAAAGTGCATCAGCTCGATTCGACGTTTTCTATCTATTAGAGCAACTTTCACCCTCAGAATGGTTATTTGGTGCATCAGCAAACTTACAGGGTGCAATTGAACTTTATATAGGGATCTCCGTAATTGAAAACTTTATTATTGCTTGGGTTTTTAGTTTCGGTCTTATCTGTACCATCCCTTTATTGCTTGTTTTAATCACCATGTTTGGATCTTTAACTCGACAAGTTGGGGGATTGGCTTTTATGGCGGTTCCTGTGTTTTTTTTAGTCTCTATAACAAATAATTCTCTGACAACCAAAACGCCAGCGTTATTACTTATGATTACCGCACTATACACAATTAATAAACTTAAAAATAATAAATAACACCAATATGACAGTTTTATGAACAAGGAAAAAATAGGAAAAAGGACGACGTTTGCTTATGGTGGTATTGCCGTTGTTATACATAAAGGTGCATTATAGGAGCTAAAATTCTCGGTGACATTAGTATTGGTAACAACTCCGTTATTGGAGCTAATGCTGTTGTAATTTCAAATATTCCAAATAACTGTATCGCAGTGGGTATTCCTGCTCGAATTATCAAACGAGATATAGATCCAAAGGATTATTACAGATGTTTACTAACTGAAAAGACATAATCATCTCCTCTGAACCACTAAAATTGGAAAATAAACAGTATGGATATTCGAATTCGCTCTACATCAAACGAGCAGTTTTTTTAGAATAGTCCACATAAAATCACTGATTAATTTTAAAAATATTATTGAATAGCATTATGACGAATAAAGTTTTGAACAACATTGTTATCTATATCATTGAAAGAGTCGTAACTATAATCTCTGGTTTATTATGCTTTGTTCTGATTGCAAGAGCATTTGGTCCAGCTGACTTGGGCGCTTTATCAACTGTACAGTCGTTATCTGCTACCTTAATGTTCATGGTTACGCTAGGGCTAGATCGTTTCATTGTTAAGGATTTAGTTGAAGGAGAAGTACCTAACAAAGCTATTGAGTATACTGCGACTACCATCAGGTTTTTAGGGTGGCTTCTCTACACAGCCTGCCTTTTTCTCCTTACCTGGTATTGGAGTAGTGAACCTATATATATATACATCGCAGCTATCGAATCTATTACGACTTTTTTTATCCATGTCATCGTTGTACGATATAGTTTAGAGTCTAAACGTAAAGCAAAAGAACTTAGTATTTCACTAATTATTTCAAGAATTATTAGCTTGATATATGTATATTTAGCCATCCGATTTCAAGCAGACCTCTTGATAACCTGCCTTTTTCTTCCAATACAAAGCGCTATTAGATTATTTCTCATGATTTATTTCTATAATTTAAATAGTCAAACAGTAGAGAAATTTACATTTAATAAAATTTGGGCATGTGAGAATCTAAAACGAGCTTTTCCAATTATGCTTTCTGGAGCTATATTTCCTATATTCATTCAAGCTGATGTGCTCATGATCTCATACTATTTAAATGAAGCACAAGTTGGCTTATATTCGGCACCAATGAAACTTATATTTCAATCGAGCTTTATCGGCGTAGCGATTATGTCAGCCGTCTACCCCCTCTTAGTTTCTCGAAATAAAGATGGTGAATCAGAATTTTTAGATGTTGCTATAGTGTTTGGCAGAGCAATGCTACTTCTATCAGTCTTTTTTTCCTTCCTCTTATTTTTTACTTCCGAATACATAATTCTTATTATGTTTGGCAATGGCTATCAAGAATCTATCGATGTAATGAGGATTCTTTCCATTATTGTTGCGATTGTTATTCCTTCAAAACTTTTTAGCTCAGTCCTTATCATTAAAGGATTGTCAAAGTATGAACTTCCTAAGGCAATTTTCGCAGTTTTATTAAATGTTTTTTTAAACTCTATATTAATACCCTTATATTCAATTGAAGGTGCAGCAATATCATCTGTAATAGCTTATGTTTTTTCTGATTTTGCCTTTTACTTTCTCGTAAATAAATTAGCCATCGTCAGATTTGTGATTATAAAATCATTATATGGATTAAACTCCCCTCTATTAACCATAAAAAAACTATTAGGATCTAAGCTTTGAAAATAGCAGCAATTGTATCGACGATCGAGTTTCAAAATAGAGCAACGATAGAAGCTATAGCAAAAAAATATGGCAACATTGATGTTTTTGTAAAAATTAATATCAAAGATATTTTTAAGAAAAAAAGCAAATCCGAATATGTAGATATTAAATATATATATTCTATTTTCCCAGAAAAGTTAAGACGTAGAAAGTTATTTGAAAGCCTTGAGTCTTTATATTCAAAAGTTATCATAGCTCCTCGATTGCGTAAATATGATACAGCATTATTGACAAATACTCATGTTGCTTACTTAATTCCTATTTTACGTAAAAAGAAAATAATTTCGCTCTTCGTCGACCCATACTCTATTATGAATAATGGTTCGACAGCTAAAGATGAAATATTAATGGCAACGAAATCTGATTATTTACTGTGTACAAGTAAAATGCTAGCTAGTGATTATTGTAAGAAACACTTAGGAATTGATGTAACAGGCTATTACTGGCCAAATACGGCCGATCTTTCACGCTGGGATATATCATTATTTAAAAATATGGCCATTCAATCTGGTGATATTACAGCTGGCTATGCTGGTAATATGAATGAAATAACTATTGATATAATTCTCATTAAAGAAGTTGTCGCTCATTTTCCACATGTTAAGTTTCGCTTTGCTGGAAATATAAATTTTAAGAGTGAATATGAACAATTGCAATTTATGGACATTTTCTCTTATGCTAATGTAATATACTTAGGTTTTGTTCCTTACGAAAAGATTCAGCAAGAAGTTGCAAGTTGGGATTTGTGTTTAATGCTGGATAACATTTTTGAATTGTCACAATATGTTCATCATAATAAAGTTTATCAATATCTTGCATTGGGTAAGGCCGTTTTAGGAACTAAGACTCATCAAGATTATGAAGAACTGCATGAGTGTGTTTTAGAATCAGAAACCATTGATAGATTTATTGATAATATGAACTATGCTATATCTATTGCACGATTACCTATTGAAGTAAACAAAAGAATACTCCTTGCAAAAGAAAACTCTGCTGATAAGAGAGCTGAAAGATTTATAGAACTAATTTCCGATTAAAGTAATCAATGATGATTTAACCACAAAACATCATACTTGTTATTCTTATTTATAGTTGCTTATTTAACTTATAGGATTCGCATCAAAGATGCATGGTAACACCTATTTTTAGTTGTGAAGTTTAATAACAATACCATAATCATCTCATTACCAACGAGTCATACTAAATTTCAATATTACTTAATATATAAATACAATACTGAAAACGATTATATATATTGAGGTTCCTCAATTATTATCTATTAAGTTATTTAAAGGACGAAATAATGACATTACAAAAAGTTAACTATTTTAATAACATAGATGAATCCAATTTACCAAATCTATTTAATCGAATTATCAAACGAGATATAGACCCAAAGGATTATTATTGATGTTTACTAACTCCCTATATCAACGTTCTCCGGTCTTTATCCAGAACCAACTTATTTCACTCCGATCATTAATCAGAAAGATCTTAAGAGAAGGAAAAAATCAAGCCTCTCTTTTGGATGAAATACAAAAAAATGATCTTGATACGTCGGTATTGAATTCATTTGCTCGCGCCCAACTAACTCACACATTAACACAAGCGACAAAACATGTTCCTTTTTACAAAAAGTTCATTCTGTCATCAAAATGCGAGCTTCTGGATTTTCCTATAATAAATAAAGTAGATATTAAAGATAGCGCGGATGCTTTCTTAGCCGATAATCATAATGGTGTTGTTATTTCTGGAGCCACAAGTGGCACCACTGGTACTCCGCTTGTTATTAAGCAAAATATGACATCGGTTATTCGAGAGCAAGCTTTTGTTGCTCGTCACCTCAACTGGGCAGGATTTGAATCTGGCGATAAACGAGCGTGGATCCGTGGCGATATGATCGTCCCTCTAGAACAAAAGCAAGGTCCGTTTTGGCGTTATTCTTGGTTTGAAAATATGATAATGCTGTCCTCTTTTCATATGGCACCAAGCAATCTACAAAGCTATATTGATGCAATGGTTGCACATGGAGTGCAAATAATACAAGCCTATCCATCCTCGATTGTCACTCTTGCTAAGCACTTAGAAATAAACGACCAGTATTACCCAAATAAGTTGAAGTCCATCGTAACGTCATCAGAATCTCTTAGCCAAGAAGATAAAAAACTTGTAGAAAAACGCTTTGGTTGTGTCGTTTTTGATTGGTATGGTTTGTTTGAGCGTGTAGCTGCCATAGGAAGTTGTGAGCATGGTAATTATCATATCTTAACCGATTACTCTCACGTTGAACTTGTAGATGCAGGAGATGGACGACATGAAATTATCGGCACTAATTTTAATAATGACCTTCAACCTCTCATTCGTTATCGAACAGGTGATCATGTTTATCTCTCAGAAAAAACATCGTGCCCTTGTGGACGAGTATTCCCCATCATAGATCGAATTGAGGGTCGTATTGGTGATTACTTAATCGGAGAAGATGGACAAAAAGTGCATATTTTGAATCATATTCCAAAAGGTGTAGACGGGCTTATTGCGACACAATTTATTCAAGATGACCCAAAACGTATTGAAGTACAAGCCGTTGTCGATAGTCGTTTATTTGATCAACAGCAAGAACACATTTTGATTGAAAATACCAAAGAGAGATTAGGAAAATCAATGGATGTCTTTGTCACTATTGTCGATCAAATACAAAAAACAAAAAATGGTAAGACACGTCAAGCCATTTGTACACTATAGGATCTATATGAAATTAAAAAAAATAAAACATGTGCTATTAGATCATATTCGGTTTTACTATCACTTACTATTAAACGAACGCATGATAATAAATATCAAACGATTCAAATACTCAAAAAACAAAAAAACATCATCAACTATAAACAAAGAACTTAAAGAATTACGAAACTATTGGGGATGCATACCGACTCAATATTACACTCACGATTTTTATTCAAAATGCAGTACCTTTGAACCTGAAGAAATAAAAAAATACATACCTTCTTATTATTTTTATAAAGTCATCGTTCCACAGTATGACAATGTTAATTCCGTTATTCCTATTGTCGAACATAAAATAAAAATGACCCAATATTTTAAAGAAATAGGGTTAAAACATTCAAATGTAATCATAGCAAAGAGTGGAAATAAACTAATTACTATCAACAATAAAGAGCTATCAAAAAAAAGCATCGATAATATTCTCAATTCATTATCGTGCGAAAGGCTATTTATAAAACCCGCACTAGGAAGAGGCGGTAAAGGCATTGTTATTGCTAAAAAACAGAGAGAAGGCTACCTCTTTAATGGAAAAATCATCAATTATGATTATTTATCATCGCTTAAAGGAGACTATGTAATAGAACCAGGGATTAAGCAGCATCCATATATAGCTAATATCTACCATAAAAGTGTCAACACAATTCGAGCGATTACCGTTAGACATGATGACGGGCGGGTTGAACTTATTGCTGCAACATTACGAATGGGCGTCGGTGGAAAGGAAATTGATAACGGTTCTTTGGGCGGTATTATGATAGGAGTTGACTTATCTACAGGTAAATCATTAAGGCCATTTGCAACATATA
Source organism: uncultured Aliivibrio sp. (assembly GCF_946479765.1). Classification (GTDB taxonomy): domain Bacteria; phylum Pseudomonadota; class Gammaproteobacteria; order Enterobacterales; family Vibrionaceae; genus Aliivibrio. The sequence goes on from NZ_CAMLHO010000001.1 coordinate 98,761, forward strand.
GCATTGGAACTGAAAAGTTTTTTCATCACCCTGATTCAGGATTCGATTTTTCATCATTCCAAATGCCAAATTGGGACGAAATCAAAGATGATATTATTAATTCCGCTGAAAGATTAACTTTATTAAACCTATCAGGCTGGGATATAGCTGTAAAAGATTCTGACATTGAGATAATTGAAGTCAATACATTATTTGGTATTGATCTCACACAAGCTAGCGTTGGGGGTGTAAGAGACTTTTTTTTACAAGGTGACCCTAAAAATCACCAGAACATATATAACTATAAAGGGATGTAAAGTGAAAAATAAAATACTCGTTATAAGTGTCAGCAATTTAGCGAAAGGAGGTGTTGCTACCGTCGTAACAACATTTATGGAAAATGAATATTTGAACACTAACTTCGATATTCACTACTTTCACTCTAACGACCCAAAAAATCTCATATCCAAATGGTTTAGTTTTTTTATTTCCTGCCTATACTTCCCTTTCTTTTTATTAAAAGGCAATTTTCAAGTTGCCCATATACACGGCTCACTAAAAGGAAGTTTATTAAGGAAAAGTTATTTCTTACTATGGCTTAAAATATTCAATACCCCAATAATCTATCAATGTCATGCTGCTGAAGTTGAAGAATATTTCAATTCAAAAAGCGAGTTCCAATTAAAAGTTATTAGAACGATATTTTCCTTATGTTCATTGCGGCTGTGTTTAGGCTCAAATGGGGCTCAATTATTCGAAGATAAAACACTCCAAAAGTGGAATATTCTTTTTAATCCAGTACCTGAATTAGATATCTCAAAAATGAACCACAACACATGTAATTTCACCTTTATGGGTGAATTATCTCAAAGAAAAGGAATTCATGATCTACTAAAGGCCTTCTCTCAATCTGATCATGAAAATGCAAAACTGTTCGTAGCAGGTAATGGTGATATCGATGATTTGAAATCACGTTGCCGTGAACTCAAGATTGAAAATAATGTTTCCTTCTTAGGCTGGATCAATAACACCGAGAAAAAAGAGTTATTAGCGAAAACAGACGTTGTCATCTTACCTAGCTATGCAGAAGGGTTGCCAATGAGTATCTTAGAGGCGATGTCCGTCGGCTTGCCCGTCATTACCACACCCGTAGGCTCTGTTGAAGATGCCATTACTGATCATGTACATGGTTTACTCGTAGACCCAGGAAATATAAATGGCATTTGCTCAGCTATAAATGAACTTGTTTCTGATAAAGAAAAAAGAGAATACTTAGGAAGTAATGCCAAATTAAAATTTCACCAATCTTTTGAAGTCCACGTCGTCGCAAAAAAACTGGCCGAATACTACACATCATTAATATCTAAGAGCTAACTAATGAATAGTCGTTTAATTAAAATCTCAAATGCATTGCAGTTATCTGCCACAAATAATGACTATGCTGGATATGACCCTTTCGATGGATTAAATAGTCATATTTTCACTCTTTTTCCCTCTTTAAAGAAAGGGATCACCGGTCTTGCGTGGATACAGATCCACAAACGCTTACCATTCAACTTACGTCCCATATTGGGAATTCAACGTAAACGTAACCCAAAAGGTATTGGCTTATTTATTTTAGGTTTACTTGAAAACTACAAGTCGACAGGTGATCAAGCGCATTTAACCGAAGCCATATATTTAGCGGATTGGTTACTTACCCAGCAAGGTGACCATTCAGTATGGGATCACGCTTGTTGGGGTTACCATTTTGATTGGAATGCGCGTGCATTCTTTGTTCCAAAAGGGAAACCAAACATCATAACCACCATTTATGTATCTCAAGCGTTATATGCATTAAGTGAAGTAACAAAACAAGATAAATACCTCAATCCAGCGTTAGACAGTGCTCACTTTATCGTGAAAACACTATATAAAGAATTAGATGGAAGAACGTATTTTGCTTACATCCCAGATGAAGATGCCTTCGTACATAATGCGAGCTTATGGGGAGCAGCTTGGGTAGCAAAAATAGCAAGTCTGACCAACAACACCGACTATAAATACTTGGCATTAGCGGTTGCAACCCAGTCAGTAAAAGAGCAGCAAGCAGATGGCTCTTGGGTTTATGGTGCCCGCCACCATCATCAATTTATTGATGGATTTCATACAGGTTATAACTTGGAAGCTCTACAAATATTAAGTGATGCACTGAAAATTAACGACTTTGATGATGCTATCACGAAAGGACTTCAATACTATAAAACGCACCTATTTGAAGCCGATGGTACTGCTAAATATTACAATACTAATAAATACCCTCTTGATATGCATTGTGTCTCTCAAGCGATCTTCACTCTCCTAAAAGTAGGGAAGACACCTGAAGATGTCGCAATGGCACACAAAATTGTCAACCGTTCGATTGAAACCTTGTATTTACCTAAGCAACAACGCTTTATTTATCAAAAGAATAAATTTTTTACCAATAACGTAGACTACATTCGATGGACTCAAGCTTGGGTGTTCTACTCATTTTCTTATTTACATTGCCACACTGATACCACACAGATATCTGATAATCATTAATAGGGACATCAACAATAATGAAACGCATTGAATTTCTTGGCACTCCAATGGATGTAGCGACAATGGAAGAGACGGTGTCTCATATTGAAAACCAAGTCGCACAAGGCTATTTTTTACAACATGTCGTTGTTAATGTTGCAAAAATCGTCAACATGCAAAAAGATCCGATTTTGGCTGAATCAGTTAAAGCGTGTGATGTGATTAATATTGATGGCATGGGAGTGGTCTTTGGTGCGCGTTTTTTAGGACACGATATTCCTGAGCGAGTTGCTGGGGTTGATCTCTTTCATGAGTTACTGAAAATGAGTGCGAAACGAGACTTTCCAGTTTTCCTATTAGGCGCAACTGATGATGTAGTTACAACTACCTCCACAAAAGTGAAATCGTTATATCCAGATCTTAATGTCGCAGGCTTTAATGATGGTTATTTTTGGGATGATGAAGAAGCCGTAGTGAACAAAATACGCGAGTCTGGGGCAAAATTGCTGTTTGTTGCTATTACTTCCCCTAAAAAAGAAAATTTCATCAATAAATGGCAAGATAAATTAGGCGTTGATTTTGTAATGGGCGTTGGCGGTACTTTTGATGTCGTAGCAGGAAAAGTCAACCGAGCTCCTAAATGGATGCAAAATGCAGGGTTAGAATGGCTATATCGCGTGATTCAGGAACCACGGCGCATGTGGAAGCGCTATCTAGTAACCAACTCTACGTTTGCTTGGCTACTGCTAAAGAGCAAGCTAGGCAAGAAAAGACAAAACTCGTCTTACGCCTCTCATCAATGATTTATAGCAATAGCTTAGATTAATCACTTTTTTATTTAAAGGATTGAAAATGAAAAAAATACTTAGTGCAAGCTTAGTTCTGCTTAGTTCTCATGCTTCCGCCATAACCACAGAATACAGTGCATTAGTTTTTGAGGATTTCACTTCTCCTCACTCTGCAAATATGGGACCTTTAGCCATTGGTAATAATGCTGATTTGAATGGCTACAGCATTATGTATGATGATATTGACTTTCCTGCTGAAGATTATTCATTAATTGTTGGTGGCGATTTATCATATAAAAATGGCCGCGTATATCAAGGCAGTATTATCGTTAATGGCGATATATCTAAGGTATCTAAAAATATTTACTTAGGTTTAGCTGATGATGCTACGATTAAAGGCTCTTCAGAATTACCTATTGACTTTAAACAGTTAAAAACACGTAGTCTTGATTATTCACTACAATTAAGCCAAAAGGAAAATATTGGCACCATCGCCTACCAATGGGGAGGTATATATTTAAATGGTGACTGTAATAGCGACATTCAAATATTTAACCTAGATGGTTATAAATTAGAAAAATCTCACACATTAGCACTAAACTGTATACCTGATAATGCGACTATTATTATTAACATTAGTGGCAATAAACCAAATTTCAAACCTTTAAGTAATATTAGCTTAGCTGATTTTATTCCTTTTCGTCAAAAGACTATCTTTAACTTATATGAAGCTACCTCATTAAAAATCTCAGGTGTTGCGCTTGAAGGTCTTGTTTTAGCTCCAAAGTCCAATATACACGCTCCATCTGGCTCATCTAATGTAGGCATTATTGCCAACAGTTGGAAAGGCTCTATGTATTTAGGTTACCTTCCATTCATAGGAAACTCCCCTATAGAACCAGACCCAATTAACGCTGAGTTAAAATGGCACTGGCAAAGCAGCGAATTTATGCCTGAGTATACTCAGGTAATGGGAACCCCTCTTGTTTCACAGTTAAACGATGATAATAACGATGGCATTATTGATAGCTCAGATGTTGCAGATGTGATTGTGGTTACTTTTGAGGGAAGTCAATATACCAAACCAGGTATCGTCAGAGCACTTAGTGGTATTGATGGTAAAGAGCTTTGGGATTATAAAAATGGCGCAGTCTACTCTGACCCTCGCCATACACCTGCATTGGCTGACTTAGATAATGATGGCTTAATTGATATAATTGTGTCAGATCAAGCAACGAACGAAATACGCATCATCACAAATGAAGGCGAGATAAAAAAAGTTATCTCCAGAGATGATAAATCAACAGGAAGTATTAGTATTGCCGATCTCGATGGCGATGGCGTTGCTGAAATCCTAACTGGTACCTCAGTTTATAACTACTCTTCCGGCTTACTTTACACTCTTAATGGATTTAAACCTGACTACTCTGTATTTGATGCAGACGGAGATGGTATTCAGAATATCTTCGCAAGTGGTATGCTTTATGATGCTTTTGGGAATAAACTTTGGTCATATGAGGGGCATGATGTCGCATGGTTCTCTTCAATCGCTAATCTCGACCAAGATCCTCAACCAGAAATCGTTGTTTCCATTCCTGGCTTATTTGCCACTTCGCATTCTATCGCTGTATTGGAGCACGATGGCACAGTTAAATGGGAAAAACGAAACATCTCAGCTCATGGTGGTGGAGCTCAAGCTGTTGGTGCCTTCCTTGATGCGGGTAAACCTGGCATTGCTTATTCTGGCTATGAAAAGTTAGTGATGCTGAATGCCGATGGTGATCTTGTATGGGATATCGAAATTGATGACTTTGGCAGCGGTAAAATAGGCGTAACAGCCTTTGATTTCAATGGCGATGGTCGTGATGAAATTATTTATCAAGATCATAATAAAGTAGCCATTTTGGATTCCCTAACCGGTAAGACATTATTTGAAACAGCAAACTCTACCGGAACACTTTGGGAATATCCTATTGTTGTCGATCTTGAAGGGGATGATAATGCCGAATTGATCTTTGTCGCGAATGATTACTCATCAAACTGGAATACTCATACAGGTGTACGTGTATTTGAATCAGCCTCAACTAAAAAACCATGGAAAGGTGCTACTCGTATCTGGAATCAACACTCCTATCACCAAACAAATATTTCACAAGAAGGGAAAATTCCCTTGATTGAGAAGCCAAGTTGGCTTTTGAATAACTCTTATCGCTCAAGCACACTAAAATAAACTAACCATATTGAGCTTGGAATATATTACTGCCAAGCTCAATCACTTATTTACGTTCCTATTTATAAAATATCTCACATTCATAATTAGAAATGTAAACTTCAGTATTGGTTATAGTTAATATTTTTAAACTCTTACATTTCAAGTTAAAAAGAATATTACACAACAATGAAAATTAATTTACTAAGTGCCATATCATTTTTATTTGCTTTGTTACTACTTTGTTCTGGCTATCTGTCTTTACAAAGTGTGTTTATCACCAACGCAATAGAATCAAGATTGGATTATTTCTCTAACTATTCAGCCCCTGCTGTACGTGAAAATGATACCAAATTCAGAGAACCTAATCCTAGTTCACTAACAACATCTGCCCATCAATTGAATAGTTTTGTATTATTTAGCCAATGGGTTTCTTACCTTCAAAATACAAATTTAGAATCAACTCATGAAATAGTTCTATTGAGTGCGAGTAGCCATATTAGACCAACATGGTCAAATACCTATGTTGAACTGGCTAAGCTCTCAAAAGATGCACAGCAGGCTTATCAATATCAACAGTTAGCGATACTATTTGGACCTTATTCACCTTCCAGTCGTTTACTTTATATTGATAATACGTTTACTCACTGGCAAAATAGAGAGGTTTCACACCAAATAAAGGCTTCTCAATCTCTTATCGAAATAACTAAAATTTGGCGTCATCGATCTTCACTAAACCAAATGATCGCTCATTCCAAAGGTAAACAACGCCTTTGTAACATGTTAAAATTCAATGAATTAAAGGTGCAAGCTTGTGGGTAAGATAGATAAAACACCCTTCATTATTCTTATGCTTTTAATCTTTCTATTTGGCAGTGCTTCTATTTTTAAATCATCAGGTATATTAGGAAATGAAATACATTCTGTTGAAATCGCAATTAATGGCGCTATTTATCTACATTTATGCGCATCTTTACTCTTAGGGGCTTTTTGTCGTCTAGCTACTAAACATAATATATGCCTAGGCTTACCTCCAACAACTATCCTCTTAGTTCTATTGGTGATAATAGATGAATCTCTTCAATTTTTTATTCCATTACGACAATTTTCTTGGTTAGACATGCTCGTAAACGTATTTGGCGTACTGGCCGGAACTTATACTATTAATGTAATTTTGCGGCTCAGATCAAATATAAAAAATTTATCCTAATAATATTGTGCATTTACACAGTTAATTTAAAACTTTTTCTGTATATCTATTATCAATTTTTTACTCACTGAAATAGTACTAATTTAAAGGGAATATTATGAAAACTTCCGCGACCATATTGAGCATTATTTCTATTGCTTTCTCATCACTGACCTTTGCTTTTAATAAGCAAGAGCAACACGATTTTATCAAATCACAATTAGGTAATAACCCTAGCGAGTTAATATACCAAAATATTCTACAAGCTTATCCCGAGCTTGCCCCTAATATTTTATCGGTACTGCTTAATCAATACATTGTAAACAATCAAAAAGCCATTGAATCCGCAATGCGGTCTGCGCCTAATAAAGCGCTAGAAATAGCACAAATTGCTCGTGATGCAGGAATAAGTAATGAAGATATTACCTTGGCTGCTCTATTGGCAGGAATAGACCCGACACTAATTTCGGAAGCGTCTGCGGCTGGTGTTCAAACGGTTGAAGTTAACAACGCACCGCCTTCTCCTCCTTCTGTTGGAGGGCAAGGTGGTGGTGGTATCGGCGTAATTTCCCCGAACTAGGTTATTCTTTATATATTGCCTAATCACAAATAATAAATTGCTAATACTATAATGAAAGCCCAGCGTATGTTGGGCTTTTTATCGTTTTATATTAATGAGCTACCACATGCCTACCCTTGAGAAATATTTATTTTATTCACTACTCGCTCTCATCATTTGGCTACCGATCCCACTTGGGAGTAATCGGCCCTGGGCTTGGGCTATTGCTGAAATATGGATCGCCATACAATCAATAAGTCTGATTATTGCCTATCGTGGAAATTTGCCCTTCACGCTCGTAAGGCATTATAAATTCCTATTGTTTGGTCTGGCTTTATTTCAGTTATGGGTTCTTTTCCAAACTCTTCCGCTTCCTTGGGGGTTACTTACATTTTTGTCTCATAAAAGTGCGGAAATATATCAGCTGGTTGGTGCCCAAGAAGGGTTTATCTCTCTTGATTCTCGCATAACGCTCACCTCATTTCTTAGAGGGTTGAGCTACACCCTACTAGTACTCAACGCGATTTTTTTAGTTAACTCCAGTCAACGTATCAAACAAGTCGTATTAATCATCGTTGTCAGTGGAACCTTACAAGCCTTCTATGCTGCGATGATGGTTCTATTAAATATGACGGAAAGTCCAATATTTGGATTCCCAGAAAAAGGCATTGCTACGGGCTCTTTTGTTTATAAAAATCATTTAGCTAATTACCTTATGATGGCTCTTTCTATGGGCCTTGGCTTAATTGTAGCTCAGCTTCATACTAGTCCTTCTGGCTCTCAGTTTGTATTTATCAGGCGGATACTAGAAGGAATGTTAAGTCAAAAAATGTATATTCGTTTATGCCTAGTTATCATGGTTATTGCATTGGTAATGACTCGTTCCAGAATGGGAAATACGGCTTTTTTTGCTGCAACAACCATCGGAGGGATCATTGCATTACTTTTTTACAAACAAAAACCTCGCGCACTGATCGTGCTGGTTGGTAGTGTGATAGCCATCGATACTATTATTGTTGGGGCCTTGTTTGGCCTAGAAAAAGTGAAACAACGTTTAATTGATACATCATTAGCAGAAGAGTCTCGTGACCAGGTCGTCATTTGGTCACTTGATATTATTCGAGATTTTCCATTCACCGGAACTGGAATGGCAAGTTTTTATACTGTGTTTCCTATGTATTCAAACGCTGATATCGGTTTTTATGACTATGCACATAACGACTACATTCAATTTATTGTCGAAGCCGGTATTCCTGCAACCCTACTCCTTGGCTCAATTGTTCTTTATTCGTTTTGGCGAGCATTAGTGAGCATTAGAACACGACACAGCAGAACGATGAAAGGTATTGCCTTAGGCTCTATCATGACAATTATAGGTATGCTGATTCATATTAGTGTCGATTTCAATCTTCAACCGATGGCTAATGCCGCTACGTTTATTTTGATATTATTTCTCGCCAATGCAACGACGGTATTGCCGGCTGTAGGTCAATTAGGCGTTCAAAAAAATGAAGACTCACATTTAGAAAGTGGACGTTCTTATGTTTAACCGTATCCTTGTTGTGTGCACAGGAAATATCTGTCGATCCCCTATCGCAGAAGTCTTATTAAAAGCAAAACTTCCCAATAATACTGTTGAATCAGCGGGCATCTCTGTCACGAAAAGTAATTTAAATAATGCGGGTGCTCACCCATATTCACAGCAAGTATGTAATGAGAATGGTGTTGATATTTCACGGCATAGGGCACGCCAATTAACACCTGAACTTTGCTATGACTTTGATTTAATATTGGTGATGTCCCATGAACAAATTGAAGAGGTAGCTCAATTGGCTCCTTTGTCTAGAAGTAAAACAATGTTGCTCGGATATTGGATTGGTCAGGGAGAGGTAATCGACCCTATCCACAAACCTAAAGAGGCATTTGATTTATTATTCAATACCTTGAACCGAGCAAGTCATGCTTGGAGCCAGAAACTAGAAACTAGAAACTAGAAACTAGAAACTAGAAACTAGAAACTAGAAACTAGAACGCTCCGCTTCTATAAGAGCAGAAGCAATCTTCTTTTGCTCTTATAATATCTAGTTAGCGAAGCGTATAGTTTCTAATCTTTCAATAACTTACTTAATCAACTCAACCGCTTCTTTCGCCAATCTCGTTATTTCAGCCCAATTTTTAGCAGCAATCGCCTCTTTTGGTAACATCCAAGAACCACCGACCGTCGCTACGCACTCTAACGCTGTGTAATCATTAACGTTCTGTGGATTAATGCCACCAGTAGGACAAAACTGAACTTGCGGTAACGGTGCTGCCATCGCTTTTAAAACAGATGGGCCACCAAATGCACTCGCAGGGAAAAACTTAAGATGTGTGTAACCTAACTCAATCGCACGAATGACTTCTGATGGCGTAGCTACACCGGGGATCAATGGTACATCAGCCGTTTTTGCATGAGCTAATAAGCTTGGCGTGAAACCTGGAGAGATAATAAATTTAGCACCGGCTTCTACGGCTTGATCGTATTGCTGAGTACTAATTACCGTACCCGCACCAACCAATGCTTGTGGCATGGCTTTACGAATCGCTGTAATTGCCTCTAGAGCAACCGCCGTTCGTAATGTAACTTCAAATACATTAATGCCACCAGCAGCTAAAGCTTGAGCCATTGGTACTGCATCTTCCAGCTGTTCGATAACCATAACAGGGACAACAGGTGATGCACTAAATACGTCTGAAGGCGAAAGGTTCCAACTCATATTCTTTTAGCTCTCTATTACTCAGTTTAATTGACGCCGATATTTTACGCTAATTTCATTTCAATAGCTCTGATAAAGGTGAATTATCACGCATTTTCACTGTCCTATGGCATACTAGAATCCACGTTAATCCTGCAAGGTAAATAGAATGAAAACATCATTACTGGCTTTAAGTACTTTATTATTTTTAGCAGGATGCAGTCAGCACTCGTCCACGCCGGACTCTCATCATTCACCAGAGAGCACACAAGCCGCTAAGCAAAAAGTGCCTCATACTTTTATGCTGCGTGGCACGGTAATTATTGGGCACGAATCCCAAAGTATCCAACCTTGCAGCAGCGATCAACAATATTGGATAAACCTATCACCAGAACAATGGCAAGCCAGTAATGACATTCAATCTTCTCCTTATCAAGCTATGTATGGGGAATTAATTGGTCACTTTGAAGCACCACCAAAAGGTGGTTTTGCAAATGATTACCCCGCTCGCTTTGTGGTATCGCAAATCAATACCTTAGTCGCTGGTGAAGGTGCATCTTGTCAGAGAAAAGTACAACCGACCAAAGCCTTTGGTAATGAACCATTTTGGAACTTACAAGTTATCAATGGTGAATTAGTTTTCGCTGAAATGGGAAAACCAACACAGAAACAGACAATCATTGACCAAACATTTAGCGTCACTAAGCGCCATTATAAAAGCGATGATTTTTCATTAACCATGACCAAAGGACTATGCAAAGACAGCATGGTTGAGTCAATTTACGGATGGAACTCTGAAATAGAGATCAAAGGTAAAACATATCAAGGGTGCGCTACGCTTGCAGCCAAAGACACCACACAACGCTGGGTAAACACCTATCAAGGCACCAGTTCAGTGGGAGATTCAGGGTTAACGATTGGATTAATACTTGGTTCAGACCACTCTGCAATAACCACTTACGATTACAATACTGATGAGCCTCAGCTGGTTGAAACTGGCGTTTGGCAAGCAACTCAAGATGATAAACTTCACGTCTTAATGAGTCGCCATCAGCGCCAATATCTGATTTCTGAGCGTACATTCTCACAACAAGGTAATCAAATATCCGCAGATAAAGAGACGGTCAATGGCGTCACCTTCCCTATTCAATCAGGGCTGACTCTTTACTCAACGAGTGGTACATTGAACAAAAACACATTAAACCAAAGTACATTGGATAAATAATCATGGAAATTAGCTCTTCTTGCCCAACATGTGGTTTTGTTCATAACTGCATTTGTGGTTACCAACCAAGCTTAGACTCACAGGTTGAATTTGCACTGCTGTATCACGAGAATGAACTCAACAAGCTGACTAATACGGGTAAGTTATTACTTAATAGCTTACCTAAAGCTAAAAGCTATTTATGGCAAAGAAAAGTGGAACCTACAGAGCTTATTAACAAGATAAACCAAGAAGAGGTTGAGGCTTGGTTATTGTTTCCAAGTGATGCTCCTACACTCAGTTCAGATTACCCACAACGTAAAAACTCAAACAAAAAACAGCTGTTTATTTTGTTAGATGCAACGTGGCAAGAAGCAAAAAAAATGGTGAATAAAAGCCCTTGGTTAAAAACGTTACCTTGCCTTGAACTTACACCAAATGAAGCCTCTCGCTACCATTTACGTCGTAATCAAAGCCAAGGGAACTTATGCACTTGTGAAGCGGGAATTGAAGTATTAGAGATGGTAAAAGAGCCTGCGAATGCACACGCTCTTTCTTGTTATTATGATCAATTTCTAGCGGTATATCAGGCTGAGCGCAGTGGTCATCGTTTAAATTCACCATCAAGTTAACTAGAGATCTAGTGCTTTAGGTGCGCCTAAAAAGTAACCTTGTAAATAATGTATTCAACAATAGTCATACCTCTTGGTTGGGTTCAAACTCAGCCACTACTTTGGCATCAAGCGTATATTGGACTTCAAAGAACGCGTCAAAAAATCGGTAATGACTTACTGAACCATAACAACCAAAGGCAATGACACAATTATATTATACTACGCATTAATTCCTGCTACGTAGCCACTTGACCATGCCCATTGAAAATTATAGCCACCAAGCCAACCACTGACATCCATTACCTCTCCAACGAAATAAAGACCCGGTACCTTTTTCGATTCCATTGTTTTAGAAGACAGCTCATCGGTGTTTACCCCACCTAGCGTTACTTCTGCCGTACGATAACCTTCTGTACCATTAGGCAAAACTTTCCACTGATGGATCAGAGTGCATAATTGCTCTTGCTCTTTATTGTTGACTTGTTTTAGAGAGCGTTCTTGAAAAACCGTCGTATTTAATAACGTTTCTACCACTCTTTTTGGTAACAGCTTCGCCAATGAATTTTTAACGCTTTGATTTGGATGAGCTTCACGCATCTTATCTAATTCCTCAGACAAGTCGTTATTAGGTAATAGATCTATCATTACTTTTTGACCAGCACTCCAATATGAGGAAATTTGTAGAATAGATGGGCCAGATAAACCACGGTGAGTAAACAATAGGTTTTCTTTAAAACTATCGCCACTTTCAGACTCAACCACCACTGGAACAGCGATACCTGACAGCTCAGAGAAGGCTTCTTTGTCTTCTTTATGTAATGTAAATGGCACAAGTCCCGCCGATGTTGGAACCATAGACAGACCAAATTGTTCAGCCAATTGATAACCAAATGGGGTCGCGCCTAGCTTCGGCATAGATAGACCACCCGTTGCAACAACCAGTGATTCACACTCTATAGTCTCAGTGTCCAATTTAAGCGTAAAGCCAGACTCTTTTTTCTCTATGCTATGAACATCACAATTGTAACGGTAATTAACCCCTGCTAATTCGCACTCTTTAAGCAGCATACCGACGATCTCTTTGGCTGAATCAACACAAAACAGTTGCCCATGATCGCGCTCTTCAAACTCAATTCCATATTTAGATATCATGGAGATAAAGTCCCAATTGGTGTATTGGGATAATGCAGATTTCACAAAATGCGTATTGTTACATACGAAATTATGCGCAGTGACATCATAATTGGTAAAGTTACAGCGACCACCACCAGAGATCAGGATTTTTCGGCCTGGCTTTTTCGCATGATCGACCACCAATACACTGCGACCTCTTTTGCCTGCTTCTGCTGCACACATTAGGCCTGCTGCACCAGCGCCAATAACCACTACGTCTACTTTTTTCATCTCACTCTCACCCCAAATTCAATTGGCAGGGAGTGTACTATTATCAGCTCTAGATGCCCAAACTAATTACTAAGAAAAACACAGCAACACTCACGAGTAATAAGGCACTAGATAGCATAAAAAGATAACGTGCTTTTTCGCATTTAAACACAAAAAGGGTGTCGTAATGGTCCAGATATTCTTCTTGCCATAGGTACTGAAATAATTTGGTTTGCTTACCGATGTTACCGTGAGTAGTAAAGAAACTTCGCCCATCCACTTGTTGATACAGCATAGGATGTACTTCTTTCATTACAAAAAGAAGGGTTTTGAGCGTGCTCAAATAACGAATAATGTTAATACACGTTACTGAAAATAATGCTAATAATATAAGGTCGCCACTTATCATAATCACCTCTGACATACTTGTCTTATGTGCTTAGTAAGTAACGACCCAATACGCTTACATGCCTATAAAAAGCACTCTACGCTTACTACATGTGGGGAATTTGAAACTTACCCAGCAGTGCTATCCATAATAGATGTTGAACCAGATTTAGCTAATACTGCTAAATCTTTATCAATAAAGAACAATGCTTTACCGTCTTCACCTACTAAATCAATTTTATCTAAAATACCTTTGAATAATTTTTCTTCTTCGTGCTGCTCTGCAACATACCACTGAAGAAAATTAAACGTTGAGTAGTCTTGTGAAGTAAACGCCACATGAGCCAATTTATTGATCTCTTGTGTGATCATTTGCTCATGTTCAAGAGTGGTTCGAAATACATCACCTAAGCCAGAAAACTCTGATTGCGGTGCTTCAATCGTTCCTAAAATAGGCATTGCTCCTGTCTCGCTTACATAAGTAAACAGACGCTGCATGTGCTCCATTTCTTCTGTCGCATGCGCCCTAAAAAATGAGGCTGCGCCATCAAATCCTTTATCTTCACACCAAGCACTCATTTGTAAGTATAGGTTAGATGAGAAAAATTCTAGGTTAATTTGTGCATTTAGATGGTCGATCATTGTTTTTGCTAACATATTCACGTTCCTTTATGAGTAATATTTGTTAGAAATTCATACAACTATAACATAACTCACCTATAGCTTGATTAATCAATAATCATCAATCAGAACGAGATCTAAGCGACAAAAAAAGAATAGATCTGGTGCTAATCTATGTTTATGAATAGATTCAATATTGGATTAATAGGAGAAACATCATGAGTTACCAACATATTCTTGTTGCTGTCGATTTAACAGAAGAGAGTAAATCATTGGTCACTAAAGCGGCGGGCTTAGCCAAAGCGCTAGAGGCTAAAGTTTCTTTTATTCACATTGATGTGAGCTACGCAGAGCTATATACAGGCTTAATTGATATCAACCTTGCAGAAACACAGCATCAGGCGATGGAAGCCTCCAAAGAAGCCATGAGACATTTGGTTGAGTTTGCTGATTACCCAATCCATAAAACCTTGGTCAGCAGTGGTGATTTGAGTAATGAGTTGTGTGAGGCGATTGAAAACCTAGATGTTGACTTGGTAGTGTGTGGCCATCACCAAGATTTCTGGAGTAAGTTACTCTCATCAACCAGACAAGTCATTAATACCTGTCCAATTGATGTACTTGTGGTGCCATTTAAAAACGAATAAATAGTAACGTAGTTGGATTACATTGCGGCGTTAACATAAACATCAAAGCGATTCTTTTTGGTCTCTATCGCCATTGATGGTTTTTGGTTATCAAGCCATTCTGCGTAATCTGGACGTTTTACTACCACGCGTTTTTTTGCCATGATCAGTGCCGGTGCTAACAATGCATCGGCATCGTTATCTGCGCCAACCAAGGATTGAAATACACGCATCTCTTTTTTCACTAGCGCGCTTTTCTTTTTGTTCTCTGGATGCGGGTACATAGGGTCAAGATAAACCACATCTGGTTGTTCAAACGCTTCTTGAGCCATCAATTGCTCTAAGGCATCATGACTTGAAGCGTGCAGCAGGGACATTCGCTCTGATACCCAACAACCAATTTCTGCGTCTTTTTTTGCGCGAGCTAATCCATCATCAAGCAAAGCCGCTACCACAGGGTGACGTTCGACCATTTGAACTTTACAACCTAACGATGCCAATACAAACGCATCACGACCTAGGCCTGCTGTACCATCAAGAACGACAGGCGTTGCGCCTTTATTCAGTCCGACCGCTTTTGCTATAGATTGTCCTTTACCGCCACCAAATTTACGACGATGAGCGACAGCACCAGAAACTAAATCAACAAAAATAGCCCCTAACTTTGGTTCATCACGCTTATGAAGCTCTAATTGCTCTGTAGTTAATACCAAAGCAAAGATATTTTCTTGGTCATGCGTTAATCCCCAGCGAGTGGCTATCGCCTCTAACTCAGGTTGACGGTTTGGGTCTTCACACAATAACGCTATTTGCACAGGGCACTCCAACAAGCTTAATCAATTAGGAACAGCAAGCGCCTATGGTAATAGATATTAATAAAAACGACTAGATAAAGTGCTCGCTGAACGCTTTATCTTAGAGTAGTTTAAATAGTAAGTTTATATAAAACACTTTTGGGCACAGGGATAAAGCACCTCATGAACAACACCAGTAAAATCGATGATCTTGACCGATCTATTCTACAAGCATTGATGAATGACGCTCGAACCCCTTACGCTGAATTAGCTAAGCGTTTTGACGTTAGCCCTGCGACTATTCACGTTCGTATTGAAAAAATGAAAGCGGCTAACATCATTGAAGGCACGGAAGTGATCGTGAACCCTAAAACCTTGGGCTACGATGTGTGTTGTTTTATTGGGATTAATTTATACGCGGCCCGAGACTACCATTCGGCATTAGCAAAACTCGATGCCCTAGAGGAGGTGGTTGAGGCTTATTACACGACAGGTGCTTACAATATCTTCGTTAAGCTGATGTGTAAGAGCATTCAAGAGCTACAGCATGTGTTGATTGATAAGTTACAAGCGATTGAGGAAGTACAGTCGACTGAGACGCTGATTTCGTTGCAGAATCCGATTAATAGGAATGTGAAACCGTAGAGACTATACGCTGCGCTAACTAGAACGCTTCGCTCTAGAAACTATAGAATCAAAAGCACTAACGATGTAATAAATACGATTCACATCAATCATACTGGCTCTTATAGCCTCTAGTTAGCGCAGCGTATAGATTCTAGTTTCCAAAAAAAGCCGCAGGTGCATCAACACCTACGGCTTCAAATTTTCAAAACGAATCACATAACTCTATTCTTAGATAACTCTAGAAAACTGCTGCTGACGCGCACGATCTCGTAAGTATTTATCAAAACACATACAGATATTACGAATTAGAAGACGACCGCGCAGTTCAACATCAATACGCCCTTCGTGCATAGTGACTAACTCATCGTTAATAAACGTTTGCAGTAATTTAATGTCTTCAGCAAAGTATTTATCAAAATCTAAACTAAACTCGGCTTCAATCGCTTTCGTATCTAATGTGAAATTACAGATCAGCTGTTTAATCACTTCACGACGGATTAAATCATCTTGGTCTAGTGCAACACCACGCCACAGAGCATGACGTTTATCGTCTACTTGTGCGTAGTATTCTTTTAAGTCTTTCTTGTTCTGTGCGTAGCTGTCACCAATCATAGAGATAGCTGACACGCCCATTCCTAATAAATCACACTCACCTTGGGTTGTGTAACCTTGGAAGTTACGGTGAAGAATGCCTTCACGCTGTGCGATGGCTAGCTCATCATCCGGCAAAGCAAAGTGATCCATACCAATGAATTGATAGCCTGCGCCAGTCAATGTTTCGATGGTTTCTTGTAGCATGACTAACTTTTCAGCGGGTGCTGGTAAATCAGCATCTTTGATTTTACGCTGCGCGGCAAACAGAGTTGGCATGTGTGCATAGTTAAATACAGACAGACGACCCGGTTCCATCTCAAGTACTCGCTTAATGGTTAGCGCCAGTGATTTGGCAGATTGCTTTGGTAAGCCATAAATCAAATCAAGGTTCGTTGAACGGAAACCTAGGTGTTTAGCGCGCTCTACCATTGAAATAATGAAATCTTCATCTTGGTCACGGTTAACCAACAACTGAACTTCTTTATTAAAATCTTGCACACCAATACTTAGACGGTTAAAGCCTTCGTCGCGCAAATGGTCAAGCATATCTAGCTCAATTTCACGCGGGTCTACTTCGATGCTGATCTCTGCACCCTCTTCAAAGTTAAACTCTCCGCGCAATAATGTCATAAGACGCGTGAATTGTACTTTCGTTAAGAAGGTTGGTGTTCCGCCACCAAAGTGCAATTGTGTCACTTTACGTTCAGTAAATAGTGCTGCACGCTGACGGATCTCTAGCTCTAATGAGTCTAAGTAGATGTCTGCTTTATGGTGGTGACGAGTAATCACTTTATTACAGCCACAGAAATAACATAACTTATGGCAGAATGGGATGTGAATATAAAGAGACAGTGGGCGCTCTGGGTACTGAGTACACGCCATATCGAATTCAGCAGGAGTATACGCTTCGTGAAACTCTAAAGCCGTTGGGTAAGAGGTGTAACGAGGGCCTGAGTAGTTATACTTCTCAATGATCTCTTGGTCCCATACTATTTGTTGATTTGACATGACTACTTCCATCTCTTTATATCTGCATTGACACTATTCTTTGCATCATAAAACATTTGCTCCATAAAGCCGATGACTTCAATGCAATAAGAAATAGAAGTGTCGATCAGATCATTTTAATATCAATTTTTTGATTCAGTGGTTTGATGCGATCGTGTAATTGCTGGATCTCAATTTTAATCGTATCTTGCAAACGAGCTTCAGCTTTAGTTCGAACTAAATTGTCTTTCATTCGATCTTGTTTCGCTAATTCTTGTCGTTCATCACCACGCGGCATATCTTTAACCACGTGATACAACTCAGACAATGCTGGGTATTCCGTCTCGACATCAATACGATCATCTTCTTGCAGATAATCCATTATGCAGTATAAGCGAATAGACAGCTCTGAGTAATCACATTGCTCTTGCATTCCTGCTTGGCAAAGTAAAACCACATTCTCAAAAATATTGGCGTTACGCTTCTGTATCGCCAATTTTCTGTGTTGTGCTTGCAGTTCCTTCTGCTTTTTTAACTTCATCAGTAAGCTGCCAGCATAACTAGCCAACGCAAGAATAATTGCACCGCCAAGCAGTGCTAACAGGGTTACTGTAGGCATAATTATTTAAAATCATCCATATTGAAGTTATCAAAATCCGCTAGTAGATCGTCGTCGCTTTTCGCTTTACGATCAGCAAATTCAGGAAATTCTGCAATTTCTTCTTCTAATTCAGCTTCTTCGTCATCTAATAAGCCTAAACGACCCATTAAGTGTTCGATGCGCGCTAATTTCTCATCGACGTATTTTTGCAGACCCATACCTAGGTTTTCACCATTATCAATACGATCCAGAAGAACCATTAGCTGTGCATCATTTTCTAATTGAGCTAATTCTTGCTCATTAGTTAGACGACGCTCTTGCTTGCTTGATTTCTTCTTCTCTTCAACAACAAGTTGAATTAGTTTTTTACTGCCAATACGAGGATCTTTCTTCTGAGAAAAACGACGTGCTTTCTCTGAATCACTTTCAACGTTACGAGCACCGGCTTTTAGGCCTTTACGTTTCTTTTTACGCTTAATTTCACGACTGTCTACGTCACGATCGGTACGGTTACGTGTTACAACTACTGGCTCACTCGCCATTCCCGGAGTACGGGCTTTTTTAGAACGGCTCATTACTGGGTTTTCCTCAGTAAAATGACATCCTCTCCAACAAACTCTACATCAAGCTGGTAGCGCTGTGCTACAAACTCAAACGTTGCTTTGCTGAAAAAGCTGACATGGGTTAAATCACTCTTGTAATGCCAAGTGGCAAACGCGCTTTCATCCCTGGCTAGTTTCGTCATGATACCTAACCAACCACCAGGTTTTATCAAGCTCAATAACAATTCCAATTCGTTTTGAGGTTGATAAAAATGCTCAATAGCTTCTGTACAACTGACGAAGTCATACTGCTTAGTAAGCACGGACTTATCTGGTGTGTAATAAATATCATAGAGTTCGATATGGTGACCCGCTTCTCTCATCATATGAGCAAGCAATGGTCCAGGGCCACATCCAAAGTCTAGACCTTGTTGAGGTGTCTTACCAACACGTTGCAACAAGGGCTCAGAAAATCGTGATAAGAAGGTTTTATATCCTTCATCGTCAAGATTATTTTCATGGCAATCATAGTGAGCTTTTTCAGCCTCGGCGTCGAAACGATCTGCCTCATCCACATAAATAAGATAACATTGCCGACAACGATAATAGCGTCGATGCTTATCTTGATGGAAGTTATCAGCCTGTGAATGCTGACACAAAGGGCAAGATTGCATCATAAACTCACTTCACTCCCTGAAAATTCTAGGGCGGGAAGTATACCCGATACTGGTGTAAAGATAATCGTTTTAACGCTTTTTTAATAAAAAAAAGCAGCCACGAGAGCTGCTTCTTAAATTTGGTCTTGATGTAGACTGAAATTACATTAAAAAATTAATGTAATCCACCAACATATTGAGACAAGGTAGCAATGTCTTCATCTGTCAGCTTCTTCGCAATATCACGCATCATACCATTCATATCATTTGCACGATCGCCAGAGCGGAATTTTTCTAACTGCGCTTTTACGTAATCAGAATGCTGACCAGAAATTTTAGGGAAACCAGACAGTGATGTGCCATTGCCACGAGGGCCATGACACGCAACACACGCCGTGATCCCACGTTCCATATCACCAGCGAAATACAATGCTTTACCTTCAGGGATAGATTCTTCAGGGGTTGTATTATCAGCCATAGGTAAAGAGGCGTAATACGCAGCAATATCCTTGGCTCCTTGCTCATCAACGCCCATTGCCATTGCACCCATTACTGGATCCATGCGGCCTTGCTTACCTTGAGTTTGCATACCTAATTTAAATTCATTGATCTGCTTTTCAAGATAACCAGCATGTTGACCCGCTAAGTTTGGGTATTGGGTCAGAGTACTGTTACCTTCTTGACCATGACAAGCCGTACAGGTTACGGATTTTTGCTTTCCAGCTTCGATATCTCCTTGAGCCCATGTTGAGCAACTAGCTAGGAGAGTTAATATCAGCGCTAATTTTTTCATGACATTCCATTTATTATTATCGTTCCCTCACAATGAGTTATCCTTTTAAATAGGATTTATTTACATTGTGTTGGATATTAAGCTTCCAGTACCGCTCTAAATTGGCTACAGCATGATACAATGAGCGACCTTTACCGTTTTTGTTCTAAGTTTGTCACCATAACGTTAATAATGACAACCTTAATGCGGTTATTTTACACATTTTCACAAAAAAGTAATCAGCTGACTACAATAATCCTACTTGGATCATTATCTACAGCTTGGTTTCAGTCGAGACGGAGTTAACAGTGAGCAAAATCATTCACTACCAAAATACCCACTTTATTACCAGTGCACCAGATATTCGCCATTTACCTGAAGATGAAGGTATTGAAGTTGCTTTTGCTGGTCGTTCTAATGCAGGAAAATCAAGCGCATTAAACCGCTTAACAAATCAAAGAGGTTTGGCGAAAACGTCTAAGACTCCTGGTCGAACACAGCTGATTAACTTATTCAAAGTGGATGAGAATTGTCATATTGTGGATTTACCTGGCTACGGTTTTGCTCAAGTTCCTATCGAGCTAAAAAAGAAATGGCAGAAATCATTAGGTGAATACCTACAGAAGCGCCAGTGCTTAAAAGGCTTAGTGGTATTGATGGATATCCGTCATCCAATGAAAGACCTTGACCAACAATTAATCTATTGGGCTGTCGATCAATCGATTCCAGTTCAAGTGCTACTGACTAAAGCTGACAAGTTTAAAAGTGGTGCTCGTCAAACTCAAGTGCTAAAAATTCGTGAAGCTTCATTAGAATTTGGTGGTGAAGTGGCTGTTGATGCTTTCTCTTCATTGAAAGGCATTGGTGTTGATTTATTGCGTGCAAAATTAGATACATGGTTTGCACCTGCTTTTGAAATCGATGAAGAATTGATTAAAAACCTAGATGCTGAGTAATCACATCTAACTATCCATCTATATATGAGTATTGTTATTCATATAGATTGATATAACAGGTATAGCCTGTGATAAAAATAACCCCACCTTAACAGGTGGGGAAATGGGAGAGATAAAGAGGTGTTATTGTTTTTCTGTCGCGCATCATGCACCAAACCATCTCATGAAACAACCACCACTTCCTAGCAATCCCCCCTCTACTATTCGTAAACTTCACATCATCTTAGAAATCTTCTAAAAAACGTCTAAAAACAAAATCATTCATTTAAAAAACAATTATTTAAGATAATTATATGTATAAATTATCAATATAATAACGTGTAATAAAAATTACATACTGTGGGAAAGTTACAAAAAGAAGTACATGGGGAGAAAAACAAGAAATGATTTTTGAAGGCCTAGAAAGAAAAAACGCCCCAGTCAAAAAGGTTGACTGAGGCGGTTGAATTTAGCCAAATCCAATAACGTGAAACAAAAGGTCTGAAAGATAGAACATCTTTACCTCTGTACCCTACACAGATAAATGTACAACAAACGAACAGTTTTGAAAACCTTTTTTTGTAATTTTTTTTCAGTTTCGTTCATAAAAACACAACATACACCTGACATAGCTCACTTTATTTGAGGTAAAAAAAAGCCAACGCGTGCGCTGGCTCATAGTTTTAATTTCAGATGTAACTGAATTACAATTTAATCAGTAACACTTTAATTACATTTTAGAACAACATTATTGGTTAATGGGCTTCATCCCAGTTGTCACCAAAATCACTGTCTGCAATAAGAGGCACATCTAATGTCACGGCACCTTCCATTAAGGCGGTTACTTTCTGAGTCACTTCTTCTAATGCGTCTTCTTGCACTTCAAATACCAATTCATCGTGTACTTGCATTAGTAAGTTAACTCGGCCATTACCTTCTGCTTCAATCCAGTTATCAACCAAGATCATCGCTTTTTTGATAATGTCTGCTGCTGTACCTTGCATTGGCGCATTGATCGCGGCACGTTCCGCAGCTTTACGGCGTATCGCATTACGCGCATTGATTTCAGGTAAGTGCAAACGTCGTCCATATAAGGTTTCAACATAGCCTTGCTCTGTTGCCAGTAAACGAGTCTCTTCCATGTATTGCATTACACCAGGATAACGCTCGAAATAGACATTCATGTAATCTTGCGCTTCACCACGAGAGATGCCAATCTGTTTCGCCAAACCAAACGCACTCATGCCATAGATCAAGCCAAAGTTGATGGCTTTAGCACGACGACGATCTTCAGATGTCACTTCCTCTATCGATACGCCCTTCACTTCTGCCGCGGTTGCTGAGTGAATATCTTTACCTGCTGAGAATGCTTCTAATAACGCTTTATCCTGAGATAAATGCGCCATGATACGCAATTCAATTTGAGAGTAATCGACTGCGAGAATTTTCCAACCATGAGGGGCAACAAACGCTTGGCGAATGCGGCGGCCTTCTTCATTACGGACTGGAATGTTTTGTAAGTTTGGCTCGGTCGAGGATAAACGACCTGTTGCTGTTACCGCTTGATGATAAGACGTGTGAACACGGCCTGTTGATGGGTTAATCATCTTCGGCAGTTTATCGGTATAGGTAGATTTTAACTTCGCTAAGCCACGATACTCTAAAATCAACTTAGGTAATTCATACTCTAACGCCAACTCTTGCAGTACTTCTTCATTGGTTGAAGCGGCTCCTGATGGTGTCTTCTTAATGACTGGCAGTTCCATTTTTTCAAATAGAATGACTTGAAGTTGCTTTGGTGAGTTCATATTAAACTCTTGCCCTGCAACTTCATACGCTGCTTTTTCTAGCTCGTCTAGACGTAGTCCAATCTCAAGTGATTGTGCAGAAAGCAGCATATCATCGATATAAACCCCTTTTCTTTCCATACGAGAAAGTACAGAGATCAAAGGAAGCTCAATATCTATAAATACAGAATTTAACTTCTCATCATCGGCTAATTTTGCATGTAATACGTTATGTAAACGCAGCGTGATGTCAGCATCTTCCGCCGCATACGGCGCTGCTTGCTCTAGTGCAATTTGGTTAAAGGTTAGTTGCTTCTTACCCTTACCGGCTATCTCTTCAAATGATATCGTATTATGTTGTAGATAGCGCAGTGCTAGGCTGTCCATGTTGTGCTTGCCTGCTACACTGTTATACACGTATGACTCCAACATGGTATCGAACTTAATCCCTTTCATCTCGATATCGTAACGCGCTAATACACTTGCATCGTATTTTAAGTTTTGACCCACTTTTGCTTTGTTGTCGTCTTCTAAATACGGTTTTAATTGCTCAAGAACCCAATCACGATCAAGTTGCTCAGGGGCATCAAGATAGTCATGAGCAACAGGAACATACGCAGCTTCACCTTCTTCGACAGAAAACGACAAACCAATAAGGTTAGCCACCATGTAATCTAAACTGTCTGTTTCAGTATCAAAAGCAGTAATTTCAGCGTTGTTTAACTTTTCTAACCAAGATAAAAATGCGTCTTTGGTTAAAATGGTTTCGTATTTTGAACGATCGACTTGAGCTGCAACAATCGTCTCTTCTTCAACATTATCTGATGATGAATCGATTTTTCTATTTGCTGATGTTTCATGTGAAACGATCTTACCGTCACTGCCGTCCAGCATTTCGGTTAGCCAACGTTTAAAATTCATCTGACCAAACATCTGGATTAATTCATCAACATCTGGGTCTTGTTTTACAAGCTCTTCAGGTCGCTGCTCTAATTCAACATCAAGCTTAATGGTCGCTAGTTCATAAGAAAGGTAAGCCCCTTCTTTATTCTCTTCTAACTTTTTCGCCATGCCTTTTGAGCCACGGAAACCTAATGGTGCAATATCATCAAGATTGGCATAAAGCGCATCTAAGCCACCCACACCTTGTAATAGTGCTCTTGCTGTTTTATCACCAATGCCAGGAACACCCGGAATGTTATCTGAGGTATCACCCATCAGTGCGAGATAATCAATAATCAGCTCTGGTGGCACGCCGAATTTCTCTTCTACACCTTCAGGTCCCATGATCACATTCGTCATGGTATTAATTAATGTGACGTTCTCATCAACCAATTGCGCCATATCTTTATCACCAGTACTGATCAGCACTGGAATACCCGCTTTTGATGCTTGCGATGCTAAAGTACCAATCACATCATCGGCTTCTACGCCTGAGATAGAGATCAGCGGTAAACCCATTGCTTTGATCAGTTTATGCAGCGGCTCGATTTGGCAACGCAAATCATCCGGCATTGGGGGACGATTCGCTTTGTACTCTGGATACATATCATTACGGAAGGTTTTTCCTTTCGCATCAAAAATAACCGCGATACGGTTTGTTTCAAATTGCTTTAGGAGACTACGCAGCATGTTGATCACGCCATACACCGCACCCGTTGGTTGTCCCTCGCCATTAGTAAAGTTAGGTGCTGCGTGATACGCACGAAAAAGATACGAAGAGCCATCCACTAAGATGAATGGATTATCAGGAATTCTTGCCATAGTCGGTATTATCCAGAGGTTATTATGATCAATGAGTTTCATTTTATACCCAAGCCACATCAAATTGCTGCTCTTCATTCCTTTTTTCTTGTTTTATTTATCAAAAATTCAGAATTACATACAACTCACTTCTGTGGATAACTCTGTTTGTAATTATTTTTCGTACAATTAATAACTATTTTATTCATTTAAAAAAAGTGAATTTAAAACTAACAAATCAAAAGCTTAGCTCAATTCAAATGATCAACAAAGAGATCCTTAGTTGATCATGCTTTGTGGACAATAATATTAACCATGCTATTTCCGATTAAAAAACAAACCATTTTAAAGCGCATAATTTATAGTAAATTTTGCAGATAACTCAAAAAACAGACAAAAAAAAGCGACGACTTCTAAAAGAAGCGCCGCTCAGCAAAAAAGAATAATGGTAGCCGTTAACTTAGGAACGTTCACCACTATTCATATAGCTGATGTACACTGGAAGCAATGTGAGCAATGTCGTGCCTTCTTGAAATGGTACAGAGTAAACTGCAATAGCATTATCCCCCGAAGACAACGTAATAATAACCATTCTCACTTACTTTGCAACAGTTAAATGAGAAAGAATCTCACCTAATTAGTAAATACTTTAAAATTCAATAAGATAGACCGCTAAAGAAGGCCAGCTAATTGCTGACCTTGTATACATTCTATCTTAACCCTACGATTGAGAAGATTGAGTCGCTAATTGATGTCCTTCTGATGTTAATTTACGAATGAGATAATTCAGTAATACACCATATATAGGAACAAACAGACCCAAACTAATCACCAGTTTAACGCCATAATCCACAAGCGCTATTTCCGTCCAATGCTCTGCCATGAAAGCATCTGGACTTTGATAGAAAGCAATGGCAAAGAACGCCAAGGTATCAATTGCGTTACCAAACAGAGTTGAACACGTTGGAGCTACCCACCACTGTTTTAGCTGACGAAGACGGTTAAACACATGAACATCTAATATCTGTCCAAGCAAATAAGCCATAAAGCTTGCGATCGCAATACGTGCTACGAACAAGTTAAACTCACCAAGCTGTGAAAAACCTTGATACTGCCCTTCAAAAAAGACAACAGATAAAAAATAAGAGACCGCTAAGGCTGGCAACATAACAAAGAAGATAATGCTTCTTGCCATTTTTGCGCCAAAGATCCGAACCGTTAAATCTGTCGCTAAGAAAATGAATGGAAAGGTAAATGCACCCCAAGTGGTATGAAAGCCAAACAAAGTGAATGGGATCTGAACCAAATAGTTACTTGATGCAATAATTACGAGGTGGAACACTACAAGGAAGGATAAAGCGTTGCGCTTTTGCGCGGGCGTAAATGTACTCATATAAGTACCTTTTTGTCATTGGGGGCGAGGGAACCCAAATTAAACACAAAGCTAAAATCACCGTTTATTTATATAGTGACTCTAGCCAATTTTCAGGGCGGTGATTATACATTAACCGCTTTTGCACACAAGACATAAAACCGACGGAAATAGACTTATGACTTATCCTTGCCCGGTAATGTGCATTTCAATTAAATCTAAAAATGGATCGGCGTATTTTTCTAACTTCTTCTGCCCTACACCATTCACCGCTAACATTTCACCATATGACGTTGGCGTAATATCGGCCATATCCATTAATGTGGCGTCACTAAAGACGACATAAGGCGGCAAGTCATCACGATCAGCAATCGATTTACGCAATTTCCGTAATTTAGCAAATAACTGCTTATCATAATGACGATTATTTAATTTCTCTGACTTCGCCGTTTTCGCTGCGGTATCAAGTCGTGGAACCGCAAGCTCTAACGCTTCTTGCCCTCTTAGGATCGGACGCGCTTCTTCGGTTAATTGCAGCGTCGAATTTCGAGTAATGTTTTGCGCCAATAATCCTTTATGGATCAACTGACGAATAATACTGACCCAATATTCATGACTGTGCTCTTTACCAATACCATAAGTCGATAATTTGTCATGGCCATGCTCTCGAATTCGTGCGATTTTCAAGCCTCGTAGTACTTCTACTACATAACCAATACCGAAACCTTGGTTTACTCGATAGACACATGACAAGGCTTTTTGTGCGGCTTCTGTCCCATCAAATTGCTTTGGTGGATCTAAACAGACATCGCAGTTACCACACGGTTTAGGGCTGTATTCTCCAAAATAGTTCAAAAGGACTTGGCGGCGACACGTCTGCGCTTCTGCAAAGGCGGTCATTGCATTGAGCTTGTGGCTTTCTACCAATTTCTGAGGCCCTTCAGGCTTTTCTTCTACGAGTTTACGTAACCACACAATATCAGCAGGATCATAAAGCATTACGGCTTCTGCTGGCAGACCATCACGCCCTGCTCGTCCTGTCTCTTGGTAATAAGATTCGATGTTCTTAGGAATATCAAAGTGCGCCACGAAACGTACATTTGATTTATTTATCCCCATACCAAACGCAACCGTAGCAACAACGATCTGAATGTCATCACGTTGAAACGCTTCTTGCACATAATTACGTTCATCCAAATCCAGACCAGCATGATAAGACGCCGCTCGAATGTGGTTATTGCAGAGTTTTTCGGTCAGCATTTCTACTTTTTTGCGGCTACCACAGTAAATAACACCACATTGGTTTTTCTGCGTCGCAAGATATCGAACTATTTGACTGACTGGTTTGTGTTTTTCTAACACGGTATAGCGAATATTTGGACGATCAAAACTGCCCAAATATTCATGAGGATTTGGTAGCGAAAGGCGACTTAAAATATCTTTACGAGTCGCGTCATCAGCCGTTGCCGTTAGTGCCATGATTGGTACATTAGGAAAGCGTTGTTTGATTTGGCCTAAAGATGCGTATTCAGGACGGAAATCGTGCCCCCATTGAGAAATACAATGCGCTTCATCTACTGCAATCATGCATAAGTTCAGAGACTCTAAACGCTCCATAAAATCACGCATCATCACGCGCTCTGGTGACACATACAGCATTTTTACTTGGCCAGAATTGACTCGGTTCCAGATCGACACTTGAACATCACGATCAATCGTCGAGTTTAAGCATTCAGCTTGTACCCCATCGGCTTTTAATTGATCAACTTGGTCCTTCATTAATGAGATTAATGGCGAAATAACCAAGGTTAAGCCTTCAAACACTAAGGCGGGGATCTGGTAGCACAGTGATTTACCACCACCAGTAGGCATGATCACTAAACTGTCTTGACCTTCAAGCGCGGCATTAATGACTTCTTCTTGTCCAACACGAAATTCTTGATAACCAAAAACATCTCTTAAAACAGTTTGGCTCTGTGATACCTGTTTCATTGGCTGTTCTGCTGTAATGCTGGACATAAAACACTCATTAATAATACGGAAGTGTCATTCTACCTATCGTTATTGGTGAGGAAAAGAACAATAGGAAAAAACTAGGCACATTCGACACCGCCCTCTATACTTCGTCGCATAACAACGCATACAAGGTGTGATCATAAAGACACCTTTCCCGTTACATTACTCCGTTAAGAATCTACTTATGCCAACCACTGAACTCGAACAACAGCGCACTCGTCAGGGGGTCTTTTTTGCCATTAGTGCCTATACCATGTGGGGCATTGCTCCTATTTATTTTAAAACCATCAATGAAGTTTCCCCCTTTGAGATTTTAAGCCACCGTGTTATTTGGTCGTTCTTTTTTTTGGCTGGATTACTGTGTCTATCTAAAGGGTGGAAAACCGTTGCTAATACACTAAAAGATAAACGAAAAATGGGTTATCTAGTGACAAGTAGCGTATTGATAGGCGCGAATTGGCTAATCTTCATTTGGGCGGTAACGGCTGATCATATGCTTGATGCCAGTCTCGGTTATTTCATCAACCCTATTTTTAATGTCATGCTCGGAATGCTTTTTTTAGGTGAGCGATTACGAAAACTGCAATGGCTTGCGGTTGTCTTTGCAACCATTGGCGTACTTATTCAACTAATTACTTTTGGGTCTATCCCTATCGTTGCATTAGCCCTAGCTTGCAGCTTTGGTTTCTATGGCTTATTACGAAAAAAAGTCGCTATGGATGCACAATCAGGTTTATTCATTGAAACGTTAGTTCTATTACCAGTAGCGGCAACTTACCTATTGTTTATTGCAGACTCTCCAACCTCTAATTTTGCAGAGAACTCAACCAACCTAAATTTACTACTCATTGCTGCTGGTATTATTACTACCGTTCCTCTGCTGTGCTTTACGGGGGCGGCAACACGATTGAAACTATCAACCTTAGGCTTCTTTCAATATATCGGACCAAGTTTGATGTTTATTCTTGCTGTGGGGCTATATGATGAGATTTTTAGTGCAGATAAAGCGATAACCTTTGCCTTTATTTGGGGAGCATTAATTATCTTTACGATGGATGCTTGGCTGTTTAACAAAAAGAAAAAAATGGCTGTTTAAAACAAAAAAGAGAGCGAATCCGCTCTCTTTTTTTATACTCTACATAACTCGATGCTACATTGACTCTAACTTGGCATATTGAGTCACAAGCCACTTAATGCCTTCACCATTAAAAGCAACTTGTACTCGGCCTTGCGCACCTGCACCTTCAAAATTGATGATAGTACCTTCACCAAATTTAGGATGCCTCACTCGTTGGCCTAATGCATAACCGGTTTCATTAAAGTTATTATTAATCGCTTTCTGACCAAATCGACTTTCAGATGAACTCTCTTGAGAACCATAACTACCGTAAGACCCCGTTCGGCTTACTTTCGCTTTCATACGAACTTCTTCAACACAGTTGGTTGGTAGCTCTTTAATAAAGCGTGACGGTTTATGGTATTTCTCTTGGCCATACACTCGACGAGTTTCGGCATAAATGATATACAGTTTTTCCATCGCACGTGTCATACCAACATAACAAAGACGGCGTTCTTCTTCTAAGCGCCCGGCTTCTTCTGTTGACATTTGACTTGGGAACATGCCTTCTTCAACACCCACCATAAATACTAATGGAAATTCCAAACCCTTGGCACTGTGTAATGTCATCAGCTGAACGGCATCTTCAAATTCGTCAGCTTGACCTTCACCCGCCTCTAATGCGGCATGGGTTAAGAAAGCGGTTAAATCTGTCATTTCATCAGCTTCTTCCGGCTTATCAAACTGACGAGTTGCGGTAACCAATTCTTCCAAGTTCTCAATACGCGCTTTTGATTTTTCGCCTTTTTCTTGTTCATACATCGTAAACAGACCCGAGCTTTTGATCACTTGGTCCGTTTGTTCATGTAAACGACAATCGCGCGTATCATCTTCTAATGCATTAATCAGCTCGATAAAACGGCTTAATGCGCCAGCTGCACGACCCGGTAATACTTGCTCTTCAATCAAAGCAAGACTGGCTTGCCACATAGTAGCCCCGCGTTCACGCGCAGCAAAACGTACGGTTTCTAGTGTTTTATCACCCAGACCACGTGTTGGCGTATTCACTACTCGCTCAAAAGCCGCATCATCATGACGATTGTTCATTAAACGTAGATAAGACAAGGCATCTTTGATCTCTTGTCGTTCGAAGAATCGCATGCCACCATAAATTCGATACGGCAGCCCTGCTTGAATTAAGGCTTCTTCTAATACACGAGATTGGGCGTTATTACGGTATAAAAACGCACTATCTTCTAATGCGCCACCGTTATCACGCCACTCTTTGATTTTCCCAACCGCAAAACGGGCTTCATCCATTTCGTTATAAGCAGAGTAAATAGAGATCAGATCGCCATCAGCATCTTCAGTCCATAACTTCTTACCCATGCGTTCAGTATTGTTACTGATCAGTTCATTGGCGGCGTTTAGGATGTTAGCGGTTGAACGGTAGTTTTGCTCTAAACGAATGGTTTTCGCACCGATAAACTCATCTAAGAATTTCTGAATATTTTCGATCTGCGCACCACGCCAGCCATAGATAGATTGGTCATCATCACCCACAATCATCACTTTACAATCCGAACCCGCCATCATGCGTAACCAAGCGTATTGGATGTTGTTGGTATCTTGGAATTCGTCGACCAATATATGCTTAAAGCGTGCTTGATAATGTTCACGAACGTGTTTGTGATCACGCAGTAATTCATGTGCACGAAGTAGAATTTCAGCAAAATCGACCAAACCAGAACGATCACACGCCTCTTGATAAGCGGTATATACTTTTAGCCAGGTTTGCGCGATAGGATCGTTAAACGTATTGATTTGATTCGGACGTAGCCCTTCATCTTTCTTACCATTAATAAACCAAGCCGCTTGACGTGCAGGCCAGTTTTTATCATCCAGATTTTGAGCTTTGATCAAACGCTTTAGTAAACGCTGTTGATCATCAGAATCAATAATTTGGAAACCTTCTGGTAATTTAGCATCAAGATAATGCGCACGAAGAATACGGTGACAGATACCATGGAAAGTACCATTCCACATACCTCCAGCGCTGCCATGCATTAACTCTTCAATACGACCACGCATTTCTGCTGCCGCTTTGTTAGTAAATGTCACTGACATAATAGAGAAAGGAGACGCTTGCTCGATTTGCATTAACCATGCGATACGATGAACAAGTACTCGAGTTTTACCACTACCGGCACCCGCAAGTACAAGCATGTTTTCTAACGGAGCGGCTACGGCTTCGCGCTGTTTGTCATTAAGACCATCAAGAAGAAAAGAAACGTCCATCACATCACACTGGTTATTTATACATGTGAGTGAAGTATATACTGAAATGAGGTGAGACCCAACCTAGAGGCTAGATTTGCTTTTGAATTGAACAAAGCTAAGACAGAATAACCGCTTAGCTTTGTTTATTTTAAAGTGTATTGAGATCGAATTATGCTTACTTTGATTTATACTGTTGCTGTCCACTACGATAAGAAAGCACTGACGCTTCTTTGGCTTCGCTGTACACGACATCATAGAACTGAGGCAAATTGAAGTTCACTTTATCTGGAGCGTCCAAATCAACATTGTTGCGACTTGACGTGTAATAATGGTTAATACTGTTTACCATGTCATCTTTGCTGCCATAGCATTCATGATAAATCTCAACCTTATTCTCTTCGTCTAATACGTAGATATTAAAACCATCATCATTATACTCTGATGCATCAAAGAAAAATTGAATTAACCCTTCACTTGCAAACGAATCCACCACATCAGGGATCACTATACCGCTGCTGTCACCTAAAGGAATGGTCGTTGAGCCAATGGCTTTATTGGTTGAAATACTTGAGTAAAATTGTACTGAATCTTCTAGTTTTTGAATCGACACACCACGACGCTCAAAGAACAAACCATACATGGTTGACCCAATTTTAATGCCTTTAAAACGACGACGTTTCTCGTTATTTTCAACTGGCTTTAAACGAAGTTCAATACACTCGGCCAATAACTGATAAATGTTATTACGAATGATGCCACGCATTTGCTTGCTGTAGCAGAAAACATCGACAGACTCAGGACGCGCCGCATCTTTGTGCATTTTGCATAACACCGTTTTTAGCGCATCTAAAATTGCGGTCTCACCACTGAAGTTAAGTGTTCTCACTTCATGCCATGAATTTCGGTATACCAAATCCACACTGCCAATCAAATTATCCTGGCTACTGCCACAACTGAAAATATCCGCATCCACCTGATTCATGCGTTCAGGTTTTATCTTCAATGTCTCTGTCGGATCACTTTCTAAATTAATAAAAATAGAGAGTTGGCGTACTTCACAAGGGCTACCTAGCTCTTCTTTGGTCGGCCGCGGCATATTAACAGAGAACGTATTTCTTAGATCGCTCACCATTTGATAGAACTTGTCGATATTCAGATCTGCTTGACGCACCACGGCATCCAAACGTGTCGATTCAGTGAGCAAACCATTAAAGAAAGCCCACGCTACCAATTTACTTAAATATCGATTGTGTTCTAAGTGCTTCGCACCCATTAGTTCTTTTGCGATTAATGGGTATTTATATACGTACCAACCCGCTTTATTAATGCCAGTATCTTGCACTTCAATAAAGCTTAAATCCGCTTCATGCAGATCTGGAGAAATTTGCGGGTTTAGTAAAGTAACCTTGCCTGGAAGCTCTTCAAACGCAGCGTAAAGTTTACGAGCAAGAATACTGATATCTTCAGGACTGATCGATGATGTTATGTCATTATTCCGCGCAAAACGGATCAAGTTACGGTAACTTTGCATCAAGGCTTCAAGCAAATCATTATGCGATTTTTTAACTTGTTCAACCTTCCAAGAACGACGAGAATCAAGCTCTACAATCGTAGCTTGCGACCATCCCCATTGTGACGTTAATTCTGTTAAGGCTTTACGACGCCACTCCACCGAATCTTGGCTTTGTTTACGAGATAATTTCTCATGCGTTTTTAAATAAAAGCTGCGACGTACCAGTTCTAAACGAGCCATATCATTGGTTCGCTCAAGATAACGCGTCACTTTTTCCAGCATTAAATAATACGCATCCATACCATAGAGATCAGGCTCTTCGGCAAAGAAACGACGTTTACTATCAATACTTAACAATTGAGTGTGCGGATATTCCCAAGAATACGCTTCCAATAATATCGCTTTTAAAACCGACTTAAAGGGTGAATCAATACTCTTATAAAGCTGCCATAAACTCGAACCAAAATATTCTTCCGCAGGGATGTAATTTAACCGACCAAAGTCGATCCACTCTTCTTTACGGATCACTCCACTCTGACAAAGCTGATCAACGTATTCATCATAGCTCTCTTCCATCTCTGGAGGAATAATCTGCCATAGTAGCTGCTGTCCGCCAAGACATACCGCAGTACGATAGAACTCATCCAATAACAAAAGATGCTGTGACGAACCACAGTTATCACCGGTCATTTCTTCAGAATAAGCGTCGCGGAAACGATTTTGTTCCATTAAGAAAAAGTTTGCTTCAATATAAAACTGCGCTGCCCATTCAGTTAGAGCATCGCACTTTTGTTGCAATAAGGCTTTTTTCTCAGCTGGCAGGCTTTCTGGGATACAGACCCAAATATCAAGGTCACTAGCGACAGTTTGGCCAATCGAAGAGGTACTACCCATAGAATACAAACCAAGAATATTGCCTTGGTTTGAGGTAGACAGAGGATAACGTAGCGTCAGTTGAGCCATCCACTCACGCTGCTTTTTATTTGCATGAAATTGTTTAATACCACTAGGTGCACCTTCAACAAATCCCGGGAGTTCCGAGTGATTGAAATGCAATAGCAATGGCAATTGATGGAAGATCTCTTGCCCAAGTGGCTTCATTAATGCTAATGCGCGCTCGATACGTTGTTCGGTGAGACATTGCTGGCGCGTGATTAATGTTTCAATATAGGTTTGCAAATAGAAAGCCTAACTCATCTTGTCATCAAGGATGACGGTTAATATTGGATAGGATTCGTCCAATACCGACTAAAAACGTGATCAAGATAACACTTTTCACTGCGGGCGTAAAGTTCATGCCTTTACTGAAAGTATAGGCATCCCTACCATTTAAGGTGTCGTTTTTAACCTATAATCACACTGTTGTCATCCTGTATTTTCACCTCACCCTCAAGTAGTGGTAGGATAAGGTAATTATTTTAATCGGATACTACTATGTCACAGCAATTACCAGTTCGTATTGCCACTCGTAAAAGCCCTTTAGCACTATGGCAGGCTCATTTTGTTAAAGACGCACTACAGTCTCTTCACCCTGGTTTGGAAGTGGAACTTGTTACCATGGTAACGAAAGGCGACATCATTCTTGATACGCCATTAGCAAAAGTGGGCGGAAAGGGATTATTCGTTAAAGAACTTGAAGTTGCTATGCTTGAAGGCCGTGCTGATCTTGCGGTTCACTCAATGAAAGATGTACCTGTTGATTTTCCTGAAGGTTTAGGTCTAGTAACGATCTGTGAGCGTGAAGATCCGCGTGATGCATTTGTCTCTAATACTTACACTTGTATTGAAGATTTACCACAAGGAGCTATTGTCGGTACCTGTAGTTTACGCCGCCAATGCCAACTAAAAGAAGCTCGCCCTGATTTAATCATCAAAGATCTTCGCGGTAATGTAGGCACTCGCCTACAAAAGCTAGACGATGGTAACTACGATGCAATCATTCTCGCTTGTGCTGGCCTTATCCGTTTGGGCTTAGAAGACAGAATTAAAAGCTCAATTGAACCAGAACAATCTTTACCTGCGGTAGGTCAAGGTGCAGTCGGTATTGAAACACGCCTCGATGATGATCGTATCCGTGCTCTGCTTGCGCCATTAAATCACCCAGAAACTGCACATCGTGTATTGTGTGAACGAGCAATGAATAACCGTCTTGAAGGTGGCTGTCAGGTACCTATCGGTAGCTATTCGTTAATTGATGGTGACCAAATCTGGTTACGTGCTTTAGTTGGTGAACCAGATGGCTCTATCATGGTACGCGGCGAGATCACAGGATCGGTTTCTGACGCTGAAGCCTTAGGGACTCAATTAGCTGAACAACTGCTTAATGACGGCGCGAAAGATATTCTCGATCGCCTATACGCTGACGCTTAACGATGACGATTTTGGTGACTCGCCCAGAGCAAGAGAGCCAAGCATTATGTGATGCTCTGAATCAATTAGGGCATCCTGCTATTTCTCACCCTCTACTTACGATTCATCCAGGTAAAGAGCTCTCTCAACTGCCTGCACTATTTTCCTCTCTCTCTGAGGGAGATTTTATTATTGCTGTCAGTCAACATGCCGTCCAACACTCACAAGATCACTTGCAATTGCAGCAAATTTCGTGGAAAAAAGGGATAAATTACCTTGCCGTTGGTCAAAAGAGCGCTCAATACCTCAGAACCTATATTTCAGATCCAGTACACTTTCCGACGCCTAGCGACAGTGAACATTTACTCGCGCTTCCTGTTTTAAAAAACGTGGCAGGAAAACAGGCCATTATTCTACGTGGTAACGGTGGACGAGACCTCATTTTCGACGCGCTTGAAGAACTCGGCGTAAAAGTCACTTACTGTGAAACTTACCAACGAAAATCCACCCCATTTAATGGCTCAACAAAAACCAAAGAGTGGCAAAATAATAACGTAGATACATTAATTATCACCAGCGGCGAACAACTCTCTTTTTTCACTTCGCAATTTGCTGGTACCGATTTAGATTGGGTATTAAGTTGTCGCTTATTAGTACCTAGTGAACGAATTAACCAACTTGGCCAACAACTTGGTTATCAACATATTGAAACGGTTGGCGGAGCCTCTAATTCCGACTTGCTGCACTATCTCAGTGAGCATCATCATGATGGGACTTTCAAATGACACAAAATAATAATCAACCACCTGCTTCAAAAGAAAAAGCAGCACAGGTTACCCCTTCTTCTGCCACAGCAAAAGAACAGAAGAAAACAGAACAAACAGCTACTTCAGCAACCACTCAAAAAGCAGAAGTACTGGTCGATAAAAAAGGCCGTCGTTTGGGCACTCTTGCCATTATCATTTCGATTCTATTAAGTGGCGGCAGTTTCTTAGCCTCGCAACACCAGACTACTCAACAACAAATTAAAATAGCACAGCTTGAACAACAACTAAAAAGTGCTGACAGTACCTTTGATGCAAAATTAGTAACCGCAGAACAACGCATTACAGATAAAGCCGATGAGATT
This sequence comes from uncultured Aliivibrio sp., assembly GCF_946479765.1. Lineage (GTDB taxonomy): Bacteria > Pseudomonadota > Gammaproteobacteria > Enterobacterales > Vibrionaceae > Aliivibrio. The sequence continues at coordinate 135,353 of NZ_CAMLHO010000001.1, forward strand.
GTTCGTAAGGCTACCGTTTTAATGCAGCAGCAAGACAAAAGCATTGCTAGCCTTCAATTAGCTATTGCTGATGTTAAAGGTCGTCGCCCAAACGATTGGTTACTTGCCGAAGCTGACTACTTAGTAAAAATGGCGGGCCGTAAGTTATGGCTTGAGCATGATGTGGTAAGTGCAACACGCTTGATGGAAAATGCTGATCAGCGTATTTCAGCATTAAACGATCCAAGCTTAATGCCATTACGTCGTGCAATGGCGAGTGATATCTCCACTCTAAAGGCGATCCCATTAATTGACCGTGACGGCTTGGTATTAAAACTAAACAGCCTTGAACAGCAAATCAATACCTTACCTCTGGCTAGCGCAGTGCTTCCTGAAGCTGATGTGATTAAAAAGAAAGAAGTATCAACTAACATCAATGACTGGCAGTCAAACTTAATGCAGTCTCTGGATGATTTTGCAGGTCACTTCATTACTTATCGAGTACGTGAAGGCAATGTCATTCCTTTACTTAGTCCTGAGCAGCACTTTTACCTAAAAGAGAACATTAAAGGTAAGTTACTGCTTGCTGCTACAGCATTATATCGCGAACAAAGTGAAGTGTATGCGACCTCATTAGAAAGTGCCAAGCTATGGTCTTCTCAATACTTCCAACAAGATGATCCTGCTGTTAAGAGTTTTATGGCTCAGCTAGACTCACTAGAAAAATTCAAAGTAGATGTACGTTATCCACAAAAAATGAAAACTCAAGCACTGTTGTCTGATTTAATTTCTGAGCGTTTACGTCGTAATATAGACGCAATTGGTGAAACATCTGTAAAAGCGAGTCCTGTAAAAGAAAAAGCAGCCCCAATGAAACAAGCTGAAGCGACAGAAGGAGGTAAATCATGATCCGATTACTTCTTCTAGCCATTGTTTTAGTTGGTGGATTAATCGTAGGAACGACATTTGCCGATCAACAAGGGTATGTTCTTATCTCAGTCGCAGATACAACGATTGAAATGAGCTTAACAACATTGGTTATCTTTATCGGTGCCTTAATCGCTGGATTGTTTTTACTGGAGATAATCGTTAAACGTATTCTCTCTGTTAGCAACTTTACTCGTGGTTGGTTCAGTGCTCGCCATTTACGTAAAGCACGCTACAACACGTTTAAAGGTATGATTAAACTACATGAGGGTGAATGGAAAGAAGCTGAACGTCTAATAACTAAAGGCGGACGCCATAATGACTTTCCACTATTAAACTATCTTGCCGCAGCAGAAGCCGCTCAAGGTCGAAAGCAAATAGTACAGCGTGATAAATATTTGCAGTTGGCTTCTGAGCAATCAGACAGTCGATTGGCGGTCGCGTTAACCAGCGCTAAATTACAAATGCGCGAAGAGCAATATGAGTTTGCTCTTGCTACGCTGCAATCAGTTAAAGTCGATTATCCTCGTAACCCGGTATTACTTGAGCTATTAAAAGAGTGTTATTTAGCACTTAACGAGTGGCAAGCGCTGAAACATATTATTCACCCTCTGACTAAAGCTAGCCTTATCTCTGATCAACAAGCATTAGAGTTAGAAGAAAAAGCAGAGTGTGGATTAATGGAACTCATCGCAAGTAAACAAGGAACCGCTGGATTATTAGAGCATTGGAATGCGTTACCTAAGAAGTTAAAAAAACACGTTCCTGTATTGGTCTGTTTGATTAAACAATTACATTCACGTAAGGCGGATTCAGAAGCGTATATTATCTTGCGTGATAATCTGAAAAAGTACAGTGATGACCGCTTAGTTGCGCTATTACCAACCTTGAATCTAGCGGATTATCACCCTGCGACGGTATTACTTGAAAGCATGGCGAATTATGATGCTCGTAATCCTGTTATTCAAAGCACACTTGGTCAGTTGTATATGCGCGCCGAGAAATGGCAACCTGCTCGTGAGCATTTTGAGGCGGCATTAGAGGTTCGTGAAGATATGTCTGACTATGCTTACCTTGCTCGTGTATTGGATAAGCAAAACCGTAAACAAGCGGCGGCGGATCTTTCTCGTAAAGCCTTAACCATGATGGGCTCTGATGCTTAATACTCTTTAGTTATAATCATAAAAAATGCCACTTCATAATGAGGTGGCATTTTTATTGGTATTCATTTTATTGATATCAGCTAAGTGCTAAGTTTATAAGAGCCAAGTTTATAAGAGCCAAACTTAAATAAAGGCGAATGCATCACCAAAAAGTTGTTCTTTCTTTGCTTGCTTCTTTGTCGTGAACTGCTCACGTGCTGCGCCTGCCATTTCAAAACGACCTGCAATGTAAATATCCATATCAGCTAATGAGCTAAAATCGGCTTTTACCGCTTCAAGTACATTACCAGTCTTTCCTGTCCAACCTGCAGTTTGCTCTACTACTGGTACAAAGGTAATGTGCTTATGTGCTGCTGCAATGGTTTCTATCTCTGCTTTTGCATACAGTTGATGCTCATCACGGCCACCCCAGTATAGGAAGATTGGTTTTTGGATGTTTTGACTGATGCAGTGATCTAAAATTGAGCGCACATAACTAAAACCTGTACCACCCGCAATCAACAACATTGAGCGCTCGCTGTCTTCACGGATCCACGCTTCACCATGAGGGGCATCAATTTGAATATCACCGCCATTTTCCAGTGCGGCTTTCATTGATTCAATCACTTCACCTGCGTAAGCATTATGTTCAGCCGCGCCGATATGAAGTTCTATTTCACCCTCATGACGACAAGGGCTACTTGCGATTGAGAACGGACGCTTGTCTTTCTCTCCCATTACAACCATTAAGTATTGGCCCGCTTTGAACGCGACGGGCTGCTCTGGGTGAAGTAATATTTGAAAAGTATTACAAGCCAACGGCTCGATAGACTTTACTTTGCAATTGATTGGCATGACTTTCCTTTTTCAGCTAATACCTATTTTAAAATGGTACTTATACGCTGTAATTATTATGTTGAGTAACGTTATTATAAAGGCTGGATTTATTCTAACAACAGCACTAAATCACTTTTTGCTGTTGCCTGACACGCAAATACCCACCCTTCTTGTTGTTCTTTGTCGGTTAGAAGTGGTTCTAAATCGTATTCAACTTCCCCTTCTAACTTTTTACATAAGCACATGGCACATGCACCTACTTGGCATCGATTTGGGTAATTAATGCCCGATTCTAATGCCGCATCAAGGATCGTTTGTCCTTCTTTGATGCTGAATTCTTTTTGCTGTGGGAGTAAGGTTATTTTTTTCACAAAATACCTAATTCATCCCAAATATAGTCAATTTTAGCGACGACTTCTGGGTCTTTTTTGATTGGAGTTCCCCATTCACGAAGGCATTCGTCTTCCCATTTATTGGTCGCATCTAGACCCACTTTTGAATGACTCGTTTCGCTTTTCAGGAATAATGTGTCTCTTGCTGGATCCATTCGCGTCGTCACAGCCCAAATAATGTCATTCCAATCACTCACATTGACATCACCGTCACACACGATAACAAACTTGTTCTCATCAAACTGAGACCAAACCGCCTCCATGATTTTCTTTCCATTACCAGAGACTTGTTTACTAATCGACACGACAACCATATTGGCATTGTCATTTTGTAAGTGAATATCGATAATTTCTGGAAATTCTTTCGTTAACTCAGCTAAGCAGCCTTCAATATGCTCGCTACCTGTATCTATCGCTGACAATTCGACATTTGGTGACAGTGCTAATTCTGCGTCCCACTTCTTAGTAATGTCTAAGCCCATCTTTGAGCCCAAGCCAACTACTGGTGAGGCAAAATCTAGTGAGTCGATAGGCGTATTCTCTATCATCAAACTATCTCGAAACGGGTCCATATGCTGAGACATTGCGGCTGTCACTTGTGACCAATCTCGTGCATTCACTTCTTCGTCGCATACCAAAACAAATTTAGTGTACATAAACTGACGCAAGAACGACCATACCCCCATCATCACGCGTTTAGCATGACCAGGATATTGTTTCTTCATCGTCACTACTGCCATTCGATATGAACACCCTTCTGGTGGCAGGTAAAAATCAATAATTTCTGGGAATTGCTTTTGTAGAATTGGCACAAACACTTCATTTAATGCCACACCCAATACGGCAGGTTCATCTGGCGGACGACCGGTGTAGGTACTGTGATAAATAGGGTCTTTACGCATCGTAATGTGAGTTACAGTAAAGACATGATGCTTTTCAACTTCATTGTAGTAACCGGTGTGATCGCCATAAGGCCCTTCATCAGCGAACTCTGTTGGATCGATATACCCTTCAAGTACAATTTCAGCACTGGCTGGTACTTCTAACTCATTACTAATCGATTTGGTAATTTCAGTTCTACTGCCACGTAAAAGACCGGCAAAAGCGTATTCAGATAAAGTATCAGGAACAGGGGTAACGGCACCTAAAATAGTGGCAGGATCAGCACCAAATGCGACAGAGATAGGGAAAGGTTCGCCCGGATTAGTTTCCATCCAGTCACGTAAGTCTAACGCACCACCACGATGAGCAAGCCAACGCATAATCACTTTATTTTTACTGAGCTTTTGCTGACGATAAATACCCAAGTTCTGACGTTTTTTGTTTGGGCCTTTCGTGATAGTTAACCCCCAAGTTAATAGAGGTGCAACATCATCAGCCCAACAACTCATTACTGGAAGTTTATCCAAATCAACGTCATCACCCTGCCATACGATCTGCTGGCAAGGTGCTTTACGAATTTTCTTGGTTGGCATATTCAATACTTGTTTGAATACCGGCAATTTATTAAGCGCGTCTTTAAACCCTTGTGGTGGCTCCGGCTCTTTTAGATAGGCTAATAATTTACCAACTTCACGCAGTTCCAGAACGTCTTGACGCCCCATGCCTATCGCAACACGTTCAGCAGTACCAAATAAATTAGTGAGCACTGGCATGTCATAACCAATAGGATTTTCAAACAGCAATGCAGGACCTCCAGCTCGTAAAGTACGATCGCTGATCTCTGTCATTTCATAATGAGGGTCAATGGGGTGTGAAATGCGTTTTAGCTGGCCAATCTCTTCTAAGTGACCGAGAAAGTCGCGTAAATCCTTATATTGCATCGCTATCTACATGTAGTGAAGTTTGGATAGATTATACCCAAACTATGGCATATCCCCAACCCACATCCATTAGAGTTGGATCAAATTACGTTAACGCTGTGATAGCGCTAAACCTACGTGTTGTTTACGTACTTTATTTCGAGTCGTTGACAAACTTTCTAACCAAGGCGCATGCCCATAATTAGCCAAATGCATAGCTACCGCACCACCGTCTTGAATATGATCTATCTTAGCAAGTAAGAACACCTGAACATTTTGAGGAAGCGGATGAAGCTGCGCGAGTGAGGCAAACGCATTCTGTTTTAAAGACGGGTTATTAGTGGCAGCCATTATTTGCTGTGTTGCAAATGGGTCTGGCGCTACGGTCGATAGACGAGCAAGCTCAGCAATACTGTGCTGATCGGTGCGCATTTTCCATAAGATTTTATACACATCACTATTTTGAGAGAGCTGCGCCAAACGCACCATGACTTCTGTGGTTGGTAACCAAACAGACAATGGGTCATCGGTGATCTGAGAGACAAGATACTCTAAGGCTTCCGGTGTTAAGCTGTCTAATTCAGCCAATACAATGGATTGACGAACGCGAACTTCATGAGGTTCACCCACCAACCATTCCGATAACACTAAACGATGCTCTTCAGCCGCAAGAATAAAATCCAACACTTGTTGGTCTTTTGACATTTGGCTTAATACACGAGAAGCAATACTAGAATAATCAAAGGCCAGTTTAGTCACCACATAGCCATTACCTTGCTCTTTAATCGTGTAGGTAGGGTGAATAGAAAGCTGCTGCTTTAACCAAATAGTTCCTTTAGGGTCTAGGATTAGTTGTTGCTGTTCTATCTGTTGCACGAGCATGAAACGTACTGCTTCTTGCTGTGGCATAGAGAGACGATCGAGAGAAAAATTAAGCGTGATGATGTCGCCATCAACTAAATATTGATGCAGTTCATCTACCTTCTTATTGAGTTGCTGATCACCCAATAAACTCTGTGCAAAGTTAGGTTGAATTTCAGAGGCTGATGCCTGACCAACCAGCAAACTTACCGAGAGGAGGATTGATGCTAACAGTCCTTGTTGCATAGGTTACTCTCCTTAAATGAACTAAGTTGATACTCCTTATCAAGCCTAGTACAAATGATAATGCAGTCAAGTTAACAGATAATCAACAAAAAACGCCACCTAATAGGCAGCGTTTCATTATTTATCGATCTTAGTACCAATAATTGAGAAAAATATCAGTTACTGACGACGCATCGCATCAAAGAACTCATCATTAGTCTTCGTCATTGATAGTTTATCAATCAAGAATTCCATTGCATCGGCTTCACCCATTGGGTGAACAATCTTGCGTAAGATCCACATCTTCTGTAGTTCATCAGTCTTCGTCAGTAACTCTTCACGACGAGTACCTGAACGCTTAAAGTCAATCGCAGGGAATATACGTTTTTCCGCAATTTTACGGTTCAAATGCAATTCCATGTTACCAGTACCTTTAAACTCTTCGTAGATAACTTCATCCATTTTAGAGCCAGTATCAACCAGTGCCGTTGCAATGATAGTTAAACTACCACCTTCTTCAACGTTACGAGCCGCACCAAAGAAGCGCTTAGGACGATGTAATGCATTGGCATCAATACCACCAGTAAGAACTTTACCTGATGATGGAATAACTGTGTTGTACGCACGAGCAAGACGAGTAATTGAATCCAATAGGATAACCACATCTTTTTTATGCTCGACAAGACGTTTCGCTTTCTCAATAACCATTTCAGCAACTTGTACGTGACGAGACGCTGGCTCATCAAACGTAGACGCAATTACTTCACCTTTAACAAGGCGTTGCATCTCAGTTACTTCTTCTGGACGTTCATCGATAAGCAGAACCATTAACTCACACTCAGGGTAGTTATGAGCAATACTTTGGGCGATGTTTTGAAGTAGCATTGTTTTACCCGCTTTTGGCGGAGCAACAATCAGACCACGTTGACCACGGCCAATCGGTGATGCTAAATCAAGAATACGCGCTGTAATATCTTCTGTTGAACCATTACCACGTTCCATGCGTAAACGATCGTTTGCATGTAAAGGGGTAAGGTTTTCAAAAAGGATTTTATTACGTGCGTTGTCTGGGCGGTCATAGTTAACGGCGTTTACTTTAAGAAGTGCGAAGTAACGCTCGCCATCTTTTGGTGGACGAATCTTTCCGCCAATCGTATCACCAGTACGTAAGTTAAAACGACGAATTTGGCTTGGAGATACATAAATATCATCCGGGCCAGCCAAGTAAGAACAATCTGCTGAACGAAGGAAACCAAAGCCATCTTGAAGAATCTCAAGAACACCATCTCCAAAGATGTCTTCACCGCTTTTCGCATGTTGCTTAAGGATGGAGAAGATGATGTCTTGTTTTCTTAGACGAGCTAGGTTTTCTAGGCCTAATGATTCGCCAAGAGCAACAAGATCCGATACAGGTCGGTTTTTAAGTTCAGTAAGATTCATAGTGGTAGGTAGTTGTTTAGTCAAAATCAGATTCTATCTTTAGTTGATTTAAGAATGGATGACCTTCGAGCTCGGTCAGAAATGAAATCGTATGAAATACGCCCGATAAACTATCACTTATTCGCATTTTAGTCTAGGGCTTGGCCCTGATTTCTAACCTTAGCTTAGCTCAGATAAAACAAAACCGCACATAATTTCTCATTATATACGGTTCTATCTGACTTAATTGCACCCTATCTTATAGGTTTGCATCAAGAAACTCTTTAAGTTGAGTTTTAGAAAGTGCACCCACTTTCGTTGCAGCGACGCCACCATCTTTAAACAAAAGAAGTGTTGGAATACCACGAATACCAAATTTTGGTGGTGTTTCTGCATTCTGATCGATATTTAATTTACCAATCGTTAATCGGCCTTCGTACTCATCGGCGATTTCATCCAGGATAGGAGCAATCATTTTACAAGGACCACACCATTCTGCCCAGAAATCTACTAGTACTGGGCCCGCTGCATTGATCACACTTTCTTCAAAACCGCTATCTGTAAGCTGCAAAATTTTGTCGCTCATCGTCAACTCCAACGTTAAATTTAAAGGCTGATTTGATGATAACCAGCAAATTGATGCTCTATTTGAATGGAATACGTTTCGTATTGCAAGCTTTAACTGATATTCTATAGCAATGAAAAACACGCACATCACAGAGCAAAAGTTTGCCGACCTAGGTTTACAGCCTCAGGTCCTTGATGGTTTGAATGCACAGGGGTTCATTAAATGTACTCCTATTCAAGCTAAGGCATTGCCGGTACTGCTCGCCGGCCAAGACATTGCAGGCCAAGCCCAAACGGGCACAGGTAAGACGCTAGCGTTCCTTACTGCTACTTTTAATCACCTATTAACGACACCTGCTCCTGAAGGTCGTAAAATTACGCAACCGCGTGCCATCATCATGGCACCAACGCGTGAATTAGCGATTCAAATTCATAAAGATGCAGAGTCACTAATCGCAAGCACGGGTCTAAAAGCCGCGTTAGCTTACGGTGGCGAACGTTATGAAAAACAACAACAAGTAATTGAGCAAGGCGTTGATATTTTGATCGGTACTACCGGTCGTATCATCGACTTCTATAAGCAAGGTCACATCGACTTTAAGATGATTCAAGTAGTTGTACTTGATGAAGCCGATCGTATGTTCGATTTAGGTTTCATTAAAGATATTCGCTTTATCTTCCGTCGTATGCCTGCGCCAACAGAACGCTTGAACATGCTGTTTTCTGCAACGCTATCTTACCGTGTACAAGAGCTTGCTTTTGAACACATGCAAGAGCCAGAACACGTTGTAGTAGAACCGGACCAAAAGACAGGTCATCGTATTCAGGAAGAATTATTCTATCCTTCAAACGATCACAAAATGGCACTTCTTCAGACGCTAATCGAAGAAGAATGGCCTGACCGTGCTATCATTTTCGCCAATACTAAACACAAATGTGAATTAGTTTGGGGACATCTAGCGGCTGATAAACACCGTGTTGGTCTTCTTACTGGTGACGTTCCACAGAAAAAACGTGAACGCATTTTAGAAGAATTTACTAAGGGTGATGTTGATATCCTTGTTGCTACCGATGTAGCAGCTCGTGGTCTACATATCCCACAAGTAACTCACGTATTTAACTTCGATTTACCTAACGAAGCCGAAGATTACGTTCACCGCATCGGTCGTACTGGTCGTGCAGGCGAAAGCGGTAACTCTATCAGTTTCGCATGTGAAGAATACGCAATTAATCTTCCAGCAATTGAAGAATACATTGAGCATTCAATTCCACAATCTGATTACGATACATCGGCACTAATTGAAGATTTACCAGCACCAATCAGACTTCAACGCCGTCCACCACAAAATCGTCGTAGCAATAACAATAATGGTCAACGTCAAGGCGGAAATCGTAAGTTTTCTCGTCCACGTCAGCCTCGTAGTCCTCAAGATTAATTTGAGTTCTATGGTAAGAAGATAAAAGGATGTTATGAAAAGTTCAACAGTATCACCTATGTATGCCGCCATTGATTTGGGCTCCAATAGCTTCCATATGCTTGTTGTGCGTCATATAAATGGTAGTGTGCAAACCATGGCTAAAATCAAACGTAAAGTACGTTTAGCTGCGGGATTAGATGAAAACAACACACTGAGCCATGAAGCTATGCAGCGTGGGTGGGATTGTTTGAGCTTATTTGCAGAGCGTTTGCAAGACATTCCTATAGAAAACATTCGCATTGTCGGAACCGCAGCATTGCGTGCCGCGATTAATGCGGATGTCTTCTTACAAAAAGCCAATCAAATCCTAGGTCATGATATTAATGTGATCGAGGGTGAAGAAGAGGCTTGTACTATTTATCAAGGAGTTGCACACACTTCTGGTGGAAGCGGACGTCGATTGGTTGTTGATATCGGTGGCGCAAGTACAGAGCTCATTATTGGTGAAGGTTTTGAAGCACAAGCGCTCACAAGTCTAAAAATGGGTTGTGTGACTTGGCTTGAAGGCTATTTTAAAGACCGTGCATTAACCAAAAACAACTTTGATGCGGCGATTACTGGCGCAAAAGAGACGTTAGCTCCAATCTTACAACAGTATACCGACCTTGGTTGGCAGACTTGTGTTGGAGCAAGTGGTACGGTGCAAGCATTGCAAGAAATTATGTTGGCGCAAGGCATGGATGAGGTCATCACCTTAGCCAAGCTTAAGCGCCTTCAAAAACAAGCAATGCAATATGAACATTTAGAAGAATTAGATATTGATGGATTAACTCTGGAGCGCGCCTTAGTGTTTCCAAGTGGTTTATCCATTCTTATCGCTATATTTGAATTATTAGATATCGATTCGATGACATTGGCTGGTGGCGCTCTGCGTGAAGGTTTATGTTACGGTATGATCGAAGCCCTTCAGCACGATGAAGTATGCCAACGCACCATCTGTAGTGTGCAACAACGCTATCAATTAGATTGTGCTTATGCCGAACAGGTTACCGAATTAGCAGAACAACTTGTCGCACAATGCGGCGCTGATTGGTTGAATGAACCTCAAGCTCTGCCATTGTTAAAAGCAGCAACTCAACTACATGAATTAGGAATGTGTATTGATTATAAAAAAGCAGGCGAACATTCTGCTTACTTAATTAATGCATTAGATTTACCCGGTTATACACGCGCGCAGAAGCACCTATTGGGTGAATTACTTCGTCGCTACCGTGAGCAATTCTCAGCAATGCCAACCCAACACGCGGTTTCTGACTTATCCGCTCAACGTATGTTACGCATTTTACGCTTGGCGATTATTTTAACTCATCGTCGCGATGTATCTTTGGTTCCATCTATCACTCTTTCTGAAAAAGACGATGTTTTATCATTGTCGATTGATAAGAAATGGTTAGCGAAAAATCCTCTCACTAGAGCGGAGTTGGAAATTGAAGCAGATAAGCAGACAAATATTGGTTTGGATTTAGTTATAGAGGCTAGAACGCTTCGCTTCTATAAGAGCAAAAGCAAAAACCGGATTGGTACTTGTTTTAGGATTCAGGAAAAATAAAAGCATGATGATTAACTAAAATCATCATGCTTTTTTATTTTTTAAATAAAGAGCTTACAACATTCAAGATTCTCGCTCTTATAGCCTCTAGTTAGCTAAGCGATCTGAACCCTGCTTTTATTTCTCTTCCGCCAACCATTCAGCGACATCTTTCGCAAAGTAAGTCAGAATGCCATCAGCACCTGCGCGCTTAAAGCACAATAACGATTCCATCACCGTATCACGCTCACTCAACCAACCATTCATGATCGCAGCTTTATGCATCGCGTACTCACCAGATACTTGATAAGCAAATGTAGGCACTTGAAGCTCAGTCTTAACACGACGAACGATGTCCAAGTAAGGCATGCCTGGTTTCACCATCACCATGTCTGCGCCTTCATTGATGTCCATTGCCACTTCATGAATTGCTTCATCGCTGTTGGCTGGATCCATCTGGTAGTTTTTCTTATTGCCGCCTTTAAGATTAGACGAAGAACCGACCGCATCACGGAACGGGCCGTAGTAACAAGAGGCATATTTTGCAGAGTACGCCATGATTTGTGTATGAACGTAACCCGCTTTTTCTAGTGCTTTACGGATTTCACCAATACGACCATCCATCATATCTGATGGTGCAACAACATCCGCACCCGCTTCAGCGTGAGAAAGCGCTTGTTTGATCAAGGCTTCCGTTGTGATGTCATTCATTACGTAACCATCTTCATCAATGATGCCGTCTTGTCCATGAGTGGTGAACGGATCTAATGCCACATCAGTGATCACGCCTAGCTCAGGAATGTGCTCTTTCAATGCTTTAACGGCACGTTGAACAAGGCCTTCAGGATTATGAGCCTCGGCGGCACATAAACTTTTTGCGTCCTGAGACACAACCGGGAACAATGCGATTGCAGGGATCCCTAACTCATATAAACGCTGTGCTTCTTCAAGCAGTAAATCAATCGATAAACGATCAACGCCAGGCATAGAATCTACGCTTTCACGACGATCTTTGCCCATCAGCACAAACATTGGATAGATTAAATCATTTACGGTTAACTGGTTCTCAGCCATTAGACGACGGCTAAATTCATGCTTACGCATACGACGCATACGACGGTTTGGAAACGCACCTAGAATGGATACAGACACACTGAGCTCCTTTTGTATTTATGATGCATTCAATATATACCCATCGTCTTTTGAATCCAAATTTTCTTAGAGATCTGATTTTTACGATTAACTTGGTATGATAGAAAATATAATTTTAATAAAAGAGCCTTAATTATGATTGATACCCACGCTCACATATACGCGAAAGAATTTGATGAAGACCGAGATTTGGTGGTTCAACGCGCCTTAGCACAAGGTATTGATCAAATTTTATTGCCGAATATCGATTTAGACTCTATCGAACCAATGTTAAAAACCGAAGCGGCTTATCCTGATGTTTGTCGCTCAATGATGGGCTTACACCCTTGCTATGTGAACGCCGATGTTAAGCAAACCCTAGCAACTATCCACTCTTGGTTTGAGAAGCATAACTTCATTGCGGTAGGTGAAATAGGTATTGACCTATACTGGGATAAAACCTTTAAAGCTGAACAAGAGATGGCTTTTATCACCCAATTAAACTGGGCAAAAGAGATGAAGTTGCCTGTTGTTATCCATACTCGTGATTCTATTGAAGAAACATTAAGCCTTCTAAAACAAGAACAAGATGGCTCGTTATCAGGCACATTCCACTGTTTTGGTGGCTCGGTTGACGAAGCTAAAGCAATCAATGATCTAGGCTTTCATTTAGGATTAGGCGGTGTTTCTACTTTTAAAAATGGTGGAATGGATAAAATTATTCCTCATCTGAATATGGATTATTTAATTCTAGAGACCGATTGCCCATATTTAGCACCTGTACCTCATCGTGGTAAACGTAATGAACCAGCGTATACGCAATTAATCGCGCAACGTGTGGCTGATTTACGTGAAATGAGTTTGGCGGATGTGGATGCAATTACGACGGCGAATGCGAAAAGACTTTTTGGGATTTAAGAGAAAACAATAGAGTTCAGATCGCTTCTATAAGAGAAAAAGCTGATTCTTTAACGCTGTTATTCCAACGTCACAATACTCGCTCTTATAGTATCTAGTTAGCGCAGCGTATAGGCTTTTACTTTGTCCCAAACAAGAAAAACCCCGCTAGACTCTCGTCCAACGGGGTTATAACTTTACTCGCAGCAATCCGGCTACTAATGGTGCTCCATGCATCAAATCCTTGATAGTATGCTGATTCCTTCAGCTTATTCCTTTCTCGCCATCCTAGCGGTGTCCTTGATCTTATCCTGATCCGTTAACAGTCCGTAGTTAACTCTCTTCACTTGTTCCTTGAGCGGTGTCCGTTACATCATCCTGATGTGCAATCCATTTTCCTCTATCCTAGAGGTGTCCATCATCTTTCCTTAGTAGCAACCATCTTAGTTACTATTGCGTCCATTCAATGTCCATTTCGCTATCCATGCCGATTACTAATCCTAAGTAACCGAGTGCTTCATCCTGAAGCTTACCAAATCCTTGGTTAGTTCCTGTTCCGTGTCAGTATCCTTCCGACACCAATAAGATTACGCTTTTCATTATTTTCAGCAATAGACTAAATTCAAACTTTTGCAAAAATAATTATCGTCATTTTTTAAAAACAGTGAATACCGATAAGTATCAACAAGTTAATTAAGTAATGGCTATATTTATCCATAAATAAAGCGAAAAATCGCACTTGTTTGTGAGAGATCTCGCACACGGGTAATGGATTTTTAGTAATAGGTTTCAGGAAAATACTCAACACTCGCTCTTATAGTATCTAGTTAGCGCAGCGTATAGTTTCTAGCTAGTATAGATAAACTCATTACGCATACCCCTGAAACCTTTAAGGGAGCTTGCGACCGATCTGAACCCTGCTCTTTCACTTTGCCCCAAACAAGAAAAACCCCGCCAGACTCTCGTCTAACGGGGTTATAACTTTACTCGCAGCAATCCGGCTACTAATGGGGCTCCATGCATCAAATCCTTGATAGTATGCTGATTCCTTCAGCTTATTCCTTTCTCGCCATCCTAGCGGTGTCCTTGATCTTATCCTGATCCGTTAACAGTCCGTAGTTAACTCTCTTCACTTGTTCCTTGAGCGGTGTCCGTTACATCATCCTGATGTGCAATCCATTTTCCTCTATCCTAGAGGTGTCCATCATCTTTCCTTAGTAGCAACCATCTTAGTTACTATTGCGTCCATTCAATGTCCATTTCGCTATCCATGCCGATTACTAATCCTAAGTAATCGAGTGCCTCATCCTGAAGCTTACCAAATCCTTGGCTAGTTCCTGTTCCGTGTCAGCATCCTTCCGACACCAATAAGATTACGCTTTTGCCTTTTTTCAGCAATAGACTATTTTGCTATTTTTGCCAAAAATTATATTCAAATTTCACAATAAAATATCAAGTAGTTTAAATTCAACAACTTAGAATAAAACCACCGAGATTTAGCTATAAATAAAGCGTAAATTCTCACTCTCGTGTGAGAGATCTCGCACACGGAGTTTCTACTTTCTCTCTTATTGCTTTGATGACATCAAAAAACAACTGTGATCTCGATCACTTTAGATATCTAAGTAGTACGAGTAAGCCTAAATACTATCCCTATGAGAGTCATAAAAAAAGCGCTGAAATTAATCAGCGCTCTTCAATTTTTAGTACTCAATCAAGCATTATGCTTCGTCTTGTTCCATATCATCTTCATTTTTTTCTCTCACATAAAAACGAGAAAAGAACAGACCGATTTCAAACAGAATACACATTGGTATTGCAAGTAAAGTCTGAGAGATGATATCTGGTGGAGTCAGCATCATACCCACAACAAACGCACCCACTACGATATATGGACGCTTTTCTCTGAGTATTTCAGGGGTTGTTGCACCCGTCCAGCACAGCAAAATAATGGCAACAGGTACTTCAAAAGCAATACCAAAAGCCATAAATAAGGCTAGGACAAAATCAAGGTAACTGGAAATATCTGTCGCTACTTGTACGCCTTCTGGTGCAATGGTAGTAAAGAAACTAAACACCAATGGGAAAACGATGAAGTAGGCAAAAGAAACACCCGCATAAAACAGCATTGAACTTGAAAACAATAAAGGCATGACAAGTTTCTTCTCATGCTTATACAGTCCTGGCGCTACAAATGCCCATACTTGATAAAGTATCACGGGAACAGCAACAAATATCGACGCCACCAAAGTCAGCTTTATGGGCGTGAAAAAGGGTGACGCGACATCAGTTGCTATCATCGTGGCACCTGCTGGTAATCTTTCTACCAAAGGCGCAGATAAGAACTCATAAATGTCGTTAGCAAACCAAACCAAACCTAAAAACACCACGATCACGGCAATTAATGCCTTTAAAAGACGGTTTCTTAGTTCTAATAGGTGAGTTAACAACGGCTGAGAGTGTTCAACTGATGACATAATTACTCTGCTTTTGTTTTAGAAGTTGAATCAGATACAACCGGAACCTCTGCATCCACCTTTGGAGTGTCTGCTGTTTTTTCTGGTTTTGCATATGGGCGAGTAACATCAGCTGCCGCTTGCTTTAACTCTTCAACTGATTTTTTAAGATCAGGTGCTAAGTCTTCCATATTCATCTGTTCTGCTTTACGCAAATTTTCTTGTAGCTCTTGTATTTTCAACTCTTGAGACAGCTCATCTTTGACGTTATTCGCCATGCTTTTTGCCGCACTCACAAATTGAACAACCGAGCGGATCGCTTTTGGCAAACGCTCTGGCCCTAATACAACAAGCCCAACAACAGAGATCAGTATCAGTTCCCAAAAACCGATATCAAACACGTGCTATGCCTGCTCTTTGTCGTTTTGCTTTGGTTTTTCTACTGTTTCAGCTTCTTTTTTCTCTAAGTTTTGAGGTGCAACAAAGTCTGCGTCTTTTTTCGCATCTTTTGTTGTGTCTTCTTCACTTATCGCTTTTTTAAAGCCTTTAATAGCAGATCCTAAATCACTGCCTACACCGCGTAATTTCTTCGTACCAAATAGTAGAATAATAATTACTGCAATAATAAGAAGTTGCCAAATACTAATACCACCCATGCTTATTTCCTCAGCGTGTTAGGGGTTAAAAAATTGCTAAATAGAGTAACGTTTATTAACGATATGCTCGCCAGCTTAATAGCCAAAACGTAACTCCTGTAGCAGCACTAATTGATGCTAACACAGTAATGTTACTGGTTAATAACACCGCAGAACAAATCAACAGAGTTGATCCAACATTAAAGAGGAATTGTCCTTTTGCTTGTTGGCGCTTACTTTGACGATAACCTGCGTAAAGTTTATCCATTCGTTGATTGAGAACTTTGCCCTGGCGCAAACTGTCATAAACTAAGTCTGGCAGTTCTGGCAATTTTTCTGCCCAGAATGGCGCTTTCTCACTCAAAGCAGTCATAAAGGCTGCTGGTCCAATTTGTTTTGCCATCCACGTTTCTAAAAACGGCTTGGCGGTTGCCCATAGATCTAATTGAGGATAAAGCTGTCGCCCCAACCCTTCTACGTACAATAATGTTTTTTGCAATAATACCAGTTGTGGTTGCACTTCCATATTAAATCGACGTGCAGTATTAAATAGATTCAATAACACATGGCCAAAAGAGATCTCTCCTAATGGCTTGGCAAAAATAGGTTCACACACCAGCCGAATGGCAAATTCAAACTCTTCGACATTAGTGTCTGCCGGAACCCAACCTGAATCAACATGTAATTGTGCGACTTTACGATAATCGCTATTAAAAAAGCCTAATAGGTTTTCAGCTAAGTAGCGTTTATCTTCTTTATTCAGTGTCCCAACAATACCGCAATCCAATCCAATCCATTGTGGATTTTTCGGATTCTCCGGGTTTACAAATACGTTACCCGGGTGCATGTCCGCATGGAAAAAGCTATCACGAAATACTTGAGTAAAGAAAACTGATACTCCACGTTCTGCCAATAGCTTCATGTTGGTGCCATTTTTTTCTAGTTGCTCGATGTCTGATACTTGAATGCCATAAATACGCTCTGACACCATTAGGTTTTCAGAACTAACATCCAATATCACTTCAGGCACATACAATTCTTCACTGCCTTCGAAGTTCTGACGCAGCTGCATTGCATTGCTGGCTTCTCTTCTTAAGTCTAGCTCATCAAGTAAGGTTTTTTCGTATTCGTCAATGACCTCAACCGGCTTTAAGCGACGCGCTTCAGGAATATGCCGCTCAACCAATTGTGCCATGCGATACATCAATCGAATATCCGCTTCGATAACTGGGCGGATATCAGGACGAATAATCTTAAGTACGATCTCTCGACCCGATTCTTTTAACTTTGCTGTATGTACTTGAGCAATTGATGCTGACGCTAATGGAATAATGTCGAAATCAGTAAACCAATTTTCTAATGGCCCACCAAGCGCAAGTTCCATTTGGTCTTTGGCTAATTGACCATTAAATGGAGCGACCTGATCTTGTAATAATGCCAACTGGTCTGCTAAATGCGGAGGAAAGAGATCACGACGAGTTGACATCATCTGACCAAACTTAATCCATACAGGGCCAAGCTCTTGCAATGCTAAACGTAAGCGCTCACCCAGTGGTTTTTCTGGATGTTTGTTTTTAATCCAAAAAAGGCCACGACGTAAACGCTTCGGTAATTGAGTTAACGCATGATCAGGCAGTAATTCATCCAATCCATATTCAAGTTGAACCTTGGTTATATGATATAGGCGTTTTAGCTCTGATGGCGTCATGCGCGCTCCATTGGATTATTGGCTAATAATCGTGTTAAACGTTCATCTAACTTTGCGAGTTGATTTTCAACATCAGATACTTGATCACAAAAATGCGCAATTTCTAACGGCGCAGGGGTAATCTTCCACTCTTCAGTTAATACTTCAGCTGCATGACGAGTTTGGCGAGTAATTTGTTTTTTGACCCAGCAAGCACTGTTTTTAACGCCACTAACTAAAGTATGAGCCACAATATCACCCGTATATTGAGAAAGTTTTTCTTCAACGTCAGGTTTTAATTCTTGAAGCAAAGCAGAGAATTGCTGAGCGAGGTTGAGATCCCCTTCAAGCACCAACTTATCCTGCTTAATTAATTGAGTGATATTATTTTGCTCACGCAACTGCGGCAATACCGATAAATTTAACGCAAGATAACAATCTGCCTTACCTTCAAATTTAGACAATATATCGACTTGCTGCTGGCTAAAAACAAAATACAAATCTTTGTTCACTTCATTTAAGTGAACATGAATGATTTTTCCTTTTAATCGAAGCAGTGCGACTTTGCTTTCTGGCGATTCTTTTAACAGTGTATTTAACCCTGTTTCCATTACCCCTGTTACAAACGGTTCTAATGGCATCATCTTATCCTTAAAACTTGTAACCACGGTGCAAGGCAACAATACCACCCGTTAGGTTGTAATAGTTTGCTTGCTCAAAGCCGGCTTCTTCCATCATGCTTTTCAATGTTTCTTGATCTGGATGCATACGGATAGATTCAGCTAGGTAACGGTAACTTTCCGCATCGTTAGCAATTAACTCACCCATTTTAGGTAATAGGTGAAAAGAGTATGCGTCATAGATTTTTGATAACGGCTCAAGAACCGGTTTTGAGAATTCTAAAACTAACAGACGACCACCCGGCTTTAACACACGGAACATCGAACGCAGAGCTTTATCTTTGTCTGTTACGTTACGAAGACCGAAACTGATAGTAATACAATCAAAGAAATCATCTGGGAATGGTAATTCTTCGGCATTTGCTTGTACGTAACTTACGTTACCAACAATGCCCATATCACGTAATTTATCACGACCTACATTCAACATAGAATTGTTGATGTCCGCTAAGATAACTTGACCAGAATCACCAACAATACGTGAGAATTTAGCGGTAAGGTCACCTGTACCTCCCGCTAAATCAAGAACTTTATGACCTGGACGTACGCCACTGCAATCAATCGTGAATCGTTTCCATACACGATGTACACCACCTGACATAAGGTCATTCATGATGTCGTATTTTGCTGCTACCGAGTGAAATACCTCTGCAACTTTCGCGACTTTCTCGTCTTTCGCGACTGTGGTAAAACCGAAGTGTGTTGTTTCTTCAGCTATTTGCATCTTGTCCGTCATTTTAAGTCCTCTAGAGATTGTTCGCTAAATACCGATACTCTGAATTCAGCAGCGCTCTAGTCTACTTTATCCAAGCCGTTATCACCAAGCGTTTGCATCGTATCTGCTTCAAAAGATTGTTCAATAAACTTACGATTTATATCTCTCTTCACTTCAACACCTAGCTCTTTAAAGCTTTCAGCCTGACGAATAATATTCCCTCGCCCTGTGGCTAATTTATTCATTGCACCTTGGTAGCTTTGATTGGCTTTATCTAATGACCCACCAACGGCCTCCATATCGTCTACAAACAACCGCATTTTGTCGTATAGCTTACTGGCACGATCAGCGATGATTTTTGCATTCTGATTTTGTCTTTCATTACGCCATAAATTACTAATCGTTCTTAATGCCACTAATAATGTTGTTGGACTAACGATAATAATGTTCTGTTCCATTGCATCCGATATCAACGAAGGATCGGCTTCAATCGCAACTTGAAAAGCAGGCTCAACAGGGATGAACATCAAAACATAATCTAAACTACGCAAGCCATTTAACTTGTGGTAATCCTTTTTACTTAAGCCTCGTAAATGCGCACGAATCGCCATTAGATGCTCATCAAGCGCTTGCTCTTTTTGGTTAAAATCATCGCTATTAAAAAATCGCTCATAGGCAACCAAGGTCATTTTTGAATCAACAACGACATCTTTATCATCAGGTAAGTGAACAATCACATCAGGATAAAAACGTTTTCCTTCGTCGTCATCCATACTGACTTGGGTATCGTACTCATGGCCTTCTCGTAACCCTGATTCTTTTAGCACTCGAGCAAGGACGACTTCGCCCCAATTACCTTGCTGTTTGTTGTCACCTTTTAGTGCATTGGTCAGGTTTACCGCTTCCTGTGTCATTCGTTCATTCAGCTGTTGTAAGCTACGAATTTCATGCACTAAAGTGTGGCGTTCTTTGGCTTCAAAACCAAAACTGTCGTTAACCTGTCTTTTAAATCCTTCTAACTGTTCTTTTAATGGTGACAGCAATCCCTCTAAACTGACTTTGTTTTGTTCATCAACGGTTTTGGTTTTTTGTTCAAATAACTGATTGGCTAAATTTTCAAACTGCTGCTTTAAACGCAATTCTGCACGCTCTAGCATCTCAAGCTTTTCTTGGCTCGATTTACGTTCTTCTTCATGACGTGCTTCTTGCTCTCGCAGTTCCGCTTCTACATTAGAATTAGCTTGGCGTGAAAACTCTAATTGTTGAGTTAAAAATTCTTTCTCTTTTTGAATCGCTTCAAAATAACGTAACTTTTCCATTGCTGCCATTAATCGACCATGAGATTGTTTTTGCTCTTGAGCAAGTTGACCTCTCTCACTATCCAACTCATCTAATTCTGTTTGCTGTTTCTCTAGCTGCAGATTGAGTTGGCACAATTGACTATTGCTGAGCTTTTTTTCTGATTCTAATTCATGCTCTAACAAGGCTAACTGTTGCTGATTACGACTTTTTGCTAAGACGTGTGCTACGGCATAAGCAATGCTTGCTCCCGCAAAACCAAACAATAAGTGCCCACCAAATTGATTAAAAAATTCCATAACTCACTCAATACAAAAACTTATTCTTATAGGATATTTTGATACTGGATAAATGTCCAGTTAACACTATTTTACAAGCACGGGTAAACTCAGCACTAAATGGACTTCTAACTGAGAATAATAACAATGAACGAACGTCGTGCTTTAGGATTTGGCCTTGCTGCGGTTCTCTTATGGTCAACTGTCGCCACTGCCTTTAAGATCACTTTGGAGTATTTTACTCCCACTCAAATGCTGACGATTGCTAGCGCAGTGTCTATTCTTGCCTTAGTCGCTGTTGCCGCTTATCAAAAAACATTATCTAAACTGATCGATACTTTTGTTGCAAACCCTTTGTACTACATTTTACTTGGCGCAATTAACCCTCTGGCTTATTACTTAGTTTTGTTTAAATCTTATGACTTGCTACCCGCTTCTCAAGCTCAACCTCTGAATTACAGTTGGGCAATAACCCTTACGTTAATGGCTGCGGTTTTTCTTGGTCAAAAAATCAGAAAACAAGATTGGATTGCTTGTGTGCTGGGTTATTTAGGCGTGATCGTGATTGCAACTAAAGGTAACGTCTTGGCTCTAGAGTTTGATAGTCCACTTGGTGTGGGATTAGCGTTATTTTCAACTCTACTTTGGGCGGGTTACTGGATATTAAATACCAAGAATAAAGCCGACCCAATTTTAGGCTTGCTGCTTGGCTTCTTAGTTGCACTTCCGGTTGCGGTTGGCTTAAGTATTTATGAAGGTGTTCCTTGGATGCATATCCCTATGAGTGGCTGGCTCGCAGTATCTTATGTTGGATTATTTGAAATGGGGATCACCTTTGTTTTATGGTTATCTGCATTACGTTTAACTCAAAATACCGCGCGCATTAGTAACCTGATTTTTGCGTCTCCTTTTATTTCATTATTATTGCTCGCAAATATTATTGGCGAAGAAATACACCCATCAACGTTGATCGGCTTAATCATGATTGTCTGTGGTTTATTGATACAACAATTCTACGGTAAGAACAAACAACAAGTAAAAACGGCTGAAAGTTAATCCTCATTCCTAACTCAAATTTCAGGCATAAAAAAAGCAGCGATCATTCGCTGCTTTTTTTATTTATACTAATGTACTTATTTACTTGCTAGATAAGCTTGGAAGTCTTCTAAGGATACCCCTTCTTTTGCCATCTCTTCTGCTAATTTCTTTGTAGTTTCGCCTTTACGCTCTTCAATTACCACTTGGAATTGGTAAATAAGATCACGCAATGTTGGAACAGACACTTGGCGCGCAGCACTTCTTACGCGCTCTTGGCTTTGGTTTCCTAGTTCAGACAGAAGTTTACCAAACATGAGTTTTTCTGGTGACTCTTCCATCTGCTCTAGAACACGAGCCATTTCAATAATAGACATCGACATTGCGTGTTTTGCCTTTCAGTTATCAATATTAGTAATAATGCTGAATATACACTGAAAGTCGGATTAACTGAATATATTAAGAAACAAAACTGTTCTTTTTATGTTCAGTTTGCACAGATCATTCCGTAATAACACCAGAATGCCAACGTTGCCCTGTTTTCGTTAATAGGATCAGCAAGCCAGGGATAAGAAGCCACATCATTAAAGTTAAGAGCTGTGCAGAAGGGAGTGCTAATCTTTGCATTGTGCCAACAATGACGCCCGCACCACTCATTTGAAATAACCCTAATAATGCAGCAGCAGTACCCGCTCTATCACCAAAAGGTGCTAATGCTTTACCTGCCGCCGAACCCAGTACCCATGCGAAGCCTACTGACGAGAAGAAAATCGGGATCATAAACGCCCAAGCTTGCTGAATATGTTGGAACCCAAGCATTAATCCACCAGCCGCAACAAGTATGCTTAGACCGAATAATAATGCATTTTTAGTTCCGAATCTGACCATGAATTTAGGCGCAGCAAAACAAGCCATAATGTTAAGTACCGCATTTACTGCAAACCAATTGGTAAACTCTTGCATTGTTAACCCAAGCTTATCAATAAGAAGCACAGGGGCTGATGTGACATAAGCCAAAATAACGCCCATCGCCAACATACATAGTGTGGCGTGGAATAAAAAAGTGGGATGTTGCAGTACTGACCAATAACGAGATGGACTAATTAATCGCCCTGACTGTGCTGTATCTACTGGCTTTGTTTCTTTGTAACTCACCGCGATCAAAACAAAACTCACCAACGCAAAACCGGCCATAAAGCTAAAGTTTGAACGCCAACCAAAATGAATCGTTAAGTAGCTACCTAAGATTGGGGCTAATGCTGGAATAAAACAAATTGCGCCATTAAGGTAACTGATCATTCGGCCACTTTTCTCAGCACCAAATGAATCACGAACCGAGGCAAATGCAGCAACTGACGTAGCACAAGCACCAAAGCCTTGTAATAAACGGGCAATTAATAGCATTTCCATTTCTTGAGCAGAATAAGCAAGGGCCGCACTCAAGCCATAAATAATGATACCTGTTAATGCAATTGGACGACGACCATAACGATCAGCCAGCGGGCCTGCAAATAACTGCCCAAGGCCCATACTAAACATGAACCATGTAATCGTATCTTGACCTAATGTTGAGGCGACTTGAAACTCACTAACCATCAAAGGTAAAGCGGGAAGATAAATATCAATAGCGAGGGGACTAAATAAAACCAAAACCACCATTAGGGCAATAATTTTTTTATCTGATTGTTGCGTTAATGATGTTTCTGGTTGAACGGAAACTGGCGTGTGCATGTGTAACTCCTAAAATAGTTCGCGGAGTGTACCCAATTAGAGATATGAACAGAAATGGTTTATATTCAGATCTAACATTCTCATTTGGAATATCTCTATGTTTTTTGAAAAACTGAGTAAAGTTGATCTGAACTTATTGCTTACCCTCCATTTATTATTGGAAGAAAAAAGCGTCACGCGCGCAGCTCAACGTCTCTGTTTAAGTCAATCTACTGTCAGTAAAAACTTAGCCAAATTACGAGAGCAATTTAACGACCCACTCTTTACTCGAACGGCTTATGGTTTACAACCGACAGCTAAAGCTCGCAACCTTCAAAGTCAATTACAGACATTACTCAGTCATCTTGAAACCATAACCGAAGCCTCTACGTTTGACCCACAACACAGTCATTATCGTTTTCGTGCTGGATTAGTAGAAAGTACTTATCCACTACTTCTGCCACATTTTATGTCGTACATATTAAATGAAGCACCTAATGTAATGCTGGATACTCATGCTTGGGATACTGACACCTTAAAGAAATTACAATCTGGCGAAATGGACATCGGTATTACAGGGAAAGATTTAGACCCCAAATACGCCAATATCACCATGCAAACCCCTGCCGATATTCGTGGGCAAGAAATTTATCGAGACAGCCAAATGTGCTTGGTTCGTCCAGACCATCCAGTGTTAACTCAAGAATGGACATTAGATACCTACCTTGAGCAACGCCACGTACAAGTGCGTTGCGATGGTAAGGACCAATGGCTATTAGATTATAAATTAGCAGAGCGAGGCCTTGAACGCAGCATTGGGATCATCGTACCTGATTTTAATAGCGCCGCTAGCTTATGTACTCATACCGACCTCGTTTTCACCGCACCCAGTCATTTCATTAAGCTTATCGCGAAACAACTCAATCTGGTGGTATTGCCATTACCTACCGAGTTGCCTCAAATGGCCTACACTCTTTTCTGGCATCAACAAAAAGACAATGATGCTGCAAATTGTTGGTTACGCAATATCATAATCAGCCACTGTAAAAATTTATCAGTATCAACAATTGCAGATATGGGATAAAAGCGCTAGGTTATAGCTCGGACAGAACCATAACTTCACGGATAGGACAATAAGGACACTCCAGATGCATCCACATACTTCTCAACGCATTGAGCAACTTCGCTCATGGCTTGCCAAACAAGATTTCGACGCACTTATTATCCCTCATGAAGATGAGTTTCTAGGTGAATACATTCCAGAACACAATGAGCGTCTACTATGGGCAACAGGATTCACTGGTTCTGCCGGTGCTGCTGTTATCACTAAAGACAAAGCCGCTATTTTTGTTGATGGTCGTTACACTGTCCAAGTCCGTAAACAAGTACCTGCGGATGTATTTGAATATCGTCATCTTCATGAAGAACCATTATTAGAGTGGATTAAAGAGACACTAGCAACTAATGCAAAAGTCGCTATCGACCCTCGTATGCATACTACTCAATGGCTGAAAAGTGCCATCGCGACTGTTGAAGGTTTTGTTACTCTCGAAACAGTAAGCAATAATCCAATTGATCTTGCTTGGGCAGATCGTCCAGAAGTAAAAGTCTCTGATGTTCGCTTAATGGAACTCAAATTTGTAGGCCAATCAAGTACTGATAAACGCAAAGAAATCGCTCAAGAAATAGCAAAGAAAAATGCTAATGCAGCCCTATTAACCCAATTAGATTCTATCTGTTGGTTATTGAACATTCGTGGTTTGGATGTCTCTCGCTTGCCTGTTCTTCTTTCTCACGCGATTATTCATGCAGACGAAACCGTCGACTTTTTCTTAGACCCTGCTCGTCTACCAGCTAATTTTAATGAGCATGTTGGTCAGGGTGTTCGAATACACAAACCAGAAGAATTAAAATCAGTTCTAGAATCACTTTCTGGTCAAAAAATACTGGTTGATTCTGCAACCTCAAATGCATGGATGTCATTAGTACTAACTGACACTGGTGCAGAGATCATCGAAGCCGCCGATCCCTGTTTACTACCAAAAGCCGCAAAAAATGAAACCGAAAAAGCAGGCATGAAAGCGTGTCACATTCGTGATGGTGCTGCGATGGTGAAATTCTTAACTTGGTTTGATGCTGAAGTTGACGCTGGAATACTGCATGACGAAGCTGAGTTATCAGACAAACTTCAAGGCTTCCGTGAAGAAGATGAAACATTAGCTGACTTAAGTTTTGATACTATTTCAGCGGCGGCTGGCAATGCGGCAATGTGTCACTACAACCATGAAAACCAACCTGAACCAGGTAAGCTACAGATGAACAGCTTATACCTCGTTGATTCAGGCGGCCAATACCCAGACGGGACTACGGATATAACACGTACTCTTGCTGTTGGTACACCAAGTGATGATATCAAACAACAATTTACGTTAGTGCTTAAAGGTCATATTGGCTTAGCGTCTGCTCGTTTCCCTAAAGGAACTGTTGGTCATCAATTAGATATTCTTGCTCGCCAACATTTATGGGCACAAGGTTACGATTACGATCACGGAACTGGTCATGGTGTCGGTCACTTCCTAAGTGTTCATGAAGGCCCTCAGGGTATTTCTAAAAAAGTGAATACTACTGCATTACTTCCAGGCATGGTGTTGTCGAATGAACCAGGCTATTACCGCGCTGATGAATTTGGTATTCGTATCGAAAACCTAGAGCTAGTGGTTGAAATTGAAACTAAGGGCGACTTCTCTGTTCTTGGTTTTGAATCGTTAACTCGTTGCCCTATTGATAAACGCTTAATCAATATCGATATGCTAAATCGTCCAGAACTTGCTTGGTTAAACAATTATCATCAAAAAGTATGGGATGACGTTAGTCCATTAGTTGATGGTGAAGTGAAAGAATGGCTAAGAAAAGCAACGGTAGAATTAAGCTACGAAAGTTAATTAACTTAAGCTAATTATTAAAAATTAAAATGCCACGAATTAACGTGGCATTTTTGTATTCAAAACCATTAAAGTTTAAAAATAGGTTTCACGTGAAACACTCAATTTTAATGGAAACTAACTATCCCGAATAACTTCGCTCCCAATCTTTCCACACTGGTTCAAATCCCCTAGCCTTAACCGCTTGTGCAACCGCAGACGCTGATCGCTCATCACTAATAGCAAATTGCTCTAATGCATCTTCGTTATTTGCATAACCTCCAGGTTGAGTTTTTGATGCTGCAGAAACAGAGGTAATACCAAGCGGTAATACATTATCTCTAAAATGTTCAGACTCACGAGTAGACAGTGACAATTCAACTTCCGAATTTAATAAACGGTATGCACAGATTAACTGCACAAGCTGCTTATCACTCATGATTGATTTGGGTTGCAAAGCGCCTTCACATGGACGCAAACGTGGAAAGGAAATCGAGTACCTTGTTTGCCAGTACGTACGCTCCAAGTAATCTAAATGCGCAGCCACATAAAAACAATCGGTGCGCCACTCTTCTAAACCAATCAAGGCACCAATGCCTATTTTATCAATCCCTGCTTTGGCTAATCGGTCCGGCGTTTCTAAGCGGTAGTTAAAGTCCGTTTTGTTACCTCGCAAATGATGTTCCGCATACGTCGATGGATGGTAAGTTTCTTGGTACACCATTACAGCATCTAAACCCAGTGTTTTTAGTTCTGCGTATTCGTGTTGATCTAATGGTTGAACTTCCATGGCCAAATAATTAAATGACCGCTTAATTTGAGGAACGGTATCACGGAAGTAATTCATCCCAACTTTGGTTTCATGCTCTCCAGTCACCAAAAGTACACTGTCAAAATTCATCGCTTTAATCGCATCAATCTCGTTAGCAATTTCATCTTGATTCAAGGTCTTTCGTTTAATTCGATTCTCCATCGAGAACCCACAATAAGTACACGCGTTTGCACAGAGGTTCGAAAGATAAAGAGGAATATAAAACCCCATGGTATGACCAAATCGCTGGCGAGTCAGTCGCGCGGATTCTTGAGCCATTTGTTCTAAATACCCTTCAGCGGCTGGTGAGATTAACGCTTTAAAATCGTCTAAATTACGCTTTGGTTTGTTCAGCGCTCTTTCTACATCTTGCGCTGTTTTACTGTAGATGGAGAGTTTGACCTCATCCCAGTTCAGTTTTTTCCATTCATCAATAAACGTCATCGTCTTTCCTTAAACTGAATGATTAATCCAGAAATGCCGTTAACGGACTCGATGCCACCGCTTGAGAACTCACAGACGCCAACCCATTTTCATACGCTAACCGTCCAGACTGAACCGCCAACTTAAATGCTGTAGCCATCGCCACTGGATTTCTTGCTGCGGCAATCGCGGTGTTCACCAATACCGCATCAGCACCCAGCTCCATCGCAAACGCCGCATGAGATGGCGCACCAATCCCCGCATCAACCACAACCGGCACTCTCGCTTGGTCGATAATAATTTCTAAAAAATCACGGCTCACAATGCCTTTGTTTGACCCAATAGGCGCACCCAATGGCATCACTGCCGCACAACCTACTTCTTCAAGTCGTTTGCATAACACCGGATCGGCGTGACAATAAGGCAATACAATAAATCCTTGGCGAACTAATTCTTCCGCCGCTTTTAATGTCTCAATCGGATCAGGCATTAGGTATTTGGGATCAGGATGGATTTCCAATTTCAACCAATTAGTTTGCAACGCCTCTCTGGCTAACTGAGCCGCAAAAATCGCTTCTCGGGCATTTTTAGCTCCTGACGTATTAGGCAGTAAATTAATGCCCGCCGTAATAATTGGCTTTAAAATGTCATCCTCAGGATTGCTCACATCAACTCGTTTCAATGCCATCGTTGCAAGCTCAGAACCTGATTCAATTAATGCCTGCTGCATTATTAATGAATTGGGGAATTTTCCTGTTCCAGTAAACAAACGAGAAGAAAATGGTGTATTTGCGATAATCAATGGTTGTGTCATATCAGCCTCCTGCAATGGCTTGGAATAAAGAAATCGATTCACCGTCAGATAAACCACGTTGCTGCCACTCACTTCTAGGGATAACCTGCTGTTCAATCGCTAAAGCGCACCCCTGAGTCTCTATTTTCTGATGAGATAAAAACGCAAATAACGAGAATCCCTTCTCAACCCGATACTCCACACCATTTAACACCACACTAATTAAATTACTCACTGACCAGTACTCTCTCTTTATGATGATGGGTTTCACGTGAAACACCTTGTAAATCACTTGGTGACTGACAGACAGGGCAACAATGGTCTTTGGGAATACCCATCGTCGACCAAGATAATGACTTACCATCAAATTGATGAAGTGAACTCCATTTCATCCATTCTGGTTGAGTTAAATATTTGATGGTTTCTAAGGCTTGTAGATTACCTATCATGCCAACCACTGGCCCAACAATTCCGAAAGATTGACAGCTCTTCGTTTGCTGGCTTTCAATAAAAGGGAACAGACAGTGATAACAAGACGACGATGTATTACCTAACTCATCACTCTTATTTGAAAACAACATCAATTGCCCTTGCCAACCAATCGCCGCGCCAGAAATTAAAGGCACCTGATGTTGAACACAGGCGGCATTAATATTGTGGCGTGTTATTAAGTTATCAGTGCAATCCAGAACAACATCGACCTGAGTAATGAATCGTGAAAGCGCAGGTTCTGTTAGATGCTTCGTTATCACCTCAATCGTGATCGTCTTGTTTATCGATTGCAGTTCTTGAGCCATCGCTAACGCTTTATTCTGTTTTATACTCTGCTCACGATAAACCACTTGCCTCTGTAAGTTACTAAGATCAACGTCATCGCCATCGGCAATAATTAACGTTCCCACACCAGCAGCAGTCAAATACATTCCAACAGATGATCCCAACCCTCCGCAGCCAACCATTAGCACGGTGCTATTTCGAAGAGACAACTGTCCTCGCTCACCAATATCAGGCAACATGATTTGTCGGCTATAACGAAGGAAATCTTGATCATTTAATCCTTCCATCAATAAATTACTCATCCATCACCTCCAGTGTATTTTGCGATTTAATAAGGTAATCGGATGTTCTTGGTTGGGCTAAAATCGCAGAAAACTGATTGACTACTTTTTCTATATTGTCGGCTTGAGTGATAGCTCGAACGACCGCAATGCTATCAACTCCGGTTTGCCACACTTGCTCAGCCACCGTTAAATCAATACCACCGATAGCAACGGTTGGTGTTTCACCCGCTAATTTTCTGTTGTTCGCTAAGTTAACTAGGCCTTGAGGTTGTGATGGCATCTCTTTAGTTGGCGTTGGGAAAATATGACCTAGGGCTAAATAGCTAGGGTTAAGCGCTTTTACGTTTAATAATTCATTGTCATCATGAGTGGATAATCCTAAACAAATACCGGCATCCGATATTGCCTTTAGATCAGCTATCTCTATATCTTCTTGTCCAAGATGAATCCCAAACGCTTGGTGCTTAATTGCCAGTTGCCAATAATCATTAATAAATACTTGTGCATTGTATTGACGACCAAGCTCTATCGCTTTGATCACTTGCTGTTCTAAATCCGGTTGTTCTGTATTTTTAATACGTAACTGAACAGTCTGAACGTTGAGTTTTAATAACGTTTCAATCCAGCTTACATCATCCACTACGGGATAAAGCCTAAACTTATTTATATCAATAGCAGGGAAAGCAAACATACTTACCTCCTTTATTTTTAGGACATACAGGTGGTGTTCCACGTGAAACACCACCATTCATGATTAAAATAATAATGGTAACTGTCGTTAGCTTTTCACGGGTTCTGCATCTACAGCAGGATGGTACAACTCTGAACCAGAGGCCTTAAACTCTGCTGATTTTTGGCGCATACCTTCAAGTGGGTCATCGAGCATTTTGATATTAATTGCTTGGTCTAACGCCACTTGTTCAGTGTCTTTGGCGTACTCTCGAACTTCTTGTGATATTTTCATTGAGCAGAATTTAGGCCCGCACATTGAACAAAAGTGAGCAACCTTGCCCGACTCTTGAGGCAGTGTTTCATCATGAAATTCACGAGCGGTAATCGGATCAAGTGACAGATTAAACTGATCTTCCCAACGGAATTCAAAACGGGCTTTTGATAAGGCGTTATCTCGAATTTGGGCACCCGGATGACCTTTGGCTAAATCACCCGCATGAGCGGCTAATTTATAGGTGATCAAACCAATCTTAACGTCTTCTTTATTTGGTAGGCCTAAATGTTCTTTCGGTGTGACATAACAAAGCATTGCACAGCCATACCATCCAATCATGGCCGCACCAATCCCGGAGGTGATATGATCATACCCAGGGGCAATATCAGTCGTTAATGGACCTAATGTATAGAACGGTGCTTCATGACAGTGCTTGAGTTGCTCGTCCATGTTCTCTTTGATCATATGCATTGGTACATGACCCGGCCCCTCAATAATCACTTGAACATCGTATTCCCAAGCGACTTTAGTTAACTCACCGAGCGTTCTCAATTCAGCAAACTGTGCTTCATCATTAGCATCCGCAATTGAGCCCGGACGTAAACCATCCCCTAAAGAAAGAGAAACATCGTACTTTGCACAGATCTCACAAATTTCACGAAAATGCGTATATAAGAAACTTTCTTGATGATGCGCTAAACACCACTTTGCAATGATAGAACCGCCACGAGAAACAATCCCTGTTACTCGTTTCGCCGTCATTGGTACATAACGAAGTAATAAACCGGCATGAATAGTAAAGTAATCTACACCCTGCTCCGCTTGCTCAATTAAGGTATCTCGCATTACTTCCCAGTTTAGATTCTCAGCCACACCATTCACTTTCTCTAGTGCTTGGTACATAGGAACCGTGCCAATTGGTACTGGGCTATTGCGTAAAATCCACTCACGCGTTTCGTGAATATTTCGGCCAGTAGATAAATCCATTACGGTATCGCCGCCCCAGCGTGTAGACCAAACCAGTTTCTCTACTTCTTCTTCTTCAATCGACGAACTGACCGAAGAATTACCAATATTGGCGTTAACTTTAATCAAGAAGTTACGACCGATGATCATTGGCTCTGCCTCTGGATGGTTTATGTTTGACGGAATAATAGCGCGGCCTTCTGCCACTTCGTTACGAACAAATTCAGGGGTAATTTCTTTTGGAAGGTTGGCACCAAAACTGTGGCCAGGATGCTGATGATTTAGTTGTTCATCTGCAAATTTTTGACGACCCATGTTTTCACGGATCGCGATGTATTCCATTTCTGGGGTAATGATACCTTGGCGAGCATAGTGTAATTGCGTCACACATTGTTGAGGTTTGGCACGTCGAATCGTGGGTAAATTTCCATAACGAAGTTCATCAAGTGTTTCATCAGATAAGCGCTCTTGAGAATAAACAGAGCTTACCCCTTTCAACACTTCAGTATCAGTGCGGTCTTCTATCCAACGTTCACGTAATTTAGGCAACCCTTGGTAAACATCAATGTCGTAATTTGGGTCGGTATATACCCCTGATGTGTCATAGACTTGAATAGGTTCGTTTGGTATTAGTGTTGGGTTTTCTTTTGTTCCACCGACTAAGCTATCAGCCAATGAAATTTCACGCATTGGAACACGAATATCAGGACGAGAGCCTTCGATATAAACTTTACTTGAGTTTGGGTATGGTTGAACCGACAGCGATTCAATATTGGTTTTAGCATCTAAACATGCTTGTTTACGACTTGACGACATAGCAAAATTCCTTGATAAAAATAGAATAATTGCTTGTCGGATTTGAGTTGTAGCAAGAGGTTCTTAGTTTGAGATACAACAGAGAATAAACCTGCATACCTATATACTATGAATTAGACAAATAAATTAAAGCTAAAATTCAGCTACGATTTATCATTACATAATTCGAGTAGTACTAACAAACTAAGATAAAAATTATCTCTTGTTCCCTTCGCAGGTATTAGCCTGATCAGGTTCTACGGATCCCGCAATGCGGTCTCAGCTCGTACTATAAAAGTACTAAGCACTCCGACAAGTTTCTTTCAGATTGTCTTAATAAGAATCTGAACGTAGTCGGAGTATAAAGAAAGAGCTGAAGAAATGAAATGGAAGAAAAGGAAGTTATGAAGTGGTTGGCTGAGTTTGTGAGTGAACGCATATTAGGTTTATTAATATGAACCTAATATGCTTCTCCGTAAAAAAGAACGATGTAATTGACGTTGTAACACATCGATGACAAAGTGTTTTTTTACTGCAAAGCACACTAGGTTCAACTTAAGTAACACGTTATAAACTACATGTTTCACGTGAAACTATTTGTCTTTCTTAGTTAGTTTCTTCGCTAAATGTTTTAACCATGACGAATTATAATCACGGTAAGAACCAATTTTATTCGAACCATCATGATCGCGGCCATGCTCAAGTGTTTTAGATACCGCTACACGTTGAGAAGAATAAATACCCGTATGACCACTAAAGTAATACGCCGTATAACACGCTAGCGCAAAGTAAGGTAAGTAATCCGCACCAAACAATTCAACCCCCATGATGGTACACGCTAAAGGTGTATTGGTTGCTGCCGCAAATACTGCTAAGAATCCTAATGCCGCAAACAGATCAACTGGCGCACCCATCACCCACGCCAAGAAGTTACCTAAGGTTGCACCAACAAAAAATAATGGAGTTACTTCACCGCCTTTATAACCCGCCGCCAAAGTAATTGCCGTTAATAGCAGTTTCAAAATCCAACTGTACCATTCAGCACCACCCGCACTAAACGCCGAGGTAATACTCACACCACCATCTCGACTTGGATATACGCCGATACCAATGTAATCGTAGTTACCAATAAGTTGAGTAATTGCAATGACCATTAAGCCACCAACAACCACTATTAAATATGGATTTTTAAGCGTGGCATTGAATACGTCTTTAAATCCATGAGTTAATTCACCAAATAAATAGCCCGCTAAACCAAACGCAATCGCGGCCACAATTACCTTAGCCATTAGTACCAAGTCAATATCTACCGCATGACCAAATAACGTGCTGACTTGATCAAAACTAATTAGGTAATGGGTATGATGAGCCCCCCAAGCAGAAGCAACGACGTTCGCTAGAATTGCGGCCAATAACGCTGGAATAATGGCATTGAATTTAATACGTCCAATAAACAACACTTCAAGCGCAAAGATAGCCCCTGTAAATGGAGTTCCAAAGATAGACGCAAACCCTGCGGCAACACCCGCGGTTAGCATCATTCGTCGGTCATCTTCAGATAACTTAAATACTCTTGATAATAAATCCGTCGTTGCGCCACCAATCTGAACCGCTGTACCTTCTCGACCCGCCGAACCACCAAATAGATGCGTGATAACCGTGGTAAGCAGTACTAATGGTCCCATTCTGACAGGGATACCCTCACCCGCTTGGTGAATTTCATCCATGATTAAATTGTTACCACCGGCAGAGTTTTTACCCCAGTTACGATAGCTATAAACAATAACTAAACCCGCCAAAGGCAATAAGTAAATCAACCAAGGATTATCAATTCGAGTTTGAGTTGCCTCACTTAATAGCCATAGAAAGAAGGCGTTGAATGAACCAACCAATAGCGCTACAGGGATCACAAACAGTGTCCATCTGAACATTTGGTAAAAATTTTGCAGATTACGATTAAGTGGGTGTGCCATAAGTTCTATCTTTTAATATATGGTTAATCAAAAGGATAGACTATCTTAGGAGAGAAGAGAAATAACAAACGGCTCTACTATAGACGGATCTACCCCATAATGATAGAGTCATCCGATCGGGTACGCTACAGTAGGAATCATTATCTCTAAATTAGAGCGGTTAAAGGTGGGAATCCATCACCCGTGATCGGTTCTAAAACCAATCAACCTATGAAATGCTACTCCTATCATTTATAAATGGCAAATAAAAAGGCGCTAAATTTAAGCGCCTTTTAACGTATTCAGTAAAATCACTTACCAAGTTAATACAGGTGTATAGCCACTTACCGCTTTCACCATTTTAGTATTAATACTTTCGAATCCTTTCCAAAGTTTTTTCGTTACTGCTGTTTTTTTGTTTCTTGGTTGTTGCTTGCCATACATAGCTTCATTCAGCATGTTCTTTGCCGCAATTTGACCAAGATAAACAGAACCTAAATCGTAACTCATTTTTATAAAACCCTAGAGATTAATTAAGCAGCAGATTTTACTATCTACGCCTCAAAAAACAAGACATAGATCACATTAATTAACTACTTTAACGTCTAAACCATTTTTAACAATAAATAGTAACTTCAAATAACAGTCATACAGAGCATTCCATCACACCCATAAGTCTTTGAGATCAATGAACCAACCCCACTTGCTTTTCTTTTAAGTATAGATTCAGAACACTAGAAAAACATTTCCAACCTATTTTTTCTTTTCCAAATGCCAGATAGCAAAAAGGCTCATACCTTTCGATATGAGCCTTCTCTAAATATGGCAGGGGTGGAGAGATTCGAACTCCCAACACGCGGATTTGGAATCCGCTGCTCTGCCAGTTGGAGCTACACCCCTGTTATGCGTGCTATTGTAATGACTTTTACAAGAAAATCCATAGCTAGTATGCTAAAAAATAGCATCTAAACTAAAATTTCTACTTCTATCGCACAATTTCATCAAAAACGGATAAAACTTAACCTTTTTTAATCTTTTCAACAAATTGATCAACGCGTTGCCAATTCGTATATTCAACTTCTTTGGTTGGATCTGTCTCTCCACCCGTCATTCTCATGATTAATTGAATCATAAAGCGGTCAAAGAAATTATAACGTGGGTAAAACAACGCACCGGCAAAGGTATCTTGCAATTTAGGAACCCAAGGCGATTTAAGTAAGAACTTCTTAAAGTACGCACTGGTTTCTGGTGTATCTTTCCCCTCTTTACGAGCAGTAAGATTGACGATAAAAAATGAAGCGTTCGCTTGCTCTAAATCAGCTTGGTTCTGAGCGATAAATTGATACAGCTTTTTATTCAAGTGACCATAACGAATAGAAGCGCCAATCACTACTCGATCATAATCTGACAATGACACCGTTAATGGTTGATGTACATCCACCAACTGACAATCAACATCATCGCCGAACTTAGTCGCAATATAATCCAATATCTTAATCGTTTGACCTTCACGGCTTGAGTGAAGAAGTAATACTCTTTCCACAGTAACCTCTTAAAACTTTTTAATACTAAAAACTAACTACGCCAAAACGTCGGCGTGAATAAAATAAGTAAGGTAAATACTTCCAAACGACCAAATAGCATTGAGATAATTAAAATCCATTTTGCTGAATCATTTATCTCACCAAAATGCACCGCAACCTCGCCTAGGCCTGGACCTAAGTTATTTAATGTCGCCGCTACCGCAGAGAA
The DNA here is from genome assembly GCF_946479765.1 of uncultured Aliivibrio sp. GTDB lineage: Bacteria > Pseudomonadota > Gammaproteobacteria > Enterobacterales > Vibrionaceae > Aliivibrio. Next base: position 171,453 of record NZ_CAMLHO010000001.1, read on the forward strand.
AGCAGTTAACTCATCAATGCCCGTCGCAATTAATGCCAACATACAGATGACAAACACCAAGGCATAAGCAGAGAAGAAACCCCACACGGCATCAACCACTCGTTGAGGTAATGCCTTTGTACCAATCTTTATGGTAAATATAGCCCTTGGGTGAATAAGGCGCTTTAACTCACGCATGCCCTGAAGTGACAATAATAAAATACGAATGACTTTCATACCGCCACCGGTTGAGCCTGCACAACCACCGATGAACGAAGAAAACAATAATAAAACAGGTAAAAATAATGGCCACTCAGAAAAGCTAGTGGTTGTGAAACCTGCCGTTGTCGAAATCGATACGGTTTGGAATAACGCTTGATCTGCCGCTGCGCCAATTGAATCGTAGGTACTGTGCTTTAATAACAATAAGAAGGTCACTAAAAACAGTAGCACTTGGATAAAGATAAACGCTCTAAATTCTGGGTCTTTCCAATAATATTTAGGGTGCACACCGCCTGAGGCAAATGCGGCAAAATGCAATGAGAAGTTACAGGCAGAGATAAGTAAAAATACCACTGTAATTCCATTAATTACTGGGCTATTAAAATAGCCCATACTCGCATCATGGGTAGAGAATCCACCAATCGCAATGGTTGAGAAACTATGAGAAATAGCATCAAACCAATCCATTCCGGCAGCCCAAAACGCTAAAGTACAAGCAATCGTTAAGGTTAAGTAGATATACCAAAGTACTTTTGCGGTTTCTGCAATTCGGGGGGTCATTTTAGTATCTTTCACAGGACCAGGAATTTCAGCACGATAAAGCTGCATACCACCAATGCCTAGCACTGGCAGAATAGCAACAGCCAAAACGATAATACCCATACCACCAAACCATTGCAGGAGTTGTCGGTAGAATAAGATCGCTTTAGGTAAATGATCTAACCCAGTAAGAACTGTAGCCCCTGTTGTTGTCAAACCAGAGAAGGACTCAAAAAATGCATTGGTTATCGAAATATCAGGAGAGCCAGAAAGCAAAAATGGCAGCGCTCCGGCACTGCCGATTACCATCCAAAAAAGTACAACGATGAGGAAGCCATCGCGAGATTTTAATTCGCGTTTATGCTGTCGGTTTGGAAACCAAAGCGCACCGCCTCCAGCCAATAATAAGAAAAAGGTAATAACAAACGGAACACCTGCACCATCACGATAAATAAACGCGACAAGAGCTGGAGCCAGCATAAAAAAACTAAAAACCGCGAGTAAAATACCCACGATTCGAATAATTGAACGAAACTGCATGATTTATTGAACGCTTCGCGTCACTCACATCCTAATGGTTTATATGAACTGAATTACTGGGTTGGAAATTCAATTTTGGCACCGCTTTTATTAATTACTGCGGTTTTAAATTCAGTAATGACACGTTTCTCTAGCTCTAACGTCATAACAACTTTATCACTATAGTCGGCACTTACTTGTTGTCCTTCGTATTGGTGAAGCAATGTTTCGACCAAACTAACTAAGTTATAGTCACAATGCAAAATAACATGAGCCGTAATGCGTTTTTCTTCCGTTTCAATTAGCTTTAATGCTTGCTGAACCCCGCCGCCATAAGCTTTTACTAGACCACCAGTACCAAGCTTGATACCACCAGAATACCGTGTAACCACAGCAGTAATTTCACCAATTCCACAACCACTCAATTGAGCAAGTATTGGCTTACCTGCGGTACCAGAAGGTTCGCCATCATCACTGAAACCCCACTTCATAGAATCTTCAGGTCTTCCTACAACAAATCCCCAGCAGTTATGCCTAGCATCAGAATGTTTCGCTTTTATTTCTGCCACAAACGCTTTGGCTTCATCAATCGATGATGTTCTGGCGAGATAGGTAATAAAGACGCTTTTTTTTATCTCTTCCTCAAATACCGCCATCGCTTTTGGCACTTGATATGGCTGATCATTCATAGACTACACTGATACTAGAAACGGAACCTTAAAGTGTATCACTTATAACTACATTTACGCTTTCTATGCTGATATTTATTCGCCAACCGAAGAAAGTAAATTTGTGATCAACCAAGATAAACGTAAATAAAATGTTAAATTTAGTTTGATATCTGTTTACTTTAGCACCACTATTAACTGGTCAAACCAGATTATTATAATAACGAATACTCGGATCTGGTTCTTATTTCATGGAGATAGAAAATGATTTATCAAGGTGAAAACCTCTCTGTAGACTACATCGAATCAGGCATTGCTCACCTAGTGTTTAATGCGACAGGCAGTGTGAATAAGCTCAACCTTGCCACTATACAGTCACTTGGTGAAGCGATTGATGCGCTTTACGAACAAAAAGAGTTAAAAGCGCTCTTACTTTCATCAGGTAAGAATGCCTTTATTGTGGGGGCAGATATTACTGAGTTTCTTGGTTTGTTTGATACACCACCAGAAGAACTGAGTGAATGGCTTCATCAAGCCAATGTCATCTTTAATAAACTAGAAGACCTTCCTGTTCCTACACTAACTGCGATTACTGGATTTGCTCTGGGTGGCGGTTGTGAATGTGTGCTTGCTACCGATTTTCGTTTAGCAGATGAAACCGCATCGATTGGTTTACCTGAAACGCAACTTGGTATAATGCCTGGTTGGGGCGGTTCTGTTCGTCTGCCTCGTTTAATTGGTGCCGACCCTGCTATGGAAGTGATTACTACAGGTAAACCAAAACGAGCAAAAGACGCTTTAAAACTAGGCATGATTGATGGCATTGTTTCACGTGAAACCTTAATCGATTCATCTATATCTATGTTAAAACAAGCGATTGATGGCCAATTAAATTGGCAACAACGTCGCGAACAAAAGAAAGCGCCATTGCAACTATCGCCATTAGAAGCGGCGATGTCATTCAATGTTGCTAAAGGCATGATAATGAAAATAGCAGGGAAACATTACCCTGCACCAATTACCGCAGTTAAGTCCATTGAACAAAGTGCGGGCATGAGCCGAGATGAAGCACTCGCCATTGAGAACAAACACTTTGTTGCTCTCACTCGCACCGAAGTCGCAAAATCATTAGTTGGTATTTTCTTAAACGACCAATTTGTTAAGAGTAAAGCAAAGCAAGCGGTTAAAAACAGTGAACCAGTAACAAGCGCAGCAGTACTAGGCGCAGGGATCATGGGCGGTGGTATTGCTTATCAATCGGCCTCAAAAGGCGTTCCTGTTTTAATGAAAGACATTGCTCAACCTTCGTTAGATTTAGGCATGAACGAAGCCTCTAAACTGCTTAATAAGCAATTAGAACGCGGGCGTTTGTCTGGTTTAAAAATGGCACAAGTGCTTTCTTCCATTACTCCGTCTTTACACTATGGTGGGATCGAAACTAAAGACATCATTGTGGAAGCAGTCGTTGAGAATCCAAAAATCAAAGCGGCAGTTTTAGTAGAAATAGAAGGTGAAGTTAACAAGGGGACTATTTTAGCCTCGAACACCTCAACCATTCCTATCTCATTGCTAGCTAAATCATTAAAACGCCCAGAAGACTTCTGTGGTATGCACTTTTTCAACCCTGTACATCGTATGCCGCTTGTCGAAGTTATTCGCGGCGAAAAAACCTCACAACAAACGATTGATCGCGTCGTTGCTTACGCGTCTCAAATGGGTAAAACCCCAATCGTTGTCAATGATTGCCCTGGTTTCTTTGTGAACCGCGTACTTTTCCCATATTTTGCAGGCTTTAGTTTATTGCTGCGTGATGGTGGGGATTACCAACAAATCGATAAAGTGATGGAAAAAGAGTTTGGTTGGCCAATGGGCCCCGCTTACTTACTTGATGTCGTCGGTATTGATACCGCTCATCACGCCCAAGCTGTGATGGCCCAAGGTTTCCCTGAACGTATGGCAAAAAACGGACGCGATGTGGTTGATGCAATGTTTGAAGAGAACCGTTACGGTCAGAAAAATGGCACCGGGTTCTATGCTTATACCGTAGATAGAAAGGGCAAGCCAAAGAAAAATGTTGATGAGGGCACCAGCGCGATCATCGCAACAGTAACAGACACAACTCAACCTTATACCTCAGAGCAGATCAGCGCTCGTATGATGATCCCAATGATTAATGAAGTCATTCGCTGTTTGGATGAAGGCATCATTGCTTCACCGGCAGAAGCTGACATGGCATTAGTGTATGGACTAGGTTTCCCTCCATTCAAAGGCGGCGTTTTCCGCTATCTTGATGCAATTGGATTATCGACCTATCTAGAGATGGCGAAGGAGTTTGAGCAACTCGGTGCAGTTTACCAAGTACCAGAGAGTATCAAACAAAAAGCAGCGGCTGGAGAGTGTTATTACCCTGCCCCTAAATCACCATCATCAGCCTCAATCTAAGGAAGGATTTATCATGAAAAATGTCGTTATTGTTGATTGCATCCGAACTCCGATGGGTCGTTCTAAAAATGGGGTATTCCGCCATACTCGCGCCGAAGACTTATCTGCACATTTAATGAAAGGTTTAATAGAACGAAATCCAAAGGTCGAACCAAATCAAATCGAAGATATCTATTGGGGCTGTGTTCAACAGACCTTAGAGCAAGGCTTTAATATTGCTCGTAATGCATCATTATTAGCAGGCTTACCAAAATCTATCGCTGCAACTACCGTAAACCGTTTATGTGGTTCTTCAATGCAAGCTCTGCATGATGCCTCTCGTGCCATTATGGTAGGTGATGCTGACATCTGTATTATTGGCGGTGTTGAACACATGGGTCATGTACCTATGAATCACGGTGTCGACTTCCACCCTGGATTATCAAAGAGTGTTGCGAAAGCGTCTGGCATGATGGGGTTAACCGCTGAAATGCTAGGTAAGATGCACGGAATAACTCGTGAACAACAAGATGCGTTTGCTCTCGCGTCACATCAAAAAGCACATCGCGCGACCATTGAAGGTCACTTTGATTCTGAAATCCTACCGATTGAAGGTCATGATGAAAATGGTGCACTTACGCTAGTGAAACACGATGAAGTTATTCGTCCAGAAACAACACTAGAGGGTTTAGCCGCATTACGCCCAGCATTTGATCCCGCCAATGGCACGGTTACCGCAGGTACTTCATCAGCATTATCTGATGGTGCTTCTGCGATGCTTATCATGAGTGAAGAGAAAGCTAATGAATTAGGATTAACCATTCGTGCGAAAGTACGTTCAATGGCGGTATCTGGATGTGACCCGTCAATCATGGGTTATGGTCCTGTACCTGCGACTCAAAAAGCGCTAAAACGAGCTGGGTTATCGATTGATGATATTGATTTATTTGAGCTAAACGAAGCGTTTGCTGCCCAATCTCTGCCTTGCATTAAAGATTTAGGATTGATGGACGTAATGGAGGAGAAGGTTAACTTGAATGGTGGCGCGATTGCGTTAGGCCACCCTCTTGGTTGTTCTGGCTCACGTATTGCCACCACGCTAATCAATAACATGGAACGTACCGGCGCTAAACTGGGTGTCGCTACCATGTGTATTGGTCTTGGACAGGGCATTGCTACCGTATTTGAACGTCCTTAAAAATAAACCGATACGCGAGAAACTAAAAAAGTCGCCTTCTTGGGCGACTTTTTTCGAGTTGATACCTAATTTGGTATCGCTTTTATCATCTTATTTTTTTGAGATGATTTTTGTATCACGCGCTTGGTGGAACCAAAAACGCTTTCTGCCTGTTGATTTAGACATGATATATCCTTCTTAACTTTAGTATAAACATGCATCAATACGATGCGCTTGTTTAGCCTGAGAAGAGATATTTATCTTATGTAATTTATACATAGAGAAGTTGTACGTTCTTTACCTTATCCATCTATTTATTCTTTAAAATCGTTCTTTAAAAAATAAGCAGGTAGCCTAATAACGATATTAGGTATAAAGCCAACGTATTTCACAACTTCGACAGCACACGGTCGTATTACATTATAAATAGATCCAGTTAGGCTTATTCGTTGCTAACGATCTGCTGAAATGTTCAATTATTAATGATTGGAAAAGTGAAATGAAACACGGAGATAATAGCTTTTGCGAAGATATTTTTCTGAGGGTTTTACTGTACTTATTGCTTGTATTAATAACTCTGTACATCAGAGCAAGATGTGCAAAATAACATGATCCTATAAAAAGTAAAGATCTTATTTGTTATTTTTAAAATTTTTTTATAAAAGGATCTATGCAAAAAATGCATATTACTCATGTTTAAGTATCATTTTTTTTCTAATAAAAACTCACCTACACTTACCAAATCAATCAAACGCTTGGTTTGATTCACTTATTCTCGTCATTGGAGTTTGTTATGTTTAAAGCATTAGTTCTGAATCAAGAAGAAAGAAATACCATTGCAGCAATTACTGAGATCGATGAATCTCAACTTCCTGAAGGTAATGTAAAAGTTGATGTTAGCTACTCTTCTCTTAACTACAAAGATGGCTTAGCAATTACTGGTAAAGGGCGCATTGTTCGTAACTTCCCAATGGTTCCAGGTATTGATTTAGCGGGTGTAGTATCTCACTCGGATGATGCTCGTTACCAAGCCGGCGATGAAGTGGTTCTAACTGGTTGGGGCGTAGGTGAAGGTCACTGGGGCGGCATGGCTGAAAAAGCGAGCCTAAATGGTGATTGGTTAGTTCCTATGCCAAAAGGCCTAGACGCTAAAAAAGTAATGGCAATCGGCACCGCTGGTTTTACTGCCATGCTATGTGTTCAAGCGATTGTTGATGCGGGGATCAAACCAGAAGATGGAGAGATCCTAGTAACTGGAGCAAGTGGCGGTGTCGGTAGTGTATCTATCACTCTTCTTAACCAATTAGGTTATAAAGTTGCTGCGGTAACTGGCCGAGCTTCTGAAAATGGTGAGCTGCTTAAATCATTAGGCGCATCACGCATTGTTGAGCGTAGCGACCTAGAAGAACCAGCAAAACCATTAGAAAAACAACTATGGGCTGGCGCAATTGATACCGTTGGTAGCAAAGTACTGGCTAAAGTATTAGCACAAATTGATTACAACGGTGCGGTTGCAATGTGTGGTCTGGCAGGTGGTTTTGATTTGCCAACAACAGTAATGCCATTCATTTTACGTAATGTTCGCCTACAAGGTGTAGATTCAGTGATGTGTCCTCGTGAAAAACGCATCAAAGCATGGGAACAGCTGTCAACTCTTCTACCTGACTCATTCTATGCTCAAGCAACAAAAGAAGTAGCATTAGATGATGCGATTCAAGCAGCAGAAGACATTACAAACGGTAAAATCACAGGTCGTGTGGTAATCAAAATTTAGTCTTATCAACTAAAAAATAATTTAACACTGAGCCCTACCTAGCTTAGCGTTAATGTGAAAACATCAGTAAACCAAGGCAGCCTAATCGCTGCCTTTTTCTTATCTAAACAACAATAAATTAAACGAACCCAATGTCTTCAATGCGTTTTTCTATTAACTTACCGCACTCTTCTTTTACGACACGTCGAAGCCAGGTTTGTGCTGGTGAAGAATCACAACGAGAATGCCAAATTAAAGAATAATCAAACGGAGTAAATTCAAACGGTAAGGGTTTAATCACTAAGTCATAACGATCAGCCATTAAATAAGCAAGATCCGCAGGAACAGTGATCACTAATGGCATTTTATCAACGATCGCTAATGCCGCTTCTAAATGGTACGCCCTCAATACTTGTCTTCTTTCTCTTTGCCCTAATAACGCATTATCCAATAACGCTTTTACCCCATCGCTAATCGCAATCATGGCGTGAGGTAATAATAAATAATCATCTAAGGTTAAACGAACACCTGCAAGTGGGTGGTTTTTAGAAAGCAGGCACAATACCCCTACTTGCCCTAATACCTCTTGCTTCAATGGCGTCACCGATCCAATAGGACGACAGATCGCCATATCCACTTTTTCAGTACTTAATTGTTTAAACAAGTTTTCATGATTTAGAGAAGTGAATTCCAATGAAATATTCGGTGCTTGCTCATAAATCTTAGGTAACGCGTAAGGTAAGATGGTTTGCATTGCGTAGTCAGTAGTTGCAATCAAAAAGTGTTGATCGCAATGCATCGGAGTAAAGTCACTTGGGGTGAGCAATTGACGAAGCGACTCTAAAGGTTGATTAATTTGAGCATTAATCTCCAATGCTTTTTGTGTGGGAACTAAATGCTGGCCCTGACGAGTAAATAATGGATCACCAAGTAAGTCACGTAATCGGCCTAATACACGACTCATTGCCGATTGACTCAAATTCAATCGGATCGCCGCTTGGCTTACGCTGTTTTCTTCTAGTAATACTTTTAAGGCAATGAGTAAATTTAAATCACGACGATAAACTTCTTCGAGTTCCATTATCTAAACCTATATCTGAAATAACCTAAACGGTTTTTATTAGTGTAACGGTTTTTAAGATAAAAAAAATCCCGCAATTTATACACTTCTTAATTTGGGATTAAGAATGATAAAGAGACGGGAAAGCTAGAGCGTGTGTGTTATCTGTTATTGTATTCATTTTGAGTTAGTAATCTTGCTCTTCTGCTGCTTCACTTTCTGACCATGTTTTTAGTTCGATAGTAAGTGCAACCATAACGGAGGCAAGGCTAATTAAAGGGAAAAGGTTAATGTTTTCTGGTGTACGCAGAACTAGTGAGCAAATCGTAACAAAGCAAAGAACACAATAAATAGTTAAGCGATCTATTTGAGTAAGCATAATGGCGATCCTTCTATTACTTTCTTTCTATGACCAAGAACATTTAAAACAATACGTTAACCATTCGATGTTAATGCATTGTTAATAAATAAATTACTCTCTTTTCAGTTCTTTGCCAATGTGTATTGATTATTTTTTTTACAGCAGTATGATCTTGGTCGCCTTTAATTGTAAAGAGATACAATGATGACCATCAACTTTGATACAGCAACCCAAACACTAGAAGCGGAAGGCTTACGCTGCCCTGAGCCTGTCATGATGGTTAGAAAAACAATCCGACAGATGCAAGATGGTGAGACTCTACTAATTAAAGCAGACGATCCATCAACGACTCGTGACATCCCAAGCTTTTGCCGTTTTATGGATCATGAGTTACTTGCAGAAGACACAGATACGCTCCCTTATCGATTTTTAATCCGCAAAGGGCTTCCAGCTTAAAAATAGAATAAAGGCGACCAATGTGGTCGCCTTTATTCTATTTTTCATTATAAACAAACAGCTACTGCGTTTATGTGCTGATATCTCGAACTTGCTTCTGGATGCTTTCTATTTCGTGCTGCAAATTACGCATTTCTTTTTTCATTGGTAATACATAGTGAACTCGAACCCAAGCATCAACAGACAGTCCTGTTGTCACAATGGCTCCAACCACCATAGGTACCCACATATCTGTTAGTACCATACCCAATAAATTAAGCGCTAATGCCACAGTAAATAGATAACATTGACTTTGCGGTGAGATAGCTAAAAAACGAGTCATGATAAGCTCCTATCCTTTAAAGAAACATCTACCAATACAACTAATTCTAGCTCTAGATTATCACCTCTACACCAAAACCTATGTGTCTAGTATCACACTCTTATTCTGATGTGATTAAACTTTGATGACACAAGAAATAGAGCTTAAAAACGCTATTCTCCGGTATAAACAACCATTACTTTATCAATTCCATTTTTATGTATAACAGCATAGTAAGGTTCCTGATTAATCACTTGGATCTCACCTTGAGAAACAGAGGAGTGATCCCCTCTAAAAGTAAGCAGCGTCTTCCAATGAGCTGATAGTGACCAATGTTGCCCTGTCATATCATCCCAATTCATCACACTATACCGATCACCAGCCTTGCCGCTTTCATCGCCATACCACACAAAAATACTTCCTTTAGATAATAACAATGCTGAGGCCGCATCACGATATTGAGCGTAATTATCCGAACTTAACTCTGGTTTTCTCTCTTTACCAAACCAGGTTAGTGCCGATAAAGGGTTCTCTATCGATGTATCAAACTGGTGACTTAATGACGTTAAACACTTTTTTTCAGTTAAATTAATTGGACGAACTTGAGGAATAAAGTGATTATTATTCTCTAAATCAATCACCAAAAATGAAGCATCTTCAAACGCTTTGTATTGATTGTCTTTTTTCCATTCTTCAAAAACTTTACTACCGGTTTGTTCTAATTGTTCAATTAACGGTGGAGTAGATTGAGACAGAACAACCCCATCAATACCAAATTTAGCGATCCAGGTTGTGATCCATCCGGTTAATAATTCATTCTTATTATCACTGACCTGAGTAACCGCCGTTATTGGTTTATTAGTAAAGAACGTTGGCGTTGTCACATCAATAGAACCATCAAACCAAGCTTCAGACCACCACTGTGGGATCTCGCCTTTTTCATTTTTAAAGTCATCAAGGTAGTTTGTCAGGTTTTGGCCTTCTTTAGGATGCCAGTCACTCCAATAACTCGGAAGATTTTTATCGGAGTTTGGTTGAATGCCAAACTGTTGTAGATCAGATAAACTCGGTTGGGATGGCGTGCTATCGATACTCCACACCACTCTCATTCCTAGTTGGTGCGCTAAATCAACGAGGGCTTTCATCTCTTGCTCGCTACCCATATTAGTATCAAGCTGAGTCCAATCCAAGGTTGCACCGCCTGCATATGGATATTCTGGTGTATTACCATCTTTACCAGGAAGCCAACCATGTACTTGCTCTAATGGTGTCGAAATCCACAATACATCAACACCTAACTCAGCCAAATAATCTAGTTTTTTGGTTAAGCCTGCAATATCGCCACCTTTAAAGCCTTGAGCTGATGCCTGACGACCATAACTATGGTCATTCCAACTGTTACCGTTATAAAAACGATCGGTGGCGATATGATAAAATGTCGCGTTCTGCCATTGGAAATCAATCTTCTCTTCTGTTGATTCCGATACCGCTCTTGATTCTAATAATAACAAACCACCACTATGACGACTTGGTGTTAACGTTATTTGCCCATCTTTTACCTGAGCAATATTGCCAGAATAAGCATCAGTAACCACCTCGCCTTCAGACCACAAATCAGAAACAGTTACCGTAACAGGTCGTATTCCTAATGAAGGGCATACCACTTCTTTATTAACAGATTGATTCGATGAAGTAAGCTCAGTGGTGATAGAAGCGTTTGAATTATCCGTAGATGGTAACGAGGTACTTTGACACCCGACCAAAAAAGAAAGAGAGATAAATGTTGCACACACAGATAATTTCATCGAAATCAGCAGCCTAATAAAAGAGAAGAGAGCCAATTGTAGACACTGTTATGAATATAATTAACCTCTAATTTACGAAAATACGATATTTTGACAAAAAAATACCCCGCAAAGGCGAGGTATTTTATTAAATAAGGCTATTTCTTATTTTTGAAGAAGAGAAATATCAGCAATATCTAAGAATAAGTTACGTAGCTTGTTAAGCAATGTTAGACGGTTAATTTTAAGCGCTTCATCATCAGCCATAACCATAACACCGTCAAAGAAGGCATCAACAGGTTCACGTAGCTCAGCTAGGCGGCTTAATGCTTCTTGATAATTACCAGCAATAAATACAGGTTCTAGTGCTTCAGCTAGGATCTCAACTTTCTTAGCCAATACTTTCTCTGCATCTTCTTGTAGAAGAGCTAGATCGATTTCTTGAGCCAGTTCACCATCGAATTTCGCAAGGATATTACCTACACGCTTATTCGCAGCCGCTAGAGATTCAGCAGCGTCTAGTTCACGGAAGTGAGATACCGCTTTCACACGCTTATCAAAATCAGCAGGCTTCGTCGGACGACGAGCTAGTACCGCTTGGATGATGTCTACGCTGAAACCTTCATCTTGGTACCATGCACGGAAACGACCTAGCATGAAATCAATCACGTCAGTGTCTACATTTGCATTCGTTAGCTTAGTTGACCCATCTTCTAGAGCAAATAGAGACTGCGCTTTAGCCACTAAATCAACTAGGTCTAAGTTGTAATCTTTTTCAACGATGATTCGTAGGATACCCAGTGCAGCACGACGAAGTGCAAATGGATCAGAGCCTTTTGGTGCTTGACCAATGCCGAAGATACCCACAAGTGTATCTAGTTTATCTGCCATTGCTACTGATGCAGATACATCAGTACTTGGTAGATCATCACCAGCGAAACGAGGCATGTATTGCTCGTAAAGCGCTAATGCAACTTGTGCATCTTCACCATCGTGAGTTGCATAGTGCATACCCATAACACCTTGAGTATCTGTAAATTCAAATACCATTGATGTCATTAAGTCACACTTAGCTAAAAGACCAGCACGTTGAGATTTCTCAACATCCGCACCGATTTGCTCAGCGATGTAGCCAGCAAGCTCAGTAATACGGTCTGTTTTGTCTTTAATTGTGCCCAATTGCTTTTGGAAGATAGCTTGCTCTAGTTCAGGCAGACGGTCGATAAGCGGACGCTTACGGTCTGTATTGAAGAAGAACTCAGCATCAGCAAGACGCGGACGAACCACTTTCTCATTACCTTCGATAATGTGACGAGGCTCTTTAGATTCGATGTTAGTAACAAAGATGAAGTTAGGAAGTAGGTTCTTCTCTTGATCATATACTGGGAAGTACTTTTGATCGCCCTTCATTGTGTAAACTAGCGCTTCAGACGGAACGTTTAAGAACTCTTGTTCGAACTTAGCGGTTAATACCACAGGCCATTCAACTAGAGACGTTACTTCTTCAACTAACTCGTCTTCTAGATCCGCAATACCGCCAACCGCTTCTGCTGCTTTTTTAGCACCAGCAAGGATGATCGCTTTACGCGCATCGTAGTCAGCCATTACTTTACCGCGCTCTTCTAAGATCGCAGGGTATTGGTCAGCAGAATCAATCGTAAAATCGCTTTCACCCATGAAACGGTGACCACGGATAGTACGAGCAGAAGCAACACCTAGGATAGTACCTTCAACTAATTCATCACCTAATAGGATAGTCAGTGTTTTCACTGGACGAATAAATTGAATGTCAGAGTTACCCCAACGCATTGCTTTAGGAATTGGTAAGCCAGCGAGTGCTTTTGCTGCTAATTCAACAACAATTTCTTGTACCGGTTGGCCTTTAACTGCTTCTTTATGAAGTAGCCATTCGCCTTTGTCTGTTTTTAGGCGCTCAGCCTGCTCAACCGTAATACCGTTACCACGAGCCCAGCCTTGAGCTGCTTTAGTCGGATTACCGTCAGCATCAAATGCAGACGCGATAGCTGGACCACGTTTTTCAACGATTTTGTCTGCTTGGCCTTCATCTAATTCAGCGATTTTAAGCGCTAAACGACGAGGAGTTGCGTACCATTTAATGCCTTGGTGTGCTAAATCAGCCGCTTTAAGACCTGCTTCAAAGTTAGCAGCAAATGCTTCAGCTAATGAACGAAGTGCTTTTGGTGGAAGCTCTTCAGTACCTAATTCGATTAGAAAATTCTTCGCCATGATTACTTCTCCTCAGTTGCTGTCGGTTTATTAGAACGACACATAGGGAAGCCTAGCGCTTCACGTGATGCATAGTATGCTTCTGCAACCGATTTAGTTAGGTTACGAATACGAAGAATGTAACGCTGACGCTCAGTTACTGAGATCGCTTTACGAGCATCTAACAGGTTAAATGCATGACCTGCTTTTAGAATGCGCTCGTACGCTGGAAGAGGTAGCGGCTTTTCAAGCTCAAGCAATTCTTTACACTCTTTCTCACACTGATCGAAGAAACCAAATAGGAAATCAACGTCTGCGTGTTCAAAGTTGTAAGTCGATTGCTCAACTTCGTTTTGGTGGAAGATATCACCGTAAGTAACCACACCTTGAGGGCCATGGTTCCATACAAGATCGTAAACAGAATCTACTTCTTGAATGTACATAGCAAGACGTTCGATACCGTAAGTGATTTCACCAGTAACAGGTTTACACTCAAGACCACCCACTTGTTGGAAGTAAGTAAATTGCGTTACTTCCATGCCGTTTAGCCAGATTTCCCAGCCTAGGCCCCAAGCGCCCAATGTTGGGTTTTCCCAGTTGTCTTCTACGAAACGAATATCATGAACAAGTGGATCGATACCAAGCACTTCTAAAGAACCTAAGTACAGCTCTTGAATATTATCTGGAGAAGGCTTTAACGCTACCTGAAATTGATAGTAGTGCTGCAGACGGTTAGGGTTTTCACCATAACGGCCATCCGTAGGACGACGAGATGGTTGAACATAAGCGGTAGCCATTGGCTCTGGGCCAAGCGCTCGCAGACATGTCATTGGGTGAGATGTACCTGCGCCCACTTCCATATCTAATGGCTGTACAATCGTACAACCCTGTTGTGCCCAATAATCCTGCAGCGCGAGGATCATTCCCTGGAAGGTTTTGATATCGTATTTTTGCATAATTTAATTCGCGCGATGGTTGATAAATATAACCAAGAAGTATACCTCGCTGACCCCTCCGGGAGTAGCAAAAATAAGCACTTTATGAAAATTCACTTTGAGTTTATGGTCTAAGTAATAAAATAAGGGCTTATCTTGGCTCTTTATCTCTGTTTGGTGTTGAGGTATGTTGTTAAAACAATCAATACATCCACTCTCTAATTATCACGGTAGTCGTAATGAAGTTTACTCAATTTGGCGAAAAATTTACTCGTTACAGCGGGATCACCCAGTTAATGGATGATTTAAATGATGGCTTGCGTACCCCAGGTGCAATCATGCTCGGTGGCGGTAATCCTGCGGGCATTCCAGCTATGCTCGACTACTTTAAAGATGCCTCACAAAAAATGCTCGATTCGGGTGAGCTGATCGCAGCCATGGCAAATTATGACGGTCCACAGGGCAAAGACAGCTTTGTTAGAGCCTTAGCTAAGCTACTTAAAGAGACCTATGGTTGGAACATAAGTTCCAAAAACATCAGCTTAACCAATGGCTCCCAAAGTGCGTTTTTTAGCTTATTCAATTTATTAGCGGGTACTTATTCTGATGGTTCTAAAAAGAAAATTTTATTGCCTCTGACACCTGAATACATTGGTTATGCGGATTCTGAATTAGAAGTTGATAGCTTTATTTCTTACCGTCCAGAAATTGAATTACTCGATAATGGTCTGTTCAAATACCATGTTGATTTTAGTCAACTGAAAGTTGATGACTCGGTTGGCGCTATCTGTATTTCTCGTCCAACAAATCCAACAGGTAATGTGATCACCGACGATGAAGTGATTAAACTGGATAAATTGGCACGCGATAATAATATTCCATTAATTCTCGATAATGCTTATGGCACCCCTTTCCCAAATATTATCTTTGAAGAAGTCACTCCATTTTGGAATGAAAACACCATTCTATGTATGAGCCTTTCTAAATTAGGTTTACCGGGCTTACGCTGTGGCATTGTGATTGCCAATGAAAAAATGACGGAAGCGATGACCAATTTAAACGGCATTATCAGTTTAGCGCCGGGAAGTATGGGACCAGCTATTGGTTTGCACATGATTGAGTCGGGTGATTTATTGCGTTTAAGTGAAGACGTAATTCAACCCTTCTACCGTCATAAATCTCAAGCTGCCGTTAAGATGCTACAAACGGCGATTACCGATCCTCGTTTTCGTATTCATAAACCTGAAGGCGCGATTTTCTTGTGGCTATGGTTTGATGAACTGCCAATCACAACCATGGAACTGTACAAACGCTTGAAAGCTCGCGGTGTCTTAATTGTCCCTGGGGAATACTTCTTTATTGGCCAAGATGACAGCTGGGATCATGCTCATCAATGTTTACGTATGAACTATGTACAAGATGAAGTCATGATGCAAAAAGGCATCGATATCATTGCAGAAGAAGTGCTGAAGGCGTATTCAGAGTAAATAAAAAGCACCGCTAATTAGCAGTGCTTCTTAATATTCAACTTAAGCATTTATGATTCTAGATGAAGTCAGTTCGTTCTAATTCAAGAAGAAGGCGCGGAGCTTATGAACATAAGTGAGCACCTTCGACGCAGAAGTAGGACTAACTGGCAAAATATAGAATTATAAAATTTATACGTCTAGGTTAGCTACACGTAGTGCGTTCTCTTCAATGAAGTTACGACGCGGCTCAACATGATCACCCATTAGCGTAGTAAACAACTCATCCGCACTTACTGCGTCGTTAATCGTTACTTGCATCATACGGCGAGAATCAGGATCCATCGTGGTTTCCCAAAGCTGCTCAGGGTTCATTTCACCCAGACCTTTGTAACGCTGTAAATAAACGCCACGACTAGAGTCTTTAATTAACCATGCAATCGCTTCATCCAATGTTTCTACTGGTTGCTTACGCTCACCACGTTGTGCGTAAGCACCTTCTTCAATCAGACCATTAAGCGTTTCTGATAAATCAGCGATACGACCGTACTCTTTCGAGTTAAGTAGATCTGCACTTAATATGTGCTCATGTTGAACACCGTGAGTACGAACAACAAGTTTAGGCTGATGAATATTTAACTCTTCATTAAACTGCAGCGCTGATGTGTACTGGCTTGCACCTTGTTCATTTTCATTAAGTGCGATAACTAATGCATCAGTCCATGCTTGAACTGTCGCTTCATTTTCACATTCACCTTGAGTTAGACGAGGCGTATAAAGTAAACGATTCAATAGCGGTAATGGGTAACGACGACTCATGCGCTCAATTAATTTAACCACACCATTAAATGAGCGAATTAAATTCTCAAGCTCTTGACCGAAGATAGATTCATCTGGGTTAACAAATAACACAGCATTGTCTAACGCTTGCATAATTTGGTATTCACCCTTCGCTTCTTCATCTTTAAGATATTGCTCTTGTTTACCTTTCTTCACTTTGTAAAGTGGTGGTTGAGCAATGTAAATGTAGCCACGTTCAATCAGCTCAGGCATTTGACGGTAGAAGAAAGTCAAAAGTAGAGTTCGGATGTGAGAACCATCGACATCGGCATCGGTCATGATGATGATGTTGTGGTAACGCAGTTTATCCGGATTGTATTCGTCACGACCAATACCACAACCTAATGCAGTAATTAGCGTACCAACCTCTTGAGAAGAGATCATTTTATCAAAACGTGCTTTTTCTACGTTTAGAATTTTACCTTTAAGCGGAAGGATCGCTTGGTTTTTACGGTTACGTCCCTGCTTGGCTGAACCGCCAGCAGAGTCCCCTTCCACTATGTATAGTTCAGATAGTGCAGGATCTTTTTCCTGACAATCAGCAAGCTTACCAGGAAGACCTGCAATATCTAACGCGCCTTTACGACGAGTCATTTCACGAGCCTTACGAGCGGCTTCACGCGCACGTGCTGCATCAATGATTTTAGAACAAACCATTTTCGCTTCGCCTGGGTTTTCCGCTAAGAATTCAGCTAGTTTTTCATTCATTGCCGATTCAACCGCAGACTTAACTTCTGAAGAAACCAGTTTATCTTTAGTTTGGCTTGAAAACTTAGGATCAGGCACTTTAACAGAAACAACGGCAGTTAGACCTTCACGAGCATCATCACCTGATGCTGAAGATTTAGCTTTCTTAGAAAAGCCTTCTTTGTCCATGAATGAGTTCAAAGTACGCGTTAACGCTGAACGGAAGCCAGATAAATGAGCACCACCATCACGTTGTGGGATGTTATTGGTATAACAGAAGATATTCTCTTGGTAAGAGTCATTCCACTGCATCGCTACTTCCACAACAATACCGTCTTCTTTACGCTCTGCATCAAAATAGAATATTTTCTGATGTACTGGTGTTTTATTACGGTTCAAGTGAGTAACAAACGCTTTGATGCCGCCTTCAAACATGAAGTGATCAGATTTATCTTCTTCACGCATGTCTTGTAGACGGATAGATACGCCAGAGTTTAAGAAAGAAAGCTCACGTAAGCGTTTTGCTAGAATGTCATACACAAATTCAATATTTGCAAACGTTTGGTCACTCGGCCAAAAACGGATTTTAGTACCCGTTGTATCAGTTGTACCAATGACGGCTAGTGGAGCCTGAGGAACACCATGACAATAAATTTGTTGGAAAATTTCGCCTCTACGATGAATCGTCAGCTCCACTTTCTCTGATAATGCGTTTACAACCGAAACACCAACACCGTGAAGGCCACCCGATACTTTGTATGAGTTATCATCAAACTTACCACCAGCGTGAAGTACCGTCATGATAACTTCAGCGGCAGATACGCCTTCTTCTTCATGGATTTCAGTTGGGATACCACGGCCATCATCGCTAACGGAAACAGAGTTATCTTCATGAATGGTAACAATAATGTCGCTACAGTGACCAGCAAGAGCTTCATCGATTGAGTTATCGACAACCTCAAATACCATGTGGTGAAGACCAGTACCGTCGTCGGTGTCGCCGATATACATACCCGGACGCTTACGTACTGCATCCAGGCCTTTTAGTACTTTAATACTCGATGAATCATAATTTTCTGACATGAGTTACTCTCGCGTTTTTATCCTTGGGCTATTTTGCCATGTTCTATCTCAAACATCTTGCTTTCTTCATCATGCATATCTGCAATCTGTTCAGCAGTTATTGAACTAATAAACACCTGTGCCTTTGTCTGTTTCAAATATTGAGCCAGCAATTGACGGCGGTGACTATCCAGTTCAGAAGCAAAATCATCTATTAAGTAGATGCACTGCTTTCCTGTTGCTTCAGTTAAATGCTGCCCTTGCGCTAATCGTAATGCGCATACCATCAACTTAAGTTGACCTCTGGACAGCACATCTTCAACAGGAGTGCCTGCAACTTTAATTCGTAAGTCGGCTTTATTTGGGCCGCCGACGGTATACCCCAGCTGTTTATCTCGCTCAAAATTTCGTTTAAGCAATTCCGCATAAGGAGTCTCTCTCTCCCAACCGCGATAGTATGACAGCTTTATGTCATATTCTGGTAAGAATGCCTGACATATTTGTTGAGTTGCTTCAGATATGTGATTAATGTAATCCACTCGCCATTGATCTATTTTCTCAGCAAGATTGGTAAGTTCCAAATCCCAGTAACTCAACTCTCGATAGCTTTGTGCCGTTTTTAATAACGCATTTCGTTGTTTAGTTAATCGTTTCACTCGGCTCCATGCATCATAAAATGCAGGTTCCACGTGAAACACTCCCCAATCAATAAACGCTCGGCGAAATTTAGGGCCATCGGTAACCAATTCAAACCCCTCAGGGTGAATCAATTGCAGTGGTAAAACCTTAGCTAATTGTGCCAGTTTTTGCCCACTTTCTCCGCCTATTTTTACTTCAGTTGTGCCATCTCTCTGTTTATTTATGCCGATTGGCAATTCAAACTGTTCAGGAGTAGTAAATCGACCATGAATAAAAAGCTCGTCACAGCTATTTCGAATAATTCGACCTGTTAACGAGCTTTTGAAAGAACGCCCGTGTCCGAGCAAATAAATCGCTTCAAGGACACTGGTTTTCCCACTACCATTAGGACCGATAACAAAATTAAACCCCGCAGATAATTGAATATCACACGTGCTAATGTTGCGAAAATCATTAATGATTAAACGTGATAATGGCATGTTTTATTATGGTCTTTTATAGACGAATTGGCATAACAACATATTGCGCTTCATCATTCGCACAATCTTCCACCAACGCACTCGCGTTCGCTGTTGTCATTGAAATACGTACACGATCGCACTTCAATGTATTTAATACATCTAATACATAACTAACATTAAACCCAATTTCAATATCGTCGCCTTGGAAATCTACATCTAAGATTTCTTCCGCTTCTTCTTGCTCTGGGTTGTTTGCTGTAATTCGCATTTGGTTATTCGCTAAATTAACGCGAACACCACGGAATTTTTCATTCGATAAGATAGCAGCACGAGAAAATGCTTGGCGTAGCTCATCACAATCGGCTTCCAATGTTTTATTACTACTTTGTGGCATTACACGTCGATAGTCTGGGAAACGCCCATCAACAAGCTTAGAGGTAAAGACAAAGTTATTCACTTCGGCACGCACATTTGAATTACCAAATTGTAAGGTAACACTCTGATCTGGCGAGTCAAGAAGACGAACAAGTTCTTGAATACCTTTGCGTGGCATGATCACTTGCTGTTCCGGTAATTCAGTCCCAATTGGCATATTACACACAGCCATTCGATGACCATCAGTCGCAACTGAACGGAAGATATTACCTTGCGTTTCAAACATCATACCATTGAGGTAATAACGAACATCTTGGTTCGCCATAGAAAACTGAGTACTTTCAATCAGTTTACGAAGCTGAGCCTGAGATAGCGTGATCTCAACTTCACTCTGCCAACCTTCAATATTTGGGAAATCATTCGCTGGCAGCGTTGCCAATGTGAATCGACTACGACCAGAACGAACCAAAATACGGTCGCCTTCTAATACGATAGTAATGACAGCACTGTCTGGTAAACCACGACAAATATCTAAGAACTTACGAGAAGGAACGGTTACAGCGCCCGCTTCAAAATCCCCTTCTAGCATGATTTTACTGATCAATTCTACTTCTAAATCGGTTGCGGTCATTGACAGTTGACCATTTTCTACCTGAAGTAAAATATTGCCTAAAATTGGCAATGATGGACGGCCACCTAAGGCACCAGATACTTGTTGCAGCGGCTTTAATAGCAAACTACGTTCAATAGAAAATTTCATAATACTCGTTTATTTAAAAGTAGATAATTGCTTACGATGACAGTGTGCGTATTAAGTTAGAGTAGTCTTCTTTTATATCATGACTCTCTTCACGAAGTTGAGCTATTTTACGACAAGCGTGAAGCACAGTGGTGTGGTCTCGACCACCAAACGCATCACCAATCTCAGGTAAACTGTGGTTAGTTAATTCTTTAGACAGTGCCATTGCAAGTTGACGTGGACGAGCAACTGATCGCGAACGACGTTTAGATAATAAATCCGCCATTTTTATTTTGTAGTACTCAGCAACCGTTTTTTGAATATTATCAATCGTCACTAGCTTTTCTTGCAACGCTAATAAATCTCGTAGGGCTTCACGTACAAAATCAATCGTAATTGCGCGACCAGTAAAGTTTGCATTGGCAATTACACGGTTCAGCGCCCCTTCTAATTCACGCACATTTGAACGTAAACGTTTTGCAATAAAGAAGGCAACTTCATCGGCCAGATGAATCTGATGATCTTCTGCTTTCTTCATTAAGATAGCAACTCGTGTTTCTAATTCTGGCGGTTCAATCGCAACCGTAAGACCCCAACCAAAGCGAGACTTAAGACGGTCTTCAACTCCATGAAGTTCTCTTGGGTATTTATCTGATGTCAGAATGATTTGTTGATTGCCTTCCAATAACGCATTAAAGGTATGGAAGAACTCTTCTTGCGAACGCTCTTTGTTCGCAAAAAATTGAATATCATCGATTAATAATGCATCAACACTGCGGTAATAACGTTTGAATTCTTCAATCGCGTTATTTTGTAGCGCTTTAACCATATCTTGCACAAAACGCTCAGAGTGCATGTATACCACTTTTGCATCTGGTTTACGTTCAATAATCGCATTACCTACCGCTTGTAATAAATGGGTTTTACCTAAGCCAGTTCCACCATATAAGAAAAGTGGATTATATGCCGTTCCTGGATTATCAGAAACTTGACGAGCTGCGGCTAAACCAAGCTGGTTTGATTTACCTTCAACGAAGTTAGTAAATTTATACTTAGGGTTGACATTAGAGCGGTGGTTTAAATCAGCAGACGCAGGTTCATTTCCCTGAGATTCCCACGGCTTATGTACTGATTGTCGAGCTTGAAGCTGTGCAGGAGCAGAAGTAGAGGCAGCGACATCGGCAGCCGTTCTTTTCGGTACTGATGGAGCAGATACAGGCTTGCTTCCTACTTCAAAGCGTAAGGTAGGAACATCACTACCGCAGAACTCATTTAATAATGAGTTAATGCTATTTAGGTATTTATCACGAACCCAATCAAGAACAAATCGATTTGGGGCAAATAGCGTAAGGGTATTGTCATTTAATTCAGCTTGTAATGGTTTAACCCACATGCTGAATTCTGCGGAAGGTAATTCTTCTTGAAGGCGCTGTAAACACTGCAACCAAAGCGATGAAGACACGGACAACCCCACTCATAATTAATTTTAAAAAGGTCATCGATTTTATACTGTGGATAACTATAGTACCAGTGTTAGATCGATGATCCGGTGATTAAGATCGAAGTTATTCACACTGATCACGCTTTTTTACCTAGATCAACACACTTTTTACCATACTTATACCCACATTCATCAACAATGATGATAAAACAAGCATTATTAATCATTTAGTTATTACAAATAACCACAGGGTATTTAGAGCTCAATCGCAAAAAACGTATTATTCCCTTACTGATAAATTATGGGAGTATCAATAATGAAATGGACAAAAAATATCCTTGCTGGATTAGCATTAACTTTAGCAGCAACACAGTTCGCACAAGCCGCCACTGAAGTAAAAGTAGGTATGTCTGGTCGTTATTTCCCATTCACTTTTGTTAAACAAGATAAATTACAAGGCTTTGAAGTTGATTTGTGGGATGAGATAGCTCGCCGCAATGATTACAACGTAGAATATGTTACCGCAAGTTTTTCTGGACTGTTTGGGTTATTGGAAACCGGTCGTATTGATACGATTTCAAATCAAATAACCAAAACAGAATCGCGTGAAGCAAAATATCTTTTTGCAGACCCTTATGTTGTCGATGGCGCTCAAATTACCGTCCGTAAAGGTAATGACAGCATTAAAAGTATTGATGACTTAGCAGGTAAAACCGTTGCTGTGAATTTAGGCTCTAATTTCGAGAAGTTGTTGCGAGATAACGACAAATCGAATCAAATTAACATCAAAACCTACGATACTGGTATCGAGCATGATGTCGCTTTAGGCCGCTCTGATGCCTTTGTGATGGACCGTCTATCTGCTGCTCAATTGATTAAGAAATCAGGGTTACCTCTACAGCTAGCAGGCGAACCTTTTGAAACCATCGAAAATGCATGGCCATTTGTGAATAGTGAAAAAGGTCAAAAACTTCAACAAGAAGTAAATCAGGCTTTATCAGATATGCGTGCTGATGGCACTTTAGCAAAAATATCTCAAAAATGGTTTGATGCTGACGTAACAAAATAACCGACTTAAATATGCCTAAGTAAGCGTTCACTTCGGTAGCACAATTCAAACCCACTATCTACCGCACTTTTCTTAATACGAATACATAGAGAGACATCATGGGATTTGATTTAGCGTATATGCTCGAACTCTTACCTATACTATTTAAGTATTTAGGTACCACACTAGAAATGGCGATCTGGGGGCTGTTATTTGCATTGGCGTTAGCCTTAATATTGGCTAACTTGAGAGTATTTAAAGTCCCTGTGTTGGATCAACTCAGTCAACTTTATATTAGCTTCTTCCGCGGAACGCCGCTGCTTGTTCAATTATTCCTTCTTTATTACGGCTTACCACAAGTATTCCCTATTTTTATTGGCTTAGATGCATTCAGTGCCGC
Organism: uncultured Aliivibrio sp.; assembly: GCF_946479765.1. Classification (GTDB taxonomy): domain Bacteria; phylum Pseudomonadota; class Gammaproteobacteria; order Enterobacterales; family Vibrionaceae; genus Aliivibrio. Next base: position 195,013 of record NZ_CAMLHO010000001.1, read on the forward strand.
TGTTATTGGATTAACTCTTCATTTTGCCGCTTATATGGCTGAAAGTATTCGTGCAGCTATCATTGGTGTCGATCGCAGCCAGATGGAAGCAAGCCTATCTATAGGTATGACTACCTCTCAAGCAATGCGCCGAATCATTCTTCCTCAAGCAACTCGCATCGCTTTGCCTTCATTAATGAATTACTTCATCGATATGATCAAGTCCACTTCTTTAGCCTTCACTCTTGGTGTTTCAGAGATCATGGCAAAAGCCCAAATGGAAGCGTCTTCAAGTTTTAAGTTTTTCGAAGCTTTTTTAGCGGTAGCGCTAATCTATTGGGGTGTAGTAGTAATACTAACTCAAGTTCAAACTTGGGCTGAAACTAAACTAAATAGGGCCTATATACGATGATCAAAATTACCAACCTACATAAAAGTTTTGGTACCACAGAAGTACTCTCTGGCATCGACTTAACCATTAATAAAGGTGAGATAATTGCTATTATAGGTTCTAGCGGTACGGGTAAGTCTACTTTGCTAAGATGTGTGAATTTTCTTGAAACTGCCGACAAGGGCACCATCCGTATCGATGATGTCAGCGTAGATAGTGAAAAAAATACCAAGGCAGAAATATTAGCTTTACGACGAAAAACCGGGTTTATCTTTCAAAACTATGCCCTTTTCTCCCATTTAACAGCAAGACAAAATATTGCCGAAGGCCTAATAACTGTCCACAAGTGGAATAAGGCTGAAGCCCTCAAAAAATCCCAACAAATATTAGACGATATAGGCCTTGGTGATAAAGGAGATAGTTACCCTTCGGCTCTCTCTGGAGGCCAACAGCAACGGGTCGGTATTGGTCGAGCAATGGCATTAGAATCTGAGCTATTATTGTTTGATGAACCCACGTCAGCGCTAGATCCTGAGTGGGTAAATGAAGTACTTGCACTAATGAAAAAACTCGCAACTCAACATCAAACCATGTTGGTTGTTACTCATGAAATGCAATTTGCTAAAGAAGTCGCCGATAGAGTTATCTATATGGCCGACGGTAAGATAGTGGAACAAGGGACACCAGAGCAAATATTTGGTTATCCACAGGATCCAAAATTACAAAAATTCTTAAATCAAGTAGGGATCGCATAAAGATCCTTGCGCTCTGGCTCACAAAACGTATAATTCATCGTCCGGAAAATACGTGGAACCTCTTATTGACTATTTTTCTGCCAATGATTACAATTCTGCCTCTTGTTGAGAGGCGTCGGAATGTACGTCCCACGCCGGGTTTAAATTAAACCTAAAAACTACTGATCAGTAATAAGGTAATACCAATGAAACGCACTTTCCAACCTTCAGTTCTTAAACGTAAACGTTCTCACGGTTTCCGTGCTCGCATGGCAACTAAGAACGGTCGTAATACAATTAACGCTCGTCGTGCTAAAGGCCGTAAGCGTCTATCTAAGTAATCACCAGATTATTTTGATGAATTACGACTTCTCTCGGGAGTTACGCTTGTTAACTCCCGAAGATTACAAATCAGTTTTCAAGCAAGCTCATCGAGCAGGCTCACCTCACTTCACCATTCTTGCCAGAGAAAATTCACTATCACACCCTCGTTTAGGTCTTGCTGTTCCTAAAAAGCAAATTAAAACTGCTGTTGGTCGCAATAAGTTTAAACGTATAACTCGTGAAAGTTTCCGCAATAAGCAACATTCCTTACCTGCGAAAGACTTTGTGGTTATCGCTAAAAAGAGTGCTCAAGAATTGAGTAACGAAGACTTTAACAAGCTACTAGATAAATTATGGCATCGCCTGTCTCGCCCTTCTCGTGGATAGCAATCGGTCTTATCCGTTTTTATCAACTCGTCATCAGTCCAATGATTGGACCTCGCTGTCGATTTACTCCAACGTGTTCACATTATGCAATTGACGCACTAAAGTCACACGGTTTAGTAAAAGGGTTTTGGCTATCGGGCAAACGTCTATTAAAATGTCATCCTTTGAATGATGGGGGCTATGACCCCGTCCCACCCAAGCAGCATAAAGACAGAGAACAATAACGATGGATACCCAACGTAATATTCTGTTGCTTGCACTGGCTTTAGTTTCTTTTTTACTTTTCCAACAATGGCAAGTAGAAACTAATCCGCAGCAACCAGCTACAGTTAATACCGTTCAACAAACACAGACGGATGGTGATGTTCCAACTTCATCAACAGCAAATAGTGATGCACCAGTAGATTCAGCACAGTCTGATAAACTGATCACAATTACGACTGATGTGCTTACTTTAAAAGTAGATACATTAGGCGGTGACATTATTGAATCTGTTCTTAATAAATACGATGCTGAATTAGACTCTAAAGCAAAATTCGTTCTTCTTAAGAATGATGCTGATCATAGCTATATTGCTCAAAGTGGTTTGATCGGTCCTCAAGGTATTGATTCAAACACTGGTCGTGCACAATTTACGGCTAAAAAAACAGATTACGTTTTAGCTGATGGCCAAAACGAATTACGCATTCCTTTAACATTAGAGAAAAACGGTATTACTTATACTAAAACTCTAATCGTTAAGCGTGACAGCTACGCAGTTGATGTTGAATATACGGTGAACAACCAATCTTCAACACCAGCGACAGTAGAAATGTACGCAAACTTAAAGCAAAACTTACTGGATGACGGTGGCAGTTTAACAATGCCGACGTACCGTGGTGGTGCTTATTCAACTGAAGATACTCGCTATAAAAAATACAGCTTTGACGACATGGAAGATAAGAACTTATCTATCGACATGACAAATGGTCAAGGTTGGGCTGGTATGTTGCAACATTATTTTGCATCAGCTTGGATCCCTCGTAACGTTAATGACGCAACACTGACGACTCGTGTTGCCGGTGATTACGGTTACATTGGCGTTCGTATGCCTTCAGTAACGATTCCTGCTGGTCAAGAAGATACGTTGACAGCAACGCTTTGGACAGGTCCAAAACTTCAACCACAAATGGCAGCAACTGCTAAATACTTAGATTTAAGTGTTGATTACGGTTGGTTATGGTTCATCGCTTCTCCACTTCACAAACTATTGTCTTTCATTCAAAGCATCGTTGGAAACTGGGGTCTAGCAATTATGATCCTAACGTTCATCGTTCGTGGTGCAATGTACCCGCTAACGAAAGCACAATACACATCAATGGCTAAAATGCGCATGCTTCAACCTAAGTTGGCAGCAATGCGTGAACGCATTGGCGATGACCGTCAACGCATGAGCCAAGAAATGATGGAGCTGTATAAGAAAGAAAAAGTAAACCCACTAGGTGGTTGTTTACCTATCGTTCTTCAAATGCCAATCTTTATTTCGCTGTATTGGGCACTAATGGAATCTGTTGAACTTCGTCATGCACCATTCTTTGGTTGGATCACGGATTTATCAGCACAAGACCCATACTACATCCTGCCATTATTAATGGGTGCGAGTATGTTCTTAATCCAGAAAATGAGCCCAACGACAGTAACGGACCCAATGCAACAGAAGATCATGACATTCATGCCAGTTATGTTCACGGTGTTCTTCTTATGGTTCCCAGCTGGCCTAGTTCTTTACTGGTTAGTATCAAACATCGTAACGTTAATTCAGCAAACTCTGATTTATCGTGCACTTGAGAAAAAAGGCTTACACACTAAGTAAGTTCAATTTCTAAAGAGATAAACAAAAGGCGGCCATTGGTCGCCTTTTTTGTTTTATCGGCTTACAATATGCTCAAGCAATAGACATTAAGAATAATCATGACATTACATACAGACACTATCGTTGCACAAGCAACAGCCCCTGGACGAGGCGGCGTAGGCATCATTCGAGTATCAGGTCCTAAAGCCCAACAAGTCGCCTTAGAAGTCGTAGGAAAGACACTGAAACCACGTTATGCCGAATACACCCCATTTAAAGATGAAAGCGGTGTACAGCTTGATCAAGGCATTGCGCTTTATTTTCCAAACCCTCATTCGTTCACAGGTGAAGATGTTTTAGAACTTCAAGGCCATGGCGGCCCTGTCGTGATGGACATGCTAATCAAACGCATTCTAAAAATCGATGGCATTCGTACCGCTCGCCCTGGTGAGTTCTCAGAAAGAGCCTTCTTAAACGATAAAATGGATTTAGCCCAAGCAGAAGCAATTGCCGATTTAATCGATGCAAGCTCTGAAGAAGCCGCTAAATCAGCACTAAATTCACTTCAGGGCGTTTTCTCAAACAAGATAAACACCTTAGTTGAGTCACTTATTTATCTGCGAATTTATGTTGAAGCTGCCATTGATTTCCCAGAAGAAGAAATCGATTTTCTAGCTGATGGCAAAGTGAGTGGTGATTTACAAACGATCATTGATAACTTAAATGCAGTTCGTAAAGAAGCCAATCAAGGTGCGATCATGCGTGAAGGTATGAAAGTGGTGATAGCAGGACGACCTAACGCAGGTAAATCTAGTCTATTAAATGCCTTATCAGGTAAAGACAGCGCTATCGTTACCGATATTGCAGGAACCACCCGTGATGTACTCAGAGAGCACATTCACATAGATGGCATGCCTTTGCATATTATTGATACCGCAGGCCTTCGTGAAGCATCAGATGAGGTAGAACGCATTGGTATTGAACGAGCTTGGGAAGAAATAGCACACGCTGACCGTGTTTTATTTATGGTTGATGGCACGACAACAGACGCCACAGACCCTAAAATTATTTGGCCTGAGTTTCTAGACCGTCTACCTAAAAATATGGGGATGACAGTCATCCGTAATAAGGCCGATCAAACAGGCGAAAAGCTTGGAATTTGCCATGTTAACGATCCTACCCTAATTCGCTTATCAGCTAAAACTGGCGAAGGTGTCGATGCGTTACGTAATCATCTAAAAGAGTGTATGGGCTTCTCTGGTAATCAAGAAGGCGGATTCATGGCACGTAGACGCCATCTAGAGGCCCTAGAAAAAGCCTCGCAACATCTTGATATAGGTCAACAGCAACTTGAAGGTTACATGGCGGGTGAAATCCTTGCAGAAGAACTCAAAATTGCTCAGCAACACCTTAGCGAGATTACTGGTGAATTCACTTCAGATGATTTATTAGGACGGATTTTTACTTCTTTCTGTATTGGTAAATAAATCCCTCCAACACAAACAAACCAACAATGGGCCATTAAGGCCCATTTTTTATAGGAAAAATTCATGAAAAATGTATCTATCATTACAGGTAGTACCCTTGGCGCAGCTGAATACGTTGGCGATCATATTGCCGACCTTCTAGAAGAGATGGACTTTACGACAGATATTCATAACCAACCAAATTTAGACGAAATAGACAACAATAGCCTTTGGATTTTAGTGGTATCTACTCATGGTGCAGGAGATTATCCAGATAATATCAAACCCTTTATTCAGCAATTACAGGACAAAAATAAAGACACATCAAACGTGCAATTTGCCGTTGTCGCTATTGGTGATTCAAACTATGACACCTTCTGTGCTGCAGGCAAATCATTGCAAAAAACACTGATTAAATTAGGTGCTACAGAAAAATACCCACTATTAGAAATAGATGTTACTCAAAATAGTATCCCAGAAGAACCTGCGGAGTTGTGGGTAAAACAGTATATTTGTTAACAATATGTATATTGATTACACGAAAAGTTATTAAATAGAAAAAAGCTACTATGTGGATAACTATAGTAAGATCCAGTGATCAAGTTATAGTTATCCATTGAATAAGATCTAGGGTCCTACCCCCATGTGGATAAGTATCCATTTTGTCCTCAAGTAATCCGATCGAAGATCAAAGAAAATTAACAAGTTTAGATCCTACAAAAGTATATGATCCTATTGATCATTTATCACTTATCCACAGAGATCTGCGATCTATATAATAGATCTAATAAAAGATCTCTTAAAAAGATCTTATATATATTAAGTGATCTTTCTTTTTTGAACTTCGTCACTTTTTCATTTCTTTCCAAGCAAGAAAAAGGGTAAAATGGATCTCTTAATTTAGATTTACTCATTTCTTTCATTACACCTAAGGTCGAATCATGTTTTACCAAGAAAACTTTGATGTCATTGTTATTGGCGGTGGTCATGCTGGTACTGAAGCAGCCCTTGCTGCGGCAAGAACAGGGCAAAAAACACTTCTACTCACTCATAACATTGACACATTAGGTCAAATGTCGTGTAACCCAGCGATTGGTGGGATCGGCAAAGGCCATTTGGTAAAAGAAGTGGATGCCTTAGGTGGATTAATGGCACAAGCTATTGATCACAGTGGTATCCAATTCAGAACACTTAATGCTTCAAAAGGTCCTGCAGTTCGTGCAACTCGTGCTCAAGCAGATAGAGCATTATATAAAGCGTTTGTACGTTCAGTATTAGAAAACCAACCAAATTTGACATTATTTCAACAAGCAGTTGATGATTTGATCATTGAAAATGATAAAGTGATCGGTGCAGTGACTCAAATGGGCCTTAAATTCCGTGCTAAATCGGTTGTATTAACCGCTGGAACCTTTTTAGGGGGTCAGATACATATCGGTATGGAAAACTTCGCAGGAGGACGCGCAGGAGATCCTTCTTCGATCACTTTGGCACAACGCCTAAGAGATCGTCCATTTAGGATCGGACGTCTAAAAACAGGAACGCCACCTCGTATTGATGCTCGTACTGTTGATTTTTCAATATTAGAAGCACAACCAGGCGACAACCCAACCCCTGTATTTTCATTCTTAGGTAATCGAGAACAACACCCTAAACAGGTAAATTGTTTTATTACTCATACCAATGAAAAAACTCATGATGTGATCCGTAAAAACCTTGACCGTAGTCCAATGTATGCCGGTGTTATTGAAGGTATTGGTCCTCGTTACTGCCCTTCAATTGAAGATAAAGTGATGCGCTTTGCAGACAAAGACAGTCACCAAATCTTTATTGAGCCAGAAGGCTTAACAACACACGAATTATACCCAAATGGTATTTCAACAAGCCTACCATTTGATGTTCAATTACAAATTGTCCGTTCAATGAAAGGCTTCGAAAATGCACACATCGTGCGTCCAGGTTACGCGATTGAGTATGATTTCTTTGATCCTCGTGATTTAAAATCAACGTATGAAACTAAGTTTATTGAAGGATTATTCTTTGCTGGCCAAATCAACGGCACAACAGGCTATGAAGAAGCAGCAGCTCAAGGTTTAATGGCTGGTCTAAATGCAAGTTTGTTTGCTCAAGGCAAAGAAGGTTGGAGCCCACGTCGCGATGAAGCTTACATGGGAGTTCTAATTGATGATTTATCAACGCTTGGAACGAAAGAACCTTATCGTATGTTCACATCTCGTGCTGAATATCGCCTATCTTTACGTGAAGATAATGCCGATTTACGTTTAACAGAACATGGCCGATCTCTTGGTTTAGTCGATGATATTCGTTGGTCTCGTTTCAGTGAAAAAGTAGAAAATATTGAGAAAGAAAATCAACGTTTGAAAGATATTTGGATTAATCCAAAATCTGAAAATATTGATCAAATAAACTCGATCTTAAAAACCCCGATCGTTCGTGAAGCGAATGGAGAGGATCTTCTTCGTCGTCCAGAAGTGACTTATTCATCTTTGGTATCACTTGAAAACTTCGGTCCAGCGATTGAAGATCGACAAGCCGCAGAACAAGTTGAAATTCAAGTTAAATATGCGGGTTATATTCAACGTCAGCGAGATGAAATTGAAAAGTCATTACGCCACGAAAATACCAAACTGCCATTAGATTTGGATTACAGCAAAGTAAAAGGTCTTTCAAATGAAGTGGTTGCTAAATTGAGTGATGCAAAACCTGAAACTCTTGGTATTGCTTCTCGTATTTCAGGTATTACACCTGCTGCAATTTCAATTTTATTAGTTCATTTAAAGAAACACGGTTTATTAAAAAAAGGTGAGTAACGTGACCGATTTATCGCAACAATTCGATCGTTTGATTGCTCAAACCGATTTAACAGTCTCTGAATTACAAAAAGAACAGCTACTTGGTTACGTCGCCCTACTTAATAAGTGGAATAAAGCGTATAACTTAACGTCTGTAAGAAACCCAAGTGAGATGGTTATTAAACATATCTTGGATAGTATTGTGGTTAGTCCAAAACTATCTGGTCAGCGTTTTATTGATGTTGGTACTGGTCCTGGTTTACCTGGCATCCCTTTAGCTATCATGAATCCTGATAAGTCATTTACACTACTTGATAGCTTAGGCAAACGAATTCGTTTTATTAAACAAGTGATTCATGAACTAAAAATTAGTAATGTCACGCCAATCCAAAGTCGTGTTGAAGAGTTTCAACCTGAAGAAAAGTTTGATGCAGTGCTAAGTCGTGCGTTTGCATCAATGACAGATATGGTGAATTGGTGTCATCATCTACCGAAAGAAGAAGATGGTGTATTTTTGGCATTAAAAGGGATCTATTCAGAAGATGAAGCAAATGATCTTCCTGAATGGTGCTCAGTCAAAGATGTCACAACATTGATCGTTCCTGAGTTAGAAGGTGAAAGACATTTAATCACCTTAATCGGAAAAAAATAATGGAATAAGAGGTTAGTGTGGGAAAAGTTATCTCTATTGCGAACCAAAAAGGTGGCGTAGGTAAAACAACAACAGCGGTAAATCTTGCTGCATCTATGGCAGCAACGCATCGAAAAATTCTACTCATTGATTTAGACGCACAAGGTAATGCGACTATGGCCAGTGGCGTTGATAAGTACGATGTAGATGCGACTGCTTACGAGTTGTTGGTTGATGAAGTGCCCTTTGAAAAAGTTGTAATAGAGGAGACATCTGGCGGTTATGATCTTATTGCTGCTAATGGTGATCTAACGGCAGCTGAAATTAAATTAATGGAAGTCTTCGCTCGCGAAGTGCGCTTACGTAATATGATTTCATCGATTCGTGGTAACTATGATTTCATCTTTATTGATTGCCCTCCCGCTCTAAACCTTCTTACAATCAATGCCATGGCAGCATCTGATTCTGTATTAGTTCCTATGCAGTGCGAGTATTATGCGCTCGAGGGACTAACCGCTTTGATTGACACTATCGGTAAATTGGCGGCTGTAGTGAATGCTGATTTAAAGATCGAAGGGTTATTAAGAACCATGTTCGATCCTCGCAATCGCTTAGCTAATGATGTATCAGATCAATTAAAAAAACATTTTGGTGATAAAGTGTATCGCACTGTTATTCCTCGAAATGTGCGTTTAGCAGAAGCTCCAAGTCATGGTAAACCTGCAATGTATTATGATAAATACTCAAATGGTGCAAAGGCATATTTAGCCCTTGCCGGAGAGATAATTCGCCGTGACGAAATTGAAAAAGAAAGGGAAACAGAAATTCATGGGTAACAAACGTGGTTTAGGCAAAGGATTAGATGCCCTATTAGCAACAAGCTCGATGGCTCGTGATAAGCAAACAGCCGCTGAGCAAAGTGAATCTATTTCAAAAGATACTCAATTAATTGAATTGGGTATTCATCAATTAAATGCAGGTAAATATCAACCTCGCAAAGTAATGGAAGAAGAAGCATTAGACGAATTATCGGCTTCCATTCGTTCTCAAGGTATTATCCAACCTATCGTTGTTCGTCAAATATCGCATCAACAATATGAAATTATTGCCGGTGAAAGGCGCTTCCGTGCTGCCAAAAAAGCAGGATTAAAACACGTTCCATGCGTGATTAAATCCGTTGATGATAAAACGGCTATTGTAATGGCGCTTATTGAAAATATTCAACGTGAAGACCTAAATGTAATTGAAGAAGCACAAGCGTTAGAGCGTTTACAGCGCGAGTTTGAGTTAACTCATCAACAAATTTCTGATGTTATCGGTAAATCTCGAACTACGGTAACTAACTTATTACGATTAAATGCATTATCTGATGATGTTAAAGTACTTGTCGAAAGTAAGCAGTTAGAAATGGGTCATGCTCGAGCGTTATTGGCATTAAACGAACAACAGCAAGTAGAGTTAGCTGATTTTATTATCAAGAAAAAGCTGACTGTTCGTCAAACTGAGCAAAAAGTTAAAGCACTTTTAGCGCCTGAAAAAGAAGAGCAACCTAAAGCGGTTGATCTTGAAATGATAAATATCTCGGATAAGTTATCATCGACTCTTGGGTCTAAAGTTGTCATTAACCGAAATGCATCGGGGAAAGGAAATATAACGATTACCTTTGACGAGGCTCACAAATTAGAACAACTTATCGCAAAGCTAGAAAGCTAAGTGTGATATAAAACAGTGTTTCAAAGTAAAAACGTATGTTACGTCGTAAAAGTTACTGCATTGTTCTCATAAATGTAACTTTTTAATGCTATTTGATTGCATTCATATGGGTGCAACGTATAATTTTTGCAAAATCTTTGTCTAATATTGATTAATATCAAGGCAAAGATGCTTTAAGGAAGAATACATGGTAGTTACGCTAGCTAAGCCAGGGCGTTTGCTTGCAAAGCGATTGTTATTGATTCAGCTTAGTGTCACTACAGTTATGGCAATAGGGATGAGCATAGCCGTTAGTGCTAGTTGGGGAATGTCAGCATTGATCGGTGGTAGTATTTTTATTATTGCTAATACAGTGTTTTCAAAGTGTGCATTTATGTTCAGTGGAGCAAGAGCTGCTAAAATGGTTGCTGCTTTTTTCTATTTGGGTGAAGTGCTTAAAATTCTTATAACAATTGTCTTATTTTCTATTGTTTACGTGTATACGGAGGTGGAACTTGTTCCCCTCAAACTAACCTATTTGCTGGTACTGGGTAGTAATATCTTTGCACCAGTTTTCTTTATTAACAACAGGAAATAGGAAAAGTTATGTCTGCGTCAACGCCTACTGAATATATTAATCATCACCTGCAGAATCTCTCTTTAGGGAAGTTAGGCATTGTTGATGAATTAAGTTTTTGGAATGTGCATATAGACAGTTTGTTTTTTTCTGTGCTAACGGGTGTGTTATTCCTTTGGGTATTTCGTTCTGTAGCTAAGAAATCAACGACTGGAGTACCTGGTAAATTACAGTGTTTCGTCGAAATGGTAGTTGAATTCGTTGATAATAACGTAAAAGAGACTTTCCACGGCAGAAATCCTTTGGTTGCTCCATTAGCTTTAACCATATTTTGTTGGGTAATTATAATGAATATCATGGATTTAGTTCCTATTGATTTCATTCCTTACTCTGCTGAACATTTGCTAGGTATCCCTTATCTTAAAGTGGTTCCTACTGCTGATGTAAACATTACTATGGCGATGGCTCTTGGTGTATTTGCTTTGATGATTTATTACAGCATTAAAGTAAAAGGCCTAGGTGGTTTTGCAAAAGAATTAGCATTACATCCATTTAATCATTGGATCATGATCCCGTTCAACCTACTTATTGAAGTTGTTTCGCTACTAGCTAAACCTCTTTCTTTAGGTATGCGTTTGTTTGGTAATATGTTTGCTGGTGAAGTGGTATTTATACTAATTGCTGCAATGTTACCGTGGTATTTACAATGGGTCGGTGCGTTACCTTGGGCTATTTTCCATATTTTGGTTATCTTAATCCAAGCATTTGTTTTCATGATGTTGACAATCGTTTATATGTCAATGGCTCATGAAGATGGCGATCATTAATTTTAAATTTTTAATACAACTCTATCTATTCAATTGGAGAATATAAATGGAAACCGTTCTTAGTTTTTCAGCTATCGCAGTAGCTATTATTGTTGGTCTTTGTGCTGTTGGTACAGCAATTGGTTTTGCTATTCTTGGTGGTAAGTTTTTGGAAGGCGCAGCTCGTCAACCTGAAATGGCTCCAATGCTACAAGTTAAGATGTTCATCATCGCTGGTCTATTGGATGCGGTTCCAATGATCGGTATCGTTATCGCGCTACTATTCACATTTGCTAACCCATTTGTTGGTCAACTAGCAGGCTAATCTAGCCTTTTGCTAATTGAATTTTTGTAGCTGATTCTTAACGAGGGGTAGCTGTTGTGAATATGAACGCAACTCTGCTTGGTCAAGCAATTGCTTTCGCACTGTTTGTTTGGTTCTGCATGAAATATGTATGGCCACCAATCATGGAAGCGATCGAGGCACGTCAGAAGTTAATTTCTGATGGTTTATCTGCCGCTGAACGCGCAGCTAAAGACCTTGATTTGGCACAAGCCAATGCTTCTGATCAACTGAAAGAAGCAAAACGCGCTGCAACTGAGATCATCGAACAAGCGAATAAACGCAAGGGTCAAATTTTAGAAGAAGCTCGTGAAGAAGCTCTGACTGAACGTCAGAATATTCTTACACAAGGTAAAGCTGAACTTGAATCTGAACGTAAACGTACTCGCGATGAACTGCGTAAACAAGTTGCAACTCTGGCTGTGATTGGTGCCGAGAAGATCTTAGAGCGTTCTATTGATGTAGAAGCTCAGAAAGATATTCTTGATAACATCACTGCGAAATTGTAAGTAAAAGGGGCAAAGATATGTCAACAATGACAACCATCGCACGCCCCTACGCGAAAGCAGCTTTTGACTTTGCGGTCGAAAAAGGCGAATTGAACCAATGGGTTCAAATGCTAACTTTTTGTTCAGAAGTCACAAAAAATGAAGATGTTGCTCAGTTATTAGATGGTGCTATCGCATCAGAAAAACTGTCAGAAATTTTTATTTCAATTTGTGGTGAACAACTGAACGAGTTTGGACAAAATCTAATTCATGTAATGGCTGAAAATGGTCGTTTGAAGATTTTACCTAGTGTGTTAGAGCAATTTATCTTTTTAAAGCATGAGCTTGAAAAAGAGATTGATGCTGAAGTTACTTCAGCTATTGAACTGACAGAACAGCAAAAAGCTGACATTAGTGCCAAACTTGAAGCTCGTCTAGAGCGTAAAGTGAAGCTGAATTGTAGCGTAGATGAGGCCCTGTTAGCTGGGGTCATAATTCGAGCCGGAGACCTAGTCATTGATAACTCAGTACGTAGCCGTTTGAGCCGTCTGAGTGAAACATTGCAGTCTTGATGGGGAATGGAGCATGCAACTTAATTCCACGGAAATTAGCGATCTAATCAAGCAACGTATTGAAAAATTTAACGTTGTAAGTGAAGCTCGTAATGAAGGTACTATCGTTTCAGTAAGCGACGGTATTATTCGTATACACGGCCTAGCAGATGTTATGCAAGGCGAAATGATTGAATTACCAGGTGGCCTTTATGCGCTAGCACTTAACCTTGAGCGTGACTCAGTAGGTGCAGTTGTAATGGGACCATATGTCAACCTACAGGAAGGCATGAAGGTAACAAGTACTGGTCGTATCCTTGAGGTACCAGTAGGCCCAGAAATGCTAGGTCGTGTTGTAAACACACTTGGTGAGCCTATTGATGGTAAAGGCCCTATTGATGCTAAATTAACTTCTCCAGTAGAAGTGATTGCACCTGGTGTAATCGAACGTAAATCAGTAGACCAACCATTACAGACTGGTTATAAATCAGTTGATTCAATGATTCCAATCGGCCGTGGTCAGCGTGAGCTAATCATCGGTGACCGTCAGACTGGTAAAACAGCAATGGCGATCGATGCGATCATTAACCAGAAAAATTCTGGTATTTACTCTATCTATGTTGCGATTGGCCAAAAGGCATCAACAATTGCTAACGTAGTACGCAAATTAGAAGAGCACGGTGCACTAGCGAATACAATCGTTGTTGTTGCTTCTGCTTCTGAATCTGCTGCGCTGCAATATCTTGCACCGTACTCAGGTTGTGCGATGGGTGAATACTTCCGTGACCGCGGTGAAGATGCTCTGATTGTTTATGATGATCTATCTAAACAAGCGGTAGCTTATCGTCAGATTTCTCTACTATTGAAACGTCCACCGGGCCGTGAAGCGTTCCCTGGCGATGTATTCTATTTACACTCCCGTCTACTAGAGCGTGCAGCTCGTGTAAGCGAAGCGTATGTTGAGAAATTCACTAATGGTGAAGTGAAAGGTAAAACGGGTTCTTTAACTGCTCTACCTATCATCGAAACTCAAGCTGGTGACGTATCTGCATTTGTACCAACCAATGTAATCTCGATTACTGATGGCCAGATCTTCCTACAAACAGAATTGTTCACTGCTGGTGTTCGTCCTGCGGTAGATCCAGGCATATCTGTATCTCGTGTAGGTGGTGCTGCGCAAACTAAGATCATTAAGAAACTGTCTGGTGGTATTCGTACTGCTCTTGCACAGTATCGTGAACTTGCAGCGTTTGCTCAGTTCTCATCTGATCTTGATGACGCGACTAAAAAGCAACTTGATCACGGTGAGAAAGTAACTGAGCTTATGAAACAAAAGCAGTACGCTCCAATGTCTGTTTTTGATCAAGCGTTAGTTATCTTTACAGCTGAGAAAGGCTACTTGAATGATATTGAGCTTTCTAAGCTTGCTGATTTCGAAGAAGCGTTGCTGTCGTATGCTCACGGTCAATTTGCCGATCTAGCAACAGAGATCGACTCATCGGGTGCTTGGAATACAGAAATTGAAGCTCAGTTCGTGAAACTGGTTGAAGATTTCAAAGCAACCCAGACCTGGTAATTCGTTGGTGACCTGTTATGGGTCACCCGAAAACGGAGAGTAACGATGGCCGGTGCGAAAGAGATTCGTAACAAGATCGGGAGTGTAAAAAGCACTCAAAAGATCACGAAAGCAATGGAAATGGTAGCGGCTTCTAAAATGCGTCGCTCGCAAGAGTCGATGGCAGCGTCTCGTCCATATGCTGACACAATACGTAAAGTAATCGGTCATTTAGCGCTTGGTAGCCTTGAGTATCGTCATCCGTATCTTGACGAACGTGAAGCTAAGCGTGTTGGTTACATTGTTATTTCTAGTGATCGTGGTTTGTGTGGCGGCTTGAACATTAACTTGTTTAAAAAAGTCATGACAGAAATGAAAACATGGTCTGAAGATGGTGTTGAAATAGATTTAGCCGTTATCGGCTCTAAAGCAACAGCATTCTTTAATAGTTATGGCGGCAATGTTATTGCTCAGAATTCAGGCCTAGGCGATAGCCCTAGTGTTGAAGAACTGATTGGTAGCGTTGGTGTAATGCTGAAGAAATACGATGAAGGCCAACTGGATCGTTTGTATGTAGTGAACAATAAGTTTATTAATACAATGATACAAAAGCCAACAATTGACCAATTACTTCCTTTGCCTAAATCTGAAGATGAAGCAATGAAACGCACTCACTCTTGGGACTATATATATGAGCCTGAGCCAAAACCATTACTAGATGCACTACTGGTTCGATACGTTGAATCACAAGTATATCAAGGTGTGGTTGAGAATTTAGCCTGCGAACACGTAGCGCGAATGATTGCGATGAAAGCGGCAACTGATAACGCTGGTGACATTATTGATGAACTGCAACTTGTGTATAACAAAGCCCGTCAAACGGCAATTACACAAGAGCTTTCTGAAATTGTTTCAGGCGCATCAGCGGTTTAAGCATAGGTATTTAAACAGTTTAGAGGATTAACGATGACTACAGGTAAGATCGTACAGATCATCGGTGCGGTAGTTGATGTAGAGTTCCCACAAGGTAGTGTACCTCGCGTATACGATGCTTTGAATGTTATTGAAGCAAAAGAACGTCTTGTTCTTGAAGTTCAACAACAAATCGGCGGTGGCGTTGTACGCGCAATCGTTATGGGTAGCTCAGATGGTTTACGTCGTGGTTTAACAGTAGAAAATACTGGTGCGCCAATTACTGTTCCAGTAGGTACTAAAACCTTAGGTCGTATCATGAACGTTCTTGGTGACGCGATTGATGAGTGTGGCGAGATTGGTGCTGAAGAGCATTATTCAATTCACCGTGAAGCGCCTAGCTACGAAGAGCAGTCTAACTCGACTGAACTTCTAGAAACCGGTGTTAAAGTAATCGACTTAATTTGTCCATTCGCTAAGGGTGGTAAAATCGGTCTATTCGGTGGTGCTGGTGTAGGTAAGACTGTCAACATGATGGAACTTATCAACAACATCGCATTACAACACTCTGGCCTATCTGTGTTTGCAGGTGTAGGTGAGCGTACTCGTGAAGGTAATGATTTCTACTTTGAAATGCAGGAAGCAGGTGTTGTAAACATCGAAAAACCTGAAGAATCAAAAGTAGCTATGGTTTACGGTCAAATGAATGAGCCACCAGGTAACCGTTTACGTGTTGCTTTGACTGGTCTAACAATGGCAGAGCGTTTCCGTGACGAAGGTCGTGATGTTTTACTATTCATTGATAACATCTATCGTTATACGCTAGCGGGAACTGAAGTATCAGCTCTACTAGGCCGTATGCCATCAGCGGTAGGTTACCAACCTACACTAGCTGAAGAGATGGGTGTTCTTCAGGAACGTATCACTTCAACTCGTAGTGGTTCTATCACTTCAGTTCAAGCGGTATATGTACCTGCGGATGACTTAACGGATCCATCTCCAGCAACAACGTTTGCTCACTTAGATGCGACAGTTGTACTTAACCGTAATATTGCATCAATGGGTTTATACCCAGCGATTGACCCGTTAGATTCTACATCTCGTCAACTTGATCCACTTGTTGTTGGTCAAGAGCACTATGATATCGCACGTAATGTACAATCTACATTACAGCGCTACAAAGAGCTGAAAGACATCATCGCTATCCTAGGTATGGACGAGCTATCTGAAGAAGATAAGCAAGTTGTATCTCGCGCTCGTAAGATTGAGAAGTTCTTAACTCAACCTTACCACGTAGCAGAAGTATTCACAGGCGACCCTGGTATTTACGTAGCACTTAAAGACACATTAGCTGGCTTTAAAGGGTTATTAGCTGGTGATTACGATGACGTTCCTGAGCAAGCCTTCATGTACTGCGGTAAGATTGAAGACGCGCTTGAGAAGGCGAAGAAGCTATAAGGCTGATTAGGAGGCGATATGGCAGCAATGACCTTTCACCTGGATGTTGTAAGCGCTGAAAAGAAATTATTTTCAGGGCTAGTAGAAACGATGCAGGTGACCGGTAGCGAAGGTGAGCTTGGTATTTTCCATGGTCACGCACCGCTGCTGACCGCTATCACGCCTGGTATGGTGCGTATTGTTAAACAACACGGTCATGAAGAGTACATTTATGTCTCTGGTGGCATTGTTGAGGTTCAACCTGGTTCAGCAACTGTTCTTGCAGATGCAGCTATCCGTGGTGTTGACCTAGACGCAGCTAAGGCAGAAGAAGCTAAACGCAAGGCTGAGGAGAATATCCGTAATCAGCATGGCGACATTAACTTCGCTCAAGCGGCTGGTGATTTGGCTAAAGCGATCGCACAGCTTCGAGTTATCGAGCTGACAAAACGTTCGCGTTAATCAAGTACCATTAGAAAGAAGGCGGCCTATATGGTCGCCTTTTCTTTTTCTATAATTCTTAGTTATCTCTCACCCGATATAGTTTATTTTCGCGTATAATTTGACCCGAGTATTAATTCCATTAGTTATTACACATTATTTTTTAATGTAGTAGGTAATGAATTTGGTATTTTTTGGTTTTCACAAGCTAGGCAAATTAAGTCAGCATAAAAAATAGAATGGGCTTTTTATGAAATTTAGTGCAGTAATTCTGGCAGCGGGTAAAGGCTCTCGCATGTATTCAAACAAACCTAAAGTACTTCATACTTTAGCGGGAAAACCAATGGTTAAGCATGTTATCGATACATGTGAAGGCCTTGGAGCGAAAAACATTCATCTTGTTTATGGTCACGGTGGCGATCAAATGCAAGCTGAATTAGGTGAAGAACGTGTTCAATGGGTTCTTCAGGCTGATCAATTGGGAACGGGTCATGCGGTTAATCAAGCGTCACCAGAATTTGCTGATGATGAGAAAGTATTAGTTCTTTACGGTGATGTTCCTCTGATCAGCGCTGAAACAGTAGAAAACCTATTGGATGCTCAACCAACAGGCGGCATTGCACTACTTACTGTGGTTCTAGATAACCCTATGGGCTATGGACGTATTATTCGCCGTAATGGTCCTGTTATTGCGATTGTAGAGCAGAAAGATGCGACAGAAGAGCAGAAGCTCATTAAAGAGATAAATACGGGCGTAATGGTTGCTACAGGCGGTGATTTAAAACGCTGGTTAGCTGCTCTTAAAAATGAAAATGCTCAAGGTGAATATTATTTAACAGATATTATTGCTGCTGCTCATGATGAAGGTCGTGCAGTAGAAGCGGTTCACCCTATTAGTCCTATTGAAGTTGAAGGCGTTAATGATCGCGCTCAATTAGCTCGATTAGAAAGAGCGTATCAAGCCGCGCAAGCACACAAGTTGCTAGAGCAAGGTGTTATGCTTCGTGATCCTAGCCGCTTTGATCTTAGAGGATCATTACAATGTGGTATGGATATTGAGATCGATGTGAATGTGATCATTGAAGGCAATGTTACTCTTGGTGATAATGTCATTATCGGTGCTGGCTGTGTTTTGAAAGATTGTGAGATTGATGATAATACGGTTATTCGTCCATACAGCGTTATTGAAGGTGCCACGGTTGGTGAAGATTGTACTGTAGGTCCATTTACTCGTTTACGCCCAGGTGCAGAGTTGTGTAATGATGCGCATGTTGGCAACTTTGTTGAAGTTAAAAACGTTCGTTTAGGTGAAGGCTCTAAGGCAAATCACTTAACTTACCTAGGTGATGCTGAGATTGGTAAGCGTGTTAATATTGGTGCTGGTGTGATCACGTGTAACTACGATGGTGCAAACAAATTTAAAACAGTGATTGGCGATGATGTATTTGTTGGTTCTGATAGTCAACTTATCGCGCCGATTACTATTGCTAATGGTGCTACGGTTGGTGCGGGTTCAACGGTGACTAAAGACGTGAATGAAAATGAGCTATACATTAGCCGTGCTAAAGAACGTCGAATCGCTAATTGGCAACGCCCAGTTAAAAAATAATTAATACATAATGGTATTGATAATAAAAAGAAGCCATTCCGGTTTCTTTTTTTATGTCTATTGTTTGTGTTTTTAATCGTTCAACTCAAATTATAGATAAAAAAAATGCTGACCGAAGTCAGCATTTTTTAAAATTTAATTCGAAAGTTCGAATTACTCACCAACAACGTCAGCTGCTTGTGGGCCTTTTTGGCCTTGTTCTACTGTGAAAGAAACCTTTTGGCCTTCTTTCAAAGTTTTGAAACCTTCAGAAGCGATAGCACGGAAGTGAACGAATACGTCAGCGCCGCCGTTATCTTGAGTAATGAAGCCGAAACCTTTCTCTTCGTTAAACCACTTAACGATACCAGTTGTTTTAGACATAATAATATCCTAATTTTTTTAATTAAATAATTCGCATAATGCGAAGTTGTAGCCATAAAGAATTATTTATTGAGGTAAAACATATGTATAAAAAGCTTCAAGCATAACTGGTAAAGCAGTATAACGAAGGTTTCAAAAGCATAATATTACAGATAAATAGGTCTGTTTACAGGCCGAGAAAAATAATAGCAGTTTTAAACGGATTGTATAGCATAATTTCAAAAATGAATGAAAATAAGGCTAAAAAAGCATTAACCTTACGTATGCGATACCTAATTAAGATAAAAAGAACTGATAAGCCCTATTATCGGTTTCATCTTTCCATTGATAACCTAACTCTTTGAGATGTTTTGAGAAATCGATAAGATCACTGTCGCTTAGCTCAAAGCCACACAATACCCGGCCATAATCAGCTCCGTGATTGCGATAATTAAATAGGCTGATGTTCCAGTGAGTACCTAATGTGCTTAAAAACTTAACTAATGCGCCTGGGTATTCTGGGAATTCAAAACTGTATAATCGCTCCTTCAATGACTTTGAGGGTTTTCCTCCAATCATATAGCGAATATGAAGCTTTGCCATTTCGTTATCGGAGAGATCGACAACAGGATAGTCACCCTGTTGTAGGTCATTAATTATGTTATCTAGCTCTTGTTGACCTTCTTGTAGGCGCACACCCACAAAGATATTCGCTAGCTTGTCATCGTTATAACGATAGTTGAATTCGGTAACTGCTCGACCACCAATTAAGTTACAGAACTCGAAAAAGGCGCCTTGACGCTCAGGGATAGTGACAGCTAGCAACCCTTCCCTCTTCTCACCGAGTTCACATCGTTCAGAAACATAACGTAAACCATGGAAATTGGTGTTTGCACCAGAAAGAACCGTACCGAGTTGTTTATCTTGTAGCTGGTTTTGGTCTGCGAATTTTTTCAGTCCTGCTAACGCTAATGCGCCTGAAGGTTCAGCTATTGCACGAGTGTCTTCAAAGATATCTTTGACTGCGGCACAAATCTCATCGCTAGAAACGGTAATATGACCATCAATATATTGTTGGCATAAACGGAATGTTTCATCACCAATGCGTTTTACTGCAACCCCATCAGCAAACATACTCACCTGATTAAGTACGACTGGCTTACCTGCATCTAATGCGGCTTTTAAACAGGCGGAGTCTTCAGGCTCTACGGCGATAATTTTTATTTCAGGCATCAGTTGCTTAATTAGAACCGCTACACCAGCGGCTAAGCCACCACCACCAACAGGAACAAAAATATAATCTAAGTGCCCATTTTGTTGCAGCATTTCCATTCCAATCGTCCCCTGACCTGCAATCACTAATGGATGATCAAAAGGGGGAACAAATGTATAATCGTGAAGTTCTGCTAATCGTTCTGCTTCTGCTTTAGCTTCGTCAAAGTTACTGCCATGAAGTATGACATGACCGCCAAATCCTTTAACCGCTTCTACTTTGATATCAGGTGTGGTTCGTGGCATCACTATTGTGGTTTGAATACCGAGTTTAGTGCCTGATAACGCCATTCCTTGTGCGTGATTTCCGGCAGAGGCTGCGATAACGCCTGCTTTCTGTTGCTCTTTAGTCAGGCTTGAAACCATAGTGTAAGCGCCGCGAAGCTTAAACGAGTGAACGGGTTGACGATCTTCTCGCTTTAATTGAACTCGGTTTTTAATTCGCTCAGATAAACGAGGCATGTCTTGAAGTGGCGTTACTGTTGCCACATCATAAACAGGTGCTCGTAAGATCTGACGCAGGTATTCTGCGCCAGTTTGATAAGAAGGTGTTGTCATAAATTTACCCTTCTAACTTAGATCTATCACGTACTGCGCCTTTATCTGCACTCGTCGCCATCATTGCGTAGGCTTTTAGTGCAAAAGAGACTTCACGTTGACGATTAACAGGCTTCCAACCTAGCTTATCTTGTTCTGCACGACGCTCGCTTAATTCAGCTTCTGGTACATCAAGTGTGATAGAACGGCTTGGAATATCAATGGTGATGATATCTCCTGTTTTTACTAAACCAATTGTGCCACCACTTGCGGCTTCTGGAGAGGCGTGACCAATAGAAAGACCAGAAGTGCCACCAGAGAAACGACCATCAGTAAGAAGAGCACACGCTTTACCTAGCCCCATTGATTTTAGGTAAGTGGTTGGGTACAACATTTCTTGCATACCCGGGCCGCCTTTAGGGCCTTCGTAGCGAATAACAACCACATTCCCTGCTTTTACTTTTCCAGCTAAAATACTTTCTACTGCGGTATCTTGGCTTTCAAAAACAATGGCTGGGCCTTGGAATTTAAGGTTATCTTCATCAACACCGGCTGTTTTTACAATACAGCCGTCAACCGCGATATTACCAGAAAGAACCGCTAGGCCGCCTTCTTGGCTAAAGGCATTTTCTTTAGTACGAATACAGCCATTTTCACGGTCATCATCAAGGCGATCCCAACGACAATCTTGCGAGAATGCTTTTGTAGTACGGATTCCTGCTGGGCCAGCACGGAAGAATTTAAGTACTGCTTCATCGTCTGTTTGCATGATGTCGTATTGTGCTAATTGTTCTTTCATGGTTAAACCAAGCACAGTATTGGTATCGTTATTAAGTAAGCCAGCACGATCTAACTCACCAAGGATAGCCATAACGCCACCTGCACGGTGAACGTCTTCCATGTGATATTTAGGTGTTGAAGGTGCTACTTTACATAAATGAGGTACTCGACGAGACATCTCATCTATATCATCCATATCAAAATCGATTTCGCCTTCTTGAGCGGATGCTATTAGGTGAAGTACTGTATTACTTGAACCACCCATCGCAATATCTAGCGCCATTGCATTTTCGAACGCCGCTTTGTTGGCAATATTACGTGGCAGAGCGGAATCATCGCCTTGCTCGTAATAACGCTTAGTTAGAGTAACTATGCGTTTACCTGCATTGATAAACAATTCTTCACGATCGGCATGAGTAGCAAGCATTGACCCATTACCCGGTTGAGATAACCCTAATGCTTCAGTTAAACAGTTCATTGAGTTGGCGGTAAACATACCAGAACATGAACCACAAGTTGGACATGCAGAGCGTTCTATTTGCTCGCTTTGTGCATCAGAAACCGTTGGATCGGCGCCTTGGATCATTGCGTCGACAAGATCCAGCTTGATGATTTGATCTGAAAGCTTAGTCTTACCTGCTTCCATTGGGCCACCAGACACAAAGATCACCGGAATGTTAAGACGCATTGCTGCCATCATCATTCCCGGAGTGATTTTGTCACAGTTTGAGATACACACCATTGCATCGGCACAGTGTGCATTCACCATGTACTCAACTGAATCGGCAATCAGCTCTCGTGACGGCAGTGAATACAACATACCGCCATGACCCATTGCGATGCCATCATCGACAGCGATGGTATTGAATTCTTTGGCTATGCCGCCTGCTTTTTCAATTTCACCAGCGACCAATTGGCCCATGTCTTTTAGATGAACGTGACCAGGTACAAATTGAGTAAATGAGTTTACAACCGCAATGATTGGCTTACCAAAATCTTCTTCTTTTACACCAGTAGCACGCCATAATGCACGTGCGCCAGCCATGTTACGGCCATGAGTTGTGGTCGCTGAACGGTATCTGTTTTTAGGAGTCGTAGACATTATGATTAATCCTTTAAATTTTTTATCTTATGCACGGTTCAATGTAGAAACATGAACAGCGGTAATATCCCAAAGTTTTTCAATCTGATTAGTAAGAAGGCTGATTGGACGATCGCTTTCTACGATAATTTCTATAGCAGCAATACCACTTGATTGATTTTGAGTAGCAAGTACTTGTTTGATAGCAAAACCACGGTGACGGATAACACGCAATACGCGTTCTAATAATACTGGTTTATCTGTGGCTTCAATTTCTAAAATATAACGTTGCATTATTCACCCTCCACCATGTCTTGGTTTGCGGCGCCTGGTGGTACAAGCGGCCATACATTTTCTTCTTCAGAGATCAGCACATGTAGCATGTAAGCGGTTTTGCTTTCTAGCATTTCTTTTAACGCAGGTTCAACTTCTTCTTTGCGTGTAATTGTCTTTCCTGGGATGTTAAATGCGGCTGCTAGTGCAACAAAGTCAGGGTTGTCATCGAGAATGGTTTCACTGTGGCGACCATTGAAGAACAGAGATTGCCATTGGCGAACCATGCCTAAACGTTGGTTGTTTAATAGCACCATTTTTACAGGGATTTGTTTACGCTTTAACGTACCTAATTCCTGAACGTTCATCATGAAAGAGCCATCACCGGTGATTAGGATAGATTCATCATTAGGGCGAGCGACTTTTGCGCCCATTGCAGCAGGTAAACCGAAACCCATCGTCCCAAGACCCGCAGACGTTAAATAGTTCTCTGGTGCTCGTGGTTGAATATGTTGTGCTGACCACATTTGGTGTTGACCTACGTCGGTAGCAACAATAGAACTGTCTGGCATCATATCTGATAGTTGTTTAAGTAACAGTGGTGCATAAATTAGATCACCAGGATGGTTATAAGACCACTTAAACTCTGTTCGTAATGCGGAAATATGAGCTAACCAAGGACTTAAATCTTGAGGAGTACTTAGTTGAGGTAAGATGACATTGATGTCGCCACGTAATGTTGAATGCGCATGACGAAGTTTGTTGAATTCGGCAGCATCAATATCGATATGAATAACCTTAGCGTGTGGAGCAAAACTTTCTAGTTTGCCAGTCACGCGGTCATCAAAACGAGCACCAACGACCACTAGCAAGTCAGACTCTTGGACTGTTAGGTTTGCCGCTTTAGTACCATGCATCCCTATCATACCGAGATAATGAGGATCGTGACGCTCAATTGATCCTAACCCTTTTAATGTGCTTACAGAAGGCATTGGATTCTGAAGTAAAAATTCACGAACAGAGTCAGTGGCATGAGCAAGTTGAACACCACCACCAACATAAAGAACGGGTTTATGACTGGCTTTTAGAATCGATTTAGCCGCTTCAATACTTTCTGGTGAAACAACAGGTATTGCAGGTGGTTCAAAATGAGGGAGTACAGTAACTGGGGCTTCTGCAACCTGAACATCCTTGGCAATATCGATTAATACAGGGCCAGGACGTCCCGATTTAGCAACTTCAAACGCTTCTGCGATAACAGGGGCGAGTTCATTGATGTCGGTGACAAGGTAGCTGTGTTTGGTGCAAGAGAGGGACATGCCAATAACATCCATTTCTTGAAATGCATCGGTACCGATTAAGTGACTTGCCACTTGACCTGTGATTGCAACAAGAGGGATAGAATCAAGCATCGCATCAGCAAGGCCAGTAATTAAATTTGTAGCACCGGGGCCAGATGTTGCTAGACAAACCGCCACATCTTTAGTCGAACGAGCCATACCAATAGCGGCCATAGCTGCACCTTGTTCGTGGCGGCAGAGAATGTGTTCAACTCCCCCGTCATATAAGGCATCGTAGATAGGCATGATTGCCCCACCTGGATAACCAAAAACCGTGGTGATCCCTTCATCTCTTAAGGCTTTAACTACTAATTGTGAGCCATTCATACACTGTCGCTCCCTGCGTGAGTGATTGTTTTTCCATTCTTGCACATCATGTGCCCCCATTTCTTCCTGAATCTATAAAAAAACCCCCTCGCTTGTGAGCTTGGGGGTTTTAAGTGTGCGTGTTGTTACGACTTTTTGCTCACTTATCCCCGCGCGGTGACCTGAATCACCACGAGAATGTTAATAATAAGAATATTCAGTTGAGCAAAAAAGGTCATTTAATCTGTCCGTAAGCGTGTTTTTTTGATAATTCGTTACATTAACTTAGTGGTAACACAGACATGGCTCTCATGACAAGAAAAAACTCTCATTTTATTCACAATTCTTGTTCATTTAGCGCTTATATATAACAATTCAATAAAAAGCGTAGAAATACTCGCTTTATAAATCATTGGGCAGGGAAATGGGATTAGCAATTATACACAGTAGAGCGTGCGTTGGTGTTGAAGCGCCAGAGGTGACCGTTGAAGTACATATCAGTAATGGAATGCCAGGATTTAGCTTGGTGGGATTACCGGAGACCACCGTTAAAGAAGCAAAAGATAGAGTGAGAAGTGCGATAATTAATGCGAACTTTGAGTTTCCATCAAAACGAATTACGGTCAATTTAGCGCCTGCTGATTTGCCTAAAGAGGGTGGTCGATTTGATCTCCCTATCGCTTTGGGTATTTTGGCTGCGTCGGATCAGATCCCTGAAGTGAAATTAGAGGGCCATGAGTTTGTGGGAGAATTGGCTCTCTCGGGAGAGTTACGTAAAGTTAAAGGAGTACTACCTGCTGCATTAGCGTCATTAAAAGCGAATCGTTGTTTGGTCGTCCCTGACGATAATGGTGATCAAGCTGCATTGGTTGGTCGGGATATTCATAAATCAGCCTCTCACTTACTGTCGGTGTGTGGATTTCTATGTGGTCAACAGCAACTCGGTTTATTTGTATCCCCGAAAGTAGAAGAGCAAGTTGATTCTCTAGAGCGAGATCTACAAGATATTATTGGCCAACAACAGGGAAAGCGTGCTTTAGAAATTGCAGCGGCTGGTGGACACAATCTATTGTATCTCGGCCCTCCCGGCACAGGAAAAACCATGCTTGCTTCTCGTATGAGTGATTTGTTACCTGAAATGACCAATGATGAAGCGCTTGAAACAGCGGCGGTGGCATCATTAACTCATCAGCATATTAATGAGTCTAATTGGCGTGTTCGCCCATTTCGTTCGCCACATCATTCGAGCTCTATGGCTGCTTTGGTTGGTGGTGGTTCTATTCCTAGGCCGGGAGAAATTTCATTGGCGCATAATGGTATTCTGTTTTTAGATGAAATGCCGGAGTTTGAAAGGAAGGTGCTCGACTCATTGCGAGAGCCATTAGAGTCTGGGGAAATTGTTATTTCTCGTGCTGCCAGTAAAACGAGGTTTCCAGCCCGCTTTCAATTGGTTGGAGCGTTGAACCCGAGCCCAACCGGCTATTACGAGGGGAATCAAACAAGAACTAACCCTCAATTGATACTTCGTTATCTTAATCGAATTTCAGGGCCGTTACTTGATCGTTTTGATATGTCGTTAGAGATCCCGCTCTTACCTAAAGGGACATTAACAGAGGGTGGCGATAGAGGTGAATCAACTCAAAAAATAAAAGAAAGAGTACGTGTTGCGCGCGCCAGAATGCTTGAACGTAGTAATAAAGTGAACGCCTTATTAGGCAGTCGAGAGGTCGAGAAGTATTGCCCATTAGCCAAGGAAGATGCGGCATTTTTAGAGAATACACTTCATCAGCTTGGACTTTCTATTCGTGCCTATCATCGAATCATTAAAGTATCGAGAACCATTGCTGATTTGGCGGGAGAAGATAATATTCAACGAATTCACTTGGCTGAAGCGGTAGGTTATCGGGCGATGGATCGGCTATTAAAGCAGCTAACTGCTCAAGCGGTATAATCTTGTAGATAAATGACTTATGGAAAGAAAAGGATGAGTACCTGCAAGGTGTGTTAAATAAATGAATTCAGATATATAAAAAAGGGAGCGAATCATCGCTCCATTTTAGTATTTATTGTTTTTAAGATAATACCGTTGTATTACTTTTTAAGTAACCAGTTTACTAACTCGTAATATTCTTCAGCACTTTGAATTTTACCTGGTTCGACAAGGTATTTGTTGTTAACGATAAGAGCAGGAACGCCTGTTAGACCGCTGTCTTGGAATGCTTTATCAAAACGATTAACCATAGAGTTAATTGCAAAGCTATTGTAAGTACCATCAAACTCGTCAGCGTTCACACCTTCATCTAGGAAGATTTGACGAATTTCTTGTTCATTACGTGGGGGCTTATTCATTGTGTGGATACGATTGAAGAAAACTGGAACCATTTTATCGTCAACACCAAGAGAAATCATAGTGGCGTAGGCTTTGCTCATTGATAGACCCATGTTTCCACCCATGAATGAAACGTGTGTTTTCTTAAAGGTAGCATTCTCTGGCAGTGTTTTTTTCAAACCCTGAATTAGTGGTTCAAAGCTACTACAGTGTGGGCAATAGAAAGAGAAGAACTCGTTTACTGTTGGTGTTTTTGATTCAGGAAGGTCTAACACTTTATAGTAGTCACCTTCTGTAAAGTTTGCTGCATTAACTGAAAAACTTAGCGCTAAAGCACCAAACAGTGCCATTATTTTCTTTATCATGTGTAATTTTCTCCAATCCATTTGTGTTTGTTTTATTATTTTAGCTTGTTATGCCTATTAATGTTTATCTGCATAATTGCTTATTCAGGGTTGTATCACCACTGTGGCATCAGTTCTAAAGGGGCCTCATTTAAGGCCGCTATTTGTTCTTTAAATCCGAGTACTTGGCTTTCCCAGTATTTTGCATCGGCAAACCATGGGAATGCAATGGGAAACGCCGGATCTTGCCAGCGTTTTGCTAGCCATGCCATGTAGTGTACCATTCGTAGACCACGCAATGGCTCAATTAGTTTCAGTTGGCTGTGGTCAAAATCGCAATATTCAGAATAAGCTTCAACGAGAATATCTAACTGAACTAACTTATCTTGGCGATCTCCATTTAACAGCATCCATATATCTTGTGCAGCAGGACCGTTTCTTGCGTCATCTAAATCGACGAATAGTGGGCCATCACGCCATAAAATATTACTTGGATGGCAATCACCATGTAAGCGAATGGTTTTACTTGGTTGCCAATGTTGCTCTATCTTGCCGATTAGCATGTCTAAATCAGAGAAAAAGCTATTTTCTAAATAAGAAGGAATAAATGAACTGTTTTCCAATAACTTTCTTGGTTGATATAAGTATTCATCTAATCCAACAGTTGGGCGATGAGTAAATAGTTCAGACTCTCCAACCTTATGTATTCTGCCTAAGTATCGTCCTACCGATTCAAGCTGATCAAAATTATCCACTTCAAATGTGCGACCACCTAAACTATCAAATAGAGCAAACCAATAGCCTTTAGCAAAGTGAAGCGTTTTGCCATTTATTTCTATTGGTTCGGCTACTGGGATATCTTGTTGTACAAGTTGTTTAGAAAATAAGTGCTCTTCTAAAATTTGAACTTCTGACCAACGTTGAGGGCGGTAAAATTTTACAACATAACGACGTTTTTCTTCATCGCTGAATTGATAAACACGGTTTTCATAACTGTTTAGCGCTAGAAAACCAGATTCTGCTCTTACGCCTATTTCTGCAAGGGCGTGCCACAATAAGTCAGGGGTAAGCGTACTGAAGTTAAAGGCGTATTCAGACATAGTGTTTTCTCAAATAAAAAGGGCTCTTTATGAGCCCTTTGAGTCAATAATAGAGTGATTATAGCGGTTTAAAGAAACGGCTTTCTGCTTTTATCACTTGTTGGTCATCATTTTTAATTTCAAAAATAATGGTAGTAATAGGGGCTGTTAAATTATCAGCACTGATACCTAAACTGATAGGTAAACTAAATACTTCACCAGGGTCGACATTAACACTGTCAGAACCATACCAAGTCACCCCTTTCAAACCAATAACAGACAGATGGTAGTTTTGTTTTTGTTGCGTCTTATTAATAATTTTTAAAGTATAAGTATTTTCTACTAAACCGGTGCTATTGATCCGTGATAGTTGGTTTCTATCGCGTAATACATCAAGCCCCATAGGCTCTACCGTCGCTATTTGAGCAAAGAACAAACCCATCATTAAAATCATGACAATGCCATAACCAATCAGTTTTGGTCGCATAATATGAGTTTTGTGTCCTGCTAATTTATGCTCAGTGGTATAGCTGATTAGGTCTTTTTCATAACCCATTTTATCCATGGTTTCGTTACATGCATCAATACAAGCACCACAGTTAATGCATTCATATTGTAGGCCATCTCGAATATCAATACCTGTTGGGCAAACTTGAACACACAAATTACAATCAATACAGTCGCCTAATCCTAATTCTTTATGATCTTTCTTGCGGGATCTTGGGCCTCTAGCTTCACCTCGTTTAGGATCATAACCAACAATATAAGTATCTTTATCAAACATTGCAGATTGGAAGCGAGCATAAGGACACATGTGTAAGCAAACAATCGATCGCATCCACCCAGCATTACCATAAGTACAGGCGGCAAAAAATAATATCCAGAACGCAGGTAAGAAATCACTATTAAAAGTGAAGAAATCGACCACTAATTCTTTTACTGGAACGAAATAGCCAACGAAAGTTAATCCTGTAGCAATAGCTATTGCAATCCAAGCGATGTGTTTTAAGGTTTTTCTGATCAGTAAATTAGAGGTCATTGATAGCTGATCTTGTTTACGTCGCTTATTGGCGGGCCCTTCTAATTTTTCTTCAAACCAAATATACATAAATGTCCAAACGGTTTGAGGACAGAGATAACCACACCACACTCGGCCTAAAAAGGTGGTAATAAAGAAGAGACCGAAAGCCGCTATAACAAATAAAAGAGCGAGTAATGTGAGATCTTGAGGAAATAAAGTCGTACCAAAAAAGTTAAATTGTTGGCTGCCAATATCTAATAAAATGGCTTGGCGATCACCAAATGAAATCCAAGGCGTTAAAACAAAGAGAGCAAGTAAAAACCAACCGCCATAGCGACGTAACTTTTGAAAGGTCCCCTTACTTTGTCGAACATAAATACCTGAATTGGGGTTAAAGCGATCACTGCTAGATTTATGTGTTTTTGGATTAAATTGTTTTGGAGTCACATCTTTGATGTCGATCTTATCCTGACTCATTATTCTTCCTATTATTTTTTATGGGTATCCCAACGTAATTTATTGAGCATAACTACTTATTTGTTTGAGATATTAGGACATTGCGGCTGAATTATAGCCTGATGAATAGGTAGAGTTCGTAAGAAGGTTCAAATTTAGTTAAAAAAGTGTGTTTTATTTGGGGAGTAAACGATCGTTTTTATTGAACTACCCAAGTAAAGGTTATTGAAACGGTTTCAGAATTACTTGGGTATAGAGTAGAGGTTGGCGTTGTTGGTTACTTATAGTAGCCCACGAGCTCTTAAAATAGCGGTTTTAAAATCATCTTCTTGATCTTTTGCAAGACCTGGGATCATTTCTGTTTTCTCGCTGTTACGCATTTTTAGATGATAAATAAGAACGTCATCGGTTAAGTCTTCTAGTTTTCCTTCGTACTTAGTTTCCTCTGCTAGTTTTACAATGAACTGCATAAGATTAAGTTCAGGTTCTTTTTTCCATTCTGGGTGGATTAATTCGATTAATTCATTAACGCGGTGACATTTCATTGAGCATTCTCCCTATAATTATTAGGGTTAGTATATCTAAGTTATAAAGGATGTTAAGTACGATATAACGGTTGTTTTAAGAAAAAAAAAGCGCAACCAGTAGGCCACGCTTTTTACTTATGCCGCGAATGAAACTTCTTTAGGTGTTTCTGTTTTTTCTGAAACTATTAAAGTCATTTCAGGGACGTTCTTTTTTGTTACCGCAACTTTTACAAAGTGGCTGCGACGACGATCCACACTGTGCGTTGAAGCAGAGCGTGAGAACCTGACAGTCATAGGACGCATTGTTGATCTCTATAGCCAGGCACTTCCTTGGCCAAATTAATGACCTAACTATTTATGAGTTACATCAAGATGAAACTCTCTTCTAGCTTTCGCAATCCAAATAAATAGTCAGGATTATGTGTTTAAAAAACACTCATTAAGGGTACCATAAACTGTCAATTAGTCGAGGTGCATCTCAACGTAATTTTACGATCTAGGCGATAATAACAGCATAAAAACATGGATGAGTTAGGAGATAAAAATGTCTTTTTTTAAGAAAACGTTGGCGTCGTTAGGCATTGGTTCTGCGAATGTAGACACGATCATTCATCAAGAAGTTTTGATCCCAGGGCAAAAAGTGTTGGTAACGATTGAAGTGACTGGTGGAGCGACAGCTCAACAAATTGATAATATTGATTTGAAGTTATGCTGCCAATATAAAAAAGAAGTTAAACGTAATCGTGATAATAGTTCTCAAACACAAATTATAAAACAAACTCATGTGTTGGCAGATTGGAGCTTACCTTATGCGTTTATGATAGAGCCAAAACAAGAGCGAAAATTTGAGATTGAATTAGATTTACCACTCAATACCCCAGTGACAATTGGTGAAGCAAAAGTGTGGGTGCAAACAGGGCTGGATATTTCTTTAGGACTGGATCCAACAGATAAAGACCCAGTTACGGTACGCCCAGAACCACTGCTTGATGGTGTGTTAACCGCGTTAGAAACTGAAGGGTTGCGAATTCGTCAGGTTGAGTGTGAATATGTAAAAGGCTTTGATCTTCCTTTTGTACAAGAATTTGAATTTGTTCCTTTTGATGGTCCATATCATGGCCGCTGGCGTGAGCTTGAATTAATTACTCATAGGAAGAATGACGAATTAGAACTGTGGTTTGAGGTCGATAGAAGGCATCAAGGAGGAGTGTTGGGTTTATTATCTTCAGTGTTAAGCAATGGAGATTTAAAGCGTAAGTTAGTGATTCCAACACAACTATCTCCAGAAGATGCTGGTCAACAAGTTATTGATTTTTTAAATCAAACAACATGATTTATTATTTTGATGAGAAACTGACATGTTTAAGCTTACAACTGTACGCTTAAATGTGTCATACTTATCTTATCGAGTAATCACTCTATGGGATAATTAATGTCTACTCCTGCTCCTTATTCAAAAAAAGAAGAATTAGCCAATAGCCTAACCCATGGTTTAGGACTTATTTTTGGTGTTGTTGCATTAATATTATTGCTTGTAAAAGCACATGCTGTTGATGCTGATTGGCTAACAATGGCGAGTATGTCTGTTTACGGCCTCAGTATTATTTTGCTGTTTTTGGCTTCAACGCTATACCATTCTATTGCTGCGCCTAAAGCAAAACGCTTATTAAAAACCCTTGATCACTGCGCAATATTTTTGCTTATCGCAGGTAGTTACACCCCATACCTTTTAGTGAGTTTACGTACTCCCCTAGCCTATTGGCTAATGGCGGTTATTTGGGCTATTGCTTTGTTCGGAATTATAGGCAAGATCGTTTTTGTCTATCGATTTAAAAAACTGTCACTCATTACTTACCTTGTTATGGGTTGGTTGTCTGTTATTGCGGTTTACCAATTAGTGATTCATATCGATATTAATGGCGTTATTTTATTAGGCCTTGGTGGTGTGATTTATTCTCTTGGGGTTATTTTTTATGTAGCGAAGAAAATCCCATATAATCATGCCATTTGGCACCTATTTGTATTAGGTGGCTGTATTACTCAATTTTTATCGATTTATTATTACGTGAAACCTGTATAAGTAAGTGTATTTTTCATATAAAAAATGGCGCTAGAGATACTTTTTCAAGAAACTCTAGCGCCATTATTGTATCTATTGAAAAGCTTAATTATCCTTTCCAGAACGCAGGGAAGAATAAAACTAATACTGTTAAAATCTCCAACCTTCCCATTAGCATACCAATACTTAATATCCACTTTGCCGCATCAGGCAGTGTAGCAAAGTTTCCTGTCGGACCAACAATGTGTCCCATACCGGGGCCAACGTTAGCTACTGCGGTAACAGCACTGGTTATGCTGGTGACGGGATCAAGTCCCAAACTGCCTAATAGTGCAGAGATAACAATGATGGTTAGAATGAAAGTAAAGACTAAAGCAACCACTGAACGTGTAATGTCATCTGTCACTGGACGTCCGTTATAACGTTGAACAAAGATCCCTGATGGATGGATGAGCTTCATCATTTGTTTGTTGAGCATGGTTGAGGCAATTTGAAAACGGAAAATTTTAATTCCGCCCGCAGTTGAGCCAGAACACGCACCTGTTAACATTACAAAAGCAAAAATGATGGCAGGAAAGGCCCCCCACGCGGTGAAATCATCTAAACCAAAGCCTGTCGTTGTCACTACCGAAATGATGTTAAATACAGAAACTCGTAACGCATCCATTACTTCATAATCATTATGAACCACCAGCCACGCTGCAATTAATAAACTGGTGATTAAGATTAATTTAAGATAGCCAACCACTTGGGCATCTTTAAATAGTACTTTAGGATCGCGCTTTTTAAGTACTTGAATGAATAGTAAAAAAGGCAACCCACCAGCAAACATAAAGAAAGAGGCAACCCAGTGAGTGCTATTCGAGAAACGATTCATTGAGCTATCAGAGGTAGAGTACCCCCCAGTAGATAAGGTAGTAAAGGCATGGTTTATTGCCTCAAAAGGTGTCATCCCAGTAACCAAGTAACTTAAAAAACATAAGAGCGTTAAACTTAAATAGACACTTACGATGTATTTGGCAACGTATTTGGTTCTTGGAGCACTTTTATCTGACCAATCGGAAGATTCAGTTTGGAACAATCGCATACCACCGACATTAAGCATCGGTAGGATAGCCACTGCCATTACGATAAAGCCGACACCGCCAAGCCACTGTAATGTTGAACGCCATAACAAAATGCTCGGAGCCATCTCGTCAAGACCGCTTAAAACGGTTGAGCCAGTTGTGGTGATCCCTGACATGGTTTCAAAGTAAGCATCGGTAAAACTAATGTGGTTAATGAACACAAAAGGCAGGGCCGCGAAAGCACTGGCAATTGTCCATACAAGGGTTGTGATAAGGAACATATCCCTCACGTTCATTTTAAACTGTTTACTGCGGCCCAAAGTTAAACAAGCAAATGCCACTACGTGAGTAATAGCAACCGCTTGTGCAAATTCGATAAATCCAGCAGTACCAGTAAATAAGGCGACGAGAGTTGGGATATACATGAATAGGGCGAGCTTAGACAGCACAAGCCCTATAACAAATAAGATCGGTTTGTAGTTAACCATAATTACAAGAAGAACGGGCTCGGTTGGAATAAGCGTTCGACATCCTGAACGTATTTCTTATCCACTAGGAACATAACAACATGATCATCCTGTTCGATCACGGTTTTATCGTGTGCGATGAGAACTTCTTCACCACGAACAATCGCACCAATAGTCGTACCTGGTGGAAGTTTGATATTTTGTATTTCTTTACCAACCACTTTAGAGGTGGTTTCATCACCATGAGCAATCGCTTCAATGGCTTCTGCTGCACCACGACGAAGAGAAGAGACGTTTACGATATCAGCACGACGAACATGGGTTAATAGCGCCGAAATGGTCGCTTGCTGTGGAGAAATAGCTACATCAATTACGCCGCCTTGAACTAAATCAACATAAGCGCTACGTTGGATTAGTACCATTACTTTCTTTGCGCCCATGCGTTTTGCAAGCATGGCTGACATGATGTTTGCTTCATCTTCGTTGGTTACTGCAATAAAGACATCGACTTGGTCGATATGCTCTTCACTGAGTAATTCTTGATCGGCAGCATCACCACAGAAAACAATGCTGTCTTCGAGCAGTTCTGATAACTGCTCTGCGCGTTTCATGTTACGTTCAATTAGTTTAACGCTGTAGTTTTTCTCTAAACGTCTCGCAAGTCCTGCACCGATATTACCGCCACCAACAATCATGATCCGTTTGTATGGGCGCTCTAGACGCTGCAATTCACTCATTACAGAACGAATGTGATTGCTTGCCGCAACAAAGAAAACTTCATCATCGGCTTCAATAACTGTCGTGCCTTGAGGTCTAATAGGACGACCTTGACGGAAAATAGCTGCAACACGTGTATCAATGTGAGGCATGTGGTCGCGAAGCGCTGATAATGCATTCCCAACCAATGGGCCACCATAGTAGGCTTTTACAGCAACAAGACTGACTTTCTTTTCAGCAAAGCTTGCTACTTGGAGAGCGCCCGGATATTCGATTAAACGCTCGATATAACCAGTAACTAATTCTTCAGGAGCAATCAGGTGGTCAACCGGAATGGCATCTGATTGAAATAAGCGTTCTTTTTCTTTTAGGTATTCAGGTGAACGAATACGAGCAATACGGTTGGGGGTGTTGAAAAGGGTAAATGCGATCTGACAAGCAATCATATTGGTTTCATCAGAGTTGGTTACAGCAACCAACATATCCGCATCTTGCGCTCCCGCTTCTCTTAATGTATCAGGATGGCTAGCAAACCCTTGAACAACGCGTAAGTCATACTTATCTTGCAGCTCACGTAATCGCTCTGAGCTTTTATCTACAACGGTAATATCGTTGTTTTCGCCCACTAAGTTTTCAGCTAATGTACCGCCAACCTGCCCTGCACCTAAGATTATAATTTTCATACCGATTGCTCGCTCGTGAGTCGATTATGCTTTTTGTAGAACGGCGTAATAGAAGCCATCCATATTTTCTTCACCAGGAAGAATTTGACGTCCAGGTTTCGCTGGGTCTGTATTATCCACTAGAGATGCGGTTTCAGTACGTTCTAAAAAGGCTTTTACTTGATCACAGTTTTCTTGCGGTGTGATTGAGCAAGTTGCATACACCATAGTGCCGCCTGATTTTAGTTGTAGCCACATTGCATCAAATATTTCACTTTGCAGTTCTGCAAGAGCTTTGATGTCTTCTGAACGACGTAACCATTTGATGTCTGGGTGACGACGAATGACCCCAGTTGCAGAACAAGGCGCATCTAATAAAATGCGGTCAAACTGTTCGCCCTGCCACCATTGTTCAGGATAACGAGCATCACCACAAATTACTTTTGCGGTTAAATTAAGACGTTCTAAGTTTTCATACACGCGAGTTAAGCGAGTTTCATCACAGTCGATAGCAACGACATTTGTGTTTTTAGTGCGCTCTAGAATGTGCGCCGTTTTACCACCTGGAGCGGCACAGCAATCTAAAATCAGCTCACCATCTTGTGGTTGTAGATACTCAACAGATAGCTGTGCAGCGGCATCTTGTACGGATACCCAACCTTGCTCAAAACCCGGTAAGGTAAATACATCACGCGCTTTATCTAATAACAAAGCGTCAGTTGCTTGGCTGTGAGGGGTTACTGCAATCTCTTCTTTTTCAAGCAGTGCAATGTATTCATCACGAGTGTGGTGTTGGCTATTTACTCGTAACCACATAGGTGCTTTGCTGTTGTTTGCTTCAACAATCGATTCCCATTGTGTTGGGTACGCTTCTTTTAGCATTTTAAGCAACCAACCAGGGTGACCGTATTTACCTGAATCGTGACTGATTGATTTTGCATCTAATTCTTCTTGGCTACGTTGGTAGCTTCGAAGTACACCGTTGATCAAACCACGCAGTTTTGGACCTTTTAGGTTTTTAGTGCCTTCAACGGTTTCGCCTACCGCAGCGTGTGCAGGAATACGCATGAAACTAAGTTGATAAATACCAACTAGGATCAGATGATGGAAAACACGTTGCTTTCCTTTTAATGGTTTATCCATTAAGGATTGAGCAACCGACTCTAAACGAGGAAGAAAGCGCAGTACGCCGTAGCAAATTTCTTGCAATAAGGCTTGGTCACGAGGCTTGATCTCAGATTGAGCCTTTGGAAGCGCTGAAGAGAGAGAATGACCCTGATCGACAACTTGATAAATAACTTTGGCTGCCGCAGCACGAACGTTCATGTCATCACCTAAATATGATTGGCAAAATAAAATGGCAAATACGATATTTGCCATTTAAAAAGTAAGGTGGCGATTATGCCACCTTTTTTATGTTTTGAAGAGTTAGTTCAGTGTATTACCCACTTCGAACCATTCTTTACGAGAATTCAAAATATCTTGAACCCCCATTGCTTTCTTTCCGGGTACTTGCAGTTGTTCAAATACGATCGCATTTGAGCTTGTTGCTACATAAATACCCGTTTTATCAGCTTGAATGATGGTTCCTGGCGTTGCATTACCTTGGTAGTGTTCAACGCGAGATTGCCATACTTTGATCGCTTTATCGTCAACAGAGAAGTGACTCATTGGCCAAGGATTAAAAGCACGAACACAGCGTTCAATGACTTCTGCATCCATTGTCCAATCGATTTTAGCTTCTTCTTTACTGAGTTTTTTTGCGTAATTGGCTAGATCATCGTTTTGCTTCTCAGCAACCGCTGTGCCATTTGCTATCGTAGATAAACAATCAACTAAAGCAACAGGACCAAGCTCTGCCAACTTGTTGTACATTGACGCACTGGTATCTGTTGCTTCAATCGGGAGCGTTGCAATACTTAGCATGTCACCAGTATCTAGACCAATGTCCATTTGCATAATTGTCACGCCAGTTTCAGCGTCGCCAGCCCAAATTGAACGTTGAATTGGAGCAGCACCACGCCAGCGAGGTAAAATAGAACCGTGAACATTAATACAACCTAGCTTTGGTGTATCAAGTACTGCTTGTGGTAGTAATAAACCATAAGCAACCACAACCATTAAATCTGCATTTTGGTCAGCTAATTCTTGTTTCACGTCATCGCTTTTAAAGTTCTCTGGTTGGAAAACTGGAATCGCATGCTCTAGTGCCAATTCTTTCACAGGACTTGCTGTGAGTTTCTTGCCTCGACCTGCAGGACGATCTGGCTGTGTATAAACGCCAATAATCTCGTGATGAGAATCAAGTAGAGCTGCTAAGTGGCGAGCCGCGAAATCAGGCGTACCTGCAAATATAATGCGTAAGGGTTTGTTCAAGTTAACCTCGGTCATCATGACTAATTTTTTTCGTTGAATTTTTTGATTTTTTCTAGCTTATCTTTGATGCGTTTGCGCTTTAATGGCGACAAGTAATCAACGAATAATTTACCTTCAAGGTGATCTAATTCGTGTTGCACGCAGATTGCTAGTAAATCATCAGCATCAAAGCTAAATTCATTTCCATCACGATCCAATGCCGTTACTGACACTTCAGCAGAACGAGGAACCATTCCTTTTGCGCCAGGAACAGATAAACAACCTTCTTCTATACCGTCATCACCACTTTTTTGTGTAATAACAGGATTGATTAATACCATTGGTTCATCGCGTGTCTCTGATACATCGATAACCACGATACGTTGATGGAAATCGACTTGCGTTGCAGCAAGGCCAATGCCTTCTTCGTCATACATGGTTTCAATCATGTCATCGATGAATGTTTGGATTTCAGGTGTTACTGTTTTTACCGGTTTTGCTACGGTGCGTAGACGGTCGTCCGGGAACGTTAATACTTCTAATACGGCCATAATTACTCTAAATGTTGAACTGTGCCGAAAACGGCATAAACCTAATAGCTCCAATTCTAGACATTTTATTGAGCAAATGACAGCATCTGTTGATATGTCTGATAAGGAAAGCGGACCATGTTTAAAAAATTGTTTATATTTACTTCATTATTTAGTGCGATTGCTTTTTCGCCTTATTCATCAGCACTCAATGATAAGTTGATGTTAAAAAAAGAGTATCCCAGTAGTTACATCGTAAAACCTGGGGATACATTATGGGATATATCTGCTTTATTTTTAGATGATCCTTGGGTTTGGCCAAAGCTATGGGAAATTAACCCTGATATTAATAATCCTCACCTTATTTACCCTGGAGATAAATTAAGTATGACTTGGCAGAGTGGTCATCCTATTTTAACTATCAAACCACTAAAAAAAATATCTCCTCAAATTCGAACATTGGTGAAGACTCCAGTGCCTACTCTTAATCATGATCTTATTGTGCCTTACTTACAGTCCGATAAGCTGATAGATGCGGTAAGTTATCAACAAGCTTATCGAGTATTAGGAACGAGTGATGGTCGACAGTTTTTAAGTGCCAATGAACGAGTTTATGTAGATGCTGAGTTATCACATAGAAAATGGGGCATTTATCGTATCGTGGGCGAATTTACTCGCAGTGATACAAAACAAGTGTCGTATGCTTTACGTTCTGTTGCGGTGGCTGAATTGACTGATGTTTCAGAGAAAATAAGTGGACTAAAGGTTGTGAAACAACATCAAGAAATTGCAATTAACGACATGGTGTTACCGATAGCTTCTAGTGATATATCCTCTGGTTTAATTACCACATTTCCTCCATCACCTGCTCCTGAAAATATAAAATTATCCATACTCGGATCTATTCATGGTGGGAAATATTTAGCGGTGAATCAAGTCGCTGTCGTTGATAGAGGGAGTAACGATGGAATACAGCAGGGCAATATGTTTTCTCTTAAAGAAAATGGTCATGTTGTGAAGGGAAAGAAAGGTGAATATTTTTATGATCTTAATAAAGGCGATAGCGAAAAAGGAATTCAGCTTCCTCAAGTAACGATTGGTGAGTTAATTATTATTCGCCCCTATGAAGCATTTAGCCTCGCTTTGATAACGAGAAGTGAAACGGTTATTCACCAAGATACCATCGTACTTTCTTCTCCTGTTTCTTTTTTAAATAAGGATAAGAAATAATGTCTGATCCGGAATGTCACTTATCTGCTTGGTTAACGTTGTGCTTCTGCCCGCGAATTGGCGGAAAGATCATGACTCGATTACTCACTATTGATTCAGCAGAGAATATTCTTCAGTACAGTACCGATAGATTACGATCTCTTGGACTTTCTTCTGCTCAAGTTGCTTATCTACAGCAGCCGATAAATAAAGAGGTTGAGAAGTGTTTAGAGTGGCAACAGGAAAGTGAGCTAAATACCATTTTGTCATTAACCAATCCGTTATATCCTAAATTGCTTTCTGAAATTAGTTCGCCTCCTCCAGTATTGTTTGTTAAAGGAGAGGTTCTTACATTATCAGAACCACAAGTTGCTATTGTTGGTAGCCGTAATGCCAGTTTAGAGGGGTTAGATTGTGCTAAGCAGTTTGCTCGCTCTATAGTTCAACATAATTACGTGGTAACCAGTGGCTTAGCTTTAGGTGTTGATGGTTATGCCCATCATGGTGCGATTGAAGCGAAAGGTAAAACTATCGCGGTATTAGGGTCTGGATTGGAAAAAATATATCCTGCCAAACATCGCTCATTGGCACATCGTGTTATTGATAACGGTGCGCTTGTTTCTGAGTTTCGACCTGACGCACCACCAAGAGCAGATAATTTCCCAAGACGCAATCGTATTATTAGTGGTTTATCTACCGGAGTGCTTGTTGTTGAAGCGGCAGAACGTTCAGGATCTTTGATTACAGCAAGGTATGCAAATGAGCAAGGGCGTGAAGTTTTTGCTCTTCCTGGTTCAATACAAAACCCAACAGCTCAAGGTTCGAATGGTTTGATTAAGTCAGGGGCTAAATTGGTGTCTTCACCGGAGGATATTTTTGAGGAGATTGGATCACTCACGGAATGCGCAATATCTCATCAACCGTCATTATTCGAACAAGAAGTTATCACAGAACAATTGCCATTTCCTAAAGTGTTCGCTACCGTAGGCAGTGAGGCGACGCCTGTTGATATAATAGCAGAGCGATGTCAGATGCCTGTACATGAAATCATGATGCAATTACTTGAATTAGAGTTGCAAGGTTTCATCACTGCAGTCCCAGGTGGTTACATTAAAAAGCGGAGGGGCTAGCCATGATGGATGTTCTTATGTATCTATTTGAAACATATATCCATAGTGATGTTGAACTCAGTGTAGATCAAGAAAAATTAGAAGACGAGTTACTTAAAGCGGGATTCCACCAAGACGCAGTTTATAAAGCGTTGGATTGGTTGGAAGATTTAGCACGTTTACAAGAAGATGAGTTTTATACACATCTAGAGCAAAGTACATCAACTTCAATGCGTATTTATACTCAACAAGAAATTGATGGGATTGATACTGCGTGCCGTGGATTTTTACTTTTCTTAGAGCAAATTAAAGTTCTGACCAGCGAAACCAGAGAAATGATTATCGAACAAGTCATGGCTTTAGAAACAGATGAATTGTCGTTAGATGATTTGAAATGGGTAGTGTTGATGGTGTTATTTAACGTCCCTGGTCAAGAGAGTGCTTATACGCAGATGGAAGAGTTACTTTATACTGCTGATGTAGGCATGGCGCATTAAGGATTCTGTTCGATGTCTGGAAAAATAGATAAGCAATTATTTAAAGCACATGAACACGCTTTAGAGCATGAATCTTGTCCTGAATGTAGTGGTGAATTAGCTATTCGCTATGGGAAAAGGGGCCCATTCTTAGGGTGTCAAAATTACCCAGAGTGTAGTTATATTCGTCCATTAAAAAGTAATGATGGACATGTAGTTAAAGAACTTGGCATCCCTTGTCCTGAGTGTGAAAGTGAATTAGTACTAAGACAAGGCCGTTATGGGATGTTTGTTGGTTGTTCTTCTTATCCAGAGTGTTCGCACATAGAGTCATTA
Source organism: uncultured Aliivibrio sp. (assembly GCF_946479765.1). Classification (GTDB taxonomy): domain Bacteria; phylum Pseudomonadota; class Gammaproteobacteria; order Enterobacterales; family Vibrionaceae; genus Aliivibrio. The sequence goes on from NZ_CAMLHO010000001.1 coordinate 236,654, forward strand.
GAGCAGAAAAAAGAAGAGTCGAAAGATCATATTGTTTGCCCAAGCTGTCAGAAGGGACTTTTGCATGAAAAAAAATCACGTTTTGGTAAAACATTTTATGCGTGTGATGGATATCCAAATTGTCGCTTTGTCGTTAATTTAGAACCACAGAATGGTAATTGTCAGGTGTGTAATTTTTCTTTATTACTGAAGAAAGATACGGCAGCAGGAGCAAAGCTTGTTTGTGCGGATAAAAAATGTAGTGCGATACAAGAGTAACTCGATAACTATGTCTTAAAATAGATAAGAGTTACTCTATATCAATGATGTTATGCAAGAACAGGAAAAGCATCGTGGTCTAATATTACCGATAGCTTATCTAATTCTTTTTGTAGATCTTCTGAAGACGAGGCACATACATTAATGTGTCCCATTTTTCTTCCTGCCCTTTTCTCTTTCCCATACCAATGAACATGACAATTGGGCATGGTGAATATATTTTCAGGTAACGTATCTTCGCCTAAAATATTGATCATTGCTGTTGATCTAAGCAGTTCAGTTCCGTTTAAAGGTAAATTACATACCGCTCGAATATGCATTTCAAATTGACAAACATCAGCACCTTGTTGTGTCCAATGACCTGAGTTATGAACTCGTGGTGCAATTTCATTTACTAATAGCTGGCCATCGACATCAAAGAACTCAATCGCAAGAACACCAATATAGTTAAGTTTATCAGCGATAGCTGAAAACATCTTGTCGGCTTGCTGCTGTAATTCACTTGTTCCTTCTAACGCTGTTGATAACGCAAGTACGCCATCAACGTGAACATTCTCAGTTAGAGGGTATGTCACCATTTCGCCATTTTGGTTACGAGCACCAATCAATGAAACTTCACGATTGAATGGAATAAATTGTTCAGCAACCATTGCTTGGTTTGGTGAGCTTTTTATCAGCTCTTCCATTTCATCCCAAACTTGGTCTATTTGATCGTGTTCTTTTAAGCGCCATTGGCCTTTTCCGTCATAACCGCCAAGCGCACTTTTTAATACCATTGGGAGCCCAACAATATCAATTGCTTTTAAGAAATCATTTTTTGTATTTATGATGTGGTACTTCGCATTAGATACTTCAGCGTTGTCCAAAAGTGTTTTTTCTAAGCGACGATCACCTCCTGCTTTTATGGCATCGGGATTTGGCTGGAATTTACCACTTTGACTACATACTTCGAGAATATCGTGAGGAATATGTTCAAACTCTGCAGTAATAACGTCTACATCATTAATTGCTTGTTCTAATGATAAATTAATGAGCTGTTGAGTTAATGGATGTACAACACTTTGGTTATTTACATCATAAGCGATAATTTCAATATTTAATGGCGCACTTGCTAACGCCATCATGCGAGCGAGTTGACCTGAACCGAGCACAAGCACTTTCATGATTAGTCCTCTGATGGATCTGGGTTTGCTAATACGGTGTCTGTTTGTTCTTTACGGAATGCTTCTACTGCTGCCATTACGTCTTCATTTGATGTTCCAATGATTTGAGCAGCCAGAATACCCGCATTAGCAGCACCAGCTTCGCCAATTGCAAGAGTACCTACAGCAATACCTTTTGGCATTTGTACGATAGAAAGAAGTGAATCTATTCCTTTTAATGCTTTAGATTGAACAGGAACACCAAGGACAGGAATACTAGTAAACGCCGCTGCCATTCCTGGAAGATGAGCCGCACCACCAGCACCGGCAATAATAACTTTGATGCCACGATCTTTTGCTTGAGTTGCATAGTCAGCAAGTAACTGTGGAGTTCTATGAGCTGAAACTACTTTTGTTTCATAAGGAACATTAAAGCGATCAAGCATTTCAGCGGCTAGTTTCATTGTTGGCCAGTCTGATTTTGAACCCATGATAATACCGACTTTCATTGTGAACTCCTTGGATAAAGATATTGGCAATATATAAAAAGTTGGCAGCATTATATGGGTATTTGACATGAAGGGAAACGTTTGCGTAATGAAAAGTACAAGTTATTAACGATTAATGACAATTGAAAAATGGAAAGCAGTTGTTTGATTTGATCTTATCAATAGAATAGAGAGACTAATTTAGTCTAATAATGGTGTAAGTGTGAAGAATCTAGATCTAGTCGTAAAAGCCTTAAATAATGGTGATGTTATTGCCTACCCGACTGAAGGTGTTTTTGGTGTTGGCTGTGATCCAGATAATGAGTCTGCAATCCATAAGTTACTAGCAGTTAAGCAACGCCCTCAAGAGAAGGGACTAATATTAATCGCCGCCTCTATTGAGCAATTGCTTCCTTATGTTGATTTTTCTCAACTAGATAATAAACAAATAGAGCAGATAAAGTCGACATGGCCAGGGCCTGTTACGTGGATTGTTCCTGTAAACCAAAATACACATTCTTTAGTTACTGGTCAGTTTGACAGTATCGCAGTTAGAGTCACAGACCATGAACAAGTTAAAGCTATTTGTTTAGAATTTGGGAAGCCTATTACATCAACAAGTGCGAATCTTTCTGGTTATGAACCTTGCCGAACCGTATCTGAAGTTAAGAAACAGTTAGGTGATACCGGAGTCGTTATTTTTGAGGGAGAGGTAGGTAATAGAACTCAGCCTACGGAAATTCGTGATGCAAAAACAGGAAACACATTACGCCAAGGCTAATGCATCTATTATTTCTTTAAGGTAAGGTGACTTAATTAACGTTATTTATTGAAAGGAATCACTCATGGATAAGTATGCTGTTTTTGGTAATCCAATAACACAAAGTAAATCCCCCTTTATACATACCTTATTCGCACGTCAGACTATTCAATCTTTAGAGTATGTTGCTATTGAGGCTCCTGTGGATGGTTTTCTAGATGCCGTAACTGATTTTTTCGCTAACGGTGGGAAAGGTTGTAATATTACTGTCCCTTTTAAAGAGGAAGCATTTCAATTTGCGGATCAATTAACAGACCGAGCAAAACTAGCTGGTGCGGTTAATACATTAAAGAGATTGGATGATGGAATTGTCTTGGGTGACAATACTGATGGCGAAGGGCTCGTTCAGGATTTACTGCAATACCAAATCCCACTTCAAGATAAGCGCATTTTATTGATCGGCGCAGGAGGTGCGGCACGAGGTGTACTTCTTCCTTTATTAAAACAAAACCCCTCTTCTATTACAGTAGTGAATCGTACTTATGAAAAAGCAGAAACACTTGCTACTATCTTTTCAAATTACGGAATCATTAATGCAGTACCGATGAATGAGGTTGATGAATCATTTGATGTAGTTATTAACTCGACGTCAGCAAGTTTATCTGGACAGCTACCAGATATCAGTCCAACGATTTTTTCTAAAAATACGATCTGCTATGACATGATGTATGGGCAAGGAAAAACGGTATTTAACCAATGGGCGTTAGAACACCATGCACACCAAGCTTATGATGGATTAGGAATGCTCGTTGGGCAAGCGGCTGAAAGCTTTACTGTGTGGCGAGGTTTACGTCCTGGTGGTAAACAGATATTACGTGAGTTACGAAAAAATTTAGAAGGTATTTAAATGAATCAGTCGATCCTTTTCGGTGATGATGCTCAATGGAATGAAGAGACACAAGCCATTTTATTCTCTGCTCAGCAGATGGGAAACTTAATTCAATGCCGTGTTACTATTTCATGGCTAGAGTCTGAAAGTGGAGACGTCATAATAAATAATGCAGATGCATTACGTATTTTTGAAGAATACCGCTTTGATGTCGAAGAACAAGCAGAAGCATTGATAGAAGATGAAGAGTTCAATGCTTCTGGTGAAATTATCATTAATTAGTTTCTTCCTCTTCTATATAGTCATTTTTGAATGAAACGTAATTCATTGCCGATTTTTTTAAAAAGGCAATTTCTTCTACTGATAATTCTCTAATCTGTTTTACTGGGCTACCTATATAAAGGTAGCCACTTTTAAGGGTTTTATTTGGTGGAACTAAACTGCCTGCGCCAATGATGACATCAGATTCAATAATGGCATTATCTAAAACAATACTTCCCATCCCTACAAGTACACGGTTTTGTATTTCGCAACCATGAAGCATTACTTTATGTCCTATTGTTACATCATCTCCAATAAGTAATGGTGAGCCTTTTGGGTTATCTTGGCTTTTATGGGTTACGTGTAAGACAGACCCATCTTGGATATTTGTACGAAGACCGATAAAGATAGAGTTCACATCCCCTCTTGCTGCAACTAAAGGCCAAACGCTAGAGTCATCTCCAATTCTTATGTCGCCAATTAAAACACTGGATGGGTCTACATAAGTTCGTAAACCAAGAGTGGGAAAGATAGATTTATAACTGCGTAATGACGATGTCATATGATATCCCTTAAAAATGATAATTTACTGTTAATGAAATAGGATTATTTAGATAATTTAGCATTGATTTGTTCGTACTTTAACCATAAAAACATAAATATGATATTATCTTCAAAAAGAGCTTGCCAATGTGATCGAACTCTCTATAATTCGACCTCACTGACACGGAGAGCCCATCCCATAAGGGATTAGCAATTACGGTTAGTAAGATGGTTTAGAAATTAAGTTTCAAATAAGTGCTTGACACTGAGGCTTAATTCGATAAAATGACCGTCCTCTTCACAGAAAAGCGAAAACGCTTTGAAAGTAGAAGAAAAGCTCTTTAACAATTTGAAACCTATTAATCTGTGTGGGCACTTGTGAGTTGATAATCACTAGTTTGTTTTTACTTTTCGGAGTGAATGCAAACAAAAATAATCAATGAACTGAGTGACTACACAAAATTACTTTTATGT
>NZ_CAMLHO010000002.1 GCF_946479765.1 uncultured Aliivibrio sp.
ACTAACTTTACTAACTTTACTAACTTTACTAACTTTACTAACTTTACTAACTTTACTACATAAAAAATTGACTTATTTAACGAAACACAACACAAGATAACAATACAATGAATTTAACATTAAAAAATACCGTCTTAATATCAACCATATCTCTGTTATTAATCATTTCTATCATTTTAACTGGGAATGGGTACTTTACGTTTAAAAATTTCAACGTTGATTCAGTTGAGGAACATAAAAAAGACATCAGCGCCTTGTTATCCATTTCACTAGAAGAAAATATTAATAGTTACTTCAACGCAATGAACTCGGTTTCCATAGAGTTTGATAATAATGGAAACATTAAAGATTTGAATCAAGCCACAACAAGCTTAGATTTATTACAAAAAAGCACGAATGTACCATTGGTCTCTATCGGATTAAAAAATGGATTAACTTTTGAAAAAGGTGCTTTTATCCCTAATTTTAATGCCAAAGAAATGAATAGGGAGTGGTATCAACGTGTATTTAACGGAGAAACCAAAGTTATCACTCAAACGTATAAAGACGCTGCAAGTAATCGATATGTATTTGCGTTTGCCTCTCCTCTTTATAGTAACAACAGCATTGTCGCGGCAATCATTGTGACCATTGAAGTCGAAACCATTCAACAATTTATCAGTAAATTAACGCCTCAAAATCAAGTATTTGTTTATGACAATAATGGATATATTATATCAGCTCGTAAAGATGATTTAATTGGCAAAAACATGTTTGTTGAACGGCCTGAATATAATAATTTCACTAATAATAAATTACACTATCAAATTGATAATAAATCAATTTCCGCTTATAAAAGTTCAATTCCATCTATCAATTGGAGTGTCGTAAGCTATGAGTGGGATGAGGTTATTGCTCAGCCAAGCAAAGAAATGTTAATCAATTCTATCATACTTTTTGTTATCGTATTAAGCCTATCGCTTGTTTTTATTTACATTCTATTAATAAAACTAATTTATGCACCTATCGGTGGAGAGCCTAATCATATCTCAGCCATTTTATTCAATATATCAAATGGTGATCTCTCTGAACAATTTGATATTCAAGGCAATGAAACAGGGATCTACGCATCAGCAATTGCACTAAACCAAAAGCTAGCACAAATTATTAAAAACAGCTTACTCCTATCTGATAGCGTTGCCTCATCCTCAGAGGAATTAACCTCAGTGATGAATGAAACATCAAATAATTCCCATCAAGAACTTTCGCAAATTGAAGGCATTTCAACAGCAATTAATGAGCTGTCTAGCACCTCAAAAGAAGTCAGCACCAACGCATTACACGCCGAAGATGAAACGCAAAAAGCAATGCAAAGTGTAACACAAGGCAGAGAGATTCTTGATTCCTCCATTACTCTAGCTGAAAAAATTAATGATTCAGTGCAGCAAACCGCAAATATGATCTCTGAACTTAAAGCGAATTCGATTAATATTGGTGAAGTGACTACTGTGATCAGTTCGATTTCAGAGCAAACCAATTTACTTGCATTAAATGCAGCCATTGAAGCGGCTCGTGCAGGAGAGCAAGGTAGAGGCTTTGCTGTTGTTGCAGATGAGGTACGAAACTTAGCGGCGAAAACTCAAGAGTCAACTAAGAACATTCAAGAAATCATTGTTAAGCTGCAAGAACAATCTGAAGTGGCAAATAATAATATGGCGGCAAACGTAAGTGCCATTCAAGACTACATTAACCTATCTGAAAATGTAAAAGGCTCATTTGATAACATTGTACTTTGTGTTCAGTCTATATCCGATGTCAATGCACTGGTTGCAACCGCATCACAAGAACAATTAGCCGTAACGGAAGATATTGCCCAAAATACAACAGCGACGTTTGATTTAGTGCACCAAAACGTATCGGCCATAAATCAGACTCAACAAGCGGCAAAAGAGCTATCTCAATTAGCTGCATCGCAAAAAAGCGAGCTATCGTTCTTTTCAATAAATAAATAGTCGCTCTATCACTATTTAACAAATCAGAAAACAATAATAAATAAAATGGCCCACGTCATCGTGAGCCATTTTTTATAACAATAAATTAAGCACCTTGAAGCTCATCCCACAGGTCAGCCACAATAATGCGGTCCGCAGGAGATAATTCTGATTTAGCATCGTCAAGGCTTTCATTGATATGTGACTTTAGTATTTCAACATCAGCAACATCTTGCTCTTCACACTTAGCAACTGATAACGAAATATGTCCACGTAAGTAACCACCAGCAAATAACTCATCATCCGATGCTGTTTCAATTCGAGTATCGATCAGTTCAAGCATTTTTTCTTCAAATTCAATGATCATCTTTTTCCTATTGGACAATAAATTGTTCTTTAGTTAGAGGGGCTATTTGATAAAACTCACGTAATGCATTTGATAGCATTTTTACGCGAGGAGGAAGGCCACTATCAAAAATACCCATCACTTCTTTATGTACTTTAGCCATGAATGCTAAACGATCTGGTTCAAAATCACCATTTAAGTTATCACAACTGACATTAAATTTTAATCCAGCACTTAATGACAAAATCCATTCATACGCTTGAGGACGGATCTCAACCTTCTCAAATTCAGATTGAACTTGCTCTGTTCGACCATCAGGTTCATACCAATAGCCAAAGTCTTCTAATAATCGACGTTCAGGCCCAGCAACACACCAATGTGCAATTTCATGCATTCCTGATTGATAAAACCCACGAGCAAAGATAATTCGATGATAATCAAATTCGTTATCAACAGGTAAATAAATAGGTTCATCGCCACCCAATACGAGCTTAGTATTAAATGAATCGAAAAAAGTTGAATTAAAGACAGAAATTAAATCTTGATACTGATGAGACATAGACGCTGTGCCGTATAACCTTAAAAAATAGACTAACATTTTACCTTGTGATCATGACTTTGTCTTTAACTTCAAACACAACCAATATCGAATAAGTATATCTAATGCGAAAGTTATCAGAATAGTTTTTTTCATTCGTAAAATTGATTAATATCTCATAAAATCCATTCCTATTTTTCATCTATATAACATATTGTGGTATTAGAAAATGTTATTAACAACTCTTTACATTATTGGGATCACTGCTGAAGCGATGACAGGTGCATTAGCGGCAGGTAAGAAAAGAATGGATTGGTTTGGTGTCATGCTAGTAGCTAGTGCGACAGCTATTGGTGGTGGTACGGTACGTGATATTTTATTAGGTCACTACCCTATTGGTTGGGTGAAAAACCCACAATTCCTTGTTATTACTTGTATTGCTGGGGTATTGACGACATGGATTGGCCCATGGGTTGCTAAAAACCATCGATTCTTTGTATTTTTAGATGCTATCGGCTTAATTGTATTTAGTATTATCGGCTCTCAAGTCGCATTAGATATGGGACTACACCCACTGATCTGTGTTGTTTCTGCCATTGTTACTGGTGTATTTGGTGGTTTACTACGTGATCTTTTCTGCCGTCAAATGCCTATGGTATTGCATAAAGAATTATACGCGTCAATTTCACTCCTATCTGCTGTGTTATACATAGGTTTGTTACACTTTGGGGTTGATGAGTTAATAACCACCGTTATCACCATTGTTATTGGCTTCTCCGCTCGTATGGCAGCTGTAAAATTTGGTTGGTGCTTACCTGTATTTCATTTAGATATTGCAGAAGATCAACCAGAAACGATTGAAAAAAGATAAATTGTAAAGGGACTAGATTTTAAAGACGAGTAAGATCAGAAAGAGCCAGATCGAATATCACTTCAATCTGGCTCTTTTTATTTCTAGCTTTAGATAAGATTACAGGTCATTCTCACCTAAATCTTCGGTGTTTCCGTTTGTACACCAAAGTTTTGACCACGGTGACGAACTAAATGATCCATGACAACAATCGCAAGCATTGCCTCAGCAATAGGGACAGCGCGAATGCCAACACAAGGATCATGACGACCTTTCGTGATCAGTTCTGTTTTCTCCCCGCTACGAGTAATAGTTTGACCCGGAACCGTTATGCTTGAGGTTGGTTTCAATGCAATATGCGCGACAATATCTTGGCCTGATGAAATTCCACCTAAAATACCGCCGGCATGATTTGAGCTAAACCCTTCAGGCGTTAATGGATCACGATGTTCTGAACCGCGCTGTTGCACCACTTCAAAACCATCACCAATCTCAACACCTTTAACTGCATTGATTCCCATCAGAGCGTGAGCGACATCGGCATCTAAACGATCAAATACAGGCTCACCTAAACCAACAGGTACGCCTTGAGCAACCACTGTGATTTTAGCACCAATTGAATCGCCTTCTTTTTTCAGCTTACGAATAAGCTCATCAAATGCATCGACTTTACTTGCATCAGGACAGAAAAAAGCATTATTTTCAATTTCGTTCCAATCAACAGAATCAATTGCTACATCACCCATTTGAGATAAATAAGCACGGATCTCAATACCAAATTCTTGTTTCAAATACTTCTTTGCTACCGCACCAGCCGCTACACGCATCGCAGTTTCACGAGCGGACGAACGACCGCCACCACGGTAATCACGTTGTCCATACTTTTGGTGATACGTATAATCGGCATGTCCCGGACGGAATTTATCTTTAATTTCAGAATAATCTTTAGAGCGTTGATCTGTATTTTCAATCAACAGACCAATTGATGTACCTGTCGTTTTTCCTTCAAATACACCTGATAAAATTTTCACTTCATCGGCTTCGCGACGTTGAGTTGTGTATTTTGATGTACCCGGTTTACGGCGGTCGAGATCAACTTGTAAATCTGCTTCTGTCAGTGCCAAACCAGGAGGACAACCATCGACAATACAGCCCAATGCTAATCCATGGCTTTCACCAAATGTTGTTACTCGAAAATGTTGCCCAATAGAGTTTCCAGCCATTACGTCCTCTGTAATTCTTATTTATTAGCCATTAATATATTGACTAACAATTAATTATTCATAAAACCATATTGGCTTGAATCTGAATAAGTGTAAAGCCTTGGTGTTCTTAATTAAACAAAAACACTCTCTTAACAGCGGCAAAACAAGTCTATTTATTGCCGTCATTCACGACAACATGTGAACCTCTTCCCAATCACTCATTAACAAACAACAAAAACACAACCAAATAAAAACAACTAACACCTCAATTACACAACAAAAGAACAACCAATTGAATTATTTGTCATCAAATAATTCAAGATTAGTGCAAAGTGTCCGATATAGATGGTAGGATTATCGAATATGATACAAGCGTACCATAATATAAAGATGGCATTGTTATTGCTTATAAATAATCACTAACACAATTATAGTAGAGCCTTGATTATGAAATTTATTAAATTAGTAAAAAAAGCATTCAATAAAAATCACGCTATTCAAAAACAACAAAAACTGCGTGACCGCCTTGATTTCGCTATGTCACAAAGTAAAGGCTTATAAAAAAGCCCGATTATAATAATCAGGCTTTCTCTCTTATCTTATTAATACGGTTTGCTTTATTAAAACTCGTCGTTTAATCACGGTATAATGCAAACTCATCAGAACAATCAAGTAACTGCTGCTTAGTTAACATAAATACACCATGTCCACCCTCAGCAAACTCAATCCACATAAATGGAATTTCTGGGTACTGCTCCATCATATGAACCATTGAGTTACCCACTTCACAAATCAATAAACCGTCATCTGTTAAGTAATCTGTACCGTGACCATAAAAAAGGCCAGTCACGTTAAAGCGACTTACTGTCCAACGCAACATATCTTGTAATGTATGAGCTAAAAAAACGCCTCTTCTACAAAAATCTTATCCAAAATTGCCCCCAAAACAAGTACAATACTGCTGTTAATTATTGGAATTTAAAAATGAGTAAAAACGACCACCTATTAGATGACGATCTTTCTCTGTTCCGTGAAGCAGTACAGGGCTCTAAAAAGTTACAACAAGATACCATAATCCATCAACCGAGTAAGAATTTTAGCGAACAACAAAAACAAAGAAAATCATTAAAAGAAGGGAAAAATGAAGAGTTTTTCTTTTCTGATGAATTTGTGCCTCTTTTGGATGAAGACGGCCCAGTTCGTTATGCCCGCGATGGCGTATCAAAATACGAAGTAAAACGCCTAAGACGTGGTGTGTATGTCCCTGATGTTTTTTTAGATATGCATGGTATGAAGCAAGATGAAGCAAAGCGTGAGCTAGGATCGATGCTCGCTTACTGCCTAAAAGAGAATATCTCTTGTGCCAGTGTGATGCATGGCATTGGTAAGCACATCCTAAAAAAGAAAGTACCTCTTTGGCTCGCTCAACATCCTGATGTGATGGCTTTTCATCAAGCCCCATTAGAATTTGGTGGTGCTGGTGCAATTTTAGTTTTGCTTTCAATCCCGGAAAGATAGACACAAAAAAAGATCCCAAACAGCATCAAAATAACCGATGCAAAGGGATCTTTTTTAGAGTGTTTAGCTATTTTCTTATGGTTGTTGTAACCACAACAGTTCACTTTTCCCTGTCGAGTGGGAATACTCTACACAAGATATTGCTGATGTTGGAAACATTGGTGGCATGATCCCAGGCACAAAATCCGCCGTTAAATATCCAACAAGAGGTAGATGAGAAACAATTAAGATATTCTCAATATCTGCAACGCTACCTAATACTTTTACGTATTCCACCACATCATCCGAATCACCATATGGAGTTATCTCTTCTGACGTTTCGACTTTCGCATCCACAACATTCAATATCGGTTTAATCGTGCTCCACGTTTGTTGAGCTCGGATATACGGACTCACTAAAACATAGTCAAACTTGACATCATGAGCCGCCATCAACCATTGCGCGATTTTTGCTGATTGACTCTCGCCATGTGAGGTTAAATTACGCTCTTCATCAGAAGCTGCGTACGCTTCTGCTTCACCGTGACGCATTATGAATACTTTCATTTATTCATTCCAAATCATTACTAACCTCACAATAGTAGCAAGCAAAACCAAAAAGAGGAAAGAGAGAGTTTGCTACTCTGCGGGTTCAGCGCCATAATTAAAAAAATAAATATAAAAATGAGGACGTTAAAACGTCCATCAATGCCTTAAAACAGGAGCACCCCTGTGCATATCAGCCCTAATGATCAAAAACACTATCGTTTCATTGAACTCGATAACAAACTGCCGGTATTGCTTATTCAAGATGACGCAGCGCCTCGCTCTTCCGCTGCCCTTTCTGTCAATGTAGGTCACTTTGACGATCCTGAGCATCGTCCAGGACTTGCCCACTTTTTAGAACACATGCTATTTCTAGGGACAACAAAGTACCCTAAAGTCGGTGAGTTTCACTCTTTCATTAATCAACAGGGTGGATCAAATAACGCGTGGACAGGCACAGAAAATACGACTTTCTTTTTTGAAATTTCACACAATGCTTTTGAAGAAGGTCTTGACCGTTTTGGTCAGTTTTTCTATGCCTCTCTGTTTAATGAAGAAGCCGTTGATAAAGAAAGAAAAGCCGTCGATTCAGAATATAAATTAAAACTGAAAGACGACGTTCGCCGGATCTATCAAGTACACAAAGAAACCGTTAATCAAGCGCACCCTTTTTCCAAATTTTCAGTCGGTAGTATTGATACCTTAGCAGATACCGAAGGTTCATCAATTAGAGATGAAATGCTGGCGTTTTACCAACAACATTATTCCGCTGATTTAATGACGGCTGTCGTACTTGGAAACCGCCCTCTATGTGAATTAGAGCTATTGGCGACCCAATCGTTTGGTTCAATCCCTAATCAAAATCTTGGTCATAAAATTGTTGATGTTCCTTATGTCACAGAGAAAGAACAAGGCTGTTGGATCAATATAGAGCCATTGAAAGAAGTTCGTAAATTAAGCTTAGCTTTCCATTTACCAAATCAAGACCATTCTTACAAAACCAAACCGTTAAACTATTTGGGTCATTTGTTAGGTTATGAGGGTGATGGAAGCCTAATGCTACACCTCAAAAAATTAGGTTACATTAATTCATTAACCGCTGGCGGTGGGGTTAGTGGTAGTAATTTTAGAGAATTCACTCTGTCTTATAACCTGACAGAGAAAGGCCTTAATAAAGCCAATGATATTATTACCCTTACCTTCCAATATATTGAATTAATTAAACAACAAGGGCTTGATGAATGGCGCTACAGTGAGAAAAAAGCGGTTTTAGAATCAGCCTTTCGATTCCAAGAAAAAACGAAGCCTCTTGATTTAGTCAGTCATTTGGTAATGAATTTACAACGTTACCACCATGACGATGCGATGTACGCTGACTACATGATGGAAGGCTATCATGAAGATCAAATCGTCGATCTACTCAACTTACTAACGCCAGAAAAAATGCGAGTCACCTTAGTTGCACAAGGTTTAGAGTATGATCGAGAAGATAAATGGTATCACACCCCTTATTCCGTCCGCCCTCTTAGCCAAGAACAAATCACCACTTGGAATATTAACGATCTGCATCCTGACTTATTGTTACCAGAAAAAAACCCGTATATCTGTTACGAACTGGAACCTCAGGAATTAGGCGATGTGACCGAATATCCAGTCTTAATTGAAGACTTACCGGGATTTCGATTATGGCATAAACAAGAAGATGAATTCCGTGTCCCAAAAGGCATGATTTACATCGCAATAGATAGTCCTCATTCGATATCAGATCCTAGAAAGATTGTGAAAACCCGCTTGTGCGTTGAAATGCTAATGGATGCGCTCAGCGAACAAACATACCAAGCTGAAATTGCAGGTATGGGTTATAACCTCTATTGCCATCAAGGTGGTGTGACTCTAACCTTATCTGGGTTCAGTCAAAAACAACCGTTACTATTGGATGTTATTTTACAGCGATTTACGACTCGTGAATTCAGCGTAGAACGCTTTGAGTTCATCAAAACTCAATTAGCACGTCATTGGAGCAATGCCTCTAAAGAGCGACCGATTTCACAGCTATTTAATGCATTATCCGGGGTTTTACAGCCTAACAATCCCCCTTACCCTGTACTCCTAGAGGCATTAGAAAGCATTGAAGCTGATGAGCTTCCTAATTTTGTTCAGGCCATGTTTGCAGAATTACACGTTGAAATGTTTGTATATGGTGACTGGTCACAACAACAAGCCCTTGATTTAGGAGGCTCTCTAAAAAATGCATTACGCATGCAAAATCAAACTTATGAAGAGTCGTTCCGCCCACTGATCATGCTAGGAAATTCAGGGACATTTCAACGAGAATTGGTTTGCGATCATTCAGATTCAGCCTTGTTAGTTTATTATCAATCACCACAAGAAGATCCTCGTAGTTTTGCGCTTTATACTTTAGCCAACCATTTAATGTCAGCGTCTTTCTTTCATGAAATACGCACCAAGCAGCAATTAGGCTATATGGTGGGAACAGGTAATTTACCATTAAATAAACACCCAGGATTGATCTTGTATGTCCAATCACCAATGGCCCCACCTGCCATTTTATTGGATTCTATTGATGAATTCCTAAATGCATTTTATATGGTGTTATTAGAATTAAATGAAGACCAATGGCAAAGCAGCAAACAGGGGTTAATCGATCAAATCTCAGATCCAGACACAAACCTGCGTGGGCGATCACAACGTCTTTGGGCCTGTATTGGTAATAAAGATTTGAATTTCAATCACAAAGAACGAGTTACTGACGATCTAAAAAGCTTAACTCGTACCGAAATGCTGCGCTTTGTCGTTGGGATATTAAAACCACGCACAGCTAATCGATTGATCATGCATTGCCAAGGCACCGAGCATCAGCAATATGATCGTTTGGATGTAGGTTTAGAGATTGACTCTATTGATGAATTTCAACTTAGAGCAAAAGATATAAATCTTGGATAACGCTCATATTCACTAACTTCAATTCAAATAAAAAGCCATCATGATCTTTCAACCATGATGGCTTTCTGCTATTAAACTCTTAATCTCTACTGAGAGAACCTATCGCCATATTTATCGGCATATGCCTTCATCAATACTGCTAATTTCTCTTCGCCCAATGTTGCCATATAAGTAAATGGGCCACCTAAGAATGGAGGGAAACCAATACCAAAAATAGCACCTATATCACCGTCTCTTTCTGAACGAATAATCCCTTCATCCAAACAGCGTTTAGCTTCCGCTAACATTGGAAGAACACAGCGCATTGCTATGTCATCTTTGCTTAACTTAGAGTCTGGTTTGATATTAAGTAAGCTGTAGACTTCTTGATCAGGTTCTTTCTTCTTGCCTTTATAGACATAAAAGCCGCGTTTGGTTTTCTTACCTAATCGCTTATCGTCAATTAAGGTTTTGAACACATCAGGGCTACGGAATCTATCGCCTAATTCAGTTTCTAATATCGGCATGATCTTGGCACCAATATCCACACCAACTTCGTCTAATAATGAAATTGGCCCAACAGGGAAACCGAAATCTAATAACGCTTCATCAATAACGTCCATCGGTTCACCAGCAAGTAGTAATCGAGCGGCTTCATTCATGTAGGGCGCTAAAATACGGTTTACATAAAACCCCGCACAATCTTTCACTACGATTGGCGTTTTACCCTGTTGCTTAGCTAAAGAAACCACCGTCGAAATCGCTTCATCACTGGTAGTTGCATGAGGAATAACCTCTACCAAAGGCATTTTTTCTACCGGACTAAAATAATGTAAACCAACAATGTTCTCTGGTTTGTCTGCCCCTTCGGCTATTTGGCCTATCGGTAGCGAAGAGGTGTTGGTTGCAAAAATGACTCCCTCTTTACCCTGATCTTGTACTGCTTTAACCATCTCTTGCTTCAAAGCGAGATCTTCAAATACCGCCTCAATCACAACATCTAATTTTTTAAATCCACTAAAATCCGTCACGCCCGTTAATTGCAGCATCTGTTGTTGTAATTTAGCTTTACTGATTATTCGGCGTTTTCTTAATTTTTCTAAGCGTTGATAGTGATATTGGTATGCGTTTAATAGCCCATCATTGCTGATGTCTTTAATGGTGACGTTCTTCTTCGCTTTCGCAATAGAGACATGGGCAATTCCGCCTCCCATTAAACCACCACCCAGAACACCAACTCGACTGATCGGTTTTGGCTCTGCCTCGCTGCCTTTTTCTTTCTTCATTTCTGTCATTGCAAAAAACAGTGAACGCAACGCGGCAGATTCAGGAGTCATGGCTAGCTTGCCAAATTGCTCAGCCTCTCGCTGTAATCCTTTTTTAATGCCTTTATCTAACCCAAATTCAATGCTATCTAAAATAGCGGCAATGGACGGATAGTTACCACGCGCTTTTTTCTGGGCTTGTTTTTCAGCCTGAGAAAAAATCACATTACGGCCAACAGGATTTCTTGATATCGCCCACTCTTTCGCAGCTAATTTTGTTTTTGATTTTTTCTTTAATGCAAACTCAGCGGCAGTACGAGATAAAATAGACAACGGAACCGAGGCGTTTACCACCCCCAATTTCTCGGCTTTTTTAGGACGTAATTGCTTTCCAGTAAGAATAATATCTAAACTAGGCATAAGTCCTATCAATCGCGGTAATCGCTGCGTACCACCAGACCCCGGAAGTAAACCCAATTGAACCTCAGGTAAACCTAGCTTAGTTTTATTGTCATCGCTACATACTCGATAATCACACGCCAATGCTAATTCAAGTCCACCACCTAAACACGGTCCATGAATAGCGGCAACCGTAGCGAATGGGAGATCTTCAATACGTTGAAACAGCTGCTGACCCTTTTCAGCCAAAGCTTGGGCTTCTGCTGCACTTTGGCAATTGGCTATCATGCTGATATCAGCACCGGCAATAAAGTTATCAGGCTTACCGGATTGAATAACCAAGCCTTTGATCTCTTTTTGCTGCGCTTCAATTTCATTCAATACCTGTGAAACTTGCTCTGCGAATTCCGCTTTCAAGGTATTCATTTTTTCATTGAGTACATCAATGGTGAGCCAAGCGATATTATTTTCATCTTTATGCCAAACAAACGCACTGGTATTTTCAACAAGCTCAATCGAGTTATTTTCTTTTTCTACTGTCATTATTCTGCCTCCAATACCATTGCTGCACCTAAACCACCCGCAGCACATGCTGTATTTAATCCAAAACCACCACCGCGACGTTTTAGTTCACGTAGCGTTTGAATGATCATTCTTGCTCCCGTTGCCGCAAATGGATGCCCATAAGCCAATGAGCCGCCAAGCACATTGAATTTATCCATGTCTATTTCGCCAATGGCTTTATCTCGCCCTAAACATTCTTTGGCAAATTTATCTGAAGCGAACATTTTTACATTCGATAACGTTTGAGCAGCAAAAGCCTCATGCATATCAATTAAGGTTAAATCTGATAGAGAAATACCTGCTTTATCGAGTGCCATTGGTGTTGCGTAAGACGGCCCCATCAGCATATCGTGATGCACATCTATTGCACTAAAAGCAAAAGAACGAATATAGCCTAGTGGTTCATAGCCTAATTCTTTGGCACGTTTTTCACTCATTAATAAGATCGCCGCCCCACCATCAGTTAATGGGGTACTGTTGGCTGCGGTCACTGAGCCATATTTACGATCAAACGCCGGTCGAAGCTTGGCATAACTAGCAAGCTCAGAGTCATAACGGATATTGTTATCTTGCGCTATCCACGTTTTATACGGTTCTGGAAATGCGGTCATCACTTCATCTTGTATCAGCCCGTCTTGCCACGCTTTAGCGGCTAACGAGTGTGAACGGTGCGCTAATGCATCTTGTTCTTCACGCGTAATGCCATGACTTTTTGCCATTTGTTCAGCGGTTTGCCCCATTGAAATACCCGTTGAGTATTCAGCTACAGCAGGTGGGACTGGCGCGATGTCTTTTAGCGATAAAGTACGAAGAAGAGATAACTTTTGGCTCATTGTTTTGGTTTTACTAAGCGCAAGTAGCGTTGCCGCCATTTTCTTTGAGACACCAATAGGAAGAACAGAAGAAGAATCCGCACCACCGGCAATTCCGATATCTATCGTTCCTGCCATAATACTTTCAACCACATTAGCCGTCGTTTGAAAACTGGTTGCACAGGCGCGAGTCACACTATATGCGTCCGTACCAATGTTCATTCCTGTGCCTAAGACTATTTCACGAGCAATGTTCGGCGCTTCTGGCATTTGTACGACTTGCCCAAAGACAACTTGATCAATCAACTTAGGATCGATATCTGTTTTATCCATTAACGTTTTTACAGCAAGCTTACCTAAATCTACCGCAAGCGTAGAGATAAAGGCCGTTGATTGCTTAGCAAATGGGGTTCGGATGCCTGAAACAACCGCAATACGATCACCTTGTCGTGTCGTTAGTGGCTGATAGGTCTTTGAAAATTTGGCGTTTGACATCGCATCTCCTTGCGTAAAACACTAGCACCGTAAGTGGTCAGACCTGAATTGTAACTAACTTGTTAATTATAGGAAGTGCGTTATAGTAGAAATGTGAGCGGTGGATTATTAATCACTAAAATAGATAGATTGGGAAGATTGGTATGATGCCGCGAGAAAGAGAGAAAAATGTCATCAACTGACAATTTTGATAAAAAAAAACCACATCAATCGATGTGGTCAGAATAAAAAACAATTAACAAATAGCCAATTGTAAAATCAGTTTCACCTGATAAGGAGAAAGTAAAGTCAGCCTTCAAAAGGAAATGTTATCTTGCTCAACGGGTTGATTACTCAACCAGATAACGAGATCAACTATAACGTGTCTCAGAATTCATTTATTGAAATAGATCAATTTTATGTTCTTTTATTACTTTCTTATTAAATCTATAAGACGATACCAAGTTAATCACGAAGCCTATCAATTTCACCTAAACTTAACATTCAAGCTAATTTCATAGAAAAAAACTACGATTAATCATCCATTTATAATCATTACCACTAAAATATAGAGCTAAAGCTCTAAGTTATGATGAATTTATAATATTTACACATAAAAACAAACAGTTACTAAACTTAAAATCACCAATAACTAGACAAAAAAATAGAGTTTTAACTCTATAATATTTACTCAGATCGACATTTAAGTACAAATGACGACCAGATCACGAATTTTAACGTTTTTTTAGAAGTGGTCGGATTTGTGGTCTATGATCTGATCGTTATTATCTCGACATCGAGATCTCAGTCTCAACTAAAATAAATCTTTTCAGTCGAAGAATTGAAAGGAAATAACAATAATATGGAATTTAATAATTATGAATAAGAAGCGCTTGTTTTCGAAAACACTTCTAGCAGCTACCATTACTCTTGCAACACAACAAGCTACCGCTGCCGGTTTCCAACTAAACGCACAATCAGCAACAGGCCTAGGCCGTGCATTTGCTGGTGATGCGGTAATCGCTGATAACGCATCGGTAATGTCACGTAACGCTGCCGCGATGGCTCTTTTTGATTCATCACAGTTCTCGACTGGCGTTAACTACATCAAAACAGATATTGATGTGATTGATATTAAATATACAGGTGGAATAGCAACCACAACTCAACATCTAGACGATACAAACAACAGCAGCGGCACCCCTGTGCCAAACATTTACTACGTTCACCGTTTAAATGATCAATGGGCATTTGGTGCAGGTATTTATTCAAACTTTGGCACAACAAATAATTTTGATGACAGCTTTGGTGGTCAAGATAAATTTCTTCCTACAGCTAAACAATTTGGTGGCATAACTGAAATCAAAAGTGTTAATTTAGCCTTAACCACCTCTTACCGCATTAATGAGCAATGGAGCATTGGTGGCGGCCTAGATATCGTACAAGGCAGCGGTAAATTAAAACGTAATTCTGGCTCAGTGATCCCAGGAAAAGACGTTGGTTTAGATATAGAAGCGGACGGTATCGCTCTAGGTTGGAACTTAGGTGCGGTTTATGAGCTAGATGAACGCAACCGCTTTGGCTTTGCTTACCACTATAGCCCAGAGCTTGAAGCTGAAGGCGATATGTATTATGTGAATGCTGATATTTCAAATGACAAACTGTTAATGCCGCTGCCAAGCATGGCGGAATTCTCTGGTTACCACGAAATAAAAGACACCAAATTTGCGGTACACTACTCAGTACAGTGGATCGGTTGGAGCTCATTTGATGAATTAAATACATCAAGTGGAGAACGACTTAATGCCTATGAATGGCAGAATGGCATGCACTACTCCATTGGTGGTACTTACTTCCTAAACGATGCATGGACACTACGTGCGGGTTATATGTATGATACAGCGGCACAAGATGAGCTAACTTCAATTTCTGTACCAGACTCAGATCGCCAATGGTTATCAGCGGGTGCCAGTTACCATTTTGCGAAAAAACACACGGTTGATTTTGGCTTTACTTACCTAATGGGCTCTGAGGTTTCAGTAACGGAAACAGACGATTATAACCAAGTTCTTAAAGCCACAACACAAGCAAATGCAATTCTTGCAGGTGTTCAGTACAGCTACAGCTTCTAAGATTTACTCTTAAAAGTTTAAAATCAAAAGGTCAGCATATGCTGGCCTTTTTTGATCGTCACGTATCCAAAAACAATGCCATATAAACACCCCCTTCTATATTACTTTATCTATCTCAGTAGCTCATAAATCAAGGGGGAGAAGCTAAAAGCCCAAAGCTGTCCCCCTGAAACCTGCTCTTCCTAACCCCTAGTTCCTAAAAACTAGTCCCTAACTTACTTGAAACTTCAGCGTACAAACGTACCCTCAACCATAATTCGAACCTACACATGTTCGCTCAGATAACACATCAGACCAGATAAATACAGAAAATATCGCTAAATTAAACGATTTTTACCAAAAAAAGCCTTTGAAACACGAATAAATCAATTTTTTGTTTGAAGTTTTTGATCTAAAACGTATTATCCACGTCAACTTACTTACATTATTTTCAGCGTACACTTGTACCGCTATGGAAAAATCAATGAACAATAATAAAAACCGCCTATCTCTTGCTGTTGCATTAGGTTTACTAGGCTCAGTAGCAAGCACAAATTCTATGGCAGCAGGCTTCCAATTGGCAGAGTATTCAGCGACTGGTCTTGGCCGTGCGTACGCAGGTGAAGCAGCAATGGCTGACGGTGCCGATGCACAATGGCGTAACATGGCAATGCTGACTTACCTAGAAGGCACTCAGATTTCCGTGGGTGGTATTTATGTTGATCCTAATGTTGATGTTGAGGGCTCATCCAAATTCTTAGGTAAAACTATCCATACAAAGTCAGAAGATTTTGCACACGATGCTTTTATTCCTAACTTATACGTTTCTCACCGTGTAAACGAGAAATTAGCACTAGGTGTAGCGCTTGGTACTAACTACGGCATGGAAACCGATCTTGATGACAACTTTGCAGCAAGCCACTTTGGTAATACGGCAAGTATCATCACTAAAGAACTAAACCTAAACATTGCGTACCAAGTGATGCCACAACTAAGCGTTGGTGGTGGTGTTCGTTATGTGATGGGTGAAGGTCACTTTGGTGCAACGATTCCTCAACAAATGGGACCTCTTCTTGCTGGAAAAACTTTAAAATACATGGAAGGTACAGATAAAGCGTTTGGCTGGCAAGTGGGGACAGCTTGGCAAATCAACGATGCAAACCGCATTGGCTTTACCTATAAATCAGAAGTAAAATTAAATTTAGAAGGCCACGCGAAAGGCTTAGGCTTTGACCTATATGCAAATAACAAAAGTGATACCTATGCAGGTTCGATGGCTCTAGCTATGCCAGCTACTGCTGAATTAGCGAGCTTCCATCAATTAACCGAGTCGATTGCTATTCATGCTAGTCTTAACTGGACAGATTGGAGCAGCTTTGAAAAATTAGAAGCAAATATACCTTCTCTAAAAAAACCAGTACAAGATATCAAAGATGAACACTGGGAAGATAACTACCGCATCGCGTTAGGCGGTACTTACCAACTAAATCAAAAAATCACCTTACGTTCAGGTATTGCGTACGATACCTCAGCGGTTAGCGATAAAAATCGCACTATCACAATACCTGAGACGGATCGTACTTGGTTAAGTATTGGTGCAGGCTATGAATGGTCACAAAATCTATCGCTAGATGCTGGTTTCACTTATATCATTGCTAAAGATGCACCTATCACAGAATCTCGTGGATATCCTTCAGATGATATAGCACAAGGTTTTGGTGGTAAATTTAAAGGTGAAACCACTGGTAGCGTATGGCTACTAGGTGTTCAAGCTAACTACCGTTTCTAATCAGTACTGACTGACTACATAGAAATTGCATTAGGCCTCTTTATTGAGGCCTTTTTTTTCGATCCGCTTTAAGGTACCGATTACTCATCAATTTCATCGAGATAATCATCAAGATCACCTTCAGCTTCTAAATCTACTTCTGGTACAACTTCTGCTTTAAAATCTTGTCGTTGTAGATAAACATCACGCGTTAATACGTATGGATCAGGTGATGCTTCTAACATCGGTTCTTGAGAGATCAGCTGAACACGAGACTCCATGCCTTCTAAACCCCACTTCCCAAGGCCTTGCCAGAAGTTTAAATAAGAGAGCGGCATGTAAAGGCCATCAACGAAGTCTCCCGCCTCACGTAATGTCCAAGGTCCATAACCCGGTAGCATGAAATAAGGGCCATTACCTACACCGTAATAGCCTAAAGCATCACCAAAAGATTTACTGTCAGGCTTATTAATTTCAGCAGCGCTAGCAATATCAATTAAACCAACCAAACCTAATGTCGTATTTAACCAGAATCGATTAAAATGCACCATTGCCACCCCACTATTACCCATAAACAGATTATTTATCATGCTTGAGGGTTCATCTAGATTAGATAAAAAATTAGCTATGCCCATACGAATTGGGGTCGGAGTGTATTCAACATAACCGACAGATACAGGACGCACTAAATAAGGGTCAAGAATATCGTAGTTCAGATCCCACATAACACGGTTGAAGCCCTCTAGAGGATCACCACTATGAGAATCATCATATTCAACTTCTACGACTTCGGTTGTTTCTAGACCTTCATCACTTTGCTCTGGGGTTTGAGAACACCCTGCAATAAAAAACAATAATGAACAAGATATCCATATTCTTTTAAGCACAATACACCTTGCCTAGCTTTTATTAATATTATTATAGTTTATATGTAAAAAAACGGGCAGAAGCTAAATGCTCCTACCCGCCGTAGTATGCCACTTGTTAAGATATATTAATATTGCTTATCAATCTCAACAGATACATTTTTACCTAGTGTACTTACTATGCTTTCACCATACCAATCGCCATCTTTTGTTGATACGTTACCATCTTGATCGATACGAGCTCGAACAATAAAGTTAGGCATATCAGACAGTTTACGCTGCTCAATCATATTGTTGTCATCTGACATCATAATTTTAAGCGGGAAGCGACTTAATGGAATTCGTGCAGCAGCCACAGGCATTGCAGAACCATCAGCAGGATGAATCGATACAATCACCACACCTTGAGAAGGCAATTTAACATTACTGCCTAAATTAATCGTAATAGGTGCTTGTTTCGTTAAGTTTGCTTCAGGGTTAATCTTAGATTGTGCACGTTCAATACTACGAGTTAACATTTCGTAGCGAGAATCATCAGGACCAATCAGCATTTGCATTGCTTTCCATGCTGATACTGCACCTTGATAATCCTGACGCTCAAACGAGCTAAATGCCAATAACGATAACGCACGTAGGTTGGTTGAATCACCACGAAGTACTTGTTTAAGCATGCGCTTCGCCTGATCTGCTTTAGCATCATCGCCTGAAAGCATTAACGCTTGAGCGTAACCTAGCTTAATCTCAACGTTAGTTGGCTCTAGTGCGTACGCTTTTTTCATCGCACCGATTGACGTATCGATATCTTGATTTGACATACCAATACGACCTAATAGGAACCAACCCATCGCGTCTTTTGGTTCATTATGCAGTTTAGTGCGTAACGCCAGTATTAGGTTTGTCATTTCAGAATCACTAAGTGAAACGCCTTCAGGATCCATCAATTGCTTAGACAGTTCAGGTAAGCGTGCACTTACTTCTTGCCATTTTTCAATCTTATCGATATTGCCAAACTTAAAGTATAAACCGTAAGTAATTACAATAAAGATAATGACCGAAGGCAGGATAAACAATCGTGCATTTAGGTTATCTTGCTGTGCTTTTTCTTTCGCTGGAATGTCATCAAGCAATGATTGCTTTAGCTCTGTAATTAACTCATCTTGGTTATTTACTAGGCCTTCGGCATCTTCTTCTTTCAGTTCAGCTAAGCGATCTTTATAGAAAGCTTTGTTCAATTCATCTCGGCGGGCTTCATCATCTTGCTCTCTTGCTTTCCATAAAGGAAGAACGATAAATATCACACCAACAAAAATTAGGGCTAAGGTTGAAATCCAAAACAAAGTCATTTGTTTACCTTCCCATCTTCATTGTTATTCTCATCTAATAGTGCGTTCAAACGTTCTTCATGCTCGTTATCCCACTCTTCTGAATTCGCTTCTACCATGGTTTTACTCTTTCGGCTACGAAGGACAATAAAACCAAAACCAAACACAAGTACACCTAATGGACCTAACCATAAAATTAATGTGCCTGCGGTTAATGGCGGATCATACGTTACGAAGTTTCCGTAACGATCAATCATATAAGCAACGATTTGTTCGTCTGTTTTTCCAGCTTTCGTCATTTCATACACTTTATGGCGCATGTCTTGAGCAAGCTCAGCACTTGAATCAGCAATGTTATTGTTCTGACACTTAGGACAACGCAGTGTTTGTCCTAGTTCTTTAAATTGCTGTTCTTGTTCTGGCGAATCAAACTTATATAAGTCAATCGTTGCATAACTTGCTTGCACCGCAAAGAAGCTCAATGCAATAGCAGCAAAACTACGAAGGCCCCATTTACGTAAGCTACTGTTCATTATTTAGCCTCCGCAACAAGTTGATCATACATTGGTTTTAATACTTCATTCCAATTACGATCATTCACATCACCAACATGACGGTAGCGTACAATACCATTACTGTCGATTAAGAAGGTTTCAGGTGCGCCGTACACACCTAAATCCATACCTAGCATGCCATCACCATCAAATAAAGTGATTAGGTAAGGGTTACCAAGTTCTCTCAACCATTGAACCGCACCTGCTCTCTCATCTTTGTAGTTCATACCGATGATCTTAACGCCCTGAGTCGCAAGGGTATTCAGATATTGGTGTTCTGCATAACAAGTTGGACACCACGTCGCCCATACGTTTAATAGTAAAGGCTCACCTTTAAAGATATTTTGGTCATACAATTTACCTTCTTCCGCTAAATCTTCTAAGCGAAACTCAGGTACAGGCTTACCCACTAGAACGGATTCGAGTTTCGTTGGGTCATCGCCATTTGAGTTACGTGTTAACTGAGTAGCAAACACGGCAACCAAAATTAAAAACAGGGCTAAAGGTGCAAATAAAAAATTCTTATTCATAATTTAAGCTTCCTGTTTCTTTGCTGTTTTACGGAAACGATAGCGCTTATCAGATAATGCTAATATGCCGCCAATCGCCATAAATAATGTACCAGCCCAGATCCAACGTACGAATGGTTTGTAATAAATACGTACCGCCCATGAACGGTTATCATCCAGACGCTCGCCCATTGCGATGTATAGGTCACGAGTAAAGCCGCGATCAATCGCTGCCTCTGTCATCATAGAACCAGAGGTTTCATAAAAACGTTTTTCAGCATGAAGAGTATTAATCGCTTTACCATCAAGAGTGATATCAAAATCAGCGGTATAACCATCATAGTTAGGACCGTCAGTATCACGCACACCGGCAAAGTAGAACTGGTATCCGTTCATTTCAATATGCTCACCTGGTGCTAAACGTACATCTTTTTCGATGCTGTAGTTTTGTACCATGGCAATACCGATAATACTCACAGCTAGACCAATGTGTGCAAACATCATTGCCCAGTGACTACGACCTAATTTCATTAAACCAATAAAGAAGGTATGACGGTGAGTTGCACGTTCATGCAATTCAAAACCGTGTAGGATCACAATCCAAATAGACATCATCCAACCAAGGTATGGCATGAATTGGAATCTATCTGCAAAGATAACCATAAAGACAGCAGCTAGAGGAACCGTGATAGCCCCTGTAATTACCATGCGTTTTGCTAAATGGCCTAAATTGTCACGTTTCCAGCGGATCAGTGGACCAGTACCCATTAAGAAAGCAAATGGGATCATTAACCATGCAAACAACATATCAAAGAATGGTGCGCCAATGGATACAGAGCCTAAACCAAGTTGTTTATGTACTAGCGGTAATAACGTACCAACAAGAACCACAACTAATGCGGTCATCAATAATGTATTGTTTGCTAATAACGCATTTTCACGAGAGAACAGTGAGAAATTACCACGAGCTCGTATTGACGCTCCTCTCAATGCGAACAATAGCAGTGAACCACCGATCACAATGACTAGGAAACCAAGAATAAACATGCCTCGCGCTGGATCTGAAGCAAAGGCGTGAACCGATACTAAGATACCTGAACGAACTAGGAATGTACCTAATAGACTTAATGAGAAAGCTAAAATTGCCAGTAATACTGTCCACGCTTTAAACGTGCCGCGTTTCTCTGTTACTGCTAATGAGTGCATTAATGCGGTACCAGCAAGCCAAGGCATAAATGATGCGTTTTCTACTGGATCCCAGAACCACCAGCCACCCCAACCAAGTTCATAATATGCCCACCATGAACCTAGAGAGATACCTACTGTTAGGAATGACCATGCCGCGATTGTCCAAGGACGAGACCAACGAGCCCAAGCCGTATCTAAACGACCGGCCATTAATGACGCGATAGCAAAAGAGAACGCAACTGAGAAACCAACATAACCCATGTATAGCATCGGTGGATGAATAATTAGACCCGGATCTTGTAGAAGCGGATTTAAGTCACGACCGTCAATTGGGAAAAATGGCAGAGTACGTAAGAATGGGTTTGATGTAAGAATAATGAACAGTAAGAAACCGACGTTAATCCACCCCATTACTGCTAATACACGTGCAACGGATTCTTGTGGCATACCACGACTGAATGTTGCTACGGCTACAGTCCAACCCGCTTGGATAAGAACCCAAAGCAATAATGAACCTTCATGAGCACCCCAAACTGCCGTTAAACGGTAGTACCAAGGAAGTAAGCTGTTTGAGTTACTTGCTACGTATTGCAGGGTGAAATCATTAATGTAGAACGCCCACATTAAGATCCCAAATGATAAGCCAAGGAGTAAGAACATACCCCACGACAATGGTCTTGCACTTTGCATTAATGCTTTATTGCCACGGCTTACACCGTATATTGGCAATATACTCAATAGAATAGAAAGTCCTAAAGAAGCAATTAAGGCAAAATGACCGAGTTCTGCGATCATTGACCTGTTCCTTGTTTTTGTTGATCTGTGTATTGAAGTGGCTCATGCGTTTTCTTCATTGCTTCTGCAACTTCAGGCGGCATGTATTCTTCATCATGCTTAGCCAATACTTCATGAGCCTTAACTGTGGTTGCATCGACAAGAACACCTTGCGCTACAATACCTTGACCTTCACGGAATAAATCAGGAAGAATCCCATCAAAAATAACCGTAACTTCAGGGCCAACATCTGCAACTTTGAATGATACTTCAAGTGATTCACTATCACGTTTAACAGTACCAGCGACAACCATGCCACCAATGCGAAGGCGTTGACCGACTTCTGGTTTAGTGCCATCAGGTTTACCATTAACAAGTTCTGTTGGGGTATAGAATAGGTCCATATTTTGATTCAATGCATAGATCATTAAACCAACGGTTGCACTGACCCCAAAGAATAAAGCAAGGATCAATCCTAGGCGTTTTTTACGTCTTGGATTCATAATGTGTTCTCCATAGTTTTTGCTTTTTTAATTCGTTCTTCTCGTGCCATTTTCTGTTCAATTTCTTTTAGCAATTGACGGCGTTTGCCTAAGCTAGAAAATAAAATCCAGAATAATGAAAGAAAAGTCGCACCAAAGGCACCCCAAACATAAATGGCATAACCACCCATGGCTAAAAAATCACTGAATGTATCAAAATGCATTACAATAATCCCCTCTTCTCAACTAACGCTCTAACCCAAGGACGGTGACTTTCTTTTGCTAAAATTTCATTCCTAAAACGAATAAGAGTCACAGAACCAAAGAAAGTTGCAAAGCCAATGATATTTAATAATAAAGGCCACAACATATCAGCAGAAATAGACGGTTTATCAAACTTTGTGATACTCGCACCTTGATGAAGCGTATTCCACCATTCCACTGAAAAGTGAATAATTGGTAAATTAATAACACCAACAATCGCAAGAATACCAGCAGCGCGAGCCGCAGTACGTTGATCATCAAATGCGTTATACAGCGCCATGACACCTAAGTACAAGAAAAGAAGAATAAGTTCAGAGGTTAAACGAGCATCCCATACCCACCATGCCCCCCACATTGGTTTGCCCCACACGGCACCAGTTAGCAAAGCTATAAAGGTAAATACCGCACCGACGGGCGCCATTGCTGCTGCTGCCTGATCAGACAGTTTTAATTGCCAAACCAAACCGATAAAGGCAGCAATCGCCATCGACATGTAGGCACCCATAGATAAAATGGCTGACGGCACATGAATATAGATGATTCTAAAACTGTCACCTTGCTGATAATCAGACGGTGCAAACGCCAAGCCCCAAATGGTGCCCACCGTTAAACTGATGATTGAAATCACCGCAAACCACGGTAACAGTGTGGTACTTAATTGATACGCTTTTTCTGGTTTAGCGTAAGGATGTAGCCATTTCCACATTGGTTTATCTCACTTACTTAAATATTAAAATTATAATTATATTTACTGAACACTCACTCGCAGTGCCGAACTAATGGCAAATGGAGTCAATGTTGCGGAGCCCATTAAAAGAGCACCTAAAATCGCTAATTGGCCATTATAAGCCATACCTAAGCTTGCAGCATCAATTGCAGATGTCGCAAAAATTAGAACTGGAATATATAACGGAAGAATAAGAAGACTCAATAACACGCCTCCTTTTTGAAGACCAACCGTTAACGCTACCCCAACCGCACCAAGAAAGCTCAAGGTTGGAGTTCCAAGTAATAACGTTAAAACGATAGCTAACCAAGAATTAAAATCTAAAGACAATAAAATAGCAAGTAATGGGCTGATAATGATCAATGGCAAGCCTGTTAATACCCAGTGAGCAAATACTTTAGCTAATACCAATACTGATAAAGGCATTGGCATTAACATCATCTGCTCTAATGAACCATCCGAGAAATCATCTCTAAATAATCGCTCTAAAGAAAGCAATGCAGATAAAAGTGCGGCAACCCATACAATCCCTGCGGCAATACGTGCTAAAAGAACGGGTTCAGGGCCGATACTTAATGGAAATAAAGTAATGACAATAATAAAAAACCACAGCGGATTAAGAATATCGGCTTTACGACGAAACGCGATTAATAACTCACGTCGGATAATGGTTGTCATTGAAGCGAACATCTATTCACCTAACCTGATTTTTTTCAATTCATTACTGTTTGTAAATAAGTCTTGATGCGTAGTTAATAAAACAATACCACCTTGCTTCGCATGATCCATAAATAGCTGCTCAAGCACTTTTACCCCTTGTTTATCAATAGCAGTAAGAGGTTCATCTAAAATCCATAATTTATGATTACTTAACCAAAGACGAGCTAATGCAACTCTGCGCTGTTGTCCTGCTGACAATTGTCCTGCTGCAACATCTTCTCGACCAACTAAACCAACACGAGCAAGAGCATCCCAAATCGCAGCATCATCGTAATTGTTATGCATTGATTGATAAAACGCTAAATTCTCAAACGCAGTTAACTCTCGCTTAACCCCCGTATGGTGACCAAGAAAAAGCAAGTCGGTATGAAACTCTTCACGACTTTTCTTGGTTAATTCGCCTTTCCAATAGATGTCACCTTCATCCGCATAACCTAACCCAGCAATAATTCGCAGTAATGTGGTTTTACCCGCGCCATTTTGCCCTTCTATTTGAATAAGCTCCCCATCAGAGACAGTAAAGCTTAACTGTTCAAATAAAACACGTTCATCTCGAATACAGGTTACATTGCGAATTTCTAGCATAGCTATCTATATGTTAAAAAATATTAGTGGCATTCTAGCACAGCAAAAACCGCGAAACTTAGATATAAAACAAATCTATTTAGATAGATAAGTAAATAAGTATGTCCTTTCGTTTCACTTTCTTAATACATTGTATTTTATAAGGGTATCAAGAACTTGCCTCACAAAACCAACTTACCACTTTATGGTTACTATTGCGTAATTTTACCATATAGAAACCGATAATTTAGGAAAAAAAAAGCCCCTCAATTGAGGAGCTTAATTATTTTTCGGGATAAGAAAAACGTTAATCTTCGTCTTCTAATAGTAATGGTGGGATTGATCCTTTACCTTTTGCAATTTTTGCTTGTAAAGACATCATCAACTCAGCTTCTGCTTTTGGCAGTTCACACTCTTCCATTAGCTCATTAATGCCTGCGCCGAGCTGAACCAATTTATTGGCTCTCGAATATAAACGACTATCAGCATCTGTATTTTCTAGCTCATTTAAACGATCATCAAAATGTTGACTTAATTGAGTCATTTCCGCCACTTGCTGTCCTAAATTAATCGAACCAGTACGAAACTCAACAAATTGCTTCTGAAGCTTTTGTTGTTCATCTTGATGTTGTTTATTTTGCTTTTGCGCATCAGCTAATTGCATCATTAACTGCTTATTCTTGCGATTTAATATAACAAAAACCACAAGAACCAAGATCATTGCTGTTGCTGCGAATAGCTCGGAGAGCTGAGTTAATATATCAACCATTATAGGCTTGCCATGTCATCCCATTCGTCTTCAGACAAAAGTTTGTTAAGGTCTACCAAGATAAGTAATTTGTCCTCACGGTTGCTAACGCCTTGGATGAACTTAGCGCTTTCTTCCGTGCCAACACTTGGCGTAGTGTCAATTTCTGATGAGCGTAAGTATACAACTTCTGCTACGCTATCAACAAGGATACCGATAACTTGGCGCTCAGATTCAATCACTATGATACGTGTATTATCACTAATCTCGCCTTGCATTAAGCCAAAACGTGAACGAGTATCAATAACTGTTACTACGTTACCACGAAGGTTGATAATACCTAAAACGTAGTCTGGTGCACCTGGTACTGGTGCAATTTCTGTATGACGTAATACTTCACGAACTTGCATTACGTTAATACCATAGGTCTCTTCTTCTAATTGAAAAGTCACCCACTGTAGTACTTCATCGCTTACTTGATCTTTACGGATCTCTACTTGATTATACTGAGACATTGTATTTCCTCGTCCTCTTAGAGCTATCTTACTCTATTCCCTTAATGTCGAGACCGGCATTAAGCATCGTAATCATTGCCTCAACGTGAATCAAGGCACACATCTTCTCTTTTACCATACCAGACAACCACGGACGTTTTCCTGCGGTTTTACGCCAACGAATTTTATCGCTGGTGATGGTTTCAGTTCCAGCTAACGCATTACACGCTAAACCCCATTTGCTTTCACCAAGCATAACAAGGTACTGGTAATCTTCTTTATAACTGTCATCTTTGATACTTTGTGGCATCACCCACTTTGCTGTATCTAAAGCATCAATCTTCTTTTCTCGGCTGTTTTGTAAGCCAAGATACCAATCTGGACGGCCGATAAGGTGGCTCAATTCTGTAATCTGATGTATTCCACCTAATTGAGCTAATGGGACCGCAAACATCACGCCCATCACTTCAAAAAAGAGTACTTGAAATTCGTTGTCATGCTCAACGTTTTCCCAATCTAAACCACTTAGCGGTGGCGCTTTTCCTACTTGGGTTTCTAACTCAATATCTGTCCCTATGTCTTGATTTTCATCAAGATCATTAGTGGTATCGACAACAGGTTGAGATCCTAAAGAGGGCGCTATTTTATCTGAAATATCCCAAGCCGAAAGATCTAATTCTTCGACTGACTCTTCAATTTCTGTATCAGCGTCTATTGTTAACTCAGTTTCTGTTTCTTTGATGTTAACAACCGGTTGTTCAAATTTAATATCATCTAAAATAAGAGCATCAATTTCAGCTTGAGCTTCAAGCTGTGAACTTTCTAACTGACTTAACAAACGTTGAACATCTTCTAATTGAGGAAGTTCAAACGGGTAATCATCCTCATCATCCACACTGGCTGAAAATTGTGGTTGATATTGTGGTTCTGGTGTATCCAGCGTTACCGATTCTGAATGCCAAGTAATTTCAGGCTCTGGCAGAATGCTATCTTCAAGTTCTAGTTCTAGTTCAGGTTCAATAATCTCTTCATCTAACAGTGATGAAAAATAGTCATCTAAGGCTTCTTCACTGGTAAATGTTTTAAAATCAGCCATTAAGCTAATCTCTCTAAGTAATTCAATAATGTTTTATATGCAAAAACACCACGGCTATTTGGGGAAACAAATGAAGGCGGCATTCTTTTCAAACTAGCGTCTCTAAATTTTGTATCAATAGGAACTGCTGATGCCCAAACTTGGTCTGAATAGGTTGATTTCAGTTCCATTAATGTTTGTAATGACGCATTGGTTCGCTTGTCATACATCGTTGGAATAATGGTAACATCAAACAAAGAGGGTTTATTTCTCTGCATTATATTTAACGTTCTCATCATTCTTTCTAGGCCTTTCATGGCTAAAAATTCAGTTTGTACTGGAATAAGTATACGAGTGCTTGCTGCTAATGCATTGACCATCATAACCCCTAAAATAGGAGGGCAATCAATTAATACGTAGTCATATTCGTCTTCTAAGGCTTTTAATGCTCGCTTTAATACTAACCCCATCCCATTACGGTTTCCCATGACACGATCAAGAGTAGCAAGCGACATATGCGCTGGAATAAGATCCAACCCAGGAATGTTACTTTTTAAAATAAACGGGGTTACCGCTGCTTTGCTTAGCGCAGGAAGCTGAAATAGTTCAAATAAGCTGCTCGGCAAATTGTCTGAGTCATAGCCCATATAGGTTGTTAACGACCCATGAGGATCGGTATCAACCATTAACACACGCTTACCGCGTTGATTTAGTAAACCAGCAAGTGTAATAGTTGTGGTTGTTTTACCAACGCCACCTTTCTGGTTCGCTATGCTCCAGACAATCATTCGTATTTTCCTACTTTAATCCGACTTCGATCAGAATTCGTTCTGCTACACGATCAAGGGGTAAACTTTCTGATGATAGTTCTGCTTTATCAATGGCTTGAGGCATACCATAAACAACACAGCTTTGCTCATCTTGAGACCAAATTGTCGCACCTGCAGCTTTTAGCATGCGACAGCCTTCACGACCGTCTGCACCCATACCTGTTAAGATCATTGAAAGTACCTTATCGCCATACACCTTAGCGGCTGAACCAAAAGTAACATCAACACAAGGCTTATAGTTCATACGCTCACCGCCATCCAATATCTTCAAACGAGCAGAGCCAGGACGACCATCAACCATCATTTGCAAACCACCAGGAGCAAGATACGCACAGCCTGGTTTTAGCACATCACCATCTTGTGCTTCTTTCACTTGGATTTGGCACAGATTATCTAAACGTGCTGCAAATGCTGCCGTAAAGGTTGCTGGCATATGCTGAACTAAAATAATCGGATGTGGGTAATTAGCTGGAATTGCCGTTAATATCTTTTGTAGTGCAACAGGACCTCCTGTTGAAGTCCCAATTGCAGTTAATTGATATTTTTTACCTGTTGCTTTAAAACGTTGACTTATTGGTGCGACTGATACATTTTTTACTGATGTTGTAGTTACTGCTGTCGTAGTTGCCGCTGTTCGTGCTATTGGACGCGTTGCTGTTGCTGTTTGCGATACCAGTGATGGACGACGCATAAACAATTTTTTACGTGAAATTTCAACAATACGTTTTTGCAATAAACTAACGGCTTCATCTCTATTACGAGCAATGTCTTCAAATTTCTTTGGTAAGAAATCTAAAGCACCTGCATCCAATGCATCCAGCGTTGCCTTTGCACCATCATGAGTAAGAGAAGAAAACATTAAGGTCGGCGTTGGGCAAACCTTCATAATTTCTCTTACTGCTGAAATGCCATCCATAACCGGCATTTCAATATCCATAGTAATAACATCTGGCTTTAATGACAGTGCTTTTTCTACGGCTTCTTTACCGTTAACTGCAACGTCAATAACTTCTAAACGTGGGTCAGAGTTAATGATTTCACTCACTCTGCGACGAAAAAAACTTGAATCATCAACAACTAATACTTTTATTGCCATGTCTATCCTTGTGCATTAACGCGTGCGAACAGCGTAACGCTTAAGCAAATTTGGAACATCAAGGATCAATGCAATATGACCATCAGAAGTAATAGTTGCACCTGCCATTCCTGGTGTGCCTTGTAATAATTCATCAAGCGGTTTAATCACTACTTCTTCTTGACCAATTAACGTATCTACAACGAAACCAACACGTTGAGCACCTAATTGAATAATAACGACATGGCCCAGCCCTTTACGTTCTGTTTGACTAGAACCTTTAACCAACCAATCTTGTAAGAAGAATAATGGGATTGATTTTTCACGAACTATCGTTGTCAATTGACCATCAACTATGTTTGTCTTAGACAAATCAAGATGGAAGATCTCATTAACACTTGCTAGTGGCAAGGCAAATGGTTGATTAGCAACACCTACCATCAAGGTTGGTAGAATCGCTAACGTCAATGGAACTTTGATTACAATCTTAGTTCCTTCACCCATGGTTGAATCAATATCAATTGAACCGTTTAATTGGTTGATCGCAGTTTTTACTACGTCCATACCTACACCACGACCTGAAATGTCTGAAATTTCAGTTTTGGTTGAGAAACCTGGTGCAAAAATTAAGTTATAACACTCTTTATTGGTCAAACGAGACGCTGCATCTGTATCCATTAAGCCACGAGTTACCGCAATACCACGAAGCTTATCGGCATCCATACCACCACCATCATCGATGATGCTTAGTAAGATATGGTCACCTTCTTGAGAAGCAGATAAAATAACTTTACCTGTACGGTTTTTACCCATTCCCTCACGAGCTTCAGGCATTTCAATACCATGATCTACAGAGTTACGAACCAAGTGAATCAGGGGATCCGCAAGTGCTTCAACTAAGTTTTTATCTAAATCTGTTTCTTCACCGCGCATTTCAAGCACAATGTCTTTTTTCAGCGTACGAGCTAAATCACGTACAACTCGTGGGAAACGACCAAATACTTTCTTGATCGGTTGCATACGAGTTTTCATTACTGCGCCTTGGATGTCTGCAGTAACAACATCAAGATTAGAAACGGCTTTTGACATTTCTTCGTCATTGCTGTTCAAACCTAAACTCACTAAACGGTTACGAACTAATACAAGTTCACCTACCATATTCATGATGTTATCAAGCGTTGATGTATCTACACGTACCGTGCTTTCTGCTTGTGATTTAGATTGTTGCTTAACAGGAGCTTTTACTACTGGCTTAACTTCTGGAGCTTGAGTTCTTGTTGGTACGGGTGCCGTAGTACGCGTTGGCACTGGCTCGACTACTGGAGTAGGAGCAGCTACCGGTTTAACGGCTTGAGCTAGCTCTTCATCAGTTGGACCTTTGCCTGCACCATGCAGTTGATCTAACAGCTTATCAAACTCATCATCGCTCATTAATTCTGAATCGCCGGACAATACTTCATCAACAGACTTAACATCGGCTATTGGTGCAACGACTGAATTACTTGGACTCTGACCTGAACCATGAAGTTCATCAAGCAAACGTTCGAACTCATCATCCGTAATATCAGCATCACTCACACTATCTGCTACCGAGATAACAGGAGCTTGGAACGCTGCTGACTGTGAGGGTGCTGTTCCCTTGCCATGCAATTCATCTAGTAATTTTTCAAATT
This sequence comes from uncultured Aliivibrio sp., assembly GCF_946479765.1. Taxonomy (GTDB): domain Bacteria; phylum Pseudomonadota; class Gammaproteobacteria; order Enterobacterales; family Vibrionaceae; genus Aliivibrio. Next base: position 31,154 of record NZ_CAMLHO010000002.1, read on the forward strand.
CATCTTCAGTAATATCATCCACTGAATCATGAATGTTATTTTGAGCAACTGGCGCGACAACAGGAGCTTCAACTACTGGTTGTTCAACCGCAGCCGCCACTTCACCTACTGATGCTGGCTTACTTAACGTATGAAGCAAATCCAATAGACGTTTGTCCGCAGGCTCTAAAGCTTCGCCATTTTGAACCGCAACAAACATTACGTTTATACTATCCAGAGTTTCAAGAATAGTATCCATCAACTCAGAAGTAACTTTACGTTTACCCGTTCTAAGAATGTCGAACACATTTTCAGCGCCATGACAGGCATCAACTAATTCAGTTAATGAAAGAAAGCCTGCGCCACCCTTTACTGTATGGAAACCACGGAAAATAGCATTTAATAGTTCACCGTCATCGGGACGCTGTTCTAGTTCAACTAATTGTTCAGAAAGTAGCTCAAGAATCTCTCCTGCTTCAATTAAGAAATCTTGCAGGATGTCTTCATCCATTTCAAAGCTCATAATATTCCTCTAAAATCCTAAACTGGCTAATAGGTCATCAACATCATCTTGAGATGCAACTGCATCTTCACGTTCATGTGGGTTTAAAATAGGTCCTTCGGCTTCAGAAGGTTTGATTTTTTCTTCTTTACCAAGTCGCTCTTCTACTTTAAACAAAGTCAAAATATCAACCAGTCGGTCTTCAACTTCTTGAACTAACGTAATTACGCGTTTAATTATTTGGCCGGTAAGATCTTGGAAATCTTGCGCCATCAAGATGTTAGTTAGCTCATTGCGTAATTCTGAGCTATTTCCTTCAACTTGAGTAAGTAGTCCATCAATGTTATGGCATAAGGTTTTAAATTGAGCGAGTTCAATTCGACCTTTCATCAAGCTGTTCCATTGAGGACGAACCTGTAACAAGCCTTCATGCAACTCGTCAGCAATAGGTAATGAACGATCAACGGCATCCATTGTTTTATTTGCCGCCATTTCCGTTTTATCAATCACATATTGCAAACGATCACGTGCATCAGGGATCTCATCATTTGCAATGGCAACGACTCGATGGTCAAGTTTAAAGTTCTTTAATGACTCATGAAGATCACGAGTTAAAGAGCCGATTTCTTGTAACATTGGAGGTTCGCTAGAAACAGAAAATGAAGCAACGAATTGATCGGCTTCTTCTTGCTTGCCTGCTTCTAATAAAGCAACAAGTTCCTTAGCATCAGTTAATGAAATCATTTTATTGGCTAATCCTTACCGAACAACATTATTTATAAACGTTCAAAAATTTTGTCTAATTTTTCTTTTAATGTTGCGGCTGTAAATGGCTTAACAATGTAACCATTAACGCCAGCTTGAGCTGCTTCAATAATCTGCTCACGCTTTGCTTCAGCAGTGATCATTAATACTGGTAAGTGTTTTAACTCATTATCAGCACGAATTGTTTTTAGCAAGTCGATCCCTTGCATCCCTGGCATGTTCCAATCTGTTACTACAAATTCGAAACCACCTTTTTTAAGCAGTGGCAATGCTGTTAAACCATCATCTGCTTCTTGGGTGTTATTAAAACCTAAGTCACGTAATAAGTTTTTTACAATACGGCGCATTGTTGAGAAATCATCAACAATAAGGATCTTAATGTTTTTATTCAAAAGTGCCTCCAGTGAGGGTAAAGTAACGGGATTTAATTATTCTACTGTCCAAGTTGATAACTTAGCCCGTAGTCGTTGCATTGATTGGCTATGTATCTGGCTGACACGAGATTCGCTAACACCTATAACAGCACCAATTTCTTTTAGATTTAGCTCTTCATCATAGTAAAGAGATAAAACCAGAGCCTCTCTTTCTGGAAGGGTTTTTATTGCCTTCACAAGAGCTACTCTAAAGTGTTCGTCGACAACACCTTGAAATGGAATATTATCATCAGCATGTTCTTCTGTTGTTATTACATCATCAGAAACGCCTAAATCTTCCATACCGACTAGTTTACCGCAATTTACATCATTAAGTATCTGATAATACTGTTCTAACGGTAATTCTAGGTATTCTGCTATCTCTTTATCGGTCGGATCACGAGAAAGTTTAGCCTCAAGTACTTTAATTGCAGAATTAACCATACGACTGTTCTTGTGAACAGAACGAGGAACCCAGTCTCCACGTCGAATTTCATCCAACATTGAGCCACGAATTCGTATACCAGCGTAAGTTTCAAAGCTTGCGCCTTTAGTACCATCATAGTTTTGCTGTGCTTCTAACAGGCCAATCATGCCTGCCTGAATAAGGTCATCCACTAGCACGCTTGCTGGCAATCTTGCCATTAAGTGGTAAGCAATTCGTTTAACCAGATCAGAATAACGTTCTATAAATGCTTTCTGACTCTTAAGGTGACCTTTATGATCGTATGTTAAGCCATCAGACATAATCGTCCTCAACTTCACTTGTCTTCTCAGTTCGAAGTAATTTCTCTACAAAGAACTCTAAGTGACCACTTGGTGCTTTAGGTACAGGCCAAGTCACAACTTTATTTGCTAAAGACTTCATTGCTAAGGCCGCAGGAGAGCGTGGATACGCATCAACAACTACTTTCTGCTTTCTAACAGATAAGCGCACTTTTTCATCCAATGGAATACAAGCGACCAATTCCATATTTGCAGATAAGAAACGATCGGTTACTAATGTTAACTTAGCAAATAATTCACGCCCTTCTCGATAACTTCTTACCATATTCGCTACAATTTTAAAGCGTTGTACATTATGCTCGCGGCTTAATAATTTAATCAACGCATACGCATCAGTTATTGAGGTTGGTTCATCACACACGACTACAAGTACATCTTGAGCTGCACGTGCGAAACTAGTGACCATGTCCGATATACCAGCAGCGGTATCGATTAGCAGTATATCAATGTCTTCTTCTAGGCTACTAAAAGCTCGAATTAAACCGGCATGCTGTGCTGGACTTAACTCTGCCATCGATTTTGATCCTGAAGTGGCTGGTATCAATTTTACGCCATACGGGCCTTCAACAATGATATCTGCAAGCTCACACTCACCATCTAAAACATGGCCTAAATTTTTATGAGTACGGACTCCTAACATAATATCAATATTGGCTAAGCCAAGATCGCCATCCAGTACCATTACTTTCTTTCCTTGCTGAGCAAGTGATAATGCTAGATTCAATGTTACGTTTGTTTTACCTACGCCGCCTTTACCACCCGTCACTGCAACTACTTTAGTCAGTGTTGGCTTGGTCAGTCGTCGTAATCCACTAGCCTGATCGTATATATTATTATCAATCATAAGTTGTCTGCCTCTGGCATGTCACTATTCCAGAAATGAGGGTCCTTTTCCGTCGTTTTTTCCAGTAGTTCGTTTGCTTTTGCTACTAAGTATTTTGGTTGAGCTAAAACAATATCTTCTGGTACACGTTGTCCATTTGCTATGTAGGCTATTGGTAACCCATTTTCTATTGTTACACTAATTAACTCACCTAAACTTAATGATTCATCAATCTTACTTAAAATGCACCCTGATAATGGAATACGTTTAAAATGATCTATTGTTTCTTGTAACACTTGACGTTGTGACGTTGCTGACATCACTAAATAACTGCTGATTTCTGAGCCGTTATTTTCCATCAATGTATCAAGTTGTTCTGTTAATCTTACATCGCGCTGTCCCATTCCCGCAGTATCCACAAGAATAAGGCGACGATTACGAAGTTGATGTAGCACTGAAGCAAGCTCATCTGCGTCTTTTGCGATACGTACTGGACAACCCATAATACGACCATAGATCGCTAATTGTTCTTGAGCACCAATACGGAACGTGTCTGTGGTAACTAAAGCAACTTGATCTGGTCCATATTCCATTGCTGCTCGTGCTGCTAATTTAGCTATTGTTGTTGTTTTACCAACACCAGTAGGCCCAAGTAATGCAACAATACCACCACGAGATAATGTGTCGACTTTGGCGGTCGGGATCTGCTCTGCTAGTAATTTTAACAATGCTGACCACGCATCTTTTGGTGGTGTATTTTCTGGAATATAGCACGCTAATTGGTCTGCAAGCTCTGCGGATAAACCCATTTTTTCTAAGCGCTTAATCAACATCGCACGTAATGGCTCACGTCGTTCAACTTCTTGCCACATTAAACCAGAAACTTGATGCTCTAATAAACGACGTATTGATGACATTTCTGAACGCATATTTTCTAAATCTTTATTAGAATCTTGCGTAGAACGGCGGCCTTTCTCATAGCGAGAAGGATCTAATCTTGGTTGTACTCGTTCTTCTTTCTGACCCGTCGGATTATCTAAAATAAGGTGCGCTAAATTAGGATTATTTTGAATCGCCCGAGTCATTTCTGACGTATCAAGCTTTGCTGCTGGTTTACTCAATGATGCATATGAGATCGAGCTTGACGGTTGACCTTGAAATTTAGATTGACGCTTCAATAGCGCCGCTAAACTGTCTTCTTCTCTGCTTTCTTTTACAGGCTCAGACTCTGCACTATTTGAACCATATTGTTTGATCATGTTAGCAAAACGTCGTGTCATCGACCCTTTACCCACGCTCACTTTGTCTTCTGAAATTTGACGACTTACAGGTGTTGGCGCTGAATTTGATGACACACCAGGATCAATCGCCGCTACGATCTCAATACCGCCAGTTACTTTTTTATTTGACATAATGACAGCATCTACGCCTAGTTCTTCTTTTACTTGAACTAGAGCAGAACGCATGTCTTTTGCAAAAAATCGTTTAATTTTCAATATCGTATTCCTGCGCTAAATAAGTCGATGCGATTAGTTACCAACAGCTTGAACAATTCTAATTTGTTTCTCATCAGGAATTTCTTGATAAGAAAGCACTCGTAAGTTAGGAATCGTATTCTTAACAAACTTCGCTAGAGTTGAACGTAATACCCCTGAAGTCAATAAGACCGCAGCTTCCCCTTTTAACTCTTGCTCTTGAGTCGCTTGAGTTAATGAGGCCTGTAAACGTTCAGCTAGTCCTGGTTCAATACCTGTTGTCTCGCCACCCGATGCCTGCATTGTTTGATGCAATATTTGTTCCAACTCAGGAATCAAAGTAATGACAGGCATTTCAGCTTCTATCCCATTGATTTCTTGTACAATTAATCGTTTTAATGAGATTCGAACAGCTGCCGTCAAAATGTCAGGTTCTTGACTTTTTGGCGCATATTCTGACAAAGTTTGAACGATGGTTCGAATATCACGAACGGGAATTGCTTCATTTAATAAATTCTGAAGTACTTTTACTACCGCCCCTAACGGTAACTGATCAGGAACTAATCCTTCAACCAGTTTAGGTGAGCTTTGTGAAAGTAACTCTAATAAGTTCTGAACTTCTTCATGACCTAATAATTGCGCCGCATTATTAGTTAACAATTGGCTTAAATGGGTTGCCAATACAGTAGCGGCATCAACTACAGTATAGCCTAGTGCTTGCGCGTGCTCTCTTTGCTCGCCATTAATCCAAACCGCTTCTAAACCAAAAGCAGGATCAAAGGTTGGTTCGCCTTCAATAGAACCATAAACTTGTCCTGGATTAATCGCGAGTTCTTTATCTGGGCGGATCTCAGCTTCACCACCCGCAACACCCATTAAGGTAATTCGGTATACGTTTGGTGGCAGTTCTAAGTTATCTCGAATATGTACGGCTGGCACTAAGAAACCAAAATCTTGTGATAGCTTTTTACGGACACCTTTAACACGGTCAAGTAACTCACCGCCTTGTTCTTTATCTACCATAGGGATCAAACGGTAGCCAACTTCAAGCCCGATAACATCAACTGGTTGTACATCATCCCACGAAAGTTCTTTGGGTTGTGATGATGATATTTCCATCGGTGGGGCCGCTTTTTTATCGCCACCTTCTTGATCTATTTTCTTGGTTAGATAGTACGCCCAACCACCAGCAAGAAGCGCAAGTAGGATAAATGGGAAATGAGGCATTCCAGGTACAATACCCATAACAAACATAATGCCTGCCGTCACCATTAATGCTTTCGGATTATCAACCAGTTGGAATACTAATTGCTCCCCCATATCTTCATCTGTATTTTGGCGTGTCACCATGATCGCAGCACCAATAGACAATAGTAACGAGGGGATCTGAGCAACTAGACCATCACCAATGGTCAACAATGTATAAATTTGGATCGCGTCACCAAAACCGAGACCGAATTGACTCATACCAATGGCAAGACCACCAATGATGTTAATAAACAGAATAAGAATACCGGCAATCGCATCCCCTTTAACGAACTTAGATGCACCATCCATTGAACCGTAAAAATCGGCTTCTTTTGTCACTTCAAAACGGCGTGTACGTGCTTGTTCTTGATCAATCAACCCAGCGTTCAAATCGGCATCAATTGCCATCTGTTTACCAGGTAAAGCATCCAAGGTAAAACGCGCACTTACCTCAGCAATACGTCCAGCACCTTTAGTTACAACCATAAAGTTAATGATCATCAAGATAATAAATACGATTAAACCCACCGCATAGTTACCACCGATAACAACATTACCAAACGCATCGATAACGTTACCCGCAGCTCCTGGACCTTCATGACCATGCAGTAATACCACTCGTGTAGAAGCAACGTTTAGGGCTAAACGGAGTAATGTAGATACCAAAAGAATGGTAGGAAAAGCTGCAAAATCAAGAGGCCTACGTGAATAGATGGTGACCAATAACACGACCATTGCCAAGGCAATATTAAAAGTAAACATGAGGTCGAGTAAAAACGCAGGTATTGGTAATATCACCATCGCCAAAGAAGATAGCACCAATATAGGTGCACCTATTGACGGCATATTTTTACCTTTTAAGGCAGATAGCTTATTTGGAAAGGGCATTTGAAATTTCATTACTTCTGCTTCTTATACTCGATGTTATTATTGAAGATTATCAATAACAACTAACTGATAACATGATGACGCCTCCAATAAAGCAAGTTTCGAGCCAGGTTGATGTCAGTTTTTTGGCTTTGTATCTTCATTTTTCTGACAGACATTATTAAAAACAGTCACTATGAATTAACCACTTAATTGTTAAGGAAAAATATCAATCTTCATTGCAAGTTATTTCTTCCTTTGTATAATTACCACATCTTATTTCACTTGGTAGTTATATGGCTGATGTATCTCTTAGTACGGATCAAAACGTACTCAATAAAATGGATATTGGTGGCAGAGTCATTATTGAAGTCACTTGCCCAAATGGACAATCGGCTCAAGCAAACTCGAAATTAATTGGCTTTAAAAAAGGGCATTATGTTTTTATTGAGTACCCTCAATCCCCTCCTTTAGAGTTCAATAAAATCTATTTAGAGGGAGCTGACGTTACTTTCCGCTCAATTACCAATACAACTCATCGTGACGTTATCGCTTTTAGAACACAGATCCACTCTGTTATTTATCGCCCTATGGAGATGATTTGCCTTCATGCGCCTAAAAGTATTTCAATGCGACAAATCCGCACTCATCAGCGTATTGATACTAAATTTGCATGTAATTTAGCGGTAGGAAGCCATAATTTAACAGGAGTCATGACTGATTTTTCAGCAGGTGGTTGTGCTATTTCATTACCAGCAAAACTAAATCCTGACAATTTTATTAACCAAAAAGTTACCATTATGATTGAGTTAGATGCCATTGAACCAATCTCTGTATCTGGTGAGATTAAGAATATTGAGGCAAAAGAAAAGCAATCGAAATTTGGGGTAATGTTCGAATCAGATAGTTTAAGTGAATCACAGTTACAAACTCTTCATCACCAATGCATCCTTAAAGGTTGGAGTGTATAAAGATATATTAATAAATAGATATCATCTAGGTTATTCCTATTTTCTTAATTCATCTGGGATAGTTAACGTATTTTCATCAAGTTCAGGCTTCGTGCCCCCTTTCTTCTTATATTGTTTCATCTGAAAAATATACGCTAAAATCTGAGCTACCGCTGCAAATAGTCCATCAGGAATTTGCTGCTCTAGCTCTGTTGAATGATATAACGCTCGCGCCAGTGGTGGTGCAGGCAGGATATCAATATTATGTTCACGAGCAATTTCTCGAATTTTCATTGCTATGTGATCAACCCCTTTGGCAACCACTATCGGTGCCGCATCTTTACTTTGATCGTAACGTAATGCGACCGAATAATGCTCTGGATTGGTGATAATAACGTCTGCTGACGGAACATCTGACATCATTCTACGTTGTGTCATTTCTCGTTGCAGCATTCTGATCCGCCCTTTGACTTCAGGCTTACCTTCTGTTTCTTTATATTCGTCTTTAATTTCTTGTTTAGTCATCTTTAATTGATTCGCGTGTTGCCAGATTTGAAACGGAATATCAATGGCAACAACAATCAATAAAGTACAACTGATCAACAGAATGAAATTTAATAAGATATCCAACGAGTGAAAAATATTGACTGGATAAGTATCTAAACTGAGTTGAAATAGTTCCGCTTTACTCTTATTTATCAAGTAAAAAGCAGTACCCCCAACTAAGGATACTTTTAATATTGATTTTAAAAGCTCAACCCAACTCTGCATGCCAAACATACGTTTAATGCCTGACATTGGGTTCATTTTAGAAGGCTTTGGCATTGCAGCTTCTGCTGAAAAACTAACCCCACCTAGACCAGCGGCTCCAATTAAGGCAGCAACAAACAAAGTCACCAATATCAATAATACGGGAAATATTAATTCCGTTAAGCCGCCACCAACGATCTCAAGCAATTTATTTGTATCATAGATCTCTTCTCTAGAAATAGAAAAAAAACGCCCCATGACAGAAAGTAACGCTTTAGCTACGCCTTCACCAAACCACATTAACGCAACTGAACCACAAACCAATACAGAAACTGAAGCTAATTCTTTTGACCTTGCAACCTGCCCTTTGTCTTTGGCCTGTTGCAAGCGTTTGGCTGTAGCGTCTTCGGTGCGTTCTTGACCGTCACTGTCCGCCATAAATGACCTCCATGATATGTATATCAACCATTAGCAGTCTAGCCTTATCAAGCTACATATCTGTGCCTCGGCACGTCCCCAATGCAGATCATAATGAGTAAATAACCCTAATATAATATAAGAGGTCAATAATAAACCCACCAATAAGGCAAAAGCAAAGCCAAGAGAGAAAATGTTTAGTTGTGGTGCGGCACGCGTCATTACGCCAAACGATAAGTTTACAGTTAATAACGCAATGATCCCAGAAAGTGACATACTCAACCCTGCTTTCATCATAATTCCAAGCCAGCCTGCCATGGATTGATAATCGACACTTGTCAATTTCCCAACACCAACCGGTAACGTACTGAAACTCATTACTACGAAGTTAATCATTTTTAAATGCCCATCAGTCCCTAAGAAAAATAAGATCGATAAAAACATGAATAATTGGCCAAGTAACGGGGTATTTTGTCCATTCGCAGGATCAACCATTGAAGCGAAACCTAGACTCGACTGCATACCGAGGATCTGCCCTAGCAACACAAAAGTTTGTGTAACAAATACCGTCACCATCCCCATCGAAACACCAATAATTATTTGCTCCGCAGTGGTCATAAACCCTTGAAAAGAAACCAATTGTATTTCTGATGACATTGCAGGAATTGCTGGCATCACTGCAAAAGTAATGCTTAGTCCCAAATAGAGTCGAATTCTAGGCGACACAAATCGAGCCCCGAATACTGACATCACCATTAACATGGCAGATATGCGGGTATAAGGCCAAAAATAAGTTGCGATAAAATCTAATACTATTTGAGTTGGGTATTCCATAAATTCAACTAGTTTGTCATCAAGAAAAATTTGCCATTAATAAAAATTTATTGTTGATAAAGGTTCGTCATTAATAAAGACTTATAGCTAAAAAAGTATTGTCGGCATTCGTGCGATCAATTCGTAAAAGTATTCCATCAACATTCGTGTCATCCAGTGACCAAACATCATTAATGCTAACAGCGTAATAATCAAACGCGGTAAGAAACTCAAAGTCTGCTCATTAATTGAGGTGGCCGCTTGAAAAACAGCTACCACTAGACCAATAAGCAGGCTAGGTATGATGATGGCACACACCATGATAAGCACCATGTATAGCGCGCCACGAAATAGATCAATAGCCATTTCAGGTGTCATTTTTGCTCCTTATGTACTAAAGCTTCCGGCGAGAGTTGATAGAATTAAGTTCCACCCATCGACCAGAACAAACAACATAAGTTTAAATGGTAATGACACAATCATAGGAGAAAGCATCATCATACCCATCGCCATCAGAACCGATGCCACCACCAAATCGATGATTAAAAATGGTAAGAAAAGCATAAAACCAATTTGAAAGGCCGTCTTTAATTCCGACGTAATAAACGCAGGAATGATTACTGTAATTGGAACGTCTTCAGGATTATCTACTTCGACACCGGACATATTAACAAAGGTTTCTAAATCTTTTATTCGCGTTTGCGCCAGCATAAATTCTTTCATCGGCACTTGAACAATATCAAAGGCTTCGCGCGCATTAATTTCTTCGTTAATGTAAGGCTGAATAGCAGTGTCATTCATTTTATCAAACACGGGGGCCATGATAAAAAAGGTTAAGAACATAGCAATACCAATGATCACTTGGTTTGACGGTGTCTGTTGCAAGCCCATAGCTTGTCGAAGTATCGACATTACAACTACAATACGGGTAAACGACGTCATCAAGATAACCATCGCAGGCAAAAAGCCCAGCATGGTCATTAATCCTAAAATTTGCAGGTTAACCGAGTAATCTTCTCCCCCATTAGCATTAGTTGTCATGGTAAAAGCGGGAACTCCCGCCCCAGAACTACTGCCTTGAGCTATTGTTTTTCCAGCCCCATTGTCCTTTTCCATTGCCGTAACAGTCATACCTTCGGCAGTGGCTGCTGTAGCAGGAATTGTACTCGCGAGATCATCCACCGCCCATGCAGAAGAGGCGATGAATAAGAGTGAAAAAACCGCCAAAGTGGCGGCAATTAAATTAGTTTTTAGCATTTTTCTTCATCATTTGGCTTAATTGAGTTGAAAATGGCGTTAATGTAGATTCATTTACCTCTAACGGCTTTTCAAGCTTACTCAGCATATTGATATTTTGAGAAGTAATTCCAATTAAGAACTGCTCTTCTCCTACTTGAATTACAGCAACTCTCTCTTTTGTTCCTACTGGTAACTGCTTAACAATACTCATTGTCGTACCTGGGGCCCCTGTTATTCCGGGGAAACGCATTCTCTTTAATAACCAGGCAAAAAATAGAATAAGCACAATAACAAAAATAAGAGAGCCTAATGTCGCCGCTAAATCGACATTAGCTGCCTCTGCGGCAAATAAAGGAAAAGGCATCAAAGCCAATAACCATAGCTGTTTCATACCCTTCCCTTCATCTAATTAACGCAGTTTCTTAATACGTTCAGTTTGGCTGATAACGTCAGTTAAACGAATACCAAACTTGTCATTCACGACAACGACTTCACCGTGAGCGATAAGCGTACCATTAACCATAACGTCCAGTGACTCACCAGCGATACGGTCAAGCTCAACGACAGAACCTTGGTTAAGTTGCAATAAGTTACGAATACTAATATGCGAGCGACCTACTTCCATTGAAATAGTTACCGGAATATCTAGAATTGTATCAAGCTTTCGACGCTCATCTTCATTGAACGCAGGTGCTTTCTCTTCTAAATCATCTAAAGGTGCCGCTATTGCTTCCGTACTTTCACTTAACGCTGCTGCCCATTCGTCAGCCATCTGTTGTTCATTTGAATCCATGATCCATTACCTTCTCTATTTCTTATTCGTCATCTAGATCAAACAATACGTCTTTGCCTAAAAAGGCTAGATCCGTCTTAACCATGTCTGGGCGTTTGATTTTCTCTGTGATCTGTACTGCTAATTTGTCACCAGATTTACCTACTTTACCACGGTAAGTTGGTAATTCTTCTACAAATACGGTAGCAGCTTCTGGCATTTCAACCGGGATAATATCACCCGCTTCTAGGTCCATTAGATCGCGTAATGAAATTTTACTCTCTAACAGATTTACTTTCATTTCCACAGGCACATCCATGATTTCATCACGAAGCGCTTTACTCCAACGGACATCAGTGTCCATTTTGTCACTTTGAACACCCGCATCAAGTAATTCACGGATAGGTTCAACCATTGAGTATGGGAATACAACATGGAAATCACCGCCGCCGCCATCCACTTCAATATGGAATGAACTCACCACGATTACTTCTGTAGGGCTTACAATGTTTGCCATGGTTGGGTTTACTTCTGAATCTAAATATTCAAACTCAACCCCCATAACAGGAGACCAAGCTTCTTTATAATCTTCAAAAATGACTTTTAGCAATAATTGAATGATACGTCGTTCCGTTGGTGTAAATTCACGACCTTCAATCTTGGCGTGGAATCGACCATCACCACCAAAGAAGTTTTCTACCAAAATGAAAACCAAACGAGCTTCCATTGTTATTAATGCAGTGCCTTTTAATGGGCGAAAACGCACCATATTAAGACTGGTTGGTACATACAATGTATTTTGGTATTCACCAAACTTCACCATTGATACACCATTAATCGAAACTTCAGCTGTTTTTCTTAGCATATTGAATAAACTAATACGCATATGACGCGCAAAACGTTCGTTAATCAATTCCAGCGTTGGCATTCGGCCACGAACGATCCTGTCTTGGGATGAGAAATCAAAGTCCTTCATTGAACCTATATTTTCATCACCACCAGGGACGTCATCTTCTACGTCATCTACACCATGGAGTAGAGCATCAATTTCATCTTGAGATAATAGATCTGTCACATTGAACCTATTGCATTACAAAGTCAGTAAATAATACTTTTTCAACTACAGGTTTCGCTGTAATTTTAGTAAAGGCATCTTGAATATCACGTGTTGCCTGCTCTCGAAGCTCAATTCGACCACGAGGCTCTCTTAATTGCTCAACGGTAGCTGCAGCGAAAGTTGACAATAAAGCACTTTCAATTAAAGGCGTGTGCTGCATTGCTACTTCTTCATTTTCGCTTCCACGCATCACCATTTGCACTTTTAATTGAACTAAACGATCACGTTTATCACCGGTCACATTAAAAATAAAGGGTTGAGGCAAGTTTAAATACAATACTGGCATTTTAGCCTCTAATGCGGCGATATTTTGTTCTGTTGACTCCGCAGCAGGATCGCCTAACATAAAGAACCAAGCGGCAGCGCCGCCACCACCAAGTAATAATACAATCAATGCGATGATAATGATCAGTTTCTTTTTATTTTTTGGTGTCTCACCTTGATCGGCCATTGCCTTTCCTCTTGAATAAATCGTTAATTATTTTTTTAACATCATTTGTTTATCTAAAAATGCTTATGCGTAAAAACTAATGCCATCTTTGGGTTTTGATACTTGAACATTGATTTCATGCGTCTCAGAGGACTCTTCACTAAACCCAGAACCTTGATGAGAAGACTTTTGCTGCTGATGCCCATATTGTGATGAATCACCAGAACTTTGCTGTTGTACTGAAGTATCAGCCAATTGAATACCTTGTTGAGCAAACATCTCACGCAAACGCGGTAAACTCTGCTCTATCGCATCACGAGCCTGTTGATTTGAAACGGTAAATTGAACAGCAGCGCCATCAGACCCCATATTCAACCGAATATGCATACGGCCCATTTCTGGTGGATCTAAACGAATATCAACGTACTTTAAGTTCTTCGCCATCATCATATTAATGCGTTCAGCAACTTCATCACTAACCTGCTCTTGACGAATATTCAATGGTGCTGTTGCTGGATCTGTTTTTTGAGCGGTCGCTGCTTGTTGTGTCGCAGTCGTTCCTGATACGCCAGCAAGCTGCTGTGCAAACGAGTCCGTTGTTTTTGATTCAGTTAAATTAACAGTTTCACCATTCACTACTTGAGCCATGCCTAATGCTGATATATCTATTTTCGCTTTTTGAGTCTCAGCTAACTTGCCGGACTCTAATTCTGCTTTGCCAATAAGAGCCGTTGAGGTTAACAACTCCTTGGTTGATTCTTTATTACCTGAGGCTTCGCCTTTAGTTTGCGTTTCACCCGTTTCGGCTTTAGATTTCTGTCCCCATTGGATCTCTTTGACTGGATCGCTCTCATCACCTAGCGTTTTGCTGCTTTCTTTGCCTGGTGTCGCCGCTATGCTTGCTTGAGTCAATAATATATCAGTCTCTTCTTGCTGATCTTCTTGCTGCTTTTCACCAGTTTCAGGCTTCTCTTTAGTTTCCTCTTCTTTAGAGTCAACTAAGGTTCCATTAGCTTGGTCAAGGCGAGATAGTAACTCAAAACCTTCTCCTACCTTATCTTCAATCGTATCTTCTTTTTCTACCGTCGATTCTGTTTGTTCTTTTTTCTTTGCTACTTCAGTTTCTACTACTACTGATTTTTCTTCTAGCGCTGTTTTTTTGGCGTCTTTCTTTTCACTCAAGCCCATTAGCTCTTTAAGCTCTTCAACAAAGCCTTCTGATTCATTTTTTTCTACGGCAGCCGTTTTGGTATCAGGCTTTATCGCAACATTTTTATTGATATTGTTTAAGGACAAATCATGACTGCTCATAGTATATTCTCGACATTGAGTGTGGATTTTTTGACAAGAGCGACAGAGGCTCAGCGTTTGATATTTTAAAGCAAATATTAAGCCACTTTTTATATAAAAATAACCATTAAGGCTAAAAAATTAGCGAGGACTATATTTATAGCACTAGGGTTTAGGACGACGAGCAAACTGTAACGTAGAAAATTCATCCATCATGTTCTGCTCTTGTTTATCGAGCATTTTTTGACGTTCCGTTTTCTTTTTATCAATCATCCATTCGTAAGAACGACGCTGTTTACGCGTCTCCTGCCAGTAGGTTTGACAGTTATCTACTTGAAAGGTGAAATGAGATTCAGCACTCTTTTGTTTGGTTAGTGTTTCATCTAACTGAACTAAGAACTTATTCAAGTGGCTGTATTGACTTGCTGTTAGACCTTGCTGACCACGTTGTAATAGTTGATTACAATAATCAAGCCGATACTTTTCAATCTGCTTTACTTGCTCATAAAAATCATCAAGCTCAGCTTTAGCTTTATTTAACGCCATTACTGCCTGATTTTCTCTGTCTTGAGATTGCTCTAATAAAAAATCAAAGGTATTACTCATGATCTTTCTCTTTCATCGTCTTGTTTATTTAGCCACTTAAGAGCATCTTTAACATGCTCTTACACATATCAAATGGAACTGTCTCTTTCATTTTCTGTTGTAAATATTCATCTAATCGAGGTTTCAAGGTAAAAGCTTGATCTATTGCTGAATTCGAACCTGGTTTATAGGCACCAATCGAAACCAAATCTTGGTTTTTACGGCAAATAGACAACACTTGTCGCACAGCTTTCGACATCAGCATATGTTCTTCATCGGTGATCTGTGGCATAACACGACTAACTGATTTCTCGACATCAATTGCTGGATAATGACCGGCATCAGCCATTTCACGCGAAAGTACAATGTGTCCATCCAAAATTGCACGAGAGGCATCGGCAATAGGGTCTTGTAAATCATCTCCTTCGGTTAATACGGTAAAGAATGCCGTAATAGAGCCTTGATCTTCATTACCATTACCTGCTCGTTCTACCAATGCGGGAAGTTTGGCAAACACTGATGGCGGATAACCCTTGGTTGCCGGCGGCTCACCAACAGAAAGTGCTATTTCACGTTGTGCTTGAGCAAAACGTGTCAATGAATCCATTAAAAGCAGGACATCTAGCCCTTGATCACGAAAATATTCCGCAATGGTTAGCGCAGTTTGGCAACCTTTTAAGCGCATTAGAGCTGATGAATCGGCAGGAGCGGCAACGACCACTGAACGTTTACGCCCTTCTGGACCTAAAATTTCTTCAATGAATTCTTTAACTTCTCGTCCACGCTCACCAATCAGACCAACCACAACCACTTGTGCTGTTGTACCACGCGTCATCATGCCTAGCGTAACTGATTTACCCACACCAGAACCTGCAAATAGACCTAAACGTTGTCCTTTACCGACGGTTAGTAACCCGTTAATCGCTTTTAGACCTACATCTAGAGGCTCTGTAATTGGCTTTCTCGATAATGGATTAATAGGCTCTGAAGTAAATGAAGCGGTTTGCTCAGTATATATTTCACCAAGCCCGTCAATCGGATTACCCACGCCATCAACCACACGACCAAGTAATTCCATACCAACAGGAATACCACTTCCCCCAACAATAGGGGTAACTTTGGCACCAGGAAGCACCCCTGATACTTGTTCATTTGGCATTAGAAATAGATTTTCACCAGAAAACCCAACGACTTCTGCTTCTATTTCACCGTGAATGGTTTCAACGAGGCAAGAGCTACCAATAGGCGCACGACAACCTGTCGCTTCTAATGTTAAACCAACAACGCGTACCAACTTACCAGACGCAATAGCGCGAGTTGTTAGCCCTGTCGTTTTATATTGGAAAAGTCGTTCAGACAACGGCAACATTTACTGATTTCCTTGGTGACGATTTACTCCACAAAATTTAGCTAGCACACTTTTAATGCGCTCTTCTAATAAGTAGCTCACTTTAGAATCAGAGGCTTGGATATTAATATCCCCCACATTCATAGAGGGCTCTGAAATAAGAATCCACTGTTTTTGCTCTAAAGCTTCTTCACCATAAGCATCAATAACACGCTGACGATCTTCTGGATTAAATGAAATCGTGATTTTTCGCTCAGTAACCGGTAACGTCTCGACGGCTTCACGTACAGTATCAAGAAGTATTTGTGGGTTCGTTTTCACCTCAACATGAATCACTTCTTTTGTCAGGGCAAGCACCATATCTACCAGCTGCTTTTCAACTTGAGAGTCAATTAACTCTAACGGTGCGGAAAATTTATCTGCCATTTCTATTAATTGTTTAATTCGTTCTTCGATCTCAGTCTGCCCTGCAGCAATGCCGTCATCATAGCCGACTTGGTAACCTTCTGGTTTCCCGGCTTCAAATCCTTCTGATTGGCCTTTCTCTAAACCTTCTTTATAGCCACATTCTTGGCCTTGCGTTAACCCTTCGTTATAAGCACCTTGTTTAATTTGCTCAATAATCTCATCGGTAAGTACAAATTCTTCAGGCTCTTCTTCTTTCGGAGCTGAAGGCGTCCAACTAGGATCATAATTTAATGCGGTTTCACGAGCTGGCCTATCAGGATCAGTATAATCTGGAGATTCCCAAATATTGGTTTTTTGCAGTTCACTCTCATCGGTAATGCGAATAAAGCCACGTTTTTTGCTGATACTCATAATGACAACCTGTAAAAAGAAAACGATTAGAAAGCATAACGGCTATTCCAATAATACCAATCAAAATTGATATCAAACCGAAATAGCCGTCTTATTATAACTTAAAGAGCTAAAAACGTATTATACGAATTCGTCTGCGCCGCCAGTTAACATGAGGTCACCAGAGTCTGCCATTCGACGAGCCACCGCCAATATTTCTTTCTGTGCGGCCTCTACATCAGCAACACGGACTGGTCCCATTGCGTCAAGATCATCACGCATAAGCTCTGCTGCACGTTTTGACATACACTTAAACATTTTCTCTTTAAGTGCATCATCTGCACCTTTAAGTGCTTTTTGCAACACTTCTTGTGGCACATCACGTAACAGCATTTGAATACCGGTATCTTGAACATCAATAAGGTTTTCAAACACGAACATTAGATCTTGGATCTGCGTTGCTGTCTCTTCGTCTTGGTCGCGAATTTGATCCATCAACATACCTTCAATACTGTTATCAAGATAGTTCATGATTTCTGCTGCTGCTTTCAAGCCGCCAATTTTAGCGGCTTGCGCACCAGATTGACCTGCAAATTGTTTCTCCATGATTTCATTCAATTCAGCCAGTGCTGAAGGTTGAACTTCTTCAAGATGAGCAATTCGCATCATCAAATCCAAGCGGCTACGCTCAGGGAATTGAGATAAAATCTCTGCTGATTGATCTGGATCTAAATACGACAATACGATAGTTTGGATCTGTGGATGCTCATTCATAATGATGCTTGCCACTTGACGAGGATCCATCCATTTCAATGAATCTAATCCTTGTGAACCACTACCTAGTAGAATCTGATCAACTAAGTTATTGGCTTTATCCTCACCAAGTGCAGCCACTAATGCATTACGCATAAAGTCCTCACTGCCCATACCAATGGTTGTGTATTTTTGAATATCTTCTAAGAAAGCACGGTGAATCGCTGACACTTTAGTCTGATTTAAATCAGATACAGTTGCCATTGCCGCGCCCACTTTCTGAACCTGTTTAGGCTCTAAATGACGAATGATGCTTGCCGCGTCATCTTCACTTAAACTAAGTAATAAGATCGCTGCACGCTCTGAGCCCGATAATGAAGAAAGATCAAATTCAGTCGACTCTTCATCTTTCTTTCCTGCTTCAATAATGTCATTAGCCATTTTCAGATACCCAATTTTTAACTACTTGTGCTGCTAATTCTGGTTCATTCGCTACAAGAGCACGAACCGCTTTCAATAAATCTTCATCTTTATGTAGATTTGGAAGATCTATACCTGAACCAAATTCAAAGCCATCACTATCCAAATCACTGCCAATTAGACCCATATCACCATCGCTTCCGCCTTTGCCATTACCATTAACGTTATCTTCCACTTGATTAGGGAATAGTAATTTATTCATCGCAGGACGAACAAGGATAAGAAGAACTGCAATAATCACTAATGCGCCAGCTAACCACTTTATCCACTCATTAAAGCTTGGATGTTCCCAAATCGGCACATCAATTGTAATAGGCTGCTCTTCAATGGCAAATTTCACACTTAATACATTAAGTAAATCACCACGTTGTTCATTTAAACCAACAGTACCAATGATAATTTGACGGATTTTTTCAATTTGATCTACAGGTACTGGTGTATAAGTCACCTCACCTGTTTCTGGATTGACATTTTGACGCTCTTTAACCGCAACAGAGACGGTTTGACGAGCCACAGTGCCACTTTGCTTACGCTCATGACTAATTGTGGTATCTAGTTCAAAGTTACGTGTCGCTTCTTTATGAACCGCACCTTGACCTAATACGGAGCCATCTTTCAATTCAGCAATGTCTTGAGGAATAGCAGAATCAACAGGAGGTTGGTTACTTAACGCACCAGGAACACCAGCAATAACATTACCGTTATTGTAATCTTCTAATGTGTATTCGCTTCGTGTTGATGCCGTTTGTGGATCAAACTTTTTACGTGTTTGCTCAACCGCACTAAAGTCCATTGATACATCAACTTGAGCGGTATAATTACCTAACCCTAAAATTGGGATCAAAATAGCATCAATTTTATCACGTAAAGATTGCTCTTGTTTACGCTCTAATTCTTGCTCTTTACGATGAGCAGTTGCCATTGGATCTTGAGTACCAGAACTCAATAGACGACCATGTTGATCAGTAACGGTTACTCGTGTTGGCTTCATTCCTGGAACCGCACTTGCTACCATATCAACAATTGAATCAACTTCTTCTTGCTTTAGATTTGCACCCATACGCATGGTTAAGAATACCGTTGCCGACGCTTCTTGGTTATGACGTACAAATACACTTTGTTTTGGCATAGCTAACAACACTTGAGCTTTACGAATTGGACGCATTTGCTCAAACGTACTGGCTAATTGACGTTCACGACTCAACTTTAGACGTTCTTGCTCCAAACGTTGAGAAACACCAAAGCCCATGTCTTGCAATAAAATGTCATCACCTTCCCCTACTTGACGGTTTAAGCCCGCACGAGAAAGATCCAATTTCATTTTACTGTACTCAGAAGCAGAAACAAGAATGGTATTACCATCCAATTTATATTCTGCTTTTTGCGCATCTAGGTGATCAAGAACTTGGATTAATTCATCTGTCTCATACGCACCAAGAGGGCGCATTTCAGGCTCTTGAATCCAAAAGAAAAGCATGACAATTAATGCCACACAGATAGAAACAGATAACACGAGGATAACTTGACGTAGTAAATCAAGATTACCAAGCGCTGAATCTAACTTTGAAGAGCTTTGTTCATCTGCATCTAGGTTTTGTGCATCAACAGAACTATCCAGTGCCATTGCACCGCCTGTTGACATTCCATCAGATATCGATAAATCTGTGTTTTTGTTTTCTTCTGACACGCTTTAATTCCTAGAAATTATACTGGCATATTCATCAGTGCTTTATAAGCATCAACGAGCTTATTACGCACTTGAATAGTGGCATCAAATGCAACGCTTGATTTATTACGTGCAATCATTACATCGGATAATGAAACCCCTTCATCACCTCGATCAAAACGCACAGCTAAATCACTTGATGCTTGCTGTAAGCCATTTACATTATTTACTGCTTTTGCAAACATTGCACTGAAGTCCGCACCGACTTCTTTACCTGTTGCTGGACGCGTTGTATTTGACGCGTCAAGCATCATTGCTTGCATTTCGTCTTGTAAACCACCAATTTTCATTTCTATTCTCCGACCCAGTCAACTAATTGACTTAATGTTACGACCCGAAGTAAATAAAGCAATTTACATACCAAAATATCAATAACTGTAAGTTACTGTTTTAACTTGAGATATCGATTCCAGCATCACGCATTTTAGCTAATTTATATCTTAGCGTTCTCGGGCTGATCCCTAATTTTTCTGCTACATCTTTACGCTTCCCATCACACGCTTTGATAGTTTCTAGAATAATAATGTATTCTTGCTCACGTAATTCACCACCTAATCCACTTGAAGTGCTTGAGGTCTCATTATCTTGAGAAATGGGCAGCTCTTGTGGCTCATTTATTGACGCCACTTGCTGTTCTGGCTTAATTGTTGGCGCTTTACCACTGACTACGTCTTGTAATCCACTCGCATCAGACCAATCAACCCCTTCTAATAAAATATCTTCAGCCGTAATATTATGCTCTTCCGCCAAAATCAATGCTCGTTGAATCACATTATCTAATTCACGTACGTTCCCCGGCCACGGGTAGCTTTCTAACTTTGTAGTCGCTTCTTGAGTCAACCGCGGTACTGGTAGCCCTTGTTTTTGACAATGACGTTCAAGAAGGTGTTTCGCAATTGGAGCAATATCACCTTTACGCTCTTTCAGAGCTGGCCATGTAATTGGGAATACGTTTAAACGGTAATATAGATCTTCTCTAAAATTGCCTTCTTCTACGTATCTTTTTAAATCACGGTTACTGGTCGCCAAAATTCGGACATCAAGCTTAATGCTTTTACGCCCGCCTAAACGTTCAACTTCACGCTCTTGGAGTACACGCAGTAATTTGGCTTGTAGGTTAAGATCCATTTCGCTGATCTCATCCAGTAAAATGGTGCCACCTTGGGCTTGTTCAAATTTACCCGGACAGGCTTGAACTGCACCAGTAAAAGCACCTTTCTCATAACCAAACAGAGTAGCTTCTAGCATATTGTCAGGAATTGCAGCACAGTTAATTGCAACAAATGGCCCTTCACTGCGTTGTGAATTGTTATGAATATAACGCGACATGACTTCTTTACCTGAGCCACTAGGACCAAGTACCATCACATTAGCGTCTGTTCTTGCTACTTTATCTGCTAATTTAAGTAATTTAAGGCTTTTCTCATCCGCAACAATCGCATCACCGGTTTGCTCATTTTTTACTGGCGCATAACGACTGACCATGTTCAAAAGCACTTCTGGCGCAAAAGGTTTCGTCATGTAATCTATTGCGCCCTCTTTCATTGCAGATACTGCATCTTCAATGTTGGCATACGCTGTCATCAATAGTACTGGAAGATTAGGCCAATTTAGTTTAATGCTTCGTAATAGAGCCAATCCCCCCATTCCTGCCATCTGAACATCTGAAACAACAATATCAACCGCTTCTTTTTTCAAGATTAAGAGTGCCGTTTCAGCACTGTCTGCCTCAACCCACTCATAGCCTGCTAATTCTAAGGTGTCGATCAACGCTTCGCGTAGGCCTTCATCATCTTCTACGATCAGTACTTTACTTTGCGCCATGGTTATTCTCCAGATTCTGTTTGAGTTGCGGATTCAGTGTATGTTGCTGTTAACGGGATCGACATGGTGAAGCACGCACCATCATCCGGCTCTGAATACAATTCAAGTTGCCCTTTATGTGCTCGACAAACCATTTGAACCACAGCTAATCCCAGACCAGTGCCTTGAGATCGCGTAGTGAAAAAAGGTTCCATAATTTTATCTTGCAGTTCCAATGGGATACCAGGCCCATTATCTTGTACTGATATTTTCAAATACCCGTTTACTGACCTGAAAAAAACATCAATTTGACACTCTTTACCAATTGCTTGAATAGCATTCATAATCAAATTACTGATCGCACTGGCTATGGCGTTTGCATTCCCCATTAATGGCGTCTCTTGGTCTTCTACTTCCAAATGATAATCGACCTGATTCGATTGTAATGCGGTTTCGACCATTGGTTGGTATTCTGCAACCAATTCCTCAATAGTAAAAGATTTCACTACTTTATTATCACCACCTTTTGCAAAAAGCAGCATATCATTCACTTGCTTTTCAAGATCATGCAAGCGGTCAACCAATTTAGTTTGAAAACGTTTATGCGTTGCGGCTGGTAAGTTTGGCGAGCCTAAGTTTGATGCATATAACATCGCACTTGATAACGGAGTTCTTACCTGATGAGCAAGTGAAGCCACCATTTTCCCTAACGATGAAAGGCGTTGTAAACCACTGACACGTGATTGTAATAAGCGAGTTTCAGTTAGATCGGTAATCAAAATAAGTTGCCCTGTCTCTGACGCTGAGATAGCTAAACGAACTTTACGTCCACTACGCAATGAAATCTCATGACCATCGTCTTCTCTTGGATCAAATGACCGTTGAATCACTTCAAACCAACGCTCACCTAGTAGAGGAGGACCAAGAAGCTTAATCGCCTCTGGGTTTACTTCACATACAACACCCTGAGTATCAAGTAATATTACCCCCGCAGGCATAACATCGAGTACTTGTTTATAACGTGTATTTTGTTCTTCTACTGTGCCAAGTAGTGAATTGATCTCACTATCAGAATTACCTTGCATAACTTCATTCCCGCCAAAACAACAAAAGGGCTGATGCATTTTACATGCCAGCCCTCTTTATCTTTACCTATCAATAACTTACATTAAAAACACAAGCTTGACGAGTCAATTATTTGTCATTATTAATGAATTAACGCATATCATCTTTATTCAGATTATATTTACGCATTTTTTCTACTAATGTCGTTCTTCGCATTCCAAGCATATCAGCAGCACGAGCAACTACGCCACCTTGCGCTTCAAGTGCTTGGCATATCATATTCACTTCCACATCAGCCAACATTTCTTTTAGGTTTAGGCCATCTTCAGGCAAATCATTTGATGCAGGACCAAAATTTTGAATCGCTTGCTGAGGAATACCACCATCATTGAAGTTAGCAAACATATCCGCTAATGCCGCTTGTTCTTGCTCTTCAATGCTTTGTTGGTTGTTATTCTCTGGTTGAAACTCTGGAATGTCACTATAACGATATTTCGTTGGTAAGTGATTAACATCCACAGATTCGCCAGGGAATAAAATCATTAAGCGTTCAATTAGATTTGCTAATTCGCGTACATTTCCTGGCCAGTGATGCTCCATTAATGAGTTCACAGCACGAGGGGTTAAACGCACACGTGCACTGCCTTCCGCTTCCATTCTTGCTAATAACTCTTGCAGTAATAGCGGAATATCTTGCTTACGATCACGTAATGCAGGCATTTCGATTGGGAAGACATTTAGACGATAATATAAATCTTCACGGAATATATTCTTCTCAATCATTTCATCTAGATTACGATGGGTTGCCGCCACAATACGAACATCAGCTTTAATACTTTGATTACCACCAACGCGCTCGAAGCAACGCTCCTGAAGAACTCGCAGTAATTTAACCTGCATTGGCATTGGCATATCACCGATTTCATCTAAGAAAAGCGTACCACCTTGAGCTAATTCAAAACGACCTTTACGTGCAGTAATTGCACCTGTAAATGCCCCTTTTTCATGACCAAACAGTTCACTTTCTAACAAATCTGCTGGAATAGCCCCACAGTTAACGGGAACAAATGGACCTTTACGACGAGGTGAATGATAGTGAAGATTTCGAGCGACGACTTCTTTACCCGTACCTGATTCACCTAAAACAAGTACGCTTGCTTCAGTACCGGATACCTGCTCAATTAAATGACGAACCGAACTAATCGCTGCACTTTTCCCAACCATACTACGAAATAAAGTATTTTTTCGACCCAGTTGGGGAATACCTAAGCCACGACGGCCCATAAATTCTTGACAATGACGTAAGGCATCAGTTAATTGAGGATAATTAACTGGCTGATTTAACTCACCAACATAATTGGTCAAATTCTCTAGATCGTACTTTGCCTCCGCAAGCATAATAACTGGAATATGATTATGTTTAATAAGTGATTTTTGAATGGATTCTTTTTGTAAATCATCAGAAATAGCGCCTAAAAAACAAGCACTCCAAGGATCGCTCCACTCAAAAGTAGATAGCTCTGAAGCTGAAATGGCATGACAATGCTCACCGATAAACTCAAGAATAATCTTAAGGTTATGTCGATTTTGCTCATCATCTTCAATAATTAGTGTCTTAGCTAAACCCTGCATAGATGTGTTATGTGCCTTAATTCTTTGATTTAATTGGCTTATTCATTGCGCAGCAACGAAATTATTAAACCATTTTATAGCATAAGAAAAATAAGGCAACCATGACTGTCAATAAATAGACAGTCATACCGTAAATGAGATATTAGTATAATAAATCAAATATAAATTTGATTTATTAAATTATTCCATTCTAGATACCAACTTGATCAGCAGTAAGGTTGTGAAACTCAGCCGGAATTTGATCCCATGCTGATTTAATTTCACGCAACATTTCAACCACATCATCAATCGGCTGAGATTCATTATTTTGATTTGCCTGTGAAATTTGACGGATCATAAAATCATACAAAGAATCAAGATTACTTGCGATATCACCACCATCATCCATTGAAAGGCAAGTGCGTAAACTAATCACGATATCTAACGCTTTACCAAGACGCTCACCTTTTACAGCAGTATTTCCTTGCTGCATAGCTGCCTTACCTTGGATTAAACGCTCAATTGCGCCAGCCATTAGCATTTGAATTACCTTATGAGGTGATGCAGCACTTAATTGGCTATCAATTGATACCTTCTTATATGCTTGTAGTGAACCTCTCATTGTATTTCCTCTGTATTATTGAAATTTTCTATAAAGCTGAACCGATTTCTTCGCATGATTCAACTTTTGATAATCTAAAGCAAATTGCTGCCCTAACTGATTCATTTCATCAACGATCAATTCAGTTCTCGCAATTGCGGTTTGCCATTCAGTGGAATGCACTATTTCTGACACTTGCATACACTGATGCAAAAGTTGTTCCCGATTTGATAAAAAAACCGTCAACTGTTCAAAATTAATATCTTTTTCTTGATATAAATATTGTAACTCTTGATCCAACGTTTCTAATTGTTGTAATAACATTATCGAAAACCCCCTAATTATACTATTTGTGGCTAACCTAGCGCATTCATCATACCTGACAACTGAGCTTTCATTTTCCCAGTCACATCTTGCATATTGGCAAACTTATTACGAGTACGTTCTTGCATGCTGTCCATTCGACGATCTAAATCCATTTGCTGATCATTCAAACGATAATTTTGATCTCGCATGGTATTCATTCTGGTACGAATTGGTCCCGTAACACCCGTCATGCTCTGGATGACGTCTTCTACTTTTTTAGCAAAACCTTTTGAACCACCAAAGAAGGTGTGTAATTGTCCAAAATTTTCATTTAATTGGCGATCAAGCATCGTATGATTAATTTCTAACGTGCCTTGTCGAGTGGTAGATATACCAAGCTCTATTAACGTTTTAATATCTTTAGGTGCTGATTCAACTTGTGAAACAAAAACCGACTTTAACCGTGATTCTGCCGAACGAACCACACTGTCTCCCGCTAATGGACCACTTTGCCCTGTTGCCGGATCAAAGCCGCTCAATGCTTGTGTCGTTTCATAAAACTGATTATAAGTAGACACAAATTGTTCAATAGCGGCTTTAACTCCGTCTCTATCAAACTTAACATCTAAATCAATGCGTTTACTAGCCTCGGCAGTCGTCCCTTTTAGGGTAATATCAACGCCATGAACCGCATCTTGGATTACATTCGTATCACTACTTATCCTTGCAATACCATCAAGAACAACTTTAGCGCTGCTGGCAGTTTGTACTTCTTGTAGACCTGAATAAAGCGGCTTTCTTGGACCTTCAGGTTTGATTGCCTCAACGATTTTCTCTATTGGTTCTAGCTTTTCTTTCGCTATTTCTTTTATTGTTGGCGGTAATTGTTCAATTTTTTCTTTTGCTAATTCAACAAGCTCCTTCTTCGGTGCTTCTTGGGGGGCCTCATAGGTAATACCTGCGGCTTGGAACACAACATCCGGTGTCTGTCCTATTTCCGCTAACGCTTCTGCTGCGTCTTGATCACCTTGTTTCGCCGCTTTAGCTAACTCAATTTTTTCATCTTCACTTGGCAATGCAGCTTGAAGAGTTCCGGCGGTACGTTCACTCCACCCAGACATCCCTGAAGTGGGATCTGTTGGGTCTTCTAACGTTGCTAATGCCACGGTTGCTTCTTGTTGAAGCACTATTTCTTTCGCCGCTTTTTCTTCACGCGCTAATTCACGATTTGCATAATCGATAAGAGGCTTGAAGTAGGAAAATTTCTCTTCATCACTTAATTCAGGAACTTCTTGTGCTGTTATTGGCTCACGCATTTGCTGAGCGGCAATTTCAGGAACTTGTTGATACTCAAGAAGTGTGGGGATATCAAACTTTGTCGATACCACAGGATCAAAATTAGGATTAAAAGCAAAACGATGCAACTGATTATTATATTCAGCATCGATTTCAATTTTAACTTTATTGTTTTCACCTGGTTTATCTGAAGCTAAAATAAGACGTGAGCCACCATCGTCTTTTACGATAGAGGCTTGTACACCTGGATTTGATGGCGCACCATTGATTTGCTTTAATAGATCGGTAATTTTATTATTGTCACCAATAACCTCGACCGTAAAGTCTTTATCACCTAACGAGATCTCGATTTTGCCTGGGCCGAATTTAGCATCGTCACGAATTGGTGATGACGCTAATTTTTGTGCTTGAGCTAATTGTAAAACGTCAATCGTATATCGACCAGCCAAGGCTTCAGGCGTCGCGGTTGCACTCACTACCTCATCATCACTACTTGAAATAGTACGCGAGGCAAACGTGTCCTCTTGACGAAATGTCGACATGAGATTCTTCATGGTATCTAACGATTCTTGCAGACGGCCATAACCACTGATATTCATATCTATATCTGAGCGTTCACGGTCGATGCGCTGCTGCTTTGGTAAGCGCTCGCTTTCAACTATTTTACCCACCATAGAATTAATATCTAGGCCACCACCCATCCCCATAGGGCTCATACTCATGAAGCTTTTTCCTCAATTAACGTGTTATATCCTCTCAGCTATCAATCCAGAAGCACTGGCAGCTAATTCTCTAGCAACTTCCAACATTTTTTCATCGGGGATTTGGCGAATAATATCACCAGAGCTTACCTCAATAACGGTAATAACCTGCCGCCCTGATTCTTCATCTAGGCGAAATGATAACCCTCGATCCATGCTTTTAACGTATTCATTTAGCTCTTTTACTGCTTTATGAAGTTCTTCTTTCTTTTTCGTTTCAAGCTGTTGCTCTGCTTCTACTATAATAGTTTGGCTTGGCGTTAATGTTTCAGACGATTCGCTTGTCGCTATTTTATTTATAGTATTCACAGATGATGTTGGCTGCACATTAGAATAAGCAAATTTCGCGCCACTATTGGAAGGTATGGAAGGAAGGATTGGTGAAGATACAAATGAGGGGGTCATAGTACTTTCCTCCTGATACGAAAAAAGACAGCAGGAGAGCGGCCCGGCTGTCATATTTCAGTAAGTGGGTTGACGATGAAGCCGCCCACCTACCTATTTTAGTATTATCGATTAATCAAGTGGATTAACGTAATAGACCTAGAGCAGCGTTTGGCGCTTGCTTAGCTTGAGCTAAGATAGAAGAGCTTGCTTGCTGTAGGATTTGTGCTTTAGTCATTTCAGTTGTTTCTTTCGCGAAATCAACGTCTTTGATTTGACTCTTAGCAGCAGAAACGTTTTCGTTAATGTTGTCTAAGTTGTTGATTGTGTGACCCATACGGTTTTGAGCAGCACCTAGCTCAGAACGGTGGCTATCAACAAATTTCATTGCTGCATCAACAACTGCAATAGCGTCTTGAGAACCAGCTACTGAAGTAACATCGATGTTACCTACAGTTTTTTGAGCTTGAACAGCATCAGACATACCAGTTTCATTAGCTAGAGCACCAGAGAATGATATTTCACCTTCAATTGTACCTTTAGCTGCGAATACTTGTAGCTTGCCATCTTCACCAACAGATGCCGCAACTTTATCAGTTTGGCCGTTGATGTAAGTTGCTACTTCTTCAATATCATCACCCGCTTTAGCGTTGATTGAAACTGATTGCTCTTCGCCAGACTTGTCTGTGAAAGAGATAGTCATGTTTGCGTCTTTACCAGCAGTCCAACCCGCAGCAACACCTTCTTTCGCAGTGAAAGATTGACCACCCATGTTAGCTTCATCAGCACGTAGGTTATTCAAAGTAAGCATTACAGCTTCACCAGAATCAGCACCTACTTGGAAAGATTTAGTACCGAAGTTACCATTAAGTAGACGAGTGCCACCAAAAGAAGTTGTTTCAGCGATACGGTTCATTTCATCAGAAAGAGCTGTAACTTCTTGTTGGATTGCGCCACGGTCAGCATCAGTGTTTGAACCATTTGACGATTGCAGTGCTAGGTCACGTACACGAGAAAGGATGTTTGAAGTCTCTTTCATTGCGCCTTCAGCAGTTTGCATCATAGAGATACCGTCGTTTGCGTTACGAACCGCTACGTCTAGGCCGCGAGTTTGCGTGTTTAGACGGTTAGAGATCTGTAGGCCAGCTGCATCATCTTTAGCACTGTTAATTTTATTGCCTGAAGATAGACGTTCCATTGATTGGTTCACGTCAGATGTTGCGCTGTTTAGGTAACGCTGTGCTGTCATTGCTGATACGTTAGTGTTTACTGTAATAGACATAAATAGATCTCCTAAGGAAAATTGTTCAATGGTGGTTTAGTCTCATCCTCCAAACCAGCCATTGATTCTCACATATATTTAATAAAGCGTATCTCAATGCACTTTGTAGACTCTCACATCTACAAAATACACCACGAGATAACTTAAGTTTAATTTAAAAAAGTAAGTCAGACTTACTCGTGACCTGTTGGGAAGGTATCCAGCGTGTCGCATAAACGCCCATTCTCACAAGTATTTACTATGCTGATTAGCCCAACAGGCCTAATGCTGCATTTGGTGCCTGCTTAGCTTGAGCAAGAATAGACGAGCTCGCTTGTTGCAGGATTTGAGATTTCGTCATTGCAGTTGTTTCTTTAGCAAAATCAACATCTTTGATTTGGCTATTTGCTGCACTCGTATTCTCGTTAATATTTTCTAAGTTATTGATAGCGTGGCCAAAGCGATTTTGGAAAGCACCTAAATCAGCACGATTTGAATCTACATATTGCATAGCAGAATCAAGAATTGCTACCGCTTTTTGTGAACCACCAACAGTCGTTACATCAATGCTTTTAACGGTATCAGTAACCTTGTTACCCATACCTAATTCATTGCTTAATGAACCACTAAACGCAATATCTGTTGCTTCGGCTGCTGCAAATACTTGCAGTTTGCCATCTTCAGTAACAGACGCATTTATTTCTGCGCTTTGACCGTTAATATAAGTCGCTACTTCTTCAATATCATCACCTGCTTTTGCATTAATGGTGATATTT
Source organism: uncultured Aliivibrio sp. (assembly GCF_946479765.1). GTDB lineage: Bacteria > Pseudomonadota > Gammaproteobacteria > Enterobacterales > Vibrionaceae > Aliivibrio. Next base: position 61,344 of record NZ_CAMLHO010000002.1, read on the forward strand.
TGCTCTTTGCCTTCTTTGTTGACAAAGTTCATGCTTAATTCTGTGTTTTCTGCGTTAACATTCCAGTTTGCATCTTTACCTTCAGTCGCTGAGTAAGTGTGACCCCCCATCGCTGTTGTATCTGAGCGCATATTGTTCAGTGTTAACATTACTGCTTCACCTGAATCTGCACCGATTTGGAAAGATTTAGTGCCAAACTGACCATTTAGTAAACGAGAACCACCAAATGATGTTGTTTCTGCAATACGGTTTAATTCGTCATTCAAAGCAACCACTTCTTCTTGAATTGCACCACGGTCAGCTGATGTATTTGAACCGTTAGAAGATTGAAGTGATAAATCACGCATACGTTGAAGGATGTTCGTTGTTTCGTTCATCGCACCTTCAGCGGTTTGCGCCATTGAGATACCATCATTTGCATTTCGAACTGCTACATCCAAACCACGAGTTTGAGATGTTAAACGGTTTGAAATTTGTAGACCTGCCGCATCATCTTTTGCACTGTTAATTTTAAGACCTGAAGACAAACGCTCCATTGAGCTGTTTAGGTCGCTAGTTGCGCTGTTTAAGTAACGCTGTGCTGTCATTGCTGATACGTTGGTGTTTACATTGATAGACATATTTTATTTCTCCACTTTGGTTCCGAATCACTCCGCTCCTGGACCGGAAACCGTATTAATCATCGTTTGATACTTAACTTAACGACCTGCTTTTAAATTACTTTAGAAAAACTTTTTGTTTTTTAAGTTTTTCTTTTTTAAGTACTTTTAAAATACTCAGTCGTTGTGTCTTGTAATTAAGTTATCGCTCGCAAATGGAAATCCTTTAGGAAAAAAGACAAAAAAAACGAAATTAATTTAAATCAAACACAAAGCGTGATTCAGATCACTATAAATAGAGGTAAATGGTAACTTTTCGTTTAATTAACGTACAGGAAGATAATTAACAAGCCAGTATACCGACACTCATCTTTATTTAATGCATAAAAAAAGCCGAGGCTAAGCCCGGCTTTCGCATAGTGCAAGGGCACTATTACCTTAGAAATAAATAACTATTCTTAAAACACTAATTATCGTAACAGACCAAGAGCAGCATTAGGTGCTTGCTTAGCTTGAGCCAAAATAGACGAACTTGCTTGTTGAAGGATCTGAGCTTTTGTCATCTCCGTGGTTTCTTTAGCGAAATCGACATCTTTAATGCGGCTGTTTGATGCTGATACATTTTCATTAATATTATCTAAGTTAGAGATAGCATGATTAAAACGATTTTGGAACGCCCCAAGATCAGCACGGTTAGAATCAACAAACTGCATTGCTGCATCAAGAATTGCAACCGCTTTCTGTGAGCCCCCTACCGTCGTTACATCAATACTTTTTACCGTCTCTTCTTGAGCTTGGCCCATCTTCAGTTCGCCAGCCAAAGAACCACCAAAGCTAACTTCACCTTGAACTTTATCATTAGAGGTCACAATTTGAAGTTCGCCCTTCTCTGATACCGATGCATTAATTGAATCAGTCTGACCATTAATGTACGTAGCTACTTGTTCAATGTCATCGCCCGCTTTCGCATTAATTGTTAGCTCTTTCTCTTCACCCGTTTTATTTAAAAACGATACCGTTAATTCTGAATTTTCTGCATTAACAGCCCAACCTGCATCAAGTTGTGTTTCTGCTTTATAACTTGTCCCCCCCATTGATGCCGCATCTGAACGCATGTTGTTTAAGTTAAGCATAACTGCCTCACCTGAATCAGCACCAATCTGGAACGACTTTGTACCAAATTGACCATTCAAAAGACGTGAACCACCAAAAGAGGTTGTTTCTGCTATTCGGTTTAATTCATCATTTAATGCGCCAACTTCTTGCTGAATCGCTTCACGATCTGCTGTTGTGTTAGAGCCATTTGATGATTGAAGTGATAAATCGCGCATACGTTGAAGGATGTTAGTTGATTCATTCATTGCCCCTTCTGCGGTTTGTACAATAGAAATACCATCGTTAGCATTACGAACAGCAACATCTAAGCCGCGAGACTGCGAGGTTAAGCGGTTTGAAATTTGCAAACCAGCCGCATCGTCTTTCGCGCTGTTAATTTTAAAGCCAGAAGATAAGCGTTCCATTGATTGATTTACGCCATCCGTTGCACTGTTCAGGTAACGCTGAGCTGTCATTGCCGATACGTTAGTATTTACTGTAATTGACATAGTGGTATCTCCGTTTAGTTTTCCGATTGTTTTCCGTTTTCGGAAAACTGAGCTTCATAATTCAACACTAAATTTATTACTATTAGTGCCTGATAATTAATGTAACGACGGTTAAAAATAAACCTTTATCCATTTACTTATAAAATCATCGATTACTTTATGAACTATGAAGATGGTTCAAAGTTTAAAAAATTTGACAGAGAAATCGCTAAAGTTTTAAACAAACTGACCAAGCCGCAATCAAACCACTGATAAATAATGTCACCATTCCACTTTCTTTCAGACAAAAAAAACCAGCAACGGTAGGCCGCTGCTGGTTTTTCTCTATAAAAAAGAGTTCATGCTATAAAAAGGGAATCTCTGATATTTATAAAAAATCTTATAATAAATAATTAGCCCAATAATTTCAAAGCTACATCTGGCGCCTGTTTGGCTTGCGCTAATATAGTAGAGCTCACTTGCTGTAAAATCTGTGCTTTCATCATTTCAACAGTTTCTTTGGCGAAATCGGTATCTTCAATTCGGCTATTCGATGCTGAGATGTTCTCATTAATATTATTTAAATTATTGATCGCATGATCAAAACGGTTCTGGAAAGCCCCTAAGGTCGCCCGCTCTTTATCGACAAAGCCTAATGCTGCATCTAAGGTCGATATCGCTTTTTGTGAACCACCAACACTGGTTAAATCCAAATCATTCACGGTATCAAACACCGCACCACCAATCGCCAATTCAGCAGAAAGTGAACCACCAAATGTCACTGCACTTGAGACCAAATCACCCGCCGTAAATAATTGCAATTGGCCTTTTTCATCAACGGATGCTTGAACGGTATCATTCTGCCCATTGATGTAAGTGGCCAATTCTTCAATATCATCACCAGCTTTTGCTTCTATGATAATGCCTTGCTCTTTACCTTTTTCATCAGTAAATGACATGGTAAGCGTTTGCCCGCCTTCTGGCACAGTCCAGCCTTTATTCAGCTGATTTTTCGAAGTGTAGTGAAAACCACCCATCGCTAACGTATCAGAACGCATACTGCCCAGAGTTAATTGCACGGCTTCACCGGCATTGGCACCGATTTGAAACGTAGAAGTACCAAATTGACCATTCAATAAACGGCGACCACCGAAAGAGGTTGTTTCTGCAATGCGATTTAATTCATCATTTAGAGCATTGGCTTCTTCTTGAATCGCTTGTCTGTCTTGTGAAGAGTTTGAACCATTAGATGACTGCAAGGCTAAATCACGCATACGCTGAAGGATGTTGGTGCTTTCATTCATCGCTCCTTCCGCCGTTTGTGCAATCGAGATCCCACCATTAGCGTTACGAACGGCGACATCTAAGCCACTCATTTGAGCTTGTAATCGATTAGATATCTGCAAACCTGCAGCATCATCTTTCGCGCTATTAATACGCTTACCTGAAGAAAGACGCTCCATCGACTGGTTTAATTGATCTGTCGCTTGATTCAAATAACGCTGTGCCGTCATGGCAGACACATTGGTGTTTACTGTCACTGTCATAATGACCTCTTATCAAAATTAGATGTTCGCAGTCCACGAAACAGACGCTCATAATATTTTATCGGCGCAGAGAAAGTAAACTTAAGAGGTGAAAGTAAAAAAGATAAGTAAAGAAAGAGATACATTGAAAGGGTAGCCCCACTTAAGGGGCATAAAGCTAGGCTGGTTTTTTATGAGGAGATCTGTGAGAAGAACACAAAAAACCAGTTACCTGAAGCTTGCACAACAATCAAATGAACAAGAGGATTATGAGAGATGAGAGCACCTCTTGTTCACTCAGATGACTGTTGTTAGTTACTCAATTACTGCAGTAAAGTTAGTGCAGCGTTTGGTAACTGTTTCGCTTGAGCAAGAATAGACGTACTAGACTGCTGAAGAATTTGTGCTTTTGTCATGTTTGTTGTTTCTTTAGCAAAATCAGTATCTTTGATTCGGCTGTTAGAAGCAGACACATTCTCTTGAATGTTAGACAAGTTGTTGATGCTGTGACCTAGACGGTTTTGTTTCGCACCTAAATCAGCACGTTCACGGTCGATGTAAGCAAGCGCTGAATCGATAACACCGATAGACACTTGTGCATCACCAACAGACGTTACGTCCAGTTTATCAACAGTTGCTTTAGTACCAACGCCGCCAGCTAAACCTAACTCAGAAGCAAGGTTACCAGACACAGTTAATTCACCTTGAATTGATGGTTCAGCAACAAACAGTTGAAGCTTACCTTCGTCACCAACAGAAGCAGAAATTTTATCTGATTGACCGTTGATGTACGTTGCTAACTCTTCAATATCGTCACCAGTTTTTGCATTGATATTGATAGAAACCATTTCACCTTTTTGAGTAGTGAACTCTAGTTTCATGTCACTTTTACCAGCAGAAACACCCCAATCAGCGCTTTTACCAATTTCAGAAACAAAACGTTGACCACCCATACGGCTATCATCAGCACGTACAGACGTTAATTCGATAAGAATCGCTTCACCAGCGTTTGCGCCGATTTGGAATGCAGATTCACCGAACGTGCCGTTAAGTAAACGACGGCCACCGAAAGAGGTTGTTTCTGCAATACGATTTAGTTCATCAGAAAGCGCATGTACTTCTTCTTGGATTGAAGAGCGATCTTGATCTGTGTTTGAACCGTTTGCCGCTTGTAGTGATAAATCACGCATACGTTGAAGAATGTTTGTCGATTCACCCATCGCACCTTCAGCCGTTTGAGCGATAGAAATACCATCGTTCGCATTACGCATAGCAACATCAAGACCACGAGTCTGAGCTGTTAAGCGGTTAGAAATTTGTAGACCAGCAGCGTCATCTTTTGCGCTGTTGATTTTAGTACCTGAAGACAAACGCTCCATTGAGTTGTTTAGATCGTTTGTTGCGTTATTTAGGTAACGCTGCGCGGTCATCGCTGATACGTTAGTATTTACATTTACAGCCATCGTTGCTCTCCTTTAGCTTCGTTTTCACGAAAACTATTTTCTGCTCTATTCAGAAATATTTAAAATTCATAGTTAAATATCAGCCACAATTGGCCAATGTTTTTCAATGTCATGTAATTTACATATCAATTCTCATGCCAAGATGAGAAAAGCAAGTGAATTAATGACTGACATACAAAAGCAAAATAGATCATCCACCTTGCTACTGCTATGCCACTATTTACCATTGGCAAACTGTGAGCGTCTCAGTCATAGTTATATAGTTAGCATAAGGTGTGCCAGTTTTATTAAATTTATAGCGAAATTAATAAATATTCAATATAAACTTTAAATATCAACATCTTATCTGTTATTTTATTTTGTAAAACCAAAGATAAATAACGTATTGCTCTTACTTCCTTGCCGCTTTTTATAAACATTGCCGCGTTGCCTCTATTAAAATGCCCCTACGAGCCAAGTAACCTTTGCTACCTCTATAAATTCGAGAACAACAACGATAAATGTAATCATGAAAAAATAGTAGAAAAATGGTTATTTTCAATCTAAAGCGGCAAAAAATGATTACCAAAAAAACCAAACGGCAAAGCTATTCCTATATAAAAAACTTATAATTCATAACGTTAAATAAAAGACATAAAAAAACCCAGTATTTCTACTGGGCTATTGATAACTCATTATATTACAAGGTTAGTTACACGTAATTAAATAAAGTAATGTCTTTTACTTTACCAAAGGCTTGCTGGGAGGCCTGAAGAGCTCGTGTATTCTCGCTAAATTCAATAACCGCTTGGGCGTAATCCAAGTCTTCGATTGAGCTCAACGATTTAGATATGGTTAAATCAAAATCTTGGTGCTGCATTTCTTGTTGATCAAGCGTATTTTGTCTTGTTCCCACTTCAGCCTGTGCTTGGCTTAAGTGAATAAATGCAGCATGGAATTCATCAGTCACTTGATGTAATTCAGCAGTACTTGACGCATCAGATACATCATTTAATGCCAGTTCTTGTGCTTTTTTGAACGCATCAAAAACACTGATTGTTTTCTTTGGTTCTAACGTTATGGTATCACCCGCTTTCAATTGACCGCGAATTTGAATATTAACACCTTCATGTTTAATCCCTTCAGCAGGATCAAATTGTGCATTTTTTATTGCACTACCGTCTTTTGATAATTGGTAATTGTATTTACCATCAGCTCCTGCAGTAAAGCTGATTTCATAGGTCGCGGGATCGGTGTAATTTGAGTTTGTCGCTTTAGAAAGCAACAACTCAGAGCCATCTTGCAATGCGTATTGTGGATCATAATCGCCAAATGGGTTTTTTATCTCAGTAAATAATGCGCTACCGGAGTCATTTACTGCCACTTCAATGGAACCAGACACTTTTAATTTTCTTTGATATTCATCACCCGCATAAGCAACCGTTCCGTCATTTGAGCGGAAAAATGGCTGTGTTTTTGGTTTGGTACCAGAGAATAAGTAGTTACCTGATTCATCTAACATATTGGTTAGATTTAAAAAGTTATCAGCAATGCCTTTTATATCTTGAGCATGAGCATAACGGTCTTCTGGTGCAAGAGAACCGTTAATCATTTCCATCACACTGCGTTTAGCATCATCAGCAAATTGCTCAGCATTCGCAATTGCCACTTCATGACGCTCTAAGCGGTTACGCGCTAATACAATAGTATCGCTGTATTGGCGTAGCTCTTCTTTCTTTTGCGTTAAGTTTTGGGCATATAGCGCAGCAACGGGGTCGTCTCCTGCGGTTAATAGCTTTTTACCTGACGCTAATTGAGCACTGGTATGATGCACTTTCGCTTCTTGGCGAGAGATATCATTCTGTACTGATTGATAATTATGAAAGCTTGAAATACGAGTTAACATATTGAATGCCCCTTAATTACGACAGTTGCAGAATTGAGTTAAACGTTTCATCAGCCGCTTTCATGATTCGAGAAGAAGCCATGTACGCTTGTTGAAACTTCATCATGTTTGCCGCTTCTTCATCTAAGTTCACGCCAGAAACCGAAGCGACACGACTTTGAGCTGCTTCATTTTCTACACGAGAGACTTCAGATAAGCGAGATGCTGTGGCTTTTTTCAAGCCAATCTCAGTATTTACATTCTCGTACAAATCAATCACCGTAGAACGGCCTTCATCCATAACTTTACGAGTTTGCAAGCCTTGCATCAGTAGCAAGTTACCATTATCACCTTCTGATGGAACTAGGTTTGCAGCAAACTTATCATTTGCAGCAGCACCACCAGTCAGTTCAAACGTAGTTCCACCAACACTTACAGGGCCTTTTGGTGGGTACGTTTGTGGCTCAAGTAACATCTTGCCTTTCATGTCTAATACTGCAAACTGATTTGCCGCAGGTGAAATAACAACTTGAAACTCTTTTAATGGGCCAGCTTGTAACACTTTAAACTTAGCATTACCTGTCGCAAAGGTTGCTGAACTTGCGTAACTTTGAGCAGCAATTTTTTCTGCTTCATTCATTTCAAGCTTGATTTCGCCAGCCGCAATACGCGTTGGGCGAAGTAAGACACGCTCACCGGCACCTAGTGGTTCACGAATTTCAACTCGCATACCGTCTAGGAAAAAGGTCGATGGATCGCCAGTTGGGTCTAAGCGTTGTACTTCACCTGTAGGTCGGGTCACGGTATATTGGCTACCATCGTATTTCAGTGCGTAATCACCCGCTTTTAGTTGGCTAATATCATCAATAAATACGCCTACTTGTGCAGATGAACCACCTTCTACGATAGCACGACTACGTACTGCTTGCTCTGAGTTCACACCAGAGAAAATATTTGCACCAATTTGTCCACGTAGATCAATCGCTTGACTCTGTAAGCGGTTTACTTCACTGCTGAAGCCAACAGCTACGCGGCCTAATTCATCCATAATGGTTGGGATTGTGCTATCACGCAATTCAAACAATGACGATAATTTACCGCCAATGCTGTCATGCTGAATCGCTTTCATTCCCTTACCTTCAACCATAGCAAGTCGACGCTGTAATGGGTCTGGAGTTCCTTGAATCATCTTCAATTCGCTTGAATGAGTACCAGACACAAGCATGTGTCCACCACCAATTAAGACATTAAATGAATTCTCGTTATCACGCTTAGTAATAGTTACTTTTGTATATTGAGACAGCTCTTTAATTAACTTTTCATGACGATCCATTAGGTCATTGTGCGGACCTGGGGTTTTGACCATCATTTGGTTAATTTCTTTTAACTCTAAAGCAATACCATTCATACGCTCTATAGTAAGATCCATCTTTCTATTTACGTCTGAATTTTGCTGACGCACGTTTTCATAAAAGTCATTTAAGCTTTGTGATACAAGACGAGATTTTTCAAGAACTACTTTACGCGCACCGATTTCGTTAGGGCTATCAGATAGCGTTTTTACTGCATCAAACCAATCATTGATGTTTTCAGGAATACGTTTAGCGCCAATAGACGACATCATATTCGTTAATACATCTAAATTAGCTTCTGTATCCATAGAGTAGTTTAGGTTGGTTGTCGACAGGTTCAGTTCATTAATTGCGAACTGATCAAACGAACGTCGCACAGCGGCAACATGCACGCCTGCGCCGAATTTTGAGCCAGACACCCAATGAGGCATATTTGTTTCTTGAACAACCGATTGACGACTAAAGCCTTCAGTATTAACGTTGTTAATATTGTGACTGGTCGTATTCAGTTGACGCTGCGCCGTAAGCACACCTTGTGTACCTAGATTTAGCAGATCAAGTCCCATGTTGCCTCCAAAAAAAACTCTATAAAAGATGCGATTAATATTTCCTAACGAATCTAATAAAGCAATCAGTGTGCCAACTTTTATTCCTTTAAATATCAAGTAGACACGATACAATATCACTATAACTACCTGTTATTGCCTCTCCAACTCTATTTTATTGCCTCCTTTTGCCTCTTTCTTTCTATTTAAGCGGCAAAAACAAAAAATCCTGCCGCTTTATTATAGCGACAGGATTTAAAATATATCGGTAACTCATTATTTGCTATTGCTTAGTTAAGCTTTCTACCGTTTTCATTACACTCATGACTTTATCGGCATACTTTGGATCCGTTGCATAACCCGCACTGTGAATGCCTTTAATAAAGCTTTCTGAACTTTCTGTCTGCTGTAATGCGCGTTCATAACGTGGATTTTGATTCAGGAAACGTACGAAATCACTGAAGCTCTCTTCATAATTATCGTATGAACGGAAAGCTGCATTTTCTGTCACTGCAACATTATCATGATATTCCAATGTATTCTTTGCGATCTTATCGCCTTGCCAACTTCTATCCGCTTTAATGTTGAATAAGTTATGGCTTGAATCCACCGAATTATTAATCACTTTCTTGCCCCAGCCAGTCTCTAACGCTGCTTGAGCAATAAGAACATTAGAATCGATACCTAATGCTTTCGCTGCTTTTTCAGCATATGGCTTCATTGTGTCAACAAACTGCTGAGGTGAATCAAATTTCTGTAGCTGTTGCACTGGTTTTGCTGCTAAGGCTTTTTCTAATTGCGCGATGTTTGGTGATTCTGCTTGTGATGCTTGTTTTGCTTCAGACTGACTTAGGGCTTGATAATCGACTGGCAAACGTAAGGTTTCATCCGTTGCCGCTTTACGCATCGCCACTCGCGCATTTTGTTCTAAATTATTGCCGCTGTGTACTGGTGGTTCTTGATTCATTGAAGCACCAAGCTGAGCAACTATCATATCAGCCAAACCAAGCGATCCTTTTTTCGACAATTCAGTCGACATTTGATCATCACGCATTTGTTCAAAGAACTGCTGATTATCACTACTCATCATGTCAGACTTGAATGAATCATTAGCATTACGCATTGATTTAAAAAGCATTTGTGTGAAGATTGATTCAAATTGTTCCGCAGCAGCACGCAATGCCTTGTCTTGGCTATCTTGATCACCACTGACTGCACCTTTACGTAATTTGTCTAGGCCACCCACATCATGGATAAAGCCAACGTCTGTCATATTTACTGAATTATTCATCTTCACACTTTGCATCAATTAACATTATAATAATTACAGCAAGTTTAATGCCAAGTCACTTATATTATACCGATAAAACACAGGCATAAAAAAACGCACCTCTTAAGAGATGCGTTATATATTTTGTTATCGAAAGAGTATCATTAAATAATGATCAATTGACCTTCAATCGCACCCGCTTGTTTCAATGCCTGAAGAATTGCCATTAAATCTGATGGGGCAGCGCCAACTTCATTCACCGCTCGAACCAAATCATCTAACGTTAAACCCGGTTCAAACTTAAACATTTTACCTTGCTCTTCAGTTACTTCAATATCAGAGTCTGGTGTTACAACCGTTTGACCATCACTAAATGGACCCGGCTGACTCACTTGTAAATTTTCTTTAATCGCAACCGTCATGCCACCGTGAGTCACTGCTGCTGCTTTCAATTTCACGTGTTTACCAACAACAATAGTGCCGGTACGAGAGTTAACAATGATTTTTGCAGAACCATCTGCTGGGTCAAAATCGACATTCTCTACTGCTGATAAGAAAGCGACACGCTGGCTAATATCGCGCGGCGCACGAACTCGAACTGACGTAGCATCGATTGCAGAGGCCATGTTTGGACCTAAGAAATTGTTTACCGCATCAGCCATACGCTGAGAAGTAGTAAAATCAGACTCGAATAAGTTAAAAGTAATAAAATCACCACGACCAAATGGCGACGGTATTTCACGTTCAACCATTGCGCCACCTGAGATACGCCCAACAACAGGATTATTACCGACTAATTTTGAACCATCAGCCCCTTCTGCACTAAAACCACTTACTATTAAATTACCTTGTGCAATGGCGTAAGTTTTGCCATCCAAACCTTTTAGAAATGTTTGTAATAACGTACCACCACGTAAGCTTTTTGCAGAGCCTACCGATGAAATAGTCACATCAACCATTTGGCCTTGCTTTGAGAAGGCAGGTAATGTCGCGGTTACCATTACCGCAGCTACATTTTTAGTTTTTGGTTTTGTACCTGGTGGTAACTGAATACCAAAATTTTGCAACATGGCATTAAAGCTTTGATCGGTAAATGGCGTCGATTCCCCTGTTCCCGGTAAACCAGAAACTAGGCCATAACCGATTAATTGGTTACTACGAACTCCTGCAACTTCTGCTACGTCTTTAATACGTGCAGCTTGTGCTGTGGAGATACTTAGGCATAACCAAGTAAATATTAAGGTAACTAGGTTTTTATTCACGTCAAAACTCCAACGATTCATCATTATTATAGTGCGACATTAAAGAATCGTGCCAAGAATCCTGGTTCTTGCATATCTTGTTGATCACCCGTGCCTGAATATTGAATTCGCGCATTTGAAATACGAGTCGAGGCAATGGTGTTATCAAACGCAATGTCTTCCGGGCGGATAGTACCACTTAAACGGATGTATTCATCACCCGTGTTTAGTGTTAGCCACTTCTCACCACGGATCAATAAATTTCCATTTGATAGCACTTCAATCACTTCAACCGTAATTGAACCACTCAAGCTGTTACTTTGGTTGGCTGATGTATTTCCTGTAAAGTTATTATCATTCGCTAACTCATAAGAAAAATTGTATTGACCACCCATTTCCAATTCTTGGCCACCTACTTGTAGGGGATCCATGCTTGACGCGTTTGATTTTGATAATTCCGCATCGGCACTTTTTGCCGCTTTGGTATTTTCAGCTAGCGTTACCGTCACAATATCACCTAAGCCACGAGGTTTGGTGTCATCGTACATATCTTGCGCATGGTCAATATTAAATAATGAACCTGTTGCCGCGGCATAATGCTCTGGCTTTTCTTTCGGATGAATAGGCGCCCAAGCTGGATCGCCTGAAATTGGATCATCACGACCACGAAGGGTATCGATAATCCCACCACTTTCTTCTTTTGCTTTGTCACCTTCCACGGCATCAACATTCGTTGTAGCAGAAGTCACTTCACTATCTTGTAAGTTCGGGTTTTGAACTAATAATGATTCACACCCAGTTAAGGCTGTTAGCATTAATAAACAAAGAAGACGTTTCATCCTAATCACCAATTACAGTTGTTGGTTAATAAAGCTTGCCATCTTATCAACAGCAGAGATTACTTTAGAGTTCATTTCATAAACACGTTGTGCTTCAATCATATTTACCAACTCTTCAGTTACGTTTACGTTTGATGCTTCAAGCATTGATTGACGAATTGAACCTAATCCTTCTAAACCTGGAGTACCTTCTTGTGGATCACCACTTGCACCCGTTGGTAAATAAAGGTTTTGACCAACTGGCTCTAAACCACCTGGGTTAATGAAATCAACTGTCGTAATTTGACCAATCACTTGGTTATCTTGTTGTCCACGTAGACGAACTGATACTTCACCATCAGTACCAACAGTAACGTTGATTGCATCTTCAGGCACAATAATTTCAGGCTCTAGACGGTAACCAGCACCCGTCGTTACAATTGCACCTTCATCATTTAACGTAAATTGACCGTTACGAGAGTAACCAATATTACCATCTGGCATCGTTACTTGGAAAAAACCTTTACCTTCGATCATCATATCCATGCCGTTCGATGTGGTTTGTGCGTTACCGTTAGTAAATACTTTTTGTGTTGCTACAACTTTAGAACCAGAACCTAGCATTAAACCAGTTGGTAACTCGGTATTTTGAGTAGATTGAGCACCGGCTTGGTTTACGTTTTGGTAAAACAGATCTTCAAATACGGCGCGGCTCTTTTTAAAACCAACCGTTGAGGCATTCGCCAAGTTGTTTGAAATAGTTGCAATATTCGTTTGCTGTGCATCTAAGCCTGTTTTACTTACCCATAATGCTGGATTCATTTTGTATTCCTCTAAATTCTTTAATGTATTAAGTTAATCAAGTTAATTGTTTAATTAACCCATACGTAATAATGAGTCTGAAGCTTTATCCATCTCTTCAGCGGTACTCATCATCTTGACTTGCATTTCAAACTGACGCTGCAAGTCAATTAAATTGGTCATTTCACCTACGGCATTTACATTACTGCCTTCTAATGCACCTTTAAGTACGGTAACTCCCGCATCGGCTTGAAATGCATTATTAGGATTTTTTGAACGGAACAAGCCATTCGTATCTTTAAATAAATCGCGATTATCGGTACGAACTAATTTAATGCGGCCAACTTCAGCCATCGCCTCTGCTGGTGCACCTTGCTCAAGAACAGAGATAGTGCCATCCTTTGCGATTTGAATTTTTGAAATTGGAAGTGGTAAGGTAATTGGCGCATCATTATCACCTAACACTAAGTGACCACTGCCATTCATTAATAAACCTGTTTCATCAATTTTTAGATTACCGGCACGAGTTAAGCCTTCAGTACCTGTGTTATCCATAACAGAGATCCAACCATCACCTTCGATAGTTAAATCTAAATCACGACCCGTGGTAATCACTGAGCCTTGAGAAAAGCTGCTGCCTGGACGCTCAGTCATACTAAATACACGAGTAGGCAAACCCTCACCATACGCTTGCATTGAACGCGCTTGCTCTAAATCGGCACGAAAACCAGTTGTGCTTACGTTAGCAAGGTTGTTTGAACTAATCTGCATAGCTTGCATGTTTTGCTTTGCGCCACTCATGGCTAAAAATAATGCGCGGTCCATAATGAACTCCAATAATCTATCTGAAGTTACAATAGCAACGAGCGTGCCAACTTTTATTTTGCTTATTTATCAATTAATTACAATATCAGGTATGGGTTTTTCATTGTGAAGAGGAAATATATTTCAAAGAGAGGCAAGCGAACTGGGTAAGAAATTGCCGTTACTATTAACGGCAATTTAATAAAGAGGTTATCGTTTAGATTAACGAATTTGTAGAATATTTTGTTGCAGTTGGTTATGCACGTCCAGTGAACGCGAGTTCGCTTGGAAGTTACGCTGTGCAGAAATCAAATCAACCAGCTCTTGAGTCATATCTACGTTAGATTGCTCAAGCGTACCACTTTTAATATCACCAAATGAACCTTGGTTTGCTTCGCCCCAAACAACGCCACCTGATGATTGCGTTGTTGACCATTGCGTTCCGCCGTTTTGAGCTAGACCTTGCTGATTCGTTACTCGACCCATAGCAACACGGCCAAGTGTTACGTCTTTACCATTTGAATATGAACCAATGATATTACCTTTGGCATCAATATCTACTTTTGCTAGGTAACCAGTTGTTGCGCCATCTTCACTGAAACGACGCATTTCAAATGGTGCTGAAAATTGTGTCGGTTCATCAAAATTGATCACTAATGATTGTGTTGGATCTGAACCATTTAGGTCCATTCCATTTTCACCAAACGTTGTCGTTTGAATAGGCACGCCACCATTAATACTTTGTGGTGTACCATCATTATTAAATACTACTGAATGGCCAGCATGTCCTGTCGCATTAACAGTATCGCCACCATTGATATTAATTGCTTTTTCACCCGTAGCATCAGTTGCAGAATAAAATACATTCCAACGGTTTGGCTGAGCTGCATCTTTAACATAATACGAGGTTAACTTATATGATTGACCTAGCGAATCATAAATCGTTGATGACGTTGATTTATTATACGTATCTGGATCATTCATATCAAATAAGGCCACATCTTTTGATGGTGCACCTGATGGTAAGTTCATACCAATTTCAATATTATCACTGCGTTTAGGTGTACCAAACTGATCTGGAATGCTCAGTGGCTTTGCTTCATAAGATGAAACTGCTCCACTTTCTTCATCGACATTATAACCAAGTAGAAACTCATCATTTGAGTTCGTAATAAAGTTATCTTTATCTAAATGAAACGCACCATTACGAGTTAATTCATTTGTACCTGGTTGCATGCGATCTTTTGCTACTGCAAAAAAACCTTGACCAGAAATACGTAAATCCATTGGGTTATTAGTATAAACACTAGAACCTTCGTGGAATTGCTGAGCGATTTTAGTTGTCTGCGCACCACCACCTGTTGTAGTTTTTGCATTTGAAAACAACGATGTTGAATATACATCACCAAATTCTGCACGAGACTCTTTAAAACCAAACGTATTGGCATTGGCAAGGTTATTTGATGTTGCGTTTAGATCTTTTTGAGCAGCGGCTAGACCACTTAATGCTACGTATGACATTTTATATCTCCTATCTAGCTACGCTGATTTTTCCAATTCCATTAACGATCACGGTCAATTGGGAATGCTAAAGGAATTGGCATAGCTCTAATTATATGAATAATATGATTATGTAAATTAGAGGTATTCAGGCAGCAACAATGGCTGCACTGAATATTCATCTTTTTACGCCTTACCGACTTCTAGCACTTCTGCCAATTTCATCGGTGAGGTAAATCCAGCAAGATTTAGTAAAACATTGCCATCGCCTTTGCCTAGAAGAACACTGTTGACGTTAGCGTACGTTGATACACCAAATTCTTGATTTTCTCCATCAAGCACACCCGCCGCTTTTATACTGTAGCGACCAGCAGGCATTGCATTGCCTTTATCATCTTTGCCGTCCCACTCAACGCGAGAGTCCCCAGCAGGTTTAGCGCCCACATCTAAAGTACGAATTAATTGGCCTTGTTCATTTTCAACACGAACCATTAGGTTATTAATTGCTTGTGGCAACTTAACCATTGCCGCCATACTCTTATCAGCTTCTTTTAAACCTTTAGCACCAGGTACTAACACATCACGACCAACAAGCGAAGACGCTTGTAAAGCTTGGTTAGATGTCATTGATGAATTCAAGCTATCAAACTGTGTATTCATCTTACCAATACCATCAACGGTTGCAAATGATGCCATTTGCGCAATCATTTGATCGTTCTCAACCGGCTTAAACGGGTCTTGTTGAGACAACTGTTTGGTTAATAATGAAAGGAAGTCTTCTTGCTTCAGTTCATTTTTACCACCAGTGGTCTTTTCAGGCTTGTTTGCCTCTTGAAGACTCTTAAGCTGGTCGATGTAGGACAAGCCGTTTTGACCAACATTATTGATTCCAGTCATAGCTACCTCCTATCCTTATTGACCCATTCGCAGAGTACTCTGCAACATTTGTTTACTTGCATCTGCCACTTGAACATTCGTTTGGTATGAACGAGAAGCAGAAATCATATTTGCCATTTCTTCCATCACATTAACATTTGGCTTAAAAATATAGCCATCGTCGTTTGCCATAGGGTGGTCTGGGTTATATTCCGCACGCAGAGGCTTTTGGCTTTCAACAATACCAAGAACTTTTACAGGAACTGTATGATCTTGTTTGTATTTCGCTTTACTCAATTCCGCACCAAAAACAGCTTGGCGAGCTTTATACGTTTCAGCAGCAGAGCTACTCACGCTATCAGCATTTGCCATATTACTTGAAGTGGTGTTAAGACGAACTGACTCTGCACTCATCGCAGAACCTGTAACGTTAAAAACATTAAATAAGCTCATCTCTATTCCCCTTTAATTGCTTTGGTTAGGTTCTTGAATTTGCTACCTAAAAACTCTAATGATGCTTGATGACGAAGTTGGTTTTGCATAAATAAATTACGTTCCAAATCCACATCTACCGTGTTGCCATCCCCTGTATCAGGTTGAGTTGGAACGCGGTATTGAATTTCCCCTGCCACTCGTGTTGAGGCATTGATGTGCCGACCATCTGTACGATTAAGACCCATACTTGCCTTAGATGCTGCCGACTGCAATGCTTTTTGAAAATCCATTCCTTTTGCTTTATAGCCTGGTGTATTTGCCTGCGCGATGTTTGTCGCTAACATTTCAGCACGCTCTGAACGAACGCCAACTGTATGCTGGTGAATACCTAATGCGTTATCAAAAGAAATTGCCATTTCAAACCCTCCACAAGAACTGACTAGCAGTATATATATTTATATAAAGCAACCTCTATGCCAACTTTTCAATTTACAGACGAGATTGACAATACTACTGCATAATTTTTAGCAATTTCTATGCCGACTCTAAATAACAGGCACAAAAAAAGCGACCTAAGCCGCTTTTTGTTCGTTAAATAATCAAATGTAATTATTTTAACTTATAAATGATCCCTGGATTACAACGAACCATCTCAAATTTATCAGTTAAACCTGTTAATGACTCAGAAGCACCAAGCAATAAGTATCCGCCAGGGTTAAGACTTGCCGCCATCTGGTTTAATACTTTTGCTTTCATCTCTGGTGCGAAATAAATAAGTACATTACGGCAAAAAATAATATCAAACTTGCCTAACAAGCTATAGCTGTCCATTAGGTTTTGTGGCCTAAAGTTAACCATACCTTTAATTTTATCGTTAATTTTCATCTTAGTATCACCCGCGTCTTCAAAAAATGCACGACGACGTTCAGGCGATAATCCACGGCTTAATGCTAGGTTGTCATAAATACCCGCTTTACAGGTTTCTAACATTGATGGTGAAATATCAGTTGCAGTAATACTGATGTTTGGAAGAAAACCCGGTTTACGAGCTTGGATCTCAGAAATAATCATCCCCATTGAATACGCTTCTTGGCCTGACGAACTTGCCGCTGACCAAATTTTCAATGGGCGACGGTTTGCCGCTAATTCTGGCAGTAATTTCTCAGACAATACTGTAAATGGGTAGCCGTCTCTAAACCATAAGGTTTCATTGGTTGTCATTGCATCAACAGCAGCAACACGTAATTCACGATTACGACCAGAAATCACTTGTTTTAATAGATCTGACAATGAAGCTAATGAAAACTTAGCAACTAAAGGACTTAATCGACTTCTTACTAAATATTGCTTACTGTCACCAAGGACAATGCCACATTGAGATTCAAGAAAACGGCTAAAGTCACGATACTCTTGTTCGTTGATAGTTATAGTTGTCATTAACGCTTTTACTTCCAAATAAAGATGAATTGCCATGCTTAATTCTTAACATGACAATAGGATTTACTAATAAGTACAGAAACAGAGATTATTTTTCAACGGCTCTTTTTACTGCTGCACCCAGTTCGTCTGGATTAAATTTTGCGATAAATTGGTTTGCACCTACACGCTCAACCATGGCTTGGTTAAATACGCCACTTAATGATGTATGTAAAATAACGTGAAGATCTTTTAGTGCTGGTTCACGACGAATTTCTGCCGTTAGTGTGTAACCATCCATTTCTGGCATTTCAACATCTGAAATAACTAAACCAATTTGCTCATATACACTACCTGCATTCGCCATTTCAACTAGTTTATTCAACGCTTCTTTACCATCTTTAACCATAATGGTTTCAAAACCAATAGATTGAACGGCACGCTGCACTTGTTTTCGAGCAACACTTGAATCATCAGCGATTAATACTTTTCGAACCACTTCAGGGCTGATCTGCGCCATTTCTTCAACCAACTCTTCGTTCATGGTTTCATCAATAGGTGCGATTTCAGATAAGATCTTTTCTACATCTAAGATTTCAACTAATTCATCATCAATGTTTGTTACAGCAGTTAAGTAGTTTGCTCGTCCTGTGCCTTGCGGTGGTGGTAGAATAGCTTCCCAATGCATGTTTACAATGCGCTCAACCGATTTAACTAAAAAGCCCTGTATGGTACGGTTAAACTCAGAAATAATAATAAAACATTTATCAATTTCAGTAGTTGGACGACCACCTGTAGCAAGGCTTAAATCAATCACTGAAATAGTTTGCCCACGAATATGAGCAATCCCTTTCACTAGCGGATTTAAATTAGGCATTGAAGTCAACTTCGGACACTGTAATACTTCTTTTACTTTAAAAACGTTAATACCATAACGTTGACGCCCCATAAGGCGAAAAGTAAGTAGTTCTAAACGGTTTTGTCCAACAAGTTGTGTGCGCTGATTCACCGAATCCAGTATACCTGTCATATATGACTCCATCTTGTGCCATTATTAATTACCGTGAGCCTAACATAAACCCATGAAGAACACGACATACCATATGGCATTTTATAAAAAAAACATGATGATAATAAAAATACGTGACAACAATATCACTTTTTATCGACTTATAGGCCTTATCGGCATATTTATAAGTTTCTTTAGCTTGAGTGCTCATGCTGCCACAGATGTACAACTAAAGGAAATTAAACAGGCAGCAGAAACCTTTATTGAAGCAAAAATAGATACACCTAAAAACGGCACATTACAAATAGAAGCAGCACGTATAGACAACCGTATCCATGCTACCGATTGTCCAACACCACTCAGTGCCTCCCTACCAGGAAAACTCAATGCCAGTGGCAATACCTCAGTCCTTGTTGAATGTGTACCAGACAACTGGAAAGTCTATGTTCCTGTTAAATCAGAATTAATGATGCCTTTAGTCACTGCGGTAACCTCTTTATCAAGAGGACGTATGATATTAACTCAAGATTTAGCCTTAACACTGGTTAACAGCCGGGTCTATCGCCGCGGTGGCTATGTTAATATAAACGATCTAATTGGTTCTCGCATTAAACGTAGTGTAAGAGCTGGTGAAATTATCGAAAAAAATGACATCTGTATGGTGTGTCGTAATGACAGTGTTATAATTAAAGCTGTCAAAGGAGAATTAAGCATCCTCACTAAAGGTACGGCATTAGGAGATGGAGCCCTTGGCGATAAAGTAAATGTGAAAAATGATAAATCAAAACGCATTGTGAGTGGCACCGTTACCGCGGTGGGTGAAATTAGTGTTCGCTTCTAATACAAGTGTTAACAATAATGAAGTAATCAGATATTTTTCTAAACTTTCCTCACTCAGTGCCGATATGTTTATTGTGGCACTATTTATGCTTACTTTTACTACAGTTAAAAAATAATGAAAAAAGCGTCAAAAAACTTCATTATTTGCTTAAGTTATTTTTTTGACAGCCGATAAATAGATTATGAGAATGTATTAACTCGGCTAAAAGGCTTGAATATATGACAAGTATTGACCAACTACGCGCTAGCCAAACGATGGCAACATTACGCAATCAAACTCGTGTTGATTCTGGTGAAAAATCACCGGTGAATTCAACACCAGCGATGTCTGTAAAAATGGATGCTGTTTCTTTGAGTAATCAAGGGAAAGAAATTGGCCAAATGCACCAACAATTAGCAACAGAGCCTTCTTTTAATGAAGATAAAGTTGCTGCTATTAAAGCGGCTATTGCAAATGGCTCTTACTCTGTTGATCCTGAGCGTCTAGCAGACAACATGATTAAATTTGAAGATGAATTAGCCGGCCTGTAACCTAGGCTGGTTATTTTCTTTTCAGAACGTACTTAATATAGAGACAATATGGCGCAAACCTTAACTGAATTACTGGATCTACAACGTAGCGTTGCCCTTTCTCTTTCGACCGTCCTTAGTCGAGAGAAGGTTGCTATCGCTAGTAGAAAACCGACAGAAATGGAAAGTATTGCTCATGACAAACTGAGCTTACTAAACCAACTGCGCCAATATGACCAGCTGCTAGGTAGCCATGCCGAAAGACAACTTCTTTCTGAAGACAATGTACTAACAGAAAAAGTGACCGCAATTAAATCTATCATTCATGACTGTAAAGAAGAGAATGTAGTTAACGGTGAAGCGCTTCAGCGAGCTCAACTCAGCTTCAACAAACTAAATAACTTAATGCAACAAAGTCGTGGCAAAAATGGCATGACGTATACTGCTGCAGGTCAAACTCGTAATATCACGACATTAGGCACCAACGTAAAAGCCTGATTACATCCCCTTTCCAAACCTCAGATATCGATAATATAATCCTCGATATACAGCATAATGCCATCTGCATTTTTACCTTCTCAGACATAGTCCCTGCTCTTTCTATCTTTTACTAATCCCTAAAATCTAGTCCTTGTATCTCCCTAATAAAAAAGCCCTTGGGACTAAAAAGCACCAAGGGCAAATATGTAGAATGAGAGTATTAATTAAAATAATATTGTTTTTCTTTGCGTTGAAGGTACATCATAAACCTGGCCTTGGTTTTTCATGCGTTCCATCTTTTTCAAATCTAACTTTAATTCAGTAACATAACTGTCACCAACAGGATAAGTACGTACTACTTCTGCGCCACGGATAATACCATCAACACCCGCGCTGGTTGTTTCTTCACCCAGCTGCTGATCGTTCATTTCTACCTTACCGCTTATACGCATACCATACACTTGCTCAGCAAGCTCACGATACGCATCAACTTTTGATGCACGCATCGCACGAATACGTTTCTCATCAATATTCTTACCCGCTTGCTCGCTAATACTTGCATATCCAACAGCATTTAAATGATCACTTTCACGCATGGCACCAAGGGGCTGGCAACCAACGAGGACTAATAATGCTAATAAAAACCAATGCTTCATCATTAGATCCCCTATGGGCGTAAGATAATTGTATTTCGTTCTGCTTTTTTCACATCAGAACGAATAAGAACACCATCTTCCATACGCATGGTATTTAAAGTATCTAAATCACGACCAATTCGGTCTGCAGGAAGGAAACCTTGTGCCGAGGCAACAACGATACGTGTTTGCATGCCAATCACACGAGCATTAATTAATACACCGCCATCTTGACGAAGCATAGTACCAGTCAGTACATAATCAACTTGTTGTTCTTGTACCAACTCTTTCCAATCACGACTGAAAGCAAAATCACCTTGTTGAGTTACTCGGATATTACCTGTTGTTTTATAATCAATAACTTTAAAGCCACGACGCTGTAATTGGAACATGAAGCCTTCAGTGACTGAATTACCTAGCCAGTTGGTTTGATCCATCTGCTGTAAATCAACAAAAGAAGTAATTGCAATTGGAGAGCGAGCCGACAACGTCGTATTCGATGTAACCAATTGTTCAGTTAAACTTTCAACAAAATAATCCATTGTATGTCGTGGCGTGTCTGCCAACATAAATGGACTGCCATTATACGGTTCTTTACCATTATAAATAGGTGAATATGCACAAGCACTTATCACCATGGACAGAAAAATTACAACTAATACTCTCATTCTATTATCTCCAGATAATGTTTTTATATACTTACTCTAATAATAAGCGTCAAATTTAAACTAGGAACAAAAATTGCAGTAGTTTAGGAAACGTAATTTGTAAGTACTTTTATCAATCAACAAATATTAGTTAGCAAATTTCATACCCATTTGGCAGACATCAGTAATGAAAAGAATATTATTTTTAGTTATTTCAGTATTAACAATGAGTTACACATTACCAGCGCATGCTGAATGGTTTGAAGTAACCGGTTCAGCAAGTGTATTAACCAATAAAAATGCGGCAAGAACACATGCACTAGAAGATGCCGCTTATCAAGCAATGCTATTTTCAGGGGCGGACATTAGCCGCCTGAAGGATCTCAAAGTCTTTTTAGAGTCTAATGAAAAGCGCTATCAATTTAGTGGCAGTGAAATTCGCAGCATTGAAATAGTAAAAGAGAAAAAGAAAAACGGAAAATTGTATATTACTACCCGTATCGATATCTACCCTTCGGCAAATAGTTGCCATATTGGTCAGTATAAGAAGACAATAATGACCAGTGAAGTCACCATTGATTCACCTCAACAAGCGGTAATGGGTAAGGTTTATCAGCTGGGCGAAGATCTTAGTACTATTTTCTCTCGTCAACTAGACAAAGAATCTCAGAGCTTTATTTCTGTTGGCAGTGAACATATCCGCATTGATAAACGTCAACCTGAAGTAGCAAAAATGATCGCAGAGGATCACGGCGCACAATATATTTTCTCAGGAAAGATCACCGATTTAAGTGCGACAATCGATCAAAACCTATTGAAAAAAGACACCATCAATCGACAATTTGCTCTTGAAGTTGCAGTCTTGGATGGTAAAACAGGACAAACAATTTATAACAATAATTATCGCGACGTTGCTTTATGGGATTTTCCAAAAACCAGTGAAGTCGATACTCAAAGTGCTCGTTTTTGGACATCAGCTTACGGTGAGATGGTACTGAGAATAAATCGAGATATTATGCTTGATTTAGAAAACCAGTTTGCTTGTAAGATGACACTTCCACAGATAGTAAGCATTAACAATAATCGTATAACGATGGATCTTGGTCGTATTCACGGCGTTAAAAAAGGTGATAAATTAGATCTTTGGCACACTGGTTCATTTATTGACCAAAGTGGTTTACCACGTAATAAAGTCTCTAAAACCGAAATTACATTAACGGTCTCTCGAGTTTATGAGCAAAATGCTGAATTAACGATTAACCAACCACAACTGCTTAATAGCATTCAAATTGGCGATGTCATGCACAAATCAGACGTTCAATAAAGCGAACACCTCTCTGAATTTTAAAGAAACCACACTATTTGTGGTTTCTTTCATTTTTGCGTCCCATACCTCTCGTTTTTTCTCTCTGCTTACGATACCCTCCATACAATCAGAACAAAATACTAATTAAATATTATGCTAGGACAATTTGGCTCTCTTATTGGTGCATTCTTCTTACTAATAAGCTTTTCTTTATCCGCTAACACACAGATGGAGGATAACGAGTGGCAGAAACGTTATCACCACAACAGAATTGAATCCCCAGACACTGCGTTAGCGATGCTTGAAGAGGTTTATTCCACGATAGAACCGAGCACAGAACGTATCTACGTTGCCACCCGTATACATGGCTTTGTGACTCGCCGAGGGCACACTTACCAGCATAAAACTGTCGAAAAAAGCCAACATCCTTATGAAAAAGCAGAGTTTTTACTATTAACTTCTATGGATCTGAGTGATGAGGGAAAAGAAAAAAAAGCATTAGAGCAGATAAAATCAGCTCAAATCATTACACATTCTCTTAACGATCCTGATTTAGATTCTTTATTAGCATTAAAACTATGCCGCTCAAACCTTAGCCTTGGTAACTATTTTATTGCTGAGTTTTATTGCCAATCGGCCATTAAACACCTAGAGAAAACATCAAGCCATTTCATTGATATAAAATGGGCCTATCGTCTACTTGCTTTAAGCTACCAAGGTACGAGTAATCTAGACGCTGCTCTACTTGCAAATGAAAAAGCGCTGAGTTTTAGTAAGTCTCACGATATTAATGATACTGCCTATACGAATATTGCAACTTTATTATTAAAGATGAAACACTTAAACAGAGCTCAAGAATATGCTGAAAAAGCCTTAGAGATCCGTATAGATCGAAATATCCCACAAAAAATAGCTCAATCAAAAATTCAATTAGCCAAAATTAATTTAGCTTTAAATAAATACGATAAAGCTGAAGCGCTTTCATACTCAGCACTAAATGACTTAAAAGAAACTAGCACTATACGAACTCAGGTACTCGCCTACTATACTCTTGGCAAAATTCTTTATAAGAAAGGTCTTAATGACGAAGGAATTGAATACTTGCTATTGGCATTAAATACACAAGAACAAAACACCAATTCAACCTTGACTGTTAATATCAATCAATCATTAAGTCAAATATATTTAAACTATGAAAACCCTAATAAATCCTTAAAATACATTAACATAGCAATTGAAAAATCAATGGCGGCACAAAATAAATTAGAGTTATCTGAATCCTATTTACTAAAATCACAGATACTTGAGTTTGCTCATAACTATAAAGCCGCTTTAGAAGCACAAAAAAAACATCGCGAAACATTAAATACAATACACATAAATAATTCACAGAAAGCTTATGAAGCACTTGAGTTACGAAATACCGTAATTGAAACCGAAAGAGTATTGATTAACACTTTGCAAAAACAGAAACAACAACAAGAGCTGAGTGTATCTCAAAGCAAACGCTTGTTCTTTCAAGTCTTAATTATTATTCTTGTCATTGTATTGATTCTTATACTTCGTTCACGCCATAAGCTAAATGGTAAAAACTGCATCGTCAATGCATTAGAAGATAAAATAACGTAATAGAAGAAAAGCGAAAATAAAAAAGCCGCTGAACAATTAATTTTATTCAGCGGCTTTGTTGTATCTATTACTTCGTATTACTGTGCGTTAGCTTCACGCTCTGCAATGAACGCTAATGCCATGTTGATACGAGCAACTACACGCTCTTTACCAATCAATTGCATTACCGCATCTACTGATGGAGATTGACCGCCACCAGTTACCGCTACACGTAATGGCATACCAATTTTGCCCATGCCAATTTCTAGCTCTGCACACACTTCAGCGATTAGGTTATGAAGGCTTTCAGTCGTCCACTCTTCTAATGCTTTAACTTTAGTTAATGCTAACTCTAAAGGCTCTTTAGCAACACCGCGTAGATGTTTCTTCGCAGCACCCGCTTCGAACTCTTCAAAATCTTGGTAGAAGTAGCGAGATTGATCTGCTAATTCGATAAGCGTATTACAACGCTCACCAACTAGAGTAATAACTTCAGTAACTGCTGGACCGTTTTCTAGAGAGATCTCTTTTTGATCTAAGTGCCATTGTAGGTATTTAGCAACATACTCTGGCTCAGACGTTTTAATGTAATGGTTGTTTAACCATAACAGTTTATCTGTATTGAAAGCTGATGCTGATTTACTCACCGCATTTAGGCTAAATAGGCTAATCATTTCTTCTTGAGAGAAGATCTCTTGATCACCATGAGACCAACCTAAACGTACTAAATAGTTGTTTAGTGCATTTGGTAGGTAACCTTCGTCACGGTATTGCATTACTGATACTGCGCCATGACGCTTAGACAGTTTTGCACCATCATCACCAAGGATCATTGCACAGTGTGCAAATTTAGGCACAGGAACACCTAATGCTTCATAGATATTGATTTGACGAGGAGTGTTATTGATATGGTCTTCACCACGGATAACTTGAGTAATGCCCATATCCCAGTCATCAACAACCACTACGAAGTTGTAAGTCGGTGCGCCATCGGTACGACGAATGATTAAGTCATCTAATTGGCTGTTTGAAATCTCGATACGACCACGAATTTGGTCTTCAAATACTACCGAGCCTTCTTTAGGGTTACGGAAACGAATAACAGAAGCATCGCCTTCTTTTGCTGCAGCATTAGCAGCAACAATTTTAGGGTGGTTTGCATCATAGCGAGCCATTTCTTTGTTTTCTTCTTGCTCTGCACGAATCTCATCTAGCAATTCTTTTGATGCATAACATTTGTAAGCTTTGTCTTCTGCAAGTAGTTGGTCAACTACTTCATTATAACGGTCAAAACGCTTAGATTGGTAATAAGGACCTTCATCCCATTCCATTCCCATCCAGTGCATACCTTCAATGATCGCGTCTACCGCTTCTTGAGAGTTACGCTCAAGGTCAGTATCTTCAATACGAAGAACAAATTCGCCACCTTGGTTTTTAGCAAAAAGCCATGAGTAAAGTGCAGTACGTGCACCACCAACGTGAAGGTAGCCTGTTGGGCTTGGAGCAAAACGCGTTTTAACCGTCATTGTAATTACCTTTTTGAAGAGGTTGAGCTGAATTTGTTCAGCATCACATAATTTGTGCGCTATTTTAGCACCATAAGGTAAATCTACAATGGTAGTATCTGATGTTCTGATCATTTTATTGGCTAATAGCCCATTGTAAAAAACTTTTCCTATCCGATTCATTTAATAAAATATATTTAGATTTAATCTCATTAAGTATCCTATCCTGACCAATATTATCTCTATTCATTCTTTTTTCATTAAACTCTAGTAATGGTTTTTCATAACCAATTAATGTAGATACTTTACCCGGAAGAATTAAAACACTAGATTCAATTGTAATACCATCGACGCTTAGCAGTTCAAAACTTGGTGATTGATTAAATACGTCAGCTTTTTGTTTACTATCTATTTTAATTTTTGGAGAAATAGTGATTTCCGCATTATTAGCCATAAACTCAACTATCACAGGTTTCGAATTAAACTTTTCCCACTCTCCTGCTTGAGGTATTAATTTAGCTATTCGGACCAATAATTGATTATGTCCATTTTTTAATTCAGCTTCCTTAACACTTGCAAACCATGAGTCTCCAATATCTTCAGAACCATTAATTGCTAGTAATTCAATGTCATGGCTGAATTTTACATTTACATTAGCAAATGAAGGTAATGCAACCAACATAACTAAAAGCATTAGTATTTTTTTCATTTTATACCCTCTAAATTTAAATAAAAAAGGTGAATAAATACTATTCACCTTTTCTTCTTTATTTAATGTCTGGTTAGGATTAGAAGTAGTATTCGATACCTAACATAAAGCGCGTCATGTCGTCACCTTCTAAATTACCATTCATGTCATAATGACGGATATCTGAATAGATAATTGCACTTGGTAGTAAGTACCCAACACGAGCAGTTAAAGCCATATCACCACTTTCTTTTTTATCTTTACCATCAATTTCAGCATCTGTTGTCATTGCGAAACCTGCTTTATACAACCAAGTCCCATTATTTACATATTGTGCCGTAGCAGAAAAAGCACCTTGCGTTGAATCACCAGTTTGGGTATCAGCCATCATATGCTTATAAGCAGCCGTTAATGTGACATCACCTAAAGCAACATTACCACCAATAATTGCATAAGAACTAGCATAATATGGTGTTGTAGTGTCTTTCCCATAATCAGGATTTGGTATTAGACTAGTTGGATCCGTTGGATCTGCGATTAAAGGTTTATCTACAGTACCTTTTACAGTGTACTCTCCACGAGAATAATAACCACCGTGTACACTATACCCATCACCATTATAGTTTGCTGCAATACTTGCAACTAGTGAATCAGTCGTATTTTCCATACCACCGATAGTTGCTTGAATTCCTAATCCTCCCATCGATACCGAATCAAAACGGATCGTATTTGATGCACGATCTTGATAAGCAACTCCTAAGTCATTATTCCAATCAAAAACATTACCTAAACCTGGGTTTGAGTGAGGCCAATCAACATAATTATAAGCAGCAACTAATTGACGACCCCATTTGATTGAACCAACGCTTTCAAAATCTAAACCTACAAAAGTATCACGAACACCAAAAGCACCCGCAGCACCATTTGCATTCCCACCTTCAATTTGCCATACAAGATTTGGGGAAAGCGAATCAAATTCAACTACACCTCTAAAACCAATGCGCGATTCAACATCAACATTCATTGCTGAATCTTTAGTTTTGTGTGAATCCACCATAATGGCACCGGTTGCTTGCCCATATACTTGTACTGCATCACCAGCCAGTGGAATCGCAGCATTTGCAGAAGTAGCCATCATTGCAGCAAGTACTGCTGAACCTAAAAGAGTTTTATTAAACATAGTCATAATTCCTTCATTTAACTTATGTAGTAATGCATGGATATTTAAGTCGGTCGCCGAAATGAACCACGCACTAGATTTATTGTCTGAAGCGGATTATGCCAATGTTTTTTCACAAAGAAAATATAGTTCTGTTTTTTGAGTGACAAAGTTCAAACTCAATAATTTATAAAAAAATATAATCAATAAAAATCAACAAGATAACAAAAACATAAAAGAAACCGTAATGATTAAAAATAAAACAAAAGAGACTGGAATCTCAAAAAACATACACATATCGATTGAAAACACAGATCTAAATCACTCTAATTTCACTTTAAATTAGAAGTATTTATTTAAAATAAAAAAAAAGTGCGGACTAGGTCGCACTTGATATTCTTTAAAAATTAATTAATTTCCAAGCATTACGATTGATTCAATAACCACGTCAAAATACTAGCTTTCTCTTCAACCGACGTTTTCTCATACCAATAGCTTAACATCTCTACCGATTTAGATTCTGATTTTAATGGAGAACTGATTGACTTTCTATTTGCAAAAGCCCATTCGCTGAATTGCTCTTGCTCTGAAGCTGTTGCGTCACCAAACCAATATTTAGTCATCTCTACCGGTTTTGTTTCTACTATTTTCACTTCAACAGCCTGCTGCTTCATAGCAACAACTGGAATATTTTGTAACTGAAGCGCCTTCTCCTCTAAAATCGCTTGAAAATAACCAGCAGGAATAGTGAACGATAATTTAGACTGTTCATTTTTTGTTTTAACTACGTAAGTTAAACCATCTTTTGCTGATAATTCAATTTCTTTATTATCTATTGGGAAGGTGAAATACTGTGTCGCAGTACAGTGCTCAGAGCAAGATTCTGTTGATGGAGAATAAGCCGTTATTTTCTCCTCAATTCCTCGAAACGAAACGAAACCATATTCATAATTTGACTTAAAATAACTTAATTCAACGGTCATATATGATTCAGGAACGGCTTTAGATGCTGTTGAATAATTTGCGGTTAATTGAGATGTGTTTCTTAATGCATTAGCTCCAACGCCTTTATTTTCTATTGGATTTATATTCTTCGCTTCTATAGAAATATAACTAGCTTTCCTCTCCACTTCATTAATGGCATTAGAAAAATCATCATCACTAGATAATGTAGAGCACCCACTAAGTAATATCGCGCTTAGTCCTAAAATTATTTTATACATATTAATTTACACCTTAAATTTTAAATGCCCTAAAGTAAAAAACGCCGACAAAAATTGCCAGCGTTTTTTGAAGATTAACTAAGTAATAATTGCCTTAGAAACCGTACTCTAAACCAACGCGAGTTACGATATCAGTATCTGCGGCACCCACAGTACGACCAGCTACACGAAGGTAAGGAACAAAACCGTTATGTACTGCCATTAACTGACCAGAAATAGTATTACTGTCACTATCTTTATCTGTTTTACCATTAGTTTCTGAGTCTAAGTTAGCAGCATAGCCTAGCTTGAAACCTACAGGACCATTCCAGTATTGACCAATAATAGAGTAAGAATCTTGAGTTACTTTCTCACCACCACCATCGACCTCTTCGCCTTTATAAGCAGCAGCAATCCCAAAGCCAGCAGGAAGACTAGCTTCAAAACCTACAATATATGCGAACGTATCACTGTCGTATCCTGCAGCACCTTTAGATTTAAGATAATTGTCACCTTCAGTAACTAATACTTTATCCGCATCTTTTACTTTATTAGTTACGTCAGCAGCTGTACCAATTGCCCATTCATCACCGGTTTCAGCAACTACACGAGTACCCGATTCAACACCACCCATAAATGTAATTTTTTCGAAGCTATATTTTGCATTAGCACCAATAAAATTAGCATCACGAGTTGCAGCACCACCACCATTGTCATTATCATCACGACCAACTGAAGCGGCAAATGAGAAGCCACCAAACTTAGGAGAATCATAACGCACTTGGTTTGATTGACGATCGTAGTGGCCATTAATTCCGCCCCAATCGAATACAGAACCTAAACCTGGGTTAGAGAAAGGCCAGTCAACAATTTCATATAATGGCGTAAGAATACGACCAACACGTACATTACCCCAATCACCAGAAGCCCCAACAAAAGTATCACGAAAACCTAACACACCACCAGAAACACCACCGTGAGACCAATCCGTACTATCAACATAACCAGATTCGATTTGCATCGTAATTAAGACATTTTCAAACATTTCTTTATGCGCACGAAAACCAATTCGGGATTCATTCTCTACAGCGTAACCTGAACTTTTATCGTTATTATCAGTAGTGTTATAGTTAACTAGTGAGATAGCAGCAACACCGTACACTTCTACGTTAAAGTCAGAGTTAATACCGACTTCTTTTGCAGTTACACCTGATGATGCTAAAGCAACGGCTGCACCTAATAATGTCGTTTTAAAAAATTTGTTTTCCATGGAATAAAACTCCTAAAAATGGATATAGCTGTGTTCGTTATTTACAAGCTTTAAGTTGGCCGCCGAAAACTGTAAATAACTCTCCTAATTCACACAATTTTTAAATAAGAAAAGGAAATTTAAAAATTGTAATTACCTTATATTTTTTCCTGCATACACTCCGTGCATCCATGAGATAAATACTAAACCCTTCAAAAAAAACATAAAACAAAAACTTAATTTTCAATAAAAAAAATATGAGCGAGCGCAAACTTCTTTCGCATTAGTGATTAAGATCAAATTAAACAGATCAATAATTATCAAAAAACATCTTTCAAAGCTAAAACAGCAGGTTACAAATATAAAAAAAGACTCAATGCGACGCATATCACTCTATTTTATAAAAACAAGGCAACACACAAACCTATCGTGAATAAACGTCAACTATGTCCTTT
This sequence comes from uncultured Aliivibrio sp., assembly GCF_946479765.1. Lineage (GTDB taxonomy): Bacteria > Pseudomonadota > Gammaproteobacteria > Enterobacterales > Vibrionaceae > Aliivibrio. The sequence goes on from NZ_CAMLHO010000002.1 coordinate 92,730, forward strand.
TTGGCCGTTATTAATAATAAACACGATTGATTTCAGATATAAAAAAAGGAGCACTAGGCTCCTTTTCGTTTTAAGTAATCGGTTTTTTATTGTTAATTTAACAACTCAATTAACTGCTCTTCATTCATAATTTCAATACCTAACTCTTCAGCTTTGGTTAATTTAGACCCCGCAGCTTCTCCAGCAAAAAGAATATCCGTCTTTTTAGAGACACTGCCTGTCACTTTTGCACCCAACTCTTGCAGTGCAGCTTTAGCTTCATTACGATTTAATTTATGCAGTGTTCCAGTAAGAACCACGACTTTACCCGCTAATGGTTGTGGTACAGATTCATCAAGTGCTTTTATTTCAGGCCAATGAACGCCCATCGCTTGCAGATCTTCTATAACGGATTTGTTATGCGGCTCAGAAAAGAAGTGTAAGACGTGCTTAGCAACGATATCACCAACATCGCTCACTTCTATAAGCTGCTCAAACGTTGCCGCTTGAACTGCCTCTAAAGTAGAGAAATGTATTGCTAAGTTGGCAGCCGTTGCTTCACCGACTTCACGTATACCTAATGAATATAAGAATCGAGGTAATGTGGTTGTTTTAGCTTTATTTAATGCATCCACCACATTTTGAGCCGACTTAGGTCCCATTCGCTCTAATACCGTTATAATGCCTGCGGATAGCTTAAATAAGTCAGCTGGTGTTTCTACCATCTCTTTATCGACTAATTGCTCAACCACTTTGTCACCTAAGCCATCGACATCTAACGCTTTGCGTGACACAAAATGCTTTAGTGCTTCTTTACGTTGTGCTGGGCAGACTAAACCTGCACCACAACGTGTTACGACTTCGCCTTCAACTCTTTCCAATAAAGACTCACATACAGGACACGTTGTTGGATAAACAATGGCCTTACTGCCTTCTGGGCGACGAGCCTCGACAACAGAGACAATTTGTGGGATCACATCACCTGCACGACGAATGATCACTGTATCTCCAATATGAACGCCTAAACGAGCAATTTCATCAGCATTGTGTAGCGTGGCATTACTTACGGTTACCCCACCAACAAAAACAGGTTCAAGTTTTGCAACTGGCGTAATTGCTCCAGTGCGTCCCACTTGGAATTCAACATCATTAAGTACTGTTAGCTCTTCTTGTGCTGGAAATTTATAGGCAATTGCCCAGCGTGGCGCTCTTGCAACGAAACCTAACTGCTCTTGCAGCGCAATATCATCCACTTTAATTACCACGCCGTCGATTTCATATTTCAGTGCATCACGACGCTCAAGAATGTCTTTGTAATACGCTTTAACTTCATTGAGTGAATGACATTGTTTTGTCTCTTCACACATAGGAAGCCCCCATCCTTTTAATTGGACAAAGCGTTGGTAATGACTTGCTTCTAATTCACCACCACCAATCACGCCAACACTGTACGCATAAAAACTTAATGGACGAGTCGCGGTGATCTTTGAATCTAATTGACGCAAACTACCTGCTGCGGCATTACGTGGATTGGCAAACGGTTTTTCTCCACGTTTTAACGCTCGTTCATTTAACGCATCAAAACCTGCTTTTGGCATAAAGACTTCACCACGAACCTCTAAACGAGTTGGCCAGCCTTCACCTTGTAGCGTTAATGGAATACAGCGGATCGTTCTTACATTCTCTGTGATATTCTCACCCGTTGACCCATCACCACGAGTCCCCGCCTGAACCAACTTGCCATTAACATACAAAAGACTCACCGCAAGGCCATCTAATTTAGGCTCACAGCAAAATAATGGCACTGACGTTGAGATAAGACGGACATTCATTTTCTTCTCAAACGCCTCTAACTCTGCATCGTTAAACGCATTATCCAAAGAAAGCATTGGGATCTCATGCTGAACTTGAGTAAAGCCATCTAACGCTTCTCCACCCACTCGTTGACTTGGAGAATCAAGAGTCACGAGTTCTGGGTGTTCAGATTCAATAGAAAGTAATTGTTGCATCATGCGATCGTATTCTGCATCAGGTAGCTCTGGGCTATCTTCAACATAATATCGATACGCGTGGTAGTTCAGCTGTTGTCTCAACTCTTCTAATGTCTGTTCAATACTCATGATTCATCAACTTCTTTATTCTTTTTGTTAAAATAAAAAAAAGGCTCACAAGGAGCCTCTTTCTTGCGGTAATAATCAATAACTTACATTATCAATCAATCAGTTACAAGTTATAACTGTGGCAGACTATTGCATGTTACTGCATCTGTTGGGTCATAATGTGGACAAGGGATTTAACTCCATCGCCTCACTTAAGTAGTCAGGAGCAAGGTGTGCATAAGTCATAGTTTGCAGCACAGATGAATGTCCTAGAATTTTTTGTAACGTCAAAATATTCCCTCCATTCATAATAAAATGACTTGCAAATGTATGCCTCAATACATGGATGGCCTGTCCTTTTGGGAGCTCAAAGCCAAGACTTTTAAAGGTTTGATAAAAGTCTTTATATTGCAACTTAAATAACAACCCACTCCTCCCTGTATATACCTCATCAAATAATGACTGAGTTATAGGCACTGTCCTGTTTTTTCCATTTTTGGTATCTACAAAAATAACCTTTCCTGCAACTAGATTCGTGCTTTTCAGGTTAATAACTTCACCCCAGCGACACCCAGTTGCTAGACTAAGCTTTGCTATTTTTAACGCGTCCCCTTCTAGGTGCGCTAACAATTGCCGAATTTCATCAATACTCAAAAATCCCATTTCAGTCGACGCTACTTTTAAGCGAGTAATTCCTTTTAATGGGTGCTCGCCATTAATCTCTCCCAATCCAATGAGAACAGTAAATACTCCACTTAATCTAGTGTGATTTCTGTTTATTGTAGAAGCCGAGTTTCCTTTCGTTAACATATTTGCACGATAATCTGAAAATAAATTTTTTGTTACTTGATAAACCTTCGGTTCACCTAGCTCCTGATTTAATTTCAATAAGTGCATCACGTCCTTGTCTCCGCTTTTTAGCTGCTGCCCATGATGCTTGTGCCATAGGTGAATCAATTCAGATAAAGGCCTTTTATCTTTTTCGGTTTCTATCCAGCCCTTCTGATTTTTCGTTGCAATAAGCCATCGTTCATACTGAACTGCTTCTGCTTTAGTTCTAAATCTTTTTCTATATCGTGTACCGCTTCGACCTTGCGGACGACAATCGACCTCATAACCGTTAGGAATGGATTTAATAGACATTGACATGCCCTCCCCAACGATAAAAAGTAATGGCTAATACCGTTAAGCCATTTTCTGAGAATCGACTTCTCCAGTAATTAATCCGCACTTCTCTTGAGTTGAGAAGGCCGGGCAAACTTGTCCGGCATCTGGTTTAACATCACCAGTCATTAGCCACAGTGTGTACTTTTTAAATTGCTCATGATTTACGATTCTTAGCATAACTCCTCCTGCTGGATCTTGCTTTCCAGAAATATACTTTTCCACTGTTGACGTTGATATCCCTATCTCACTAGCAAAACCTGCTTGCGAATAACCTTCTTCCTTAATTATAGCTTTTAATTTTTTTTCAAAAGACATGTTGACCTCCTGACGTTTGTCTGGAATAATCCAGACATATGGGTGGTATTGCAGGCTATTGCACCAGACTGCACCAGTAAAACTTTTAGAGGATACAGCAAATGAATGAAAATAGTCAGCGTCCAGTAATAATCATCCAGCCAGATATGGCCCCTATTCCTTTAAGGGAGTACGCCCAAAAGCACGGATTAACACTTGAAGCAGTGCGATCTATGGCTCATAGACATCAAATTCCAACCCTTCAGATAGGTAAATGCTCAACCATTTATGTAAATCAAGCGCAAATGGTTATGGCTTCATTAGAGGCGGCGGGTTGGGATGTGAAAATCCCTAAAGATAGTTACGTGGCATAAGCATGGTTTCAGTACAAATATTCTCAGTAACAAAGCACCAATTAATCAGCGTTATTCCTGATTGTGAATATTCGTCGAACTTCTACCGCGCCATTGTTGAAATGGAAATAAAACACAATAAATTCGCTGAGGAAATGCTCATATTTCCCCATGAAAAAATAGCCATTATTACGTTAAACAACGACCGACAGGTTGTTATTCGAGAGAATACGGATCATGACAAGCACTAGCGCACTTACTGTTGTATACAACGGATTACTTCAAGGTTATCAATTCCAAATGGAAGCTATGAAAGAAAACAGCACACCTGATACCTCTTTTCATTTCCGCTCTGAAAAAATGCGTGAAAGCCTAACTAATCAAATCGGCTCTCTGTCGCAGATGGCCTACGATCTTGGTGATCATGATCTAGCTTCAACGCTTTTATCGGTAGCAACAGAGTTTGGCTCTGACGCCACTCCACCAATGCCTCTTTAATTCAGGGCTGTATTATGAATATTTCCTTAGCTTCACTAGCTAAAGCATTTTGCATGCTTGTATTGCTTTCGTGTGCGATTACATCTGCATATCTAACGTATTCATTCATGTACGAATTAGGCTCTGCCATTGGTGTGGCGGCTATATTTGCGATTATTGGGATCACTCTTGATTTGGTGAAAACCATTTCACCTACTTTTATACCCACTGTCGCTAAACAGAATTCATTTATTGCCCTACTTCTTGTTGCTCTAACAGGCTCACTTATGGTGATAAGTACCATCGCTTCTATCTCAGCTATCGAGAAAGGTGCAAATCAAATGACGGTAGTCACTAAGCAGAACGTGGCCATAACCGAACAAATCAACAATAAGAAACTGGAGTTGGAAAATTTACAGTTACTTTCTAGATCGCAGCTAGGTGCTAACCAACCATCAAAAGCAGATGGAACAGCAATCAAAATTTCTCGTGTCACTGACGAGTTGAATGCGCTTTATCACGCGCAATCAAACACAAAAGACTCTTCAATTTTGAGCCAGTACGACTCAAAAATCACCTTGTTTATAGCGGTATCTATCGAGGTGGTTTCTGTCGTCATGGCTCTCACTTTACATTCATTAAACACACTTGAAGCAAGTGTAAGAAGTGTATCAAGCCCAGAAAATACAACGGTTACACCGCCAAGTGTAAGTCAGCAAATTCAAAGTGTATTGCCAAGTGTAAGTACAGACAAAACACTTGAGATGCACTTTGCTGCAAGTGTTCTTAATGAAGCGAAGGAAGCTATTTTAAGCGGTGCTGTAAAGCCTAGTTATCGAGGGTTAAAAGCAGCCTTTGGGATGCCACAAGAACAAAGCAAGCAGATATTAAATCTACTGCTCCAACAATCAATTTTAGAGCCGTGGAATAACGGTGGCTACCGACTGAGGGTTACGTGATGCTGAGTTTGGAAGCTTTCTTAGTAAAGATGGTTATTGCTTACATGCAGAATCATGATCGCGCTCCTGTTGATTCGCAGCTGGCGGGTTGGACTGAGTTATATAAAAACTACCTAGGTGCAGCATTATGATGCAGCAACAAGAATTTATCGCAAAAATGTCGATTGCATATATGCAGCAAAATGGCCATGCGCCATCGGTTGCTCACTTAGAAGATTGGGCAAGTTTGTGGCATGTCATATCTAGAGTTTCTTGTTAATGAGGGCTATCTCAACGCGCGGTAAGAGATGTCTATTGTGGCACAGATGGAAAATAGAAGGCTCATATAGCTCTATCACCTATCGATCATGTAAAGACTGCTCCGCAAGAGCTGTTGAACATACACGCAGTGATATTAAGTTAATTGATTGGGACTGGGTTTTTCATGGCAAGAGCCAACTCTAAAAAGGATCGTAATAATGTGTAATTGCTTGAGTGAAACACTAGCTGAAATAACCGAAAAGATAGCAAGTGACCTACCTAATGACGCAGATAAATCGACATTTAACGTCGAGTATCAAAATCGATTTATTAGGGTTGACGGTAAAGAAAACAACGTGATGATTAGGGTTTCTTTTGATTATTACAAAATTAAAAAAGACGAAACTCGCGCCAAAAACAAAACAAACGGCGGTACTAATTTAGCTATGAGTTACTGCCCTTTCTGCGGCAATGAGTATCCATAAAGTAAACCATCAAGGTGATTAAATATGACAGTTTGGACAATACCAGAAGCTACAAAGGAATTTCCTGTCGGTGCAAAAGTTAAGTACTACCCGTTAATAGCAAATAAAAAGAATTTCCTTGAAGGGACTGTTACTAGTGAGCCTTGGATTGTTTGTGGGGAAGTTGTACTTAAAGTCTCAGGCACTGTTGGTGGTTTGAGTATTGACCATCTGGAGTTATCAGAATGAAACCAATTACAAGTAAACAAGAGTTTTTGCTTTTCATGGCCAAAAGATACATGGCTCAACATGCGTATAACGAGCCCTGTGATGAGCGCTTTGATGTGTGGGGAGCTATGTATGACAAGCATCTTTCGCAATCTAATGCGCTTAATGTGACTAAAGGTTGGAAGTATTGCATCTCAGCTTTTGCGCGCTTCTTGTTTGCGGGGCTTCTAATATCCATTCCTGCAATGTTAATTATTTCTACCGCTTTTACGTTGTCTGGATATGAGCCATTAATGGTTGCTTATGCTGCTCTTGTTGTATTGCAACTAACTTATGTGTCGTCAGCTATCAACTTAATCACTAGGTATATAGCTCACGGATTAGCAAGGAAGAAACCATGAAAAACAACTCATTAATAAAAGCAAGTTACAAAGAGCTCTATGCGGCAGTTCGCACAGAAGGAGCTCTTGGTCTTATTGCAGTTCTTGATAAAACTCGCACAAAACACGGCGTTATGATTGCGTGTGATTTATCAGAAAAGGCACACATTGTTTTTCATAGAGAAACTGAAATAAGACGCCATAAATCATTATCTGAGCGATTAATTCAGTACAAGCAATATAAGCTCAGAAGACAGCGATTAGATGAAGCTTTAGGTTGTTAGGTGTTGATATGAAAACAGCAAATAAGTCAGTAACAACTAAACAGCTCTACAAGGATATTTACTCGGCTAATCGAGGTGGCGGATTGCTTGAGTTATTGCTTGCTGTCGATGAAGCTGAAAAGAAAAGCGACCGTTTTACCTCACGTAAAATCGTAGGCTGCATAGATCGTATGCGTAATGAAAACATCGTCACAATTAAGTTTAATTTAGAAGAAAGGCTACGTCACTACAAATTTGAAAAGCACACTGGCCAATGGCTACGGAGTCCCTGTAGTTAAATAATCAACATGAACAACAGCATTACCTTTATTTAATAATTTAAGAGATACATTAGTGAATACAACCAAGCACATTAACGACGAAAACAAGCACAGTGAGCAACCGCTCGCTGCGCTTAGTCGTATGCGCTCGGAAAGTAACGACACGGCACCTCTTGAGTTAAGAACAAATCACTCTCGCAAGTGGGCAATAGCTCCTGTTTGGCATCCGCAAGAATCTCTTAATGCTGAACTCGAAGTTATTCCTTATGCGAAGCGTAAGAAGAAACACATACCGACACTGAATCGTAAAGCGTTCAACACTATCGAAAAGCACGGCGCATGGGTTAGTGCGTTATGGCCATGTTTGGTGCATAAGCTAATTGAAGTAGGTATGCGTAAACGTAATCTATCATTTAGATCTGATCATAAACAAAACATCGAGAATACTCTGCGTTGGATTTCTTACAACTCAGACGCAGTAACAGGTTGCATCAACGTAACTCGCTTATGCATTGAGATAGGTAAAGAGATTAATGTATCAAGCTCTACTATCTCATGGATCATGAAAGAGCTAGTTATTATGGGGATCTTGTACGAGCCAGAACATAGTGGGCAATCTATCCAGGACATAATGCACGATGGACGCCTGCCAAGAACGCTATGTACAACGCCACTCTATTACGAGCTACTCGGTGTTAAGAATGAAGAGCTTGAACGCCTACGTTCAATCGAGATCCAACGCCGCAAAATAGAAGCCGAAAAACGCTACGAGCAATACGACGCGGACATCGCCTTAAAGACATACTGCCAGAGCAATATCCTGCGCGTATGGGAGTACAGGCACGCACAAGCAACTTCTAGCTACACCATCAAACTGGCAGACATGAAGCCAGTGGATCGTCTTACCTATATCTCACGCAAGCTAGTTGAACGCATCAAAGCCAAAGGCTGGGCGGTCAGCACAGACATACCTAACATCACTAAGATGGCCAACAATCTACTAAGCCGCATGGGGCTCTCTGTTAAGCAGAGCGAGCTCTCACCCTCAACACCCTAATCTGTAGTTACCTTGTCACGCTCTTAGCTGAGTGGGCATTGTTATGCCTGTTGTTTATTGCTGTATAAAAAGTAAGCGATAGGCAGCAGTAACGCGATCCATTTTGGCTATATCGAGATCCTTTTTAGATCGTGTTCTATTACTTATACACAGATGTCGGAATAGCCCCCTTTCTAGATAGGTTTTGCCCCTTTGCTAGTCCTGCTAATATTCTTTTGTTATGTGTATCAAAAATATCTTACTCCAACAGTCCCTGTTGTTAAAAATACCTCCCATTAATTTTTATTACGTTCATACGAAAATAGAAACCACAGTGGTAAAAATTAACGGGCCCCACAGCCAACGTTTACCACCGCACAAGAACACAGGCTTATCTGTGTTCGTTGGCTGCGCTGAAAGTGCTTTTTGTCATTCGACAGGAAGGTTGTCCACACTCTGAATATTAAGTGGTAGTTCTTATCGCTACGCGATGGTTCTAGCATGAAAGTAAATGCGAATTTACATACCCGACAATTAACACATACCGGATAAGATATATTGATATCTTTTGAAAAGGCTGTGGTAGAATTGAAAACACATGCAGTCTAGTGCAGTACTATGCAATAGATTTAAAGAAAAACAACACTGCAATCACCAATACTCAAGGGGGAATTATGTCTGACAATGAATCAAAATCAGTAGCACCTATCACTCTAACAGCAGAGCAAGTCATCTCTCTTGTTGGTCACGGTGTAACACAAGAGCAACTTGATAGTGCGCGTCGTGAACTTGGTGAAAAAATGGATAACCAAGATACAAAATTCGATATCAAATTTGATAAGCTCGATGCTAAATTTGACGCTAAGTTTGATCAGATAGATAAAAAATTTGATGCTAAGTTTGACCAACTAGATAAAAAAATTGACACTAAGTTTGACCAACTAGATAAAAAATTTGACGCTAAGTTTGACCGATTGGATGATAAGATCGATAAGAAGTTTAACCTTATTCTTGGATTCCTCCTTGCTAGTACCGCTAGTATTGTTGCGCTTGGCTTCTGGTTAGGTCAGAACGTAGTAAAATAAATCGGAACACTTTAATTTTTTGAGAAAAGATCGCTTATGCGGTCTTTTTTTATGTCTGGAATATGACATGTCTCTTGGTTGCTGCGCGGGGAGGTCTCGTTGCTATTCGGCAAGAGGGTTAGCCACACTCTGAATATTAATTGATAGTTCTTATCGCTACGCGATGGTTCTAGCATTAAAAGAAAGACAAGATCTAGATTGATGGGTTATTTGAAGCCCTGCGGCTTACAGTGGGGTTTTACTGTAACAAAGCGTAATAGGTTTAGAGGTTAGAGCAATAAGAGCGTCACGTGCGCACTGTGGGCTTTGGTGGTAAAAACAAATGTTATCTCTTGATTGTAAATTACGCTATATTTCTGGGGAATCCCCAGAAATTTTAAGGAAATATAAATGAAAGACATATTCATTGAATTACAGAAGTCCACCTCGCTCTCCAACTTCGCCTGCGCTGAGTATCTTGGTATCAGTGAGGCATCAGTCCAGGACAGACGGAACGGAAGATACGCACCTAAGAAAAGTGAGCTTATTGCACTTGCTGTTTATGGCACTACGGCTGGCGATAGCGCATTGGCTTTCTTGCGAAAATTAATAGGGAAAAACAATAGAAAATAATGCTATTTCCTGCTGAAAATAGCAGCATTAATAGATCGCAAATGTTATAATAAGACCTTGATTTGCATTAGAAATAAGCTGTATTTTTAATGTGAGTTCATCTCTATTAATTAAGGTAAATAAGGTGGCACTAAACTTGGCTCTATGTCGAGATTGATGATCTTCGGGAAACCAGACTGTGCTCATGTGCATTAACAATAAGTGATTAGGTAACGTAAATATGGCTCGCCTTCTTTTGGTTGAATGCCCGCACTGTCAAACAAAAGGTAACGTGATCACATCAAAGCGAGTAAGTAGTGAGTTGCGCGAGTTGTATTGCCAATGCGCGAACTTGAATTGTGCCAAAGTGTTTGTTTTGCACTTGGCGTTCTCTCACTACCCAAAGTGTCACGGCGGAAAACCAGATCCTGAATTACAACCAGAGCTGTGCAATAACGATAAACAAGTGGATATGTTTGATGAAGAAGAATGACATGATCTTCCATTTTGGGAAGAAGGCGCTAAATGATGCAATACGAACAGGTAAAAACCAGATATTTCTGTCCGTCTCAGTAGCAGAAAGTGAAGCGATTAACGCATGCGTCGCTCGTCTGGCCAAAAGAGAGGGTTTTGTGTTTAAAGAAGAAAACCCTATCGCATTACCTAACGGCGCTACGTTATCTTTCTTGCTTGCAAGTAACCGCGTAACAGCCGGGCATTGCGGTAATGTTTATGTGATTAACTGCTTTAATGAGGCGAATTTCACTGACATTAGTGGTATAGCGCACTCATGGGCGTTACATAAAAAATATCGCGTTGTTTTTTACTCGGAAGAGTAAAAATACCAGTGAAATTAAATAACCTGATATTTCACAATTAAATAGAATTAAATAAACCCAAAAACGAACGATTGCGATCTTGAAGGTCTGCGCAATAACTGCGATAATGGCAAAGTTTTTCTTTTCTTATCAATATGTTATGCGAATTTCTTTTGCATATTCATGCAGCTCCTATTTTTCGTTTTTTAACCGCGCTGAATTTTGGTGTGGAGGGGGGGGAGTGCCGACGCAACGCCTGTGCGCGCTCCCCTCGTCATAACTATGCGCAACCATGCATACGATCGGAGAATTAGCGCGCAATGTGGGAAAGAAAGTACGAACAAGGGCGATGGAATGGTCTTATGCTCAACATACTGGCCACCGCCATCGATGGCGGTAAGCGGCTGCATGTCAGCGAGATCCCTTACGCTGATCTACCAACCATTAAAGTCATGGGCAGCGCAGCCAGTAACCTTTCGATTGATGTGGTTTTGGTTGGTCGCAACTCCTTGGCCGATGCTAATGCCCTGCTTGCTAACCTAGATAAAACACCCAAGGGTGAGCTTGAGCATCCCTGGCTTGGTGAGCTTCCTCTCGTCTTTAAAACCTATTCCCAAAAGATTGATACTAAGCTTGGTTTAGTCACGCTATCTCTCTCTTTTGTGCGTGACGGTAAATTACCGCCACTGAGTTTGATTGTTGCTTCTGATGCTGCATTCGATGCTACTGTACAATCTGATGAAGTGATGGCTGTCTCATCTGCTACGTTCGTTACTGATATTGATATGGCAAGCATTTCTGATATTGATACGTTACGCACTCGATTTACTGGTCTTGTGACGGATCTACAAGGCATTGCCAGTCGACTATCTATCCCAAGTCAAATGCTCTCGCAGTTAAACCAAGAACTAAACAGTGCGCTTGTTGCTATCTCAAGTATTGCCAATGCACCTGGACAGTTCGCGGAGCAACTCAGTAAGACAGTGAAAAGCGTGGCTAAGGCGGTGCGCTCAGAGGGTAAGGTTGCGAGCGTATTAGTAAGCTCAAGCAGTCCGCTTGCTAGTGATGCGGTAGACAATTCACGCATGGCACAAATATCCATGCTTGAGTTAATCGATCTCAGCGCTCCTAGTGCACACCTTAATGTACAGATAGTGGTTGCGGCTGTACTAATGAGTAAGGATATCGCGGAGCTGACGCAGCGTGATAGTTTTGATGTCGTGCAGTCAAGTACGCAACCCCTATTCATACTCAATGATTTAAAGCGCATCACTACCGAAATGGAAGTGCGCATAGAAGATGCAACACGGGTATCTACTCTCGAGAGCCTTGAGTTATTCAATGCACTAGTGGTACTAAAAGATGGTATTAACACGCAAATTGGTAAAGTAACCAAAGGAAGTGTACCAACTCGACACAAAACATTACCACGACCAGTGCCAGCACTCGCGCTTTCGTACCAGCATCGCTCTAATGCAGAGTTAGTCGCGGCATTAAATCCAACTCAACATCCGCTGTTCTTACGTGATGTCGTTGCGATAGAGGTGGCGTCATGAGCCGCTTGACCTTGTTTATTAATGGGCAACGTATTCCTTTTCTGAGTGCGGATGTTAGCTTTTCTATTGAACAGCTCGCGCATACCTTTACCTGCAGTATTGCGCCTATGGTGATCATAAAACCCTTACCGGTTGAGTTTAAGCTCAATGATAAACGCATCTTCATTGGCTCTATTGATACTGCAAGCTCAAACACCGCAAGCAGCGAGTTTGCTATGAGCCTTTCAGGTCGCTCTTTGAGTGCCAATATGATTGATTCTAAGATCACAATGGATGCGGTTTATGATCAAACGTTGGACGCATTGGTTAGTAGTGTTGCTAGTGATTTTGGTTTAACCGTGACTTCACTTGTCGATACCTCTGTGCTTGGCGTGATTGAAGAGTTTCAAATTAATGCAGAATCACCTGTCGATAACTTTTCGCAACTGGCTAAAGAGCAAGGGGTAATACTGATTGAGCGCAACGGTGCCCTAACCATAGAAAACCCTGCGCACGCCGCCCTTCAGGGTGTGCGACTTGAGGTTGGAAAAAACATTAAATCAATCACCATCGATCGCAACTTCACCAAGCAGTTCTATCACATCGAAGTGCAAGGGCAATGGAATGATGCGCATGCAGTAGTCACTTATGCACCGGCGAATACGCAACGTAAAATGGTGATTATATCCGACCAATTGCAAAGTGCAGCTTCTTGCAAAGCGCGTGCAGAGTACGAGCGTGACTTAGCCATCGCTCAAGGTCTAACGGTATCCACCTCGATACCGGATTTGTTTAATGAGCTTACTGGCGATGCGATTAATCGCATTATTCCCGTGATTGATGCACATCAAAAATTTAATGAGCAGATGCTCATCAAGTCATTAACACTGTCAGTCAATGACTCAAGCTCTGAAACTAAGATTGAACTGTTTAGACCATTCGAGGAGAAAGCCGATGTTTAATCGTGTGATGAATCGCATTAAGAACCTTTTTGCTATTGGTGAAGTGACCGGCGTTGAAACTAAAGTGTTGCAGATAAAGACCTCAACAGGTCGAACGAATGATCGCATTAAGCGATTGCATAACTACGGTTTCATGAGTCGCCCTAACGTGGGCGCGCGTTCATATTTATTATTTCTGGGTGGTGTTCGCAGTCGCGGCGTATCGTTCTGTGTTGAAGACGAACGCCATGAAATGGAATTAGAAAAAGGCGAAGTAGCCATGCTTGATGATAAAGGCAATCTGGTGCATTTCACCAAGAATGGGATCGTCATTACCACCAGTGAGAAAGTCGAAGTGAATGCAAAGAAAGACGTTGGCGTTACCGCAGGCGGTGACATTATTGCTAAAGGTAAGAACATTAAACTGAATGATGGTACCGGTGTTATTACCTGTGAAAGCACTTGTCATTTCACGGGCGGTCCTCATGCAGATGGCTCAAGTGTCGTCTTTGCGGGGAAAGTCTAATGCCATTAGATAAGAGTTCGCTTAAGGCCAGAATCACCAAAGAGATGAACAGCAAAGGCATTGTAACCGAAGGGGAATTTGCCAAGGCCGCTGATTTAGCTGAAGCCATTGCCAATGCCGTTGTGGATGAGATCATGATAAATGCAATGGTCGTTATAGATAAGGGCAGCTCTGCGGGGAGTTATAAAGTCTCATGAGCTATTTTAATTTGAACGCATTAACTGCCCCGCTAACCAGTGTGGATGGATTAACTCATGCGGTATTACAAAGTGTGTTGAATCATTCAGCGTCAACGCAGAATGACCGTGCACGCATGGGAAGTGATGAGCGTGGGGGGTGCTGGAATGAGGCTCATGTACGTGCAATGGGTTCGCGTGACTGGACACTTGCTCGTGAAAAGAATACCCCTCAAACCCTTATCCGAACGCGGCAATTTTATGAAGACGCACTGGCATGGTTGGTTGATGAGGGCTGTGTCCGATCTGTGCATGTAGATGCGGTTACGCTCACAAGTACTACCATAGGCCGAAAGGTCATTATCATCACTAATGAAAATGAGTCACTAGAGGTTCCATTATGAGCGCGCAACGCAGTCTTTCTTCTTTAGTTGAGCGAGCAAAGTCTACGCTTGTTGCTAAAACAGGCCAAAACAACCCTGCGATAGACGCCATTGCCTGTGCGATTGCGGGCGTGAGTTATGGTCAATATGGGTATCAAGACCAGCTCTTTCGAGAGCTATCCCCAGAAACCGCCTCAGAGTCGTGGTTGTATCTTCATGCCAAGCGTTACAACGTTGATCGGCTATTGCCAAGTTTTGCGCGCGGTTTTGTGCGATTTGAATCACTCGATGGCGTTGTTCTTATTCCGAAAAGTACTCTGGTTGTTAGCGATCTCAAGCTCGAATTTATTACTCTCGAAGCGCGTTATAGTGATACTGACGTACCAGTAATGGCATTAAACTCAGGTATATCAAGTAACCTTAATAAAGGGATCGTCCTTACATTACCTAAGGCAATAAGCGGCATCAACCCAAGCAAAGTACAATGCCTCGGGATTAATGGTGGTGCTGACATTGAAAGCGTTGAACATTGGCGTCAGCGTGTCTGTACTGCATTTAACAAGGGTGTATTAGTTGGCCGTAGAGAAGATTATGAAGCCTGGGCTGTATCTGCTCATGCTGATGTGGATTATGCCTGGGCGTTGGATAACACTCCTGAGCGCGGCATGGTTCAAGTGTTTATCGGGGCAAGAGAAAATAACCCGACTCTACCTCAGGGTGTGATCGATACTGTGCAAGTGTACATTGAAAGTGTTCGCCTTGCAGGGTGTCACCCTATCGTTGGCTTACCAACACCAAAACCCATTAATGTTGAAATTCAAAACGTACAAGATGAAAACATTCAAGCAAGTATTCTCCTTGCTCTAGAAGAGTTATTTAAAAATAAAATGGGTAAGCGTGATGAGTCGGTGATACCACCCAAACCCGTATCTATATCGCCTACTGAGATCGTGCTTGCCATCGCGCCTATTACCAACAATTACATCGTGAAACAACCAACAGAAGAGCAGTTTATTACCAGTAGTGAAATACATACACTTGGAGAGATCATATGGACACCTCTGATCTAATTAGTAAATACACTGATGATGATTTTGCTCACGCTATTCGTCAACTCTTACCCAAAGGAAGGTACTGGCAAGATACTGACAA
Source organism: uncultured Aliivibrio sp. (assembly GCF_946479765.1). Lineage (GTDB taxonomy): Bacteria > Pseudomonadota > Gammaproteobacteria > Enterobacterales > Vibrionaceae > Aliivibrio. The sequence goes on from NZ_CAMLHO010000002.1 coordinate 108,157, forward strand.
TGCAGAGCTTATCAACTTAATTTCAGGTATGGGTGCTGAATTTAAAGTCACTCACGACGAGGTTCAGCTTGCTTTGCTTACGGAGTTTGATGGTGCGTTGTTTGGTTGGAAATTAAGTGACTACCAAGCTTTGCTTATCCAAAGCAATCTTGAAGGTGCTGTTTACGATGACGTTCATCAACCTAACCTGATTTTTGTTTCGCTCGCATCAAACGAGCGCAGTGAAAAAGCATGGCATGATTTTGAGCAAGTTCGCCTGCCCCACACGGCTATTCAGTGGATATATAGCACATCAACCAAGCTGCACCTGCAGCTTGGTAATGCTCGATACATTAGAAATTCCCATACGCATAAGGCGACTTTATGAGTTTATTAATTACCGATGCAGGTATTGCTGCATCCATTCAAGCATCTAATCTTGGTGTGAGCTACAAAATCACTCAAATTGCAATGGGTGCATCCGGATATACACCAACCCATAATCAAACCTCGCTGCGCGATGAAACTGCGCGTCGACCTATCACGCAAGGCTCTGTGCCTGGGCTAGGTCAACTGCACTTTGAAGTGTTATTTGATGGTGATATCGAATATGAAGCGCGTGAAATAGGCTATTTTCTAGAGGATGGGACGTTGTTTGCGGTTGATAGTCGCGATGGTGACATTATCTCAATAAAAAGATCGGATACGGTCATTACTGAGATATTTGATTTAACTCTTTCTGGAACTGAAATCGACACAATTACCGTTGAAATCATTGGTGCTGCAAATGCCACTGAGCGCATAGCCGGAATAGCCAAAATCATCACTAATGAACAGGTGGATGCGGGAATAGATGACAGTGCATTTTTAACCATTAAAAAGATAATACGAGCTTTTGATGCACCTTATCTAATTAATAAATTGGTGAATAATCTATGGTTGAAACTCGCGGCGAAAATCTTTCCTGTGGGCGCTGCCATTCCTTGGTTCACTGATATTGCTCCTGATGGGTTTTGTATTATGAAAAACCAAGCCTTTGATTTAGTGGCTAATCCTGAATTAGCCAAAATCTGGCCTAATGGCATTATCCCTGATATGCGAGGTTGTGGTGTTATTGGTAAAGAAGATGGAGAAGCGGTTGGGGTATTTCAAGAAGGGCAAATTAAAGAGCATGGGCACCCTGATTCAATGGTAGGTTCTATAGATTTAGGAACAAAAACAACGAATACAACAGGTAATCATACCCACCCTTACACATCATCTGGCGTATCGGGTGGAGGGAACGGAGTAAATAGACATGCGATTAATGTTGGAGCAACAACAGGAGCGTCTGGTAATCATGCGCATTCAGTGCTAATTGGCTCTCATGCCCACGCCGTCATGATTGCTCTATTTGGTGCGTTAAAAAACACCATTGACCACCGTAAAGTTAACTGGATAGTGAGAATGGCCTAATGAATGAATTTTTTAAGATGTCTCAAAGCGTCAGTGTATCTCGACTTTCTCTTGAGGGTTGGTGGCTAGGAAACTGCACTGAGCATGTCGCTAAAGGAACAGCTCTTGGTTCTGACTTTACACAAAATATCTACACTCCATCAAGGGATGGAATGATTGCTCGTTATGACCGAGGATTAAGTCAGTGGCTAGGTGAAATTGAAGATATGACATGGAAGTTGTTCTTTGATGTTTATGGCCGTGAGTTTGTTATTGGAGAGCCTGATGGGGATTATCCGGAAGGGGTGATAAAAGAAGAACCACCAGAGTATGATAAAGAAACACAAACCGTCCTTTTTAAAGATGATGCGTGGAAAGTTTTTGCGATTGAATTGGGTAAATCGTATTGGGATAGAGAAACAAACGAATTTATTATTTCTGATTACAATTTCACGCTACCTGAGAAACACAGCTTCATTAAACCACCAAAGGCAGAAAAAGGCTTTGTAGTTCGTTTAGTTGATGACAAGTGGAAGCAGATTGAAGATCATCGTGATAAGGTCATTTATGAGTGTAATGATTGCACTCAATCAGAAGTTGTGGAAAGTATAGGCTGTATCAAGCAGGGATTTACTTGTGATGAACCAGGTACTTTCTATGACGAGTGGATTGACGGCGTTTGGGTAACTAATCAAAGCAATAAATACATTGCGGATTTTAATCAAGTAGATGAGACTCGTCGAGGCTTATATGCTCGCGCTTGTGATCCGCTCATTGCAGAAGCGAATATCAAGCGGTTGCAAGGACGTGAGCAAGAAGCTATTGATATGGAAACTCAAACATTAGCAGCAAGGACGCGCATTCAAACAGATCATCCTTGGCCTGAACCGTTAATTTAATGCCACCAAAACCCAATCCTTTGATTGGGTTTTTCTTTATTGACATATATAGAAAAACCGCTCATTCATTTCACTTCGCGCGTGGGATATGCTCAAGGTAAATTTATTACTTGAGATTGTTATGTCTGAAAAAGATATCGCTCGTATTGATACTACTATGAAGCACTTGGTGGAATTAACAAAAGAGCAGAATATTACTCTGCACAAGATGCTTGAAACTCTTACTGATACTCGAACTACAGTGGCAGCCGTTTGTACTCAGCTGGACTCTCATTCCGAGCGTATTGGGAAATTAGAGTCTGATAAATCATGGTTAGTACGATTAATCTTCGCTGCATTTATTGCTGCGACTATTACTGCAATTAAGGTGACGCAATGAATAGATTTAGTAAAACAAGTGCAGCACGATTGGCAACTTGCCACTCTGATTTAATAAAGGTATTTACTCGCGTTCTTGAGGTTTGTGACTGCTCCATTCTCTGTGGTCACAGAACAGAGAAAGAGCAAAATGCGTTACCAAGCAACAACACCCAAGTTCGCTACCCAAACAGCAAGCATAATTCATTACCAAGCAAGGCTGTTGATGCAACTCCATATCCTTATGACGAAAAGGATCGTGAGCGCTTTAGTTATTTTGCAGGTGTAGTGATTGGAGTTGGTATTTCAATGGGTGTGGCTATTCGTTGGGGCGGGGATTGGGATAGCGATTTTGATCTTAAAGACAATAACTTTGATGATTTAATGCACTTTGAACTCATTGATGATAACGCCTAAGAAATTTGATGCATGGCGTGCATGGCCGCGGTTGATGAGTCTCTTTGTGGGTTATATGTGGGTGGAGTTTAATAACTATTTTTTCTCCATCCCTATCAATGAACACAGTGAGTTTGCGCTCGTTCAGTATGCAGCAATCACCGGTGTATTTATTGGCTTTTGTAAGTTCTACATGGATACAGGAAAACGACTCAATGCAGATTAAAATAATCCTACTTATCCTGGTCTGTTTGTTTGGGGCTTTGTTTTTTGTTTATCGTGAAGGTTACGACAACGGCTTTACGACTGCTATAGGCCAAATACAAACCCAAAATGCAAAGCATGTGGATACGGTGATTAAAAAGGCCAATGGCATGGTGATGAATGATGAGAAAGTCATTGATAAATTCATTACCACGCAAGCTGAATTTATCAAGAGTGTTGAGGTTGTGAGTGTTCAGGATAAAGTTAATAAAAAACCACATAAAGCAGTGGCGGTTGTTGTTAAGGAAGAAAGCAACCATGAAACAAATAATGCTGTGCGGATTGTTGGTATTGATGATGACGAGTTGTACGAGCTACAGCGTCTCACAAGAGCCGCTAACGCCCATTAATAGACGAATTGACAGTGCATTATCTCTGCCCTGCGCAGAGCTTCCAATGCCTGACAGTGTGGATAAAACCGCCCACTTTCAATGGAAGAAGGCGGTCATTATTTTATACCAGGAATGCCGCGCAAAGCATCGAGCGATCCTTGAAACTATGCAGCCTTAGAGGGGTTATCTAACCCTTCATATTCTTTAATCGTAATAATATCCATCCCAACAAAATCATTCAGCTCACACACTGACTCCAATAACGGTACTAGCTCGTTTTTATGAAATACACGATCTACTTTGTTTAAATCACTGCTTGAACTAAATCCCTCTCGAACAATGCTCATCAACTCTAACGGGATACGATGACTGGCCAGAACGTCATTGGTCGTCATGCTCTTAATATCTTTAAAGGCATCCTTTGCTTCTACTTGACCGATCGGGGTTAGTTCTGGCTTTTTGCCATCTTTGCCTTTTGCGTTAACGTAGATGTTTTTAAATGCTCCGCCCTTTGAGAGTTTTTGTTTGATTTCGTTCTCTTGGTCGCCAGTAAGATTCGGGTCATTCATATAAAGAATATACCCTGCATGCGAGCCGTTAATGTAATACTTACGACGGAACAAGGTTGCATCTTCATTTAACCAAATAGAGCTTAATGCGCCGATGTATTGCGGTAAACCATACAGCTCTTGAGATACATCGTATTCAGTTAAGTGAAATATCTGACCGACACGGTAGTCAATTTGCCCTTCATCACTAAACTCTTTAGGCTTATAACAATACTCGTCTATCTTTTCTTTGCGACGCATGAATAATGCAGGCAAATGCTTAATAGCAACAATCTCACGAAACCCATTGCGAACCACCTGAAGGTAACCATTACCAAAGGTTAAGAAGTCCGCCACAAACCGCTTAAAATCACGCTTCTTAAGTAATGGGTGTAGCGTAACTGAACTACTTGCCATATTACCTTTTACGTACAGTGCAGAGCCATGCATGGGATTGGCTCGCACCGCTTTTGCGAGCGTATCAAGTGGAATGGGTGTTTCATATAAGCCATTAACAAGCGCTACTTCCATATAGCTGAGTATGTCACTGCTCATGACGCTTTCTGGTATATCAAAGGTGATCAAAATACGCTCCTTATGAGAATGAAATTGTGGTTGTGTTGTCGTTTAAAATATCAATCGGCTCCCAATGCAGAACATGCATTGCGGCCCACGCTAAATCGGCGTGCGATCCTTTTTTGGTTCGATTGGATACCATTGTGATCTGATTGCTTGCCTTGGTAGTGTGCTGTCGTATCATTAAAAAGGAATGAACCACATCATCCCAATCATCACCAAACTGAAGGCGGCCTGCGTTTATGATCTCTCGTGCCTTATACGCCATCATGCGCTTCACTTCGGGGCTGTAATCTACCTCTTTCAAACTTGGGTAGAACTTACGTACCAATTCAGCCACCGCCGAGCCTACGCCGCCCACATCCATTTCCAAATGCACAACGTTGTATTTCTCAGTGATTTTTTTAATGGCGCGGGCTTGCTCTTCATAGCTCGATCCCTTTAAGCGAATGCGCTCTAAGAATCTAAATACGCCACCTTTCTTTTTCGGTTTCAGGCTAACAACAAGACCTGCATCATCTGCCCCCTCGCCTTGACCACCGCCTCGAGGATCGTATCCAACCAATGCTTCAGCATCCCCTGCAGGGCGCTCACGCTCAAGGTGAATATCTTTCCATTGCAAGGTATTTGTTTTACAAGCAAGTAATGCCGTGATGTTAAAAAAGGACTCTGAATCATCCAAAAACACACAGCGAAGTAAGTTGTCAAAAATGCTTTTAATTGGGTATTTTCGGCGTAACTTGTCCATATTGAAGAAGTTTGCGCCCCCCTTGATGGCATCATCAACCGTGATCATTTGACGGAAAATGCCATCCGCCCCCATCGCGCCATTTCTCAGTGCTTTGTGGCTAATATCAATACCGAGCTCTTTAGGCCCAGACCATTTTGGATACGCTTCGTGCGCTGTCGTTGATGGTGTAGACAGGTAGGTCGTTCGATATTTCGCATGAATTGACATCCCTCCAGCAAGATCATCTAACTCTTGGAATTTTGGGATCCAGAACACTTCATCAAAATATAAGTGACCATTAAAGCCTTGGCTGGTGCGCGAGTTCGTCGATAAGAAGTTTAAGCACGCGCCATTACTGAGCCATAACTCATCCTTGCCTTTGAGTTCAACATCTCCAATCTCTAACGCAAAACGGCGAATGTAGTTCTTAAATATCTCACTCTGCTTACGAGAGGCAGATAAGAATACTTGGTTATCACCATTTAAAACCGCATCCTCAAAAGCTTCAAACGCAAAGTAATACGTAAGCCCTATCTGGCGAGATTTTAAGTAAAAGCGAAACTCGTTAATGTCGTCATTGCATTTATGATCGCGTATGTCCTTCTGGTATTTAAAGAAGGTTTTCTCACGAAACTCAGCAAGCATCTCGGCAGTGATACCTGAAATGTCATTTTTAACTTTGTTGTTCGGGCGACCGCGAGGCACACCATTACCACTGTCGCCCTGGCAGGTTTTCTTTTTTTTGCGCTCAGCGGCTTTATCTCGTTTGTATTTTTGCTCAAGCAGCATCTCAAGTTCAGTTAATTGCGAAGCGTGCTTTCTGTCAATCCACAGTAAATAAGCAATGCGCTGACGAAGCATTAGCTCAACCGGCGAATCATCGCGCATCTTCTTCCAACCAAACTTAGATATCCATTGCTGAACCGTTCGTGGATTAACGCCCAGCTCGTCAGCAATTTCTTTGGTTTCGTACTGGCGTAAATACAAACCAAGGGCATGAGTTTGCTCTTGGTTATAAATGGGAGTTTCATCCAGTTTTTTGGTTTTCTCGCTCATGGATTTTCACTGTTAATCATCACTAAAAGCAGTGTGCTACAAATAAATCAATTACTCAGTAATCGGTTTTTCTCTATTACTGAATATAGAAAAACAGGTGCTTTTAAAAAGAGAGTCCATTCGCTAAATTAAAATGAGAAAACACAGGAGAGAATGTGCATGTTTCAGTCAGAGCCAATTTGTATTTTAAAAGCAGGGCCGACCATTGATGGTCGTCATACTGACCAACAAGTCATTGACGACATTGCTGATACCTACAACCCAAAACTCTACACGGCACGCATCAATGAAGATCACTGGCAATGGGGTGAAAAATTAGGCTCTGTATTGTCAGTAGAAAAGCGTGGTGATGAATTATGGGCAGTAATTAAACCCAACTCACGGTTGCTGGGTAATGTTGAACGCGATCAATTTCTACATACATCATGTGAATACATCGCTGATTTTGCAAAAACAGGCAAAGCGTATTTAACAGGCTTGGCCATGACGGACGATCCCGCCTCACTTGGTACGACGCAAGTGCATCTTTCTAGCGATAAGAACAAGGGTCAAGAAAGTGTATCAAGCGGTGCCACGGTTAGTCTTGAGTTGCTTTCGGGTAAAGAACATAGCAATCAAGAAACAAGAACATTACTAAGTAAGATTTTTGGTCTGCTTAGTGGAAATCAACCCACATCACTTTCAAAGACAGAAAGTGAAGAAGAGGAAACCGAAATGAGTAAAGAGCTTGAAGCGTTACTAACTAAAAACATTGAGCAAAACGAAGCGACCGCAACGGCATTAAGCTCATTAGCGTCTGCGGTAACTAAGCTTTCTACAGGCGGTGTAGAAGTAACGCCGCCTGTTGATGCTGCGGTAGTTCTGCCAGTTGGCGAAGTGGTGACACCAGACGCCAATGTTGAATTGTCAGCGAAGGTCGAAACCCTATCTACTCAGGTGACGGAATTGACCACTAAGTTAAGTGCAATGACTGATGAAGAGCAGCGCGGACTGGCGGGCGAAGGTGGTGAAAAAACTTGGCTGTAAGTGGTAATCGATAGGTATTGCCTGTTTTAAATATTCTTATTTTTATCGAGTGTTAATTTATGAACGAAGCAACAAGGATCCTACTGGGTGCATACACACAAGCAGTAGCCAAGCAATATGGAATAGGCGATGCAACTGAAAAATTCAGCGTAACGCCTGCGGCAACACAACGCATCATTGAACAAATTCGTGAGAACAATTGGTTTTTGAAAAAAATCAATATCATTCCTGTAAGCAATCAAAAAGGCGAAGCGTTAGGTTTGGGTGTCACTGGCATGATCGCAGGTCGTACAGATACATCAGGTGACGGTGAGCGTAAAACAAAATCGGTATTCAATTTAAAGGCAATGCCATATCTATGTGAACAAGTGGATTTTGATACACACATGCTGTATCGCCAATTGGATGCATTTGCGCACCTGAAAAACTTTAACTCAATCATCTCGAATCAAACGCGTGAGCAGATTGATGCCAACAAGATCACCATCGGCTTTTACGGTGAATCGTGCGAAGCGAACACGAATGCAATCACCAGTCCGAATGGTGAAGATGTGTGCGAAGGATGGTTCCAAGCACTTCGCAAACACAACCCAAAAGCCATGCTTAAAGAAGGTAAAACCGCCGATGAAATTCGCATCGGCGAAGGTGGTGACTTTATTAACCTTGATTTGGCGGTAATGAACGTAAGAGGCCTACTTCATGATGCATGTGAAAATGCGTCTGACGTAATCGCCATCATTGGTTCGGATTTGCTGGCTTATGAAAAAGCCAAGTTCTATGCGAAGAACGGCAATACCCCAAGCGAAAAAGCCAAAATTGAAGAAACGCAAGTGATTGGCACTTATGGCGGCCTACCCGCCGTGTCAGTACCAGGATTCCCGCCAAGCGGCATTTTGGTAACAAGCTACAAGAACCTGTCCATCTACATTCAAGAAGGTTCAATTCGTCGCTCTGTGGGCAAAAAGAACGATGCGAAAAACCGCATTGAAAACTTTGAATCCATGAACATGGCTTACGTTGTTGAGCAGTTAGATAAAGCGGCTGCAATTGAATTTGATAACGTGAAGTTATGGATTGATGGTGCATGGGTGTAACCCGCTCGCTTAATTAAACAACCCCCTCACAGGCTTGCGCTTGCGCTATCAAGAAAATGTACTGTTCGTTTCTTGTTATTCGCTACGCGCTTAGCCTGTGTTCTAAAGGAGTGTCATATGAGTCACATGGAATTTATTGGCAATAAAGATAATGCACACGAAAGCCAGTTACCTGTAACTGCGCAGTACCCTGCACTCACTGTTGCAGAGTTTCAAGCTGTGTTTCATTTTTTAAGTAATGAGACAGAGATTGGCATTTTGCATCACCTTACTCTTGCTCGATTAACGGTTCACACTGAACTTGTGGAAATAATCACTTTGCATGAAACACTTGATCATGTTTCCGTGCATTGGTTTGGTGAGTCGGCGTCAGGCGTATCGCTTTACAAGCAAGCGGTGTTCTCTCTGGCGGCAAATCGCATCATAGGAAATAAACTCAGTACGGACGCCACCGCAGAGGCGGCAGACCGACAAGAAGCACTGCAGCAAAAAGCGGACAACTGCTTGGTGCAATACCGCCAAGCAGTTGATTTACTATTGAATGGCAAAGCAACCTATACCTTTGAAATGGTGTAAAGCATGAAAGCATTACAAAGTTTAACCGACCTATTTACCCAATCCGTAACGGATGCAAAGAACGTCGAGCTGTGGGCTGAAAATGGTCAGATTGATTGTACTCAAGGATTGTATGTAGACGGGTTTGATATTGCTTACACGGTAAATATCAACATGAGTGATGTCGATATACAGCCTGAAATTTTAATGATGCACTTGGTGGTCTGGCTTAATAAATACGATGTAGACAGAGAAACTAAAGGGCTAGAGCCTCCCACCTTTGCAACTCAATGTTTAGATAACGGACATTTTGATCTTAAGTTGCAAATAGATATTAAAGAGGCTTATTCGCTAGAAGAAAGCGCGACGGGAGTATGGAAGCAAGGTGATGTTCGCCATGATTGTGTTAGTGACTTTGCTATCGCTGTTGTTGAAGATGAACTTCCGGCTCTTGAGTTTACTGGCCCTCTTGGGGATTTACCTGAATGCAGTTAACTAACCCTGAGCAATTAACCTCGATGTTCGAGAGTTTGGCGCTGAGTCCTGCACAAAAGTTCGAGCTGAATCGAAAGATGGCCAATCGCTCTCGGCAGTTCTTTCGGGCGCAAATTCGCCAACAGAGAGACATTGATAATACTCCCTATCAAGAACGAACTCGACGAACAAGAAAACAGTTAAATGATGGTGTCATTCTCTCAACAAAAAGTAATAAGAACATGTTGATGGGATTGAGTCGCGCCTTAAAGACTCGCGTAGACAGCGGATCATTTGAAGTGGGCCTAACTGGTGTTCCTGCAAAAATTGGACGCCAACATAACGAAGGTCAAACGATGTCGTTTACCACTCGACTGAATGGATTTTATGACTCAAAAACCAATCAATGGATGGGTGGTGTTAAAACCAAGAATAACTACCGAATGCCAAAACGAACGTTCATCGGCTGGACTCCCTCTCTTGAGCGAGAATTGATGGCCATGATGCGCACTGAATTAGTAATGAATATGGAGTCGTAAATGCGTGAGATAAAAATCAAACCCGCTACTAAAGGTTTGTTGGTGCGCGATCCAATTACACGCGAGCCGCTAAAGGCCGGTGGCGAAATGAAACCTCGTAATACTTATTGGTTGCGTCGAATGTTAGACGCCTCTGTTGTTGAAGTGGAAGAGAAGAAAAAAGAAGGAGCAAAATCATGAGTATCAGTTTTAACGAAGTACCAGGTAACGCTCGAGTTCCTGGTGTTTACATTGAGATTGACAACAGCTTAGCCAACAGTGCTGAGCAACAGCAGTCTGTACTTGTGATCGGTAATGCATTGGTAGCGAAAGAGGTAACAGTCCCTACCCCTGCAAATAAAGTTATCCTTTGCATGAATGAAAAAGTAGCCATTGAGCAGTTTGGTGCGGATTCTGATATTGCAAAAATGATGGCGTATCTTGATAAGCAAAAAATCACGCTGCCAATTTATGCTATCAGCGTGACCGATGCGGACTTAATGATAGCCTTAGCGTCTCTTGGTGATACGCAATACCATCACATTATCTGCGCATTGAACGATGAAACCTCCATCCGCGATCTAGGTGAGTTTTTAGAAGCTCGTTATGACGCGCTGCAAATGATACCGGCAATCGCGTATTTACCGAAAAAAGGCACGCACCCAGAATTGGTGACCTTCGGTAGTAAATCCAATTGCCCGCTTATTAGCTTTATGTCCATCAATAGTCTTGGCAATTCAGCCAATGAACCACTGAGCGACGCTGAAGCACTGGCGGCGTGGGCGGGGCAAATTGCACAGTCCCTTGCAAACGACCCGTGTCGCCCATTGCAAACCCTAACGCTTAACGGCGTGTATTCGATTGCTCCTAATGAGTTTGAATGGTCTGAGCGTAATCTGTTACTGCATGAAGGCATGAGCACTTACACGGTCACCGCTACAGGCTCCGTTCAAGTTGAGCGAGCCGTGACCGCGTACACTGAAAATGCATCGGGCGTTGCAGATGACAGTTACCTAGATGTCATGACACCTGCCACGGCTATGTACTTTCGAGAAAAGCAACGCTCATTAATTTTAAGTAAATACGGTCGTCACAAGCTTGCAAAAGATGGAACCAACTTCGCTCAAGGGCAAGCCATTGCAACGCCAAGCATGATTAAGGGTGAGTTACTCACGCTGTACAAATCACTGGAATACAAAGGCATTGTTCAGGATTTTGATGGGTACAACAAATCACTCATTGTTGTTCTCGACCAGGATAATAAAGTTCGCCTTAACTACCAGGACAGCCCTCAGTTCGTCAACGGTTTGATTATCGTGGCGGGTAAAATTCAATTTCGAAAATAACGTACTGGAGTAATTCATGAGTACAAAAATAACGAGTCGAGGCTCTTTGGATGCCGGCTCTCTTGGTCGATTGCCAACTAAAGAAGGCGGTACCATTCACTTTGGTGGACTCAAGCGAACGCCTGTTATGGGTGATAATGGCCTGCTTGGATTTACAGAAAATCACGAATCGCCACCAAGTATTAAAGTGACCATTGCGCATGCTGCAGCAACCGATGAAAAAGCCATTCAAGATTTTGCGGGTGAAAACTTAACGTACAATCTAAATAGCGGCAAGAAGTACACATTGATGGATGCATGGACAAGCGATCCTCTTGAGTTAGTCATTAAAGATGGCCAGTTGGATGTGCTGTTTGTGGGTACGGAATTAATTCCACTTTAAACCAATTAAGGGGTTGTTATGCTTACCTTGTTAAAAAAACGTCAAGACCGCGCTGCAATAAAAGCAGCGCTAATCAATCCACAAGAGCAAGAAATTCAAGAAGCAAGTGGAGAGCCTACGGTTGCATTAAGCGTATCGCAATCAGATCCTTTTGCGAACAAATCATGGGATGAAGTGCAGCGTATTCTTGAAACAGATCTAGGGTTCGTGCGCACACTTGCGGGCTTTGAAGAAAAGAACACATTCAGAAAAGAGCTGATTAAAAAATACAAAGAACAAGCGGATCACCTACTTGCTACTCGAGCAAATTTAGAAGGCATAGATCTGCTTTGGTGGTATTACATGTGGCAAGTGGATTGTGGTTTATTGGATCTTATTCACGATGATTTTAGATCTGCTATTTCGCGCGGTTTATATACGCCTAAGGGATGGAACTCAAGCGGTGAAGTAGCCTACTGCGATGTCATTTTTAAATACTCAGATAATGCATACAAAGCGAAGGTTGCATTCAATCGCACTTATTTATCACAAGCAATCATTGATATTGCTGAAGGTAAATTAGCCATTAATGCACCGCTTAAAGTAAAAATGTTTCGCCTGGCAGGTAAGTTATTAGATGAAGCCGGTGCGAAAGAAGAAGCGCTTGCTTTGTTTGAAGCGGTTATGCAAATGGATCCAAATAAAGGGGGCTGTAAAACGCGCCTGAAAGAACTAAAAGAAGAGCTAGAGCATGAGCAAGAATAAACTCGTCAAGGTAAAGCTACCAACGCCGATCATGAAAGATGGTAAAAAAATCACAACGATTGAGCTGCGAAAACCCTGCGCCGGTGATTTACGCGGATTGAAGCTTGGTGATCTGTGTCATATGGATTTTGATACCGCTTACGAAATACTTCCTCGCATCTCAACCCTAAATGAACGCGACCTGCTTGATATTGAAGTGGAAAACCTCGCGCCATTAATGGTGGAAATTGCAAATTTTTTCGTGAATACGAAACAATAATCGATCAATTTAATCAGGTAGAAGATTTTTATGCTGATCTTGCTGTGGTGTTTCATTGGGCTCCTAGTGAGATAGATAAATTTAGCATCGATGATTTGATTTTGTTTCGAGAAAAGGCGCGCGTTCGCCATCAAGGGGAGAGCTGATTGCTCTCCCTTTTTTTGTAAAAAGGAAAGTAACATGAAAATGAATTTATCTGTTGTTATGAGTATTGTAGATAAAGTCAAAGGTCCATTAAAAGGCATGACGAGTGATTCAGATCATTACGCAAAGAAGATTAACGACATAAAGAAAGCACAGTCAGATGACAGTGCAGCTCTGCACCTTATTGACTCCTATAAGGCAATAGGTAAAGAAGTCGATAAGAGTGCAATTAGTTTAAATGAAGCCAAAGACAAATTGACCGCCCTGCAAGCCAAAGAAACCTCAGCAACAAATGCAAAAAAAACGTTAAACACAGAGATTGAGAAACAAGTAAAAAGCCTGGCTAAACTTAAAGCGCATTCGGAAGCCGCAGGTGGCTCGAATAAAAAGCTAAACAAAATGATCCTTGATCAATCTAAAGCACTCAAATCATTAAGAACTGAGGCTGTGGCCGTCAATAGACCTAATGCCATTCTCACCAGTCAATTAGCTAAACAAGCAGAGAAAGTGGCAAGCCTTGCGAGAGTCAGTGGTGAGCATAGCCAACGTTTAACCCAGGTTAGCAAGGGCATGAAAAAAGCCGGTATCGATGCGAGTAAGCTCGATGATGAATTTGCTCGCCTATCGACTAACTACGACAGCCATGCACCAAAAATTGATAAGATGAGCAAGCGATACAAAAGACTTCAAGCCGTAATGACACCTCTCAACAAAGTGCAAAAATCAATAAAAATGCCATCCATTGAAATGGCACAAAATGGTGCAATGGTCGGTGGTACTGCGCTTGGCTCTATGGCGGGGTTTGGCGTTATCATCGCTGATACGGCTGCACAGGTGAATGAGTTATCAAGAGCAGCAAAAGACGTAGCAATGCCCGTTGATGCACTGCAAGCAATGCGGCTGCAAGCTAAAGGTGCTGGCGCAGAAGCGGAGGATATGGACGCTGCAATCAAGGAAATGAATCTGCGCTGGGCTGAAATGAAAACCCTAAAATCTGGTGCCATGAATGACTACTTTAAAGACACTGGCAATGGTCAGGCCTATAAAGATTTAATGAACGCTAAAGACTCAATGGGAGCTTATCAGGTATTACTTCGTGAAATTGCGAAAGAGACGGACGTATCCAAGCAGAACTTCATGGCGGATGAGTTCTTTGGGGGTGACAGTGAAAAGATGTTGTCGGTATTAAAAGCCGGTACTAATGGACTCAATAAAGCAAAGCAAGACCTCAAAGATACTGGCGGGCCAATAAGCCCAGATTCACTTACAGCGGCTAGTGAGTTTGAAGGAACATTTAAAAAACTGAGCGCAATTATCAACTCGTTAAAAATTAGCGCATTAACTCCTATCATGAAAGAGTTGTCCATTATCTTTGGTGGTTTCGCCGAAAAGATGAAGAACATGGACTGGAGAGCGGAGGCTGTTGAGGATTTAAGAAGAGTTGTGAGTGGTGTGTTTACTGCATTTAAAGCAATGGGAGGTGCTATTTTATTTCTGAGCAATAACTTTTCTGAAATCGTGGCCACAATCGCTCTTGTGAAAATAGCCTTTTTTGCGCTGAATGCGGTCATGTTTGCCAACCCTATCGGTTTGATTGTGGCAGCAGTCATGGCAGCAGGTGTTGCAATCCTTTACCTGATTAGTAAATTTACCGACCTTGGCTCTGTCATGAGTGGTATTGGTAGCTTTTTTGGTTTTGGCGATGAGGATGATGAATCCATCAAAAAGGTGGATGAAATGACCACCAAAATTGGCAATTTAAAAGATAAGAGCATAGAGCTCGGCGTCATTACCAATGAAACGGCGAACAAAAACACGAATAAACGTGAGAGTTCAATGAGCGATAATGGTAAATATAACCCAAGTCCTGGACAAATAAATTCAAGCGTAAGACCTATGCAGCAAATGACACCATTAACGACCCAAAATATCCGAAGTCAATCGGAAGTGGCGTTGACGATCAAGTCAGAAAAACCAGTCACTGTTGATAAGGTAAGTAGTGATAAAGGGACTAATTTGAGTATTGATGTTGGTAATATGATGATGAGTTATTAATGGAAATTAAAACAAGACAGCCCTAACGTTGAACCAAAGGCGAGTCTTATTTTTGGGTAAAACTAAAGAGTGCGTTCAAGACCTCTTTTTGATAAAACACGACTCGCTGTGATTGGTGTGCAGAGCTACTGTCATTGCACACCAATTAACAAGGCAAAAGCCATGACAACCCAAATAATAAAAGAAAAAATAAGCCACGCCACCGAGTTGGCCAATCAGTTACGCAAGGTAATTTTTGAGATAAACAGCGCCGCTTGTGAAGAAATGACCCACAAAGAAAAAGAAAGCCTATCCGCAACTGAAGAAATGTTACTCAGTGAAATGATAGCCCCAAGCATTCGCACTGCCTCAGAGTTACATGGTCGCCTTACTTGCCTAGATAACATTTACAATGGAGATGCATAACATGCTACCGATTAAGAAAGGCCAAGAAGCCACGGTTGAACACATTATATTAGCCGCCTCTCGTTACCCAATAACCCCTGAAAATATCACGCTTCCCAATCAAAGCCGCAGTCATATAACCCTTATCTTTGAGCAACTCGCTTTTTTTGGTTATCTTCAACAATTAGATAATGGCGAATATACTCGCGCATAAATGCACCTGTATGGATATACAGCTTCATTTTAAGTTGATATAATCATTCCAGTTTTTATGCCTTGAGTACCTGAGACCCAGATTAATATTTGGAGAGGAAGCATATCAACCCACTCAGCCACTTCATGTGGCTGCGTTTCTTTGCATTCAAGGCTCTTATTTAATTGGAGTAACAAATGCACACTACCACCCTGCATAACGGACAACTGCAACTTATTCATGCTGACTGCCTGCATTACCTTAAAACCTTACCTGATAATTCTATTGATTTAATTTTGACTGACCCGCCTTATTTCCAAGTGAAGAAAAACGCATGGGATAACCAATGGCCAAACGTCGAAACTTTTCTGGCGTGGCTTGATGAGGTATTGGTTGAGTTCTGGCGCGTATTGAAACCCTCTGGCAATTTATACCTGTTCTGTGGTTCAAAGTTAGCGGCAGATACGGAATTACTTATCCGTGCGCGGTTTGATGTATTTAATCATATCGTATGGGCGAAACCCTCTGGCGTATGGCGACGAGCACGCAAGCCACACTTACGTTCGTTCTTTCCGGCAACTGAGCGCGTCATCTTTGCAGGGCATTATGATTCAGAAGGGTTTGCGAAAGGATGCAGCCAGTACGCCACGAAATGTACGGAATTAAAGAAGACCGTGTTTAAACCGCTAATGGATTACTTCAAGAACGCGAAAGACGCACTTAATATTTCAGCAAAAGAAATCAACCAAGCCACCGGCACACAAATGTGCTCGCATTGGTTCTCGTTAAGTCAGTGGAAACTTCCAACAGAAACACAATACAAACAACTGCAAGAACTGTTCGCATCAAAGAGTGGTCAACTATCCAAAACGCACGCTGAGCTCACTAACGAATACCAAGCATTGCACAGTGAATACGGAAACCTCGTAAAAGAATACGATGAACTAAAAGCAGAATATGAAAGCCTGAGAAGACCTTTTTATGTGACTGATGAAGTGCCTTATACCGATGTGTGGACGTTTGCACCCGTTCAATATTACCAAGGAAAACACCCCTGTGAAAAACCTGCGGATTTACTCGAGCATGTTATCTCAAGCAGCAGTCGAGAAGGTGCAGTGGTACTTGATGCATTTATGGGCTCAGGTTCAACGGGTAAGGCGTGCTTGACGCTAAATAGAAAATTCATTGGAATAGAGATGGAAGAAGAGACTTATAGTGCAACAGTAAACAAACTCAACAATTAACCGTTAAAACAAAAAAAACACTCGGCAGACTAAAAATGCCGAGTGTAATTAAGTAGGTTAAATGCAATATATCAATCTTATTTAACTCGTATTTGGACAAAAACACATCAGTGACTTTGCTAAATTAGCAATTCATTAATAATTTTCTGTAAGGCATTCTACTCATGCAATATATATCTGATTAAAGTGCAAGACCTATATCTAACATCAATAAAAAAGGGCCACAGGAGCTCTATATTACATATGATGTCATAAGCGTTCTAAGAGATATTTTTTGGGTGTTACTTTATCTGCAAGTGAGATTAGACAATCCACGCCAGCAATTTTGTCGTAGCCTATTTTTAATGAAGAATTGTTTTTGTAAAAAATATCAAAATGGTATCTTGGGTGAACATCTCCGTTAGCATGATTTTCATCATCATCAAAACGAAAGTAACCATGATCCTCAGAAATCAAAGCAGCAAATGTATCATAATATGCTGTTGCCTCAGAGAACGATACATTGAAGTTATCGTGTAAAGACATAATAACTTCTTCATGCGAATGCAAATTACCATGAGTAGTAATAATTGCGTTCCGCATAATAGATATAAACTTCCCACTAACCGGTTGTTCAAGCAAGTCACAGTTAAATGACATATTTCCATTCTCAACTATGACTTGAAAAGGAATAGACATAGAGAAGTAGCCGTCATCTTTTTTCACTAAGAAACGATGAAAGTCATTAGTAAAAACAGCAATATCGAAATTATCTTTATTAGCACCTTCGCTATGATCTGGACATGAGTTTATAATTTCAGCCAGTTGTAAAATATTAGACAAGTTATCTAATGAATTCCTAACGGCTTGAAAGCCAGACATGTAGTGCCCTGGAATACTATGATAATAAAAAGCACTCATAGTTGTTCATTCCTCTTATACTCAAGTACCATTATTTCATTGAAGTAGCTTTCTTCGAACTCAATGTCATACATCATATCACCAACTCTGTGTACTAGTTTGGCTGTCAAGCGTGGTGAAGCATCCTTTGAGTCGCAGTATTCACGAATTCTTTCTTCGATAGTTGGGCCTTCATCCCATACAATCATATCATTCTGATTTGCTATCTCTTCTTCTGATGGAATTCTTAATTCCATATAGCCATTTTCTTTGAGGCAGCTTAAACCATTTTCAAGGTTGGTTAGTAAAGATGTGTCAGTACTAGAGCCTAAGATTAGGTGGCTTTCTAAAAATGAACGAGCCATCATCGTGTACAAGCCGTTTCTAAAAGAGGCGTTTTTATTTAGATCTTTTGCAAAACAAATTACAAATGGGAACTCTAAACCTTTAGCATTATTTATATTGGAAATGAAAAATTTATCATTATCGCTAGTCTTAGTGTCGTGCGAAATGTTTACATCCCAACCTAATTTCTCATGAACTTTACGAGCAAGCACTGGAATGACATCATAAATATAATTACGTTTATCTAGGAATAATACAGCGATATCACCCGCTGAAATACTCTCATGCTTAGATTTAATATTTTCTACCACTTCGAATATTGAATCTGCGATGGTCTTAGATTCATCAATAACAGAGATAAAAGTTGATTTGTAATCGTCGGGAATATCCTCAAAACGCCTCAATGGATCTCTTGATACTCTAACTTTACCGTCAACCTCAGAATAGTTATAACCACAAGCATCCCATTCATTTGGTTTTAACCAACGTAATACAGGATCTTCATATAGTCCCATTCCAAGCGCATGTGAAATCATCAAATTACTAGGGTCTGTTCGATAGCATTTCTTTAGTACAAGATCTGCATGGCTCACCGTTTCGTCTATAGGTCTAAAGATATTTTGGAACACGTCGCCTGCAACAAAAACCTTCTTACTTGTTACCAACTCACATAACTCGATAAAACTTTCACCGAAGTCTTGGCTTTCATCTATAAAAACATAGTCATAGATGAATTGGTCGTCACCTGTTAGTGATTGATTTTTTATCTCGTTGATAGCTTTACTACATAACGAGTCGAAAGAGCCTGATGAAAGTGTACCAAATGGAATCTGGTATTTATAACAGATGTATCTGTACATACCTGAATACGGTATTCTACCGCTACCCCATGAGTGGAAACAAAATAGTTTATTGTCCCAATCAATTTGGCGTTCAACTTTCATGAAGTCAAAGAATGTCGGAATACGGTTCTTCATGCTAGAAGATAAAATCTTGTTGTAACATGTAAACGCTATTCTAGCTTCTTGGTCACTAGAGTAGATTTCTTTGAGCTTATGAAGCAGCAATTCAGTTTTTCCTGATCCTGCTAGCCCTTGTATTACGAATTTTTTATTAGATCCAGACTTAAAAACGAAACTGGTTTGGTCTGTATCGAATAGAACTATTTTTGATTTGATCATGTCTAGTAGACTTTCTGCTTCTAGATTTATCTTAGAAACATCATTAATACTACCGATAACTAAAGATATGATAAGGTCAGCTACTCGTTTCTCTGTTGGCTTTGTTAGCTTTAGAGACTCTAAATCCAATTCATCAGATGTAACTTGAGTGAATAGGTCATTCCAGTGCTTTTTTCGTCCAATTTTTTTACGATATTGAAATTTTTCAGATAAGAAGGAAACATCATCAAAAAAATCTTCAATATAATCTTCAAATCCATATTCATTATTCGCGGTATCAATAAAACAAGGCTTTGAACCTGCTGCGAAGACCACAAACGCACCTTCATAATCGTAGGTTGAGTCTTCCTTTGATAACGGTTTATTTAAAACGTAAACTTGTTTTTTGTTAGTTTCCGCGTAGCTTTCAATACGTTCTTTTAGGCCGGAAGACTCCGCGAGCGCTTGTGACTCGGGGGTAAAAAAGCAATATTCGGACATTAAAGTACCTCTGATATTCAAGTGTTAAGTATAAACGACTAATGATAACAGTATCTTAGGCTGTTAGTTGAATTTACTCCATGATTAAAGACACAAAAAACAACCAATTCGGATAACTTTTCGTAGGGTAAACCCGCATCAAGTAGGATATGAATGCGTTTTTGCTCTGAATGATTGTGGGATAAAAACAATTTACAACAAAAAAAAGCCCGCTAATCCTAGCGGGCTTTTTTCGTTCTGCATAACTATGCAATTGTATGGCAGGGGTGGAGAGATTCGAACTCCCAACACGCGGATTTGGAAACCGAAAATGTGAAGACTCAGCTTGCGCACCTAAAAAACAATGCGGGACTAATATTAAATTTGATTGAAATCGCTTGGATATCAGGGTAAGCACATGAGTAGATTTTTTGTGAAAAAAACAAGTTTGAAATGTAGTCGTAAGTTAAGTTAGGCTATTATTATAGTCAATGTTTGGTTGAATGATAACCACCTAATTCGTCATTAAACATTATCATTGATTAACGTAATGTAACCATTAACAGGATGATAGTTCATGCGTTTGTCCAAGCCTAGATATGGTATTTAGTAAGTTTACGAGATCCATTAAGAATCATTAAAACTAAGCTCTTACCATCGATAATATCTTTTAAGTTACCCGCTCTTAACTGATATTGTTCGATTAAGGTTCATAATGTTGCTACGTCATTATCTAGATTATCAATGCGAATATTAAATTCAGCAAACTCATCTGCGTTATCTTCCCATCACTCAATTGATATTTATCATATATCAATTAGTAGCTTGTAAATGACGAGTCCACAAGATGTCAATTTCGTTAAAATAAAAAGCCACACACATAATCAGTGAGTGGCTTTCGTATTGATTTCTAACGGTATGTGGTCAATTTGTGGCGAAGATTAATTTAAATAATATTAAAAACAATAAGTTAAGTGAAAACTAAAGACCCACAAGGAGCCTTTCTCAATTAACTATAATAATAAACGATCTATTTACGGCAAAACACTTTTGCACGTCGTTTATATTCATCTATCTTATTTGGGGTCAGCATATCTCGTTTTTCATCCAAGATATTACCACCAAGCTCTGAACTCACTAACTGAGCCGTTTGCAGCATTAGCTTAAAGTTATACTCAGCATCTCCGTAACAAGGAAGTGGTAAGAATAGTGAAATACCTGGAGTCGAAAACACTTCCCCCTCTTGAACTTGAAAATGCCCCGGAGCAACCATATTTGCCGCACTAAATAATACTTTACCGCTACCTGATAAATCTGAATGACGATGGTAAATCGCCATATCACCAAACACCAAGCCATTTTGCTCTAAGCTATTAAATAAACGATTACCACTGAAACGTTCACTCCCCATACCATGAACGTTAATGACAATAACGTCTTCTTCTGGTTCAGGCTCTGATTCTACAATGGGTTCAACTACTGACTCTACTGTTACTATTGGCTCTACTGTTACTATTGGCTCTACTGTTACTATTGGAACGTCAGCATCTACTTTTGGAACATCTACTTTTGGTTCGATAACTTTATTAGAAACAGGCTTTGTTGAAATAACATCACCATCATCAATGGCTGAGAATGAAATAGATGATTCTTCTTTAAATGCTGAATCATTGTTAAGTGCAGGTTCATTCACCGTCTCTTCATTGATTTGTACAGTCGGCACTTCAATAGATGGAGAATTAACCGGCACCACAGATTCTCGCGCTCTCTCTTGACTATCGTAATCCAAAAGAGGGTCATTTGAAAAAGCAGGCTCTTCACGAGTAAATGCAGGCTCCTTTCTCTCTTTGGGTGCATCAAACTCTGTCTTTGATTGGGAAAAACCACGTTCTGGGGCAGGTTGATCTTCATCTTCATCTTCATCAGCATCAAAATCTATATCTATTTTCTTCCCAAATTTTGAGCTTGTTTCTTTTCGACTTGTCCACAAGCCATGAAACAATAACGCCGCAATGGCTAATGCCCCAACAAGTATCAACACTAATCGCAATTCTTGCATCGCTAACTCTCTGCTCTTCTGCTTTATTGAACTCCCCCTTTTCTTGTAAAAATACAAGGGAAGTTTACCTCAACTACTATGAAGGTAGTTTAACTATTAACGCTAATCTACCACTACTTATTGGTAATGTACCAAATTATAGCCCTATTGTTGAATAACAAAATGAAAGTGGTGACATAAATCTTACATTTGAACAATTTATCCCCCCTTTATTTACGTTAATGTCATTTCTTTGTGCTGATTTTTGAGTATAGTGAATGCATGATACACAACCGCAATTAATCATTATGAATTCATTTAAGCAAACTCACTCAGGTGTTCAATATTTTTTAAAAGGCATTTCCCTAGCTATGACACCAGGGATACGTCGCTTTGTTTTTATTCCTCTTTTAATAAACATCCTTTTATTAGGTGGCTCATTCTTTTATCTTTTTAATCAAATAGGTGAGTGGATTGAACAAATATTGTCTCAAATACCAAGTTGGTTAGATTGGCTTTCTTATCTATTATGGCCATTAATTGTCATTAGTATTCTTGCTGTATTTTCTTATTTTTTCAGCACTATCGCCAACTGGATAGCTGCGCCATTCAATGGGTTATTAGCTGAGCATTTAGAAGCGAAATTAACAAATCAACCCGCACCTGATGGTGGGATCATTGACGCATTAAAAGATTTCCCACGGATCTTCAAACGTGAATGGCAGAAACTAAAATATTACCTTCCAAAAGCATTAGGGTTGTTCATTTTATTTTTTATTCCTGCAATAGGTCAAAGTATCGCTCCTATTTTGTGGTTTTTATTTACTGCTTGGATGATGGCGATTCAATATTGTGATTATCCGTTTGATAACCACAAAGTACCTTTTGAAACCATGCGAGATGAGTTAAAAAACAAACGAGGTAAATGCCTATCGTTTGGTTCATTAGTCACCGTCTTTACTATGACACCAATTTTAAACCTATTTGTTATGCCTATCGCAGTTTGTGGAGCCACTGCTATGTGGGTCGATATTTATCGTGATACACATGCAAACCGTTAATCCATAACTTATAACCTTTTGATCCTTTCTCATTTAAGAAACTCTTCGTATTCTAAGTAGGTCGAGTTGCTCAAATGAGTCACCAAAAAATTTACTCCATATTGAATCACGCGTTACGTGAAATGAAGGAACAGATCATGACAAAGATTTACGAAGACAATACTCAAACGATTGGTAACACTCCTCTTGTACGCCTTAACCGTGTAAGTAACGGCAACGTATTAGCCAAAATAGAAGCGCGTAACCCAAGCTTCAGTGTGAAGTGTCGCATTGGTGCAAACATGGTTTGGGAAGCAGAGAAAGCAGGTACACTAAAAGAAGGTATTGAGCTGGTAGAGCCTACTTCTGGTAATACTGGTATTTCACTTGCTTTTGTTGCTGCCGCCCGAGGTTACAAATTAACGTTAACCATGCCTGCCTCTATGAGTTTAGAGCGTCGTAAACTACTTAAAGCGCTTGGGGCAAACCTTATTCTTACTGAAGCGGCAAAAGGCATGGGCGGCGCTATTGCTAAAGCGGAAGAAATTGTTGCTAGCGACCCTAGTAAATACTTACTTCTTCAGCAATTCAATAACCCGGCAAACCCAGCAGTTCATGAGAAAACAACAGGTCCTGAAATTTGGGAAGCGACCGACGGTAATATTGATGTATTTGTTGCTGGTGTCGGTACCGGTGGTACATTAACGGGTACAAGTCGTTATTTGAAGCACACTAAAAACAAAGCCGTTTTATCTGTTGCAGTTGAGCCCGCAGAATCTCCAGTCATTACCCAAGCGCTTGCTGGACAAGATCTAAAACCATCACCACACAAAATCCAAGGTATTGGCGCTGGGTTTATTCCTGGTAACTTAGATCTAACTCTGATCGACCGTGTTGAGGCTGTAAACTCTGAAGATGCAATTGCTATGACTCGTCGCTTAATGGAAGAAGAAGGTATTTTAGCGGGTATCTCTTCTGGCGCTGCTGTTGTTGCGGCAAACCGTATTGCTGAACTTCCTGAATTTGCAGATAAGCAAATTGTCGTCATATTACCAAGCTCAGGCGAGCGCTACCTAAGCACTGCACTCTTTGCTGGTTTATTTACAGAACAAGAAAACGAACAATAAATCTGCAATATTCATGTGTTCAAATCAATTTTTACGCCAAAAAAGCCCCTTATGGGGTTTTTTTGTTGATTTCATTTCCCTCCTTAGTAATAATCAAGCCTCTTTAATTTTAGGTGTAAAATAATTACAATCCAATATAATATATCAATATTGGACCACCTTAATATTACAGAATAAGACAGTATGTATAAATTACTGCCGTTAACTTATTTACACTAAGGCGCATTGTTTCTGAAGCAATGATGTGCGAAAGTACAGTCATAAACAGAATTGGTTAACGACATTAATTCAACATAAAATATAAATCGGGGTATACACAATGTATTCACAAGACGTAGTAATCACTGCAGAAAACGGCCTTCACACTCGTCCAGCGGCTCAGTTCGTTAAAGAAGCGAAAGGTTTTGATGCAAAAATCACTGTTACTTCTAATGGTA
The DNA here is from genome assembly GCF_946479765.1 of uncultured Aliivibrio sp. Taxonomy (GTDB): domain Bacteria; phylum Pseudomonadota; class Gammaproteobacteria; order Enterobacterales; family Vibrionaceae; genus Aliivibrio. The sequence continues at coordinate 132,652 of NZ_CAMLHO010000002.1, forward strand.
AAAGTGCAAGTGCTACTAGCCTTTTTAAACTACAAACTTTAGGTCTAACTAAAGGTACTAACGTAACTATCTCTGCTGAAGGCACTCAAGAGAAAGAAGCAGTAGACCACCTAGTTAAACTAATGGACGAGCTGCATTAATCAGCTTTTTCTTTAATTATTCTCATTCTCTAATTTGATCAATGTTAAGGTAAAGCTATGATTTCTGGCATTCTAGCATCTCCAGGTATTGCTTTTGGTAAAGCACTACTTCTTCAAGAAGATGAAATTGTCCTAAACAAAACTCCAATCTCTGAATCTCAAGTAGAAGCAGAAGTTAAATGTTTCTTTGACGCTAGAGCTAAGTCTTCTGAGCAATTAGAAGCGGTTAAAGCGAAAGCGCTAGCAACATTTGGCGAAGAAAAAGAAGCAATTTTTGAGGGGCACATTATGCTTCTTGAAGATGAAGAGCTAGAAGAAGAAATCTTAGCCCTTATAAGAGACGACAAGCTTTCTGCTGATTTTGCAATTTATTCTGTAATTGAAGAGCAAGCATGTGCACTTGAATCTTTAGATGATGACTATCTAAAAGAGCGCGCTACAGATATCCGTGATATAGGTAGCCGCTTTGTTAAAAATGCACTGGGCATTACGATTGTTTCTTTAAGCAATATTAATGAAGAAGTTATCCTAGTTGCTAAAGATTTAACACCGTCTGAAACGGCACAAATAAACCTAGATTACGTTCTTGGTTTTGCTTGTGACATCGGCGGTCGCACTTCTCACACTTCTATCATGGCGCGTTCTCTTGAACTTCCTGCTATCGTTGGTACTAACGATATCACTAAGCAAGTGAAAAATGGCGACATGCTAATTCTTGATGCGGTTAACAATAGAATTGTTATCAATCCATCAGAAGCAGAACTGGCTGAATCGAAGAAAACTCGTGACGACTTAATTGCAGAAAAAGAAGAACTAGCAAAACTAAAAGACCTACCAGCTATCACTTTAGATGGCCACCAAGTTGAAGTTTGCGGTAACATCGGTACAGTTAAAGACTGTGACGGTATCATCCGTAACGGCGGCGAAGGTGTTGGTCTGTATCGTACAGAATTCCTATTTATGGATCGCGATGCTCTTCCTACTGAAGAAGAGCAATATGTTGCTTATAAAGAAGTAGCAGAAGCGATGCATGGTGAATCAGTGATTATCCGTACTATGGATATCGGTGGTGATAAAGATCTACCATACATGGATCTTCCTGAAGAAATGAACCCATTCTTAGGATGGCGTGCAATCCGTATCAGTTTAGACCGTCGTGAAATTCTACGTGATCAATTACGTGGTATTTTACGTGCATCTGCACACGGTAAACTGCGTATCATGTTCCCAATGATCATTTCTGTTGAAGAAATCCGTGAGCTGAAAAAAGCTATCGAAGAATACAAAGTAGAACTTCGAGCTGAAGGCCTAGCGTTTGACGAGAGCATCGAGATTGGTGTTATGGTTGAAACGCCAGCAGCCGCTGCAATTGCACATCATTTAGCAAAAGAAGTTAGCTTCTTCTCTATCGGTACTAACGATTTAACACAATATACTCTTGCTGTTGACCGTGGTAACGAAATGATTTCTCACCTATACAACCCACTATCTCCAGCGGTTCTGCTTGTAATTAAGCAAGTAATCGACGCTTCTCACAAAGAAGGTAAATGGACAGGTATGTGTGGCGAGTTAGCGGGTGATGAGCGTGCAAGTTTACTTCTTTTAGGTATGGGCTTAGACGAATTCAGCATGAGTGGTATTTCTATCCCTCTTGTTAAGAAAATCGTTCGTAACTCAAACTTTGCAGCAGTAAAAGCAATGGCAGATGAAGCACTTCAAATGCCAACAGCAGCAGAAATTGAAGCTCACGTTGAAAAATTTATCGCAGAAAATACTAAGTAATAGTATAGTTGCAAAGAATTAAATATAGCCACTAAGTTTTAGTGGCTATTTAATATAAACTTTAGGGAGCTACACAATGGGTCTGTTTGACAAAATTAAAAGCGCATTTTCGTCTGAAAGCGCTGACGCTGCAGCAATTGACATCATCGCACCTCTTTCTGGTGAAATTGTAAACATTGAAGATGTGCCAGATGTAGTGTTCGCTGAAAAAATCGTTGGTGACGGTATTGCTATCAAACCTGCTGGCAACAAAATGGTTGCTCCAGTAAACGGTACTATCGGTAAAATCTTCGAAACTAACCACGCTTTCTCTATCGAATCTAACGATGGCATCGAGCTTTTTGTTCACTTCGGTATCGATACTGTTGAACTTAAAGGTAAAGGCTTTACTCGTATCGCTGAAGAAGGCCAAGAAGTTAAAGCTGGCGACACCGTAATCGAATTCGATCTTGCGTACCTTGAAGAGCACGCTAAATCAACACTAACTCCAGTTGTTATCTCTAACATGGACGAAATCAAAGAGCTTACTAAGCTTTCTGGTGCTGTTACTGTTGGTGAATCTCCAGTACTTAGAGTAACTAAATAGTCTATCTTAATCGATTGATTTAGTTAATATAAGACAATAAAAAGGCCGCGGTTACTTTCTCTTTCAATAAGAGATAGAAACAGCGGCCTTTTTGTATCACTCTTATAAAAGGAAAACTTAAACCAGCCTCCCTCCTAATAGAATCAATAGTCGTTATTTTATCTTTAGCTCTGCTAGCATTTCTTGTGATGGTGCAAAAAAGTACCCACCAGTAACTGCATCAGTAAAGCGTAATAATTGGTCCGTTTTACCATCAATTTCACCATACATGCTATCCAACATCACTTGGAAATTATGCACAGAGTGGCAGTAAGCGATAAACAGTAAACCATGATCGCCAGATACCGAACCATATGGCAGGCTATGACGTAGAATCTTAACGCCTTTGCCATCTTCTTTAATATCAACGCGACCAACGTGAGAAGCTGCTGGAACATCTTCTAGCTCTATAGAATCAGACTTAGTGCGACCAATCACTTTTTCTTGGGCTGATACTGATAAACGATTCCATGCTGGTAATTTGTGTACAAAACGTTGGCACATCATGTAGCTACCTCCCGCAAACTCACCCTCTTTAATTAACGCCACTTCAGCGCGCGCTTCATTTTTTGGATTTTCTGTCCCATCAACAAAATCAGTCATATCACGAGAATCAAGGAAACGATATCCAGACGTTTCTTCTAGAATTTCTACATGCTCGGAAATCACATTCATCAATTTACGTAAAATATAGAAATGTAAATCATGGCGATTAGAATGAAGATGGATCAATACATCACCATGAGTTGCTGGTGCGGTAATATCACCTTTACCCAACGGCTTAAATTTAGCCAATTCAGAAGGCATAGAGGCAGATAACGTTGCCCAAAAATCAGCACCAAAAGAAATGGCGCTACTTAAATTCGCGTCTGGCTGATTTTCATTTAATTCAGAGATGAATACTGGAAGTGCTTGCAGTTGCTCTAACACAAGCTGAGCGTTAGTTTTGATATTTAACGTTACGTATAATGCAAATCGATCTGGTTCTGGCAGTAATGCAGTTTGAGGAGTATGTGACATGAACTCAGTTCCTTTCTATTTTGGATTAACTGAGCTCATTATATGTAATAAACCATGGAATTGTTTGATAAAAAATAAGAGTTTATGAAGAAATTACTTCAACCGAAAGTTTTACTGTTTCATTTGCTGAAGAATCAGACACCATGTAAGACTCTAAATTATTTAATTTGGTAATAATTGTTGGAGCACATAATATTCTGATTTTCCCCCCACCTTCTTCAGTGACACGAAAAGCAATTTCGACATTTTCAGCATCGATATTTTTAAGCTCGGCCCACGCTTGCACTTGAGATTGATTATCGATTGAATTAAAAACTAAAGTATCTTCACCCAGCACTAATGACGCTGATGAGTTAGTGATGCGTTGTAAATTCGGGCGATTAATCTCTAACCCCAAATCCAATTGCCAATCCGCCATTGCTAGCGGGCTTAATAACGCACTAAATAATAATGCACTTGTTGATAGATCCATTGTCTGCCCCCTCTATTAAGTCAGACTAAAGCATATTTTTACTCTCTTACTACGTAATAAAAATATTAAAAACCAGCTAAGAAGAAGAATTATGATTGCACTTCCAGGCTGAAACTCTCCACGATTAACAAAAACCGATTCAATTAACATTGTGAGGTCCATCAGAACCATCACTATCGTTAGCCACCTACCTTGCTTCCAAATTGTCAGCATAAAAGGGTGTGTGGGCTTTTTAAAGCTGCTTAACCACATATAAAACACAATGGGCAAGCTTAAATATAAACTCGTGTACAAATGAGCATGACTTGGATAAAACAAAGCGAGTAAATCGGAGCCTTGTTCGCGGCTGGCTCCTGCCATAACAAAAACCACCACAGAGCGAATTAATATTGCCCACCCAAACCATAACCATACCGGCGGTTTTAACCAACCATGTTTATCGTATGCATCAAATGAATACTGCATTATCTACCTTTCAATTAACTAATACCGCTTAAATTAACTAATAACATACTCAGTAGACTTGTTCAGAATACTGAAATGATTAAGAATAACGATTGAATAAAATAAAAACTTTGAGCTAGATACACTTCAAAGATCAAAATCTATATTTCCGTCACACTTTGTATTGTTTATATTTCAATGATATATAAAGATAAAATTAAATATGAAAAATTGAGAGTAAAGTATGAAAAATAACAACAAATCAAAAGGCTCGGTATCTATAGAGTCTCAAACAGAAGCGCTGAAGATAGCTAAAGCTACACAAAAACCAACACAAACAAAAGAACAAACTAAACTGATCGCTCAAGGTATTGAAAAAGGCATTACGCTTTATAAGAAACAGCAAAAAGAAAAAGCAAGAGAAGCGGATAAATTAAAGAAAAAAACACTACGTCAGAAACAAAATAACGAGACGACCTCAGATATAGAAACAAAACAAGCTCAACAAGATCAGATAAATTCAGAATCGAACAAAACATTACCCTGGATACTGCTTGCTCTAAGCTGGGCAGGCTTTATTTATTATTCTGTATTAGGGTTTTAAATACAAAAAAGAGATGGAGCCGTTAAGCTTCATCTCTTTCATTTTATTATTACTTCTGTCTCTACATTACGATTCTTTATCTGCTTTAAGTGATAACACCCAAATAGATAAAACAGCAACAGCAGCAAATCCACCAAGGATAATACTAGGCATTGCAATGTAACCTAACGTATGCCAAATAACAGACTCTAATGTACTCATGCTATCTCCTTACCAACCTTCAACGCCAGACATGTCAGGCAGTTTATGTGCAATACCTTTATGGCAATCTACACAGGTTTTATCACCTGATGCGAGTGCCGTTGAGTGCTGTTTCGCACTACGAGGGCCTTGCTCTGAGAAATCCATGTAGTTAAATTCATGACAATTACGACACTCTTGAGAGTTATTCGCTTTCATTCGATGCCATTCTCGCTCAGCTAAATGACCTCGACGTTCTTTAAATTTCTCTTCAGTATCAATCGTTTTAGTTACGTAATGCGCAAACAATTCCTTTGATGCTTGAACTTTACGTACGATTTTATCTGTCCAATTATGAGGGACGTGACAATCAGAACAGATAGCACGAACCCCAGAACGGTTTGAGTAGTGAATCGTTTCTTGGATTTCTTTAACAATCGGAGCATGACAGCCAGAACAGAATTCTTCTGTATTGGTTGCTTCCATACCCGTGTTAAATGCGCCCCAGAAAAGCAACCCACCCATAAAACCCATAAATAGGACAATACCTACTGCTGCTTTACTTGGAGATGAAAAACGCTTCCAAAATGCTTTTAATAATTTCATGTATAGCCTCTCTTAACAGTATTGGCTATCAACTAGCGCAATGAGTCCACACGTTCAAATTCATTCTCAACTAATGGTTTCGCATCAGCTTGAGGGACGTGACATTGTAGACAGAAATAACGACGAGGTGATACATCTGAAAGTACAGCGTCTTCACGGTTCATATAGTGCGTAACACTGATCTTCGTTGCGCCCATTTCTTTGGCATTTTTCCAGCTATGACATGATAGACATTTATTCGCATTTAATGATACTTCATAGTTACGAATAGTATGTGGCACCAAAGGTGGTTGATATACATAATCACTTTCTAGTGCATGATCACGAGGGAAACGCTTAAAGTCATCCGCTGGGCGAGTTGTCTCCAACTCTGATGCACCACGCAATGATTCTACGCCACCAATACCACCTGGATTAGTCACTTCCGCTTTTTGCTCTGCTTCTGCTTGGACTGCGCCAGCTAACAATAGTCCTACTGACATCAGCGCTATAATGAATTTTTTCATTCTACTTTCTCCGCCTTAAGGCAAACTCTTTGAAATAGACCACCGAGTCGATGGCCTATCAATTATTAATTAAGCAATTTTAGTGATTTTCACTGGGCACTTTTTGTAATCCGTTTGCTTAGAAAGCGGATCGGTTGCGTCCAAAATCAATTTGTTAATTAAGATGCGAGCATCAAAGAATGGGATAAATACCAATCCTTCTGGCGGACGGTTACGACCACGAGTTTCAACACGAACGCGAACTTCACCACGTTTGTTTGAAATTAATACTTCTTCACCACGGCGTAAATCACGTTTTTTCGCGTCCGCTGGATGGATATAACAAAGTGCATCTGGAACGGCTTTATACAGTTCAGGAACACGACGAGTCATTGTTCCTGTATGCCAATGCTCAAGAACACGACCAGTACATAACCACATATCAAACTCTTCGCCAGGAACTTCAGGAGGCGCTTCATATGGTGCAGAAATAATCAGAGCTTTACCATCAGGCTTGCCATAGAAGTCCCAATCAGACCCTTTTTTAGCGTATGGATCTGAGCCTTCTTTAAAGCGCCATAATGTTTCTTTACCATCAACAACAGGCCAACGTAAGCCACGTACTTGGTGGTAAGTATCATACGGTGCTAAATCATGACCATGACCACGACCAAACGTTGCATACTCTTCAAATAGGCCTTTTTGAACATAGAAGCCTTGATCTTTCGCATCATCATTTAGCTCTTGAGCTTCAGATAATGGGAAAGCATCTACGTTGCCATTTTTGTAAAGTACGTCATACATAGTTTTACCACGGAACTCCGGTGCTTTAGCTAATAGCTCTTCGCCCCACACTTCTTCTACTGTGAAGCGTTTTGAGAATTCCATGATTTGCCATAAATCAGATTTTGCTTCACCTGTTGCTTGTACTTGTTGATACCAAGCTTGAGTACGACGCTCTGCATTACCATAAGCTCCTTCTTTCTCTACCCACATTGCTGTTGGAAGAATCAAATCAGATGCTTGAGCAGTTACTGTTGGGTATGGGTCAGAACACACAATGAAGTTTTCTGGATTACGGTAACCCGGAAGACGCTCACCATTAATATTTGGACCTGCTTGCATGTTGTTGTTACACATAACCCAGTAAGCGTTGATCTTGCCATCTTTAAGCATGCGATCTTGTACAACAGCATGAGCACCTGGTTTTGCAGGAATCGTACCTTCAGGTAGTTTCCAGATGTTTTCAGCGATCTTACGGTGCTTAGGATTAGCAACCATCATATCGGCAGGTAAACGGTGTGAGAACGTACCGACTTCACGAGCCGTACCACACGCTGATGGCTGACCTGTCAATGAGAACGGGCTATTACCTGGCGTAGATATTTTACCTGTTAATAAGTGAAGGTTATAAACAAGGCTGTTCATCCAAACACCGCGAGTGTGTTGGTTCATGCCCATTGTCCATAACGACATTACTTTTGTTTTTGGATCGGCGTATTGCTTAGCCAGAGTGATCAAATCTTCTTCTGATACCCCTGACATTTCAGACGCTTTCTTCGCCGTATAAGGCGCAACAGACGCTTTATATTCTTCAAAGTTAATTGAAGACATCGCACCTGAGTTAGGATTTTCAGCTTCCATTTGTAACGGATCATCATCACGAAGGCCGTAACCAATGTCTGTTGTAGCTTGCTTGAAATTCGTGTGTTTATTTACGAAATCCCAGTTAACTGCATCGTTTTCGATAATGTAATTCGCAACAAAGTTAGCAATAGCAAGGTCAGATTGAGGTTCAAAAATGTACCCTTTGTCTGCTAATTCAAATGAACGGTGGTAGTAAGTCGATAATACGTTCACTTTAACGTGCGGATTACTTAAACGACGATCTGAAATACGAGTCCATAATACTGGGTGCATTTCAGCCATGTTTGACCCCCACAGAACAAAAGCGTCTGCGTGTTCAAAGTCATCGTAACAACCCATTGGTTCATCAATACCGAAAGTACGCATAAACGCACCTACCGCAGAAGCCATACAGTGACGAGCGTTTGGATCGATGTTATTTGAACGAAAACCAGCTTTCATCAGCTTAACCGCTGCATAGCCTTCCATTACCGTCCACTGACCTGAACCAAACATACCAACACCTGTTGGACCATGTTTTTTCAGAGCCGCTTTCCATTTCTCAGCCATTGTGTCAAAAGCAACATCCCAAGAAACAGGCGTAAACTCACCTTCTTTGTCGTATTTGCCATCCGTCATACGCAGCATTGGCGTTTGAAGACGATCTTTTCCGTACATGATTTTAGATAGGAAATAACCTTTAATACAGTTAAGACCTTTGTTTACTGGTGCTTCAGGATCACCTTGAGTCGCAACAACCCGACCTTTTTGAGTACCTACTAGTACAGAACAACCCGTTCCACAAAAACGACAAGGCGCTTTATCCCATTTAATTTTTGTTTCGTCAGAACTAACGATTAAATTAGTTGCTGAAGCAGGCAGTGTAATACCTGCAACAGCTGCAGCTGATGCTGCGGCGTTTGCTTTAACAAACGCACGTCTTGTCATTTTCATGATTCATCCTCACATTGCGAATCAAAGTGCTCGATTTGGTGGAATACTAACGCTACCGTTAGTATTCCTTCGAAGTCATTTATTTTATCGATTGAATCGGTGATATATCCTTGGTTTTCAGTTTCAAGTACAACGACTAGTTTGCCCTCCTCACTTTCTCCATAGATTTCCGCATTCGGTATTTCTAAAATTCTTTCTTTTGTTTGTTCTAAAAATTCAGGTTTTACATGCACTACTACACTTGAAATATGAACTTCATTCTCAGGCAAATTATCTAACATTATGTTTGCTCTTCCAGTGTCATGCTAATAGCAGAAGTAGGGCACGCAGCAACGCAGCCCCCACATCCATTACACACATCTAAATTAAGTTGAGGCTGAGCGACATTTCCTAGCACTAATTGAAAACGAATGGCTTGTGTTTCACACATATCGCTACAACTACGACATTCAATCGATTGTTTTGCTAAGCAGCTTTTATTTATAGATATTTTATGAGAAAAAGCTGACACTACGGTTAAATCAAATAAGTTTTCAGGGCAACTTTGAGCACATCCCTCACAGAACGTACACTCTCCCTTGGTAAAATCGACAATGGGAAACCCACCATCACCTTTAACAATTATGTTTTCTTCACAGGCAGTTATGCATTTTTCACACTGAGTGCATTGAGAAACAAAATTCGCTTCACCATGAACCCAAGGTAACCGCTGTTGTATTAAAGGATGTATATTTTCCTTATTAGAGAAGCGACGAAAAAGACCTCGTTTAGAATGGTCAATCGTATTTTTTTGACTCATCTACTCACAACTCCTTTCATCTGTTCATATTTATACACGATGGATTTTAAATTTTGTCATTTTTAATGATATACCTCATAATGGTTAAAGAAGGGGTATACTTGTCTTAGATCAACTTTTAAAACAAATAAAAACAACAAAATAGACCTAACTTGCCGTTAACTAATAATAGGCTACATTTAACAAACATGAAACATACAAAAACCTCAGTTCTAACAAAGACCATTGCTCAAGTGATGCTATGGATTGTTCTTGTTTCTATCATTACCACTAGCTTGGCCCTAATTACCTTATCATCAAGCCTAAAAGATGCCGAAGCCGTCAATATTGCAGGCTCATTACGCATGCAAAGCTATCGATTAGCTTACGATATTGAGAGCAATTCGCCTGAAATCATAAACCACTTAAATAAATTTTCAGACTCTATTGAATCCCCTTCTTTTCAAGCTTTAGAGCAATGGTTTGTTCCTAATGATATTGAATTATCTTATCAAGATATCCGTTTACAATGGCACTCGCTAAAGCCCGCATTACTCAGTGATAACAAACAGGTTTACCTGAATAAAGTGTCTCTTTTTGTAGATGAGATCGATCATTTCGTTTTCCAATTACAACAATTTTCCGAACGAAAACTGCAACTTTTATCCTTTATTGGTGCACTTGGGTTATCGTTAATCCTGCTTTTAAGCCTATTCATTATCTTTTTTACACAACGAAAAATCGTCAGTCCACTCCATCATCTGGTTGCCGCAAGTAAAGCAATGACGAATGGCAATTACTCCGTCCAAGTTAACTTAAAAAGTGACAATGAATTAGGGTTATTAAGTGATTCATTCAACCACATGGCTCAACAAATCAATCTTAATTACAGAGAATTAGAAAGCAGAGTTGAAGATAAAACCAAAAAGTTAAGTCAAGCCAACCGCTCATTAACCACGCTTTATCAATGCTCACAGCAACTTTCGGCTTCTCAATTAGATGAACAAGTATTTAAAAACATTTTAGATACTTTCGTTCATATTGAAGGTATAACCAGTGCTCGATTAATTGTTGAAGAAAAATCAGGAGGAGATTGGGAGATAACCAGTGGCGAAGCGAATGACTCACCATGGAGCTTGCAAGAACTGAGCATTGATGGAGAGCAACTTGGCTATTTAATGTGGCAATTCTCCCTCCCTTGTCCCGATCAAAAACTCATCATTAATATTTCAAATATTCTTGCTCGTGGTGTTTTCTATAATCAAGCTCAGAAACAAACCCATCAACTCATTCTTTTAGAAGAACGATCTGCTATTGCCCGAGAATTACATGACTCCTTAGCTCAATCCTTATCCTATTTAAAAATTCAAACCACACTATTAAAACGTCAACTTTCGAAGTGCGACTGTAAAAATACAAGTAATACCTTAATAGAATTAGATGAAGGACTTAAAAGTGCCTATACTCAATTAAGAGAGCTACTTAACACCTTTAGACTAACTATCAACAAAGCTCATTTTGGTGAAGCTTTACAAGAAATAACCACCACATTGGCTTCACAAACTGACATTAACTTGAGAGTAAATAATGAACTTCCTTCACTGCCAATAAATGCTCAACAGCATGTACATTTATTGCAATTAATACGAGAAGCAACATTAAATGCAATCAAACATTCAAAAGCTGATAATATTATCATTACCTGTTTTCAAGAAGGTGAGCAAGGCTGCATTAACATTGAAGATGATGGAGTAGGCTTCGACCCTACAAAAGAAAAAATTAATCATTATGGATTGAGAATAATGCAAGAGCGTGCGAACTTTGTTCGCGGGACTTTATCAATATCCTCAGAATTTGAACACGGTTGTACAGTGAACGTTACGTTTCCACTTAACCAATAGAAAGAGAAGGTAAAATTTATGTGGAATGTTGTTATCGTTGACGATCATCCCTTAATGCGTCGCGGAATTGGTCAACTGCTCTCTTTTGAAGATGAGTTTACTCTAATAGGCGAAGCAAGTAATGGCACCGATGCCGTTGCCCTAATCTCCCAAAATGAACCTGATTTAGTACTACTTGACCTTAATATGAAAGGGATGTCAGGGTTAGATACATTACACGCATTGCGAAATGAAGGCGTTACCTGTCCTATCGTCATCTTAACCGTTTCGGATAATAAGCAAGACATAAAAACATTGATTAAAGCTGGTGCGGATGGTTATTTATTAAAAGACAGTGAGCCTGATGAGTTAATTGCTTTACTTAAAGAAGCGATGAAAGGTGGTAAAACCTACTCAGAACAAGTAAAAGCCTGTTTAGAACAAGAAAATAATGGCGATGATAAATTAGCAACCCTTACCGCTCGTGAGCTGGAAATCCTGCAAAACGTAGCAAAAGGAATGCGAAATAAACAAGTCGCCGATAAACTATTTATTTCTGAAGCTACTGTAAAAGTTCACATGAAAAGTTTATTAAAAAAACTGAATGTAAAATCACGAGTTGCGGCAACATTAATTTACTTAGACTCATAATATGAAATTATTGATAACAGGACTCTTAAGTCTCTTTTTACTTAATGGTTGTGCACTTACAACACAGCCAGTGAACGATGAATCTGAAACCATTGCACTTCATTACAATGATAGTGTGGTTCAAGGTTGCACGGAAGTAGGTACAGTGACAGGAAGTGAAGGTCATTGGTATACATTTTTCTTTATATCAAATAAAGACTTAATGATAGCCGCTGTCAATGATATGAAAAACGAAGCTCAAACATTAGGCGCAAATATAGTCGTACTTCAAAACCCAATGACATTTAATACATCAGTAACTTTACTGGGTTCTGCTTATACTTGTCCGTAGGTATTTTTAGTTCTAACTAGCCCTCATTCATAGAAAATAAAAACGCCAACAATTATGTTGGCGTTTTTATTTAATCCTCAGCACAGTTAAAAGCATAGTGCTAATGATATAAAGTCGATGCAATTTCATCTTCTCGTGAGCATACCCATTCTGGATCATAAGGCCCCCAATCTGACAGACGATAATATCCATCATTATGGCGACGTCCATCTTGAATGAACATCAATTCAATACCAATGCCAGGTAAGGCTTTCAATACATCTTGAATCGTACGACGAGGCCAACCTGTTAATTCGACAAGCTTCGGTACATTTGGTCTTTCTAAATTATGCACCAACAACGCCAAATATAAGCGTCTGGCAAACACTGGATTCAACTCCATTGATACCTCCTGATTTAATAACAACAATTATTAATCATTCAATATTTATGATGTTGAGATTGATCAACTAATTACGAAAATAATCGCACAATTCCATCAAAAAACACATAAAAATGCATTTTTTGTAATTAATTTTCATAAGTATCAGTATGATTTATGGCTAATCACCCAATGTTAACAATACCTGGATCTTCCGATATCGATCTTAGGTGCGATGGATGCTTAGATTTAGAATACTAAATAGCCTACAGCTCTGGCGTATTTGTTCAATAATAGTTATAAATAGGCCTGAGCTAATAACATAATGAAGAATAAATAAAATCATGACTGTAATTTACGGAATTAAAAATTGCGATACTATTAAGAAGTGTAAGAAGTGGTTTGAAGCAAATGACATCGCTTTTACTTACCATGATTACCGTACAGACGGTATCGATAAAGAAATGGTAACCACTTTCGTTCAACAACTTGGTTGGGAAAATGTCGTCAATAAACGTGGAACCACTTATCGTCAGCTAAATGACGAACAAAAAGCGTCTTTGAATGAAGAGAGTGCGATTAAATTACTTCTAGAAATGCCTGCAATGATTAAACGTCCCGTTCTCATCTTAAATGACCAATACCATTTAGGTTTTAAGCCCGCTCAATATGATGCTCTTTTTAACGTTTAAATCACCATCCATAATTTGATATACCATTAAATAGAAGTAAAGGAATACAGAATGTCAGATACCCCAACCTTAGCGCTTGCCAAAGATCTACTAAGCCGCCAATCCATCACACCTGAAGATGCAGGCTGCCAAGATCTTATGATTAAACGCTTGGAAGCCCTTGGTTTTGTCATTGAAAGCATGGTCTTTGAAGATACAACCAACTTTTGGGCACGTCGTGGCACAAAAGCGCCGCTATTTACGTTTGCAGGACATACCGATGTTGTTCCTACGGGCTCATTAGCTCACTGGGATACCGACCCATTTAAACCAACCATTATTGATGGCATGTTATACGCTCGTGGTGCCGCTGATATGAAAGGCTCTCTAGCCTGTATGGTTGTTGCTGTTGAACGTTTTGTGGCAGAGCATCCTAATCACAACGGTTCGATCTCTTTTTTAATCACCTCTGATGAAGAGGGGCCATTTATTAATGGGACGACACGTGTGGTTGATACGCTAAAAGAGCGTAACGAAATCATTGATATGTGTATTGTGGGCGAACCATCAAGTACAGAATATGTTGGTGATGTTGTAAAAAATGGTCGTCGAGGATCACTTACTGGCAATTTAACCGTAAAAGGCATTCAAGGTCATGTCGCCTATCCACATATTGCTCGTAACCCTATCCATCAAGCAATGCCGGTACTAACAGAACTTGCTACGACAGAATGGGATAAAGGCAATGATTACTTCCCACCAACTAGCTTCCAAATTCCAAATATCAATGGGGGAACAGGTGCTTCTAATGTGATCCCGGGTGATCTTGAGGTTATGTTTAACTTCCGCTTTAGTACTGAATCAACCGTTGAAAGTCTACAGCAACGTGTTATTGATACATTAAATAAACACGATCTAGAATACGATTTAGATTGGATTATTAATGGCCTGCCATTCTTAACAGATACTGGTGATCTACTGACAGCCGTCGTTGATGCGGTTGACACAGTTAATCAACAAAAACCACAATTGCTAACCACTGGTGGTACTTCCGATGGACGCTTCATTGCACAAATGGGATCTCAAGTAATTGAGCTTGGGCCAGTTAATGCGACCATCCATAAAGTAAACGAATGCGTTAAAGTAGAAGACTTAGAAAAACTGACAGATATGTACCAAGAAGTCTTAAATAATCTACTCGCTTAATCATATTTAGGCGTTATGATGAGAGGGTAACTCCTCTTATCATTATTTGGTGTTTTATGAACAATCAAGAACTTACCGGCTTATCAAGCCAACATATTTCCTTTGTTACACCACATCGTCAACTTTATCATGATTGTATTTTATCTTTCCAATCTTTAGAAAAAGCGGCATTAGAGGCTGGTTTTACACTAACAATTGCCAGCAGTTTTCGTGATTTTGAACGCCAGTTGATGATTTGGAATAATAAATTCAATGGTGTTCGTCCCATTTCAGGGGAAGATGGACACACGCTTGATACCAGCAATATGAGTGAGATTGAAAAGATCCATGCGATTATGCGTTGGTCTGCCCTGCCCGGAGCAAGTCGCCATCATTGGGGAACCGATCTTGATGTTTACGCTTCTAACACCCTTCCGAGTGATACCTCCCTACAACTTGAACCTTGGGAATACAATACTGGCCACCAAGCAACCTTCAGTCAATGGTTAAAAGAAAATGCACCAAAACATGGATTCTTTTTCCCTTACGATGCAGACAGAAAAGGGGTTGCTGTTGAACCTTGGCATATTAGCCATAAAGAAAAAAGTGCTGAATTGATGGCAATGTTAACTCCTGATGTATTGTTAAGTATATGGAAAGACGTCGACTTAGCAGGAAAAGACACTATCATTAAACATATAGAGACACTATTTATACGCTACGTTAGCAATATTAATAAGGAATAACTATGGAATGGTTAATGAACCCTTGGGTTATCATCGTCATCGTTTTAAGTGTCGTGATTGGTAATCTAGCAGCACTTAAAGCAACTGCACATATGAAGTTTAAACCAAAGAAAAAATATGATTCACCGGTGGACGAAAATACACAATCCAACCCTGATGAGATAACTGAAAAATCAAATCAAGACAATATGAACTCAGAAAAAAATGACGAAAAAAAAGACGCTCACTAGAAAATGAACGTCTTAATATAATTATCTAACTAACCGTTATCAATATTTGATTAACTCTTACTCATCATCTACTTCTGCTTTAGGGGTATTGTTTGATTTTTCAATCATAGCCGCAAGAACAGGCACCACTGAATCCAATGTTTCTTCATTCACCGGCTTACCGCCTGCATCAGTCACATTGACAGAAGTTCGGTTACCTAAGTCACCTAATAGAAGGTTGTATGTACTGCCTTCAAAAGCTAAAGGCTTAGTACCAATATCTTCCCAGTACTCATCATCAGGTTCTTTATATTTAACCTTGATGGTGCCTTGTGAGCGGTTTCTGTCTTCAATTTCTAATCCCATCATTGGTAATAACTCACCAAGACGTTCCCAAAAAATATTATACGGCGCACGTGCAATAATAATTGGCAAGCCACTTCTGTCTTGTCCCATAGAGATAGGAATACGCTTCACTAACTCTTCCGCTCGAATACGCGCTTCTTCACGTAATTGAGCATCATAAGCAGATGTCACTAAATTGGTCATCAATATATTGTAACGTGCTTTATTCGCTTGAGTAACTTCACTTTGCTTACCATCGACTTGCCAATCAATAAGCGAAATTTGGAAGCCTGAACGATTATTTTGATTCAGTTTACGGATTTTATAACGCGCACCAAATTCATGATCTTCATCTTCTGAATTCCACTTCAACCAATCTGTTTCTATCTCAGAATCGGTTTGGGTAATCATACCGATGTCACGCTTCTCAATCAGAGTTAATACCGTTTGCCAAAGTTTATCGACATCTTCTTCTCTAACAAGCCATACCGTCACTTCTCCTTTTTGCTCTTCAATACGAGCTCCTGGGATCAATTCAAGCACTTGTTGCGGAGGTCGAACATCCACCTCTTTACCAATTCCACCAACGTACTTCCCTTGAGGAATATCATATTGAGGATAGAACTCAGGCTTTGCCTCAGCTGGCTGTTGCCACTCTTTTAAAGGTGGCGTTTCCAAGTATTTAAAGTCTTGTTTAGCTTGGCGACGCTCTGTTGGACTGTTTGAACATGCTGATAAAACAGCAATCATCAATGATCCAACAACAAAGCGAGTGTTCACTTTCATTTTCAATCCTACTACTTCAACACACCAGCTCGAATCAAGGCTTGCTCAACAACAGGTTGTGCTGACAGGCTTAATTCGGTTAATGGTAAACGAATATCGGGGTGAGTAATCATACCTAAACGGTGAATAGCCCATTTTACAGGCATTGGATTCGCTTCAACAAACAAATCATTATGCAACGGCATTAAACGTTGGTTAATGATTTCAGCTTCTTCAAATTTACCTTGAGCCGCTAGTGCAAACATCATCGCCATCTCTTTTGCCGCTACGTTTGCAGTGACAGAAATAACACCGTGTCCACCCAACTTAACAAAATCAAGTGCCGTTGCATCATCGCCACTCAGTTGGATAAAATTATCCCCACAAAGTTCACGAGTAATTGCAATTCGATCCAAATCAGCGGTCGCATCTTTTAATGCTACGATATTTTTAAACTCAGAAAGACGAGCTACCGTTTCTGGTAGTAAATCAACCGCGGTACGACCTGGTACATTATAAAGAATTTGAGGGATCTCTGTCGCTTCAGAAATCGCTTTATAGTGCAGATATAAACCTTCTTGCGTTGGCTTGTTGTAATACGGAGTAACGCTTAAGCAACCAGCAACACCTGAATCATGGAACAATTTACTGAAAGTAACCGCTTCATGAGTAGCATTTGCACCGGTACCTGCAATAACAGGGATACGACCATCTGCAAATTCAAGCGTTTTCATTACAAGCTTGACATGCTCTTCTACACTTAATGTCGCTGACTCACCGGTTGTACCAACAGCAACAATACCATCAGTACCGGCATCAATATGATAATCAACAAGGTTTTTTAAGCTGATGTAATCTACTTCACCATCAGTATCTAATGGTGTAACTAATGCGACAATGCTACCTGAGAACATATCCTTCTCCCTTTTTTCTTAGCCTGAATGTGTAAATTAATTCTGTTATTCATTAATATCAATGCAAAGAGTCTTCATCCTTGACCAAGAATTACGTTCTATGGTTTTCATCTTCTTATGCAATGAGCAGAATCATTCAATCAATATTCCTCAAGGATATTACATAAGAGCCTCTGTTGTAGAGTCTTTTTTTTGACGATTGCCCACTATTGCTTGCTTATCACACAATCACTTGCGTGTTAGTATTGGCTTATCTTTTTCAATAACGAGTTTTTTATGCCTCAACACCTTGTAATTACCGCTGTCGGTACAGACAGACCGG
Organism: uncultured Aliivibrio sp.; assembly: GCF_946479765.1. Taxonomy (GTDB): domain Bacteria; phylum Pseudomonadota; class Gammaproteobacteria; order Enterobacterales; family Vibrionaceae; genus Aliivibrio. Next base: position 150,748 of record NZ_CAMLHO010000002.1, read on the forward strand.
GTATCTCTAATAAAGTGACTCGTCTTGTCACCGAATCAAGCTGCAACATTGTAGATAGCCGCATTGCTTCATTTGGTAACGAATTCACATTAATCATGTTGCTATCTGGCTCAGCAAACGCGATTTCTCGTATTGAAAATACCTTACCTTTACTTGGGCAACAGCACGATTTAATTACGATGATGAAACGAACCTCTCCTCACCAAGAGAAAGACATCTTTTATACGATTGATGCGTTTGTCGAATCAGAAGACCGCCCAGGATTAACAGAAAAATTCACCGATTTTTTAGCGAATCGTGATATTGATTTAAAAACCCTCAGCGCTCAAACTCTGAACAAAGATGACAATCAAAATACCTTTCAGATCCAAATTACCGCTGAGATTTTTCAAGAATGTCACATCATTGAGATCCAAGAACAATTTGAAGCCTTATGTACAACATTAGGTGTCAGCGGCAAAATAAACTTTTATAAAACTAATTAAAAAATACAGCCAAAAGGAAATGCCATGATCACGCCATTAGCAGCAGGCTCACCTGCACCAGACGTATCACTTCTTGATCAAAATGGAGAGACGATTTCTCTGTCTGATTTAAAAGGTAAAAAAGTACTGTTTTATTTTTATCCAAAAGCCATGACTCCTGGTTGTACCGTTCAAGCACAAGGATTACGTGATAGTAAAGCGGAATTAGATGCTCATAACGTTGTTACGCTAGGTGTTAGTATTGATCCTGTAAAACGCTTAGGAAAATTCATTGAACGTGATGAACTGAACTTCACGCTATTATCAGATGAAGATCATGCCGCTGCTGATGCTTTTGGTGTCTGGGGCGAAAAAAAATTCATGGGAAAAATTTACGATGGCCTACACCGTATTAGCTTTCTGATTAATGAAGAAGGCGTGATTGAACACGTATTCAATAAATTCAAGACTAAGACTCACCATGAAGTGGTATTGGACTATTTAAACAATAAATAAGCTAAACGAGAAATAATCGTTTTAAAAAGCTCAAAACAAAAAAGGCGGTGCTCATCAAAAGCACCGCCTTTTTTTATTCATTAATCAACTTTATGATGCTTTGTTAAATACTTCATCTGTCGCAGGTAAAGCTTTCCAAACTGCTTTTACTAATGTTGCTAACGGAATAGCAAAGAACACGCCCCAAAATCCCCACAAGCCACCAAAGACTAATACCGAGACAATGATAGCAACCGGATGCAGATTCACGGCTTCAGAGAAAAGAACAGGCACTAATACATTACCGTCTAACGCTTGAATTATCGCATAAGCTAGCATTAACCAGTAAAAGTCAGGGGTTAATCCCCATTGAAACAGAGCAACAATCGCAATCGGTACCGTTACCGCAGCAGCACCAATGTATGGAATAAGCACAGAAAAACCGACCATCACCGCCAATAACAACGAATAACGCAAATCCATAATCGCGAAGGTAATGTAGCTAATTCCGCCTACGATTAAAATCTCCACCACTTTGCCACGAATGTAATTACTTATTTGTTCGTTCATTTCTACCCATACTTTGGTCGCTAAACGACGGTTCTGAGGCAGAATATTGCTCATTGTTTCGACCATTTCGTCTTTGTCTTTTAATAAGAAAAACACCAATAGTGGAACAAGAATTAAATAAACACCAAGCGCAGCAATACTAACCAGTGAAGCAAGTGAACCTTTAACGATGCTTTCGCCCATTCCTAGCACTTTATCTCGTAGAGTATCTAGCAAGGTATCAATCGATTGAGGTTGAATTAATTCAGGGTAGCGATCAGGTAAACTTGATAAGAAACTATGCAAACCATTAAACATCGATGGCATATCATTAATTAAATTACCAACCTGATTCCAGATCGTCGGAACAAGACCAAATACAGCCATTAACATGACACTAAGAAAAAGAAGAATAACCAACATCACAGACAGCGTTCTTGGTACACCAAATTTACTCAATTTTGCTACTGGCCATTCCAGTAAATACGCTAAAACAATGGCAACTAAAAGGGGGGCAATAAGATGGCCAAAGAAATAAATCGTAATAAAACCAACAACAAGAATTGCAACTAGGCTTACTGCGTGTGGGTCTGAAAAGCGGCGTTTATACCACTTTGTTACCATATCTAACATATTAAGTTCTACTTCCTAGTGACGGTTAGCTGTGCATATGAGTCAACATGCTCTACATGAATATCAAATGCGTGTTGTTCAAAGTACTTAATGATATCGACTAACGATATTTTGTCGACGATTTTGATCGCTAATTTTTCATTCTTCGCCAAAGGTTGGCTGGTTCTTTTCGCTAATAACAGCGACATTGGGCAGCGGTGTTGTGATAAATCTAAGGTTCGGGTTTCCATTCTACGACTCTATAGATATGATAGATTTCAATTGAGAGAGTATAAATCACATAATTCATACAAAAAAGAAACCAATTCTAAATTTGGCGCTCTATATGCATCAAGATTACGTTATTATCAAACCATAAAAGAATGTTATTAAAAAGGATTTGTAAATACGACATGTTCAAATTAAAAAAGCTGGCCAGTGGTTTACTGATCACCTCATTACTAACAAGTACATTCTCTGCCACTGCAAATAATGATTTGGATTTGCCTGACATTGGGACGACTGCTGCCTCAACCTTAACGATTGATCAAGAATTAATCTATGGGGATGCATATATGCGAATGTTACGTGCAAGTCAGCCAGTGATTAATGACCCGGTGTTGGCTGAATATGTTCAAGATCTTGGCCATCGATTAGTGGCGAATTCAAGTGATGTAAAAACGCCTTTCCATTTTTTCCTAATTAATAATAAAGAAATTAACGCCTTTGCCTTCTTTGGTGGTTATGTTGCTCTTCATTCTGGATTATTTTTATACGCTCAATCTGAAAGTGAATTAGCCTCTGTTGTTGCTCACGAAATCGCACACATCACCCAGCGCCATTTAGCACGTAGTATGGAAGATCAAGCAAGACGTTCTCCAGCTACCGTTGCCGCGCTTATCGGATCGTTATTATTAGCTATTGCCGTACCAGAAGCCGGGATTGCAGCAATTCATGCGACGACAGCAGGAGCAATGCAAAGCTCAATTAACTACACTCGTAGCAATGAAAAAGAAGCCGATAGATTTGGAATTGATACCTTAGCGAAATCTGGCTTTGATGTGTCTGCTATGCCACGATTCTTCTCTCGCTTAGCCGATCAATATCGCTACGCAAGTACGCCACCACCCATGCTCCTAACTCACCCATTACCAACGTCTCGTATTACCGATAGCCGAGAGAGAGCACAGCAATACCCAATGCGCAGAGTCAACACTTCTCTACGTTACCAGCTTGCTCGATCACGCATCGTCGCTCGATTTGCTGGGATTGATAGCAATGCCGCATTAGATTGGTTTTCTCGTAAATCAAAAACGCATAATAGTGACATTAAAAATGCTCTAAATTATGGTAAAGCGTTAGTTTATATCGATTCAAAACAGTACGATAAAGCACAACCGCTCATGGACACTTTATTAAAGAATGATCCCCTTAATACGTTTTACATTGATGCCGCCACCGATTTAGACCTTTACACTAAAAAGAATCAACAAGCGCTGACCCGATTAGAAAATGGATTGGTACAATTGCCCAACAACCCCGTGCTCACAATCAATTATGCTCATGCTTTGTCAGAATCAAATAAACCCGCCGAAGCCGTTCGTGTTTTGCAGCGTTATACTCATGATAACCCTGAAGATCCGACCGGTTGGCAATTATTAGCTAAGGCTTACCATGATAATGGCAGCTCTGATGGAGAGTTAGCAGCAAGAGCTGAAGTGTACGCATTAAAGGGAATGTGGAATAAAGCCCTCAGTAATTATACTCAAGCAAGTCAATTGGTTGAGTATGGCAGTTTAGATCAAGCAAGATACGACGCTAGAATTGATCAATTACGTCTCTCTCGTGAACGTTTTAGCGCGTTATAATTAAAAAAGGAAAAAGTATGTCTGTTGTAATTTACCACAACCCTCGTTGCTCAAAAAGTCGTGAAACCTTAGCGCTATTAGAAGAAAAAGGGATCACTCCTACGGTTGTAAAATACCTAGATGAAACCCCAAATATTGAAGCATTAAAAACTCTTTTTACTCAACTTGGCTATGATTCAGTACGTGATATGATGCGCACGAAAGAAGCCGAATATAAAACGCTAAATCTAGATGACAGCTCAGTAACAAATGAGCAGTTATTTGAAGCGATGGTGCAAACACCAAAACTGATTGAGCGCCCTATTGTTGTTCACAATAATCAAGCAAAAATGGGCCGACCACCAGAGCAAGTGCTAGATATCTTATAAAGTAAAAGGAAATAACATGGACCCCGTTGAAATGAGCGCAGAAACAAAGCGCTACCGTTTACTTGCTCTGTTTTGCAACTTAGCACTGCTCACTTTTATCACACTTTGGCACAGTACTCTTTCTCCACACCCACTGATCAATCCTTATGGCGTGACAGTGGCGTGGGTCTTACCAATGCTTTTTCCTTTAAAAGGCATTATTCAAGGTAAGCCTTACACTCATGCGTGGGCCAATTTTATTTTAATGTTCTACTTTTTACACGGATTGAGCATTCTTTGGTTGGATGAAGGTGAACGTTACCTTGCACTGGTTGAGGTCATTCTTACTTCTGGTGCTTTTATCGGTAATATTTATTACGCTCGTTTACGAGGCAAAGAGTTAGGATTAAAACTAAAACGTTTATCTGAAGTAGAAAAAATAGAAAAAGCAAAATTTACTGACGGTGAGTAACGCGTTAAATCAAAAAAGGTGACTAATTTATAGTCACCTTTTTATTTGATATTATAGGCTGCTTTTTGTTGGTTCTAGCGTTAACTTGCGCTTAGTTGATACTCATGAATCGCAGGCTCTGCGTCATCAATAACCGAAATCGCTTCTTGTATTGGCTCTGCCACTTCTGTCACTTCTTGAGTTGCCACACTGGTCTCAATGCTCTCATTCTCTATTACAGGCTCTACAATCACAGGGGTAATTCTTGAGTTCTTACTCAATAGCTCGTCATTAAACTGTTGGTAGTCACCTAATAAGCTTAATGTATACGTCACTTTATCACCCTGGATTGTATTCACCTGCACGCTAGCTACTGAGTTCATCTGCTTTAATTGCTTCTCTAACGAGAAAAAAGCACTTGTTGTATGAATGCCTTTAATCGAAACCGTTTCTGATTCTCCAGCCCCTGCATTTAGGTTTTTCGCGTATGTTTTAGCAAAGTAATCACTGACTTCATTGACCATATCGGCTAACTGAACTGAGCCAGAAACACGCCCTTCAATTGGTTTTTTTGATGTGGAAACTAAATACTGAGGAGTCGTATCAAATAACGTCCACGTAGAACTGTTACCACGAACTTTAACCACTAAGATTGCTTGTGGATTATAACGCTCACTCGCATCTGCTATTGGCTTTTTAAAATTGCCCCATAAATCTGGAATTTCAATCGAGGTTACATCATCAAAATCCCCAACAGGAAACATGACGGGTAAGCCACGTTCGTTCGCAGCACTTTTAATTCGAGTTATTAATGGGTTATTTGACTGCTCCCAAATAATACTACGTTGATAGTTGTATTCATTAACAACCCACACTAACACTGACTTACGAGGCGCTTCCCAAAGACTTTGCTCAGCTTGAGTTAACAGGCCTACTACCATTTTGGAATTGTAACCAAGCTTCATCGTTTGAGGCGCATTATCATGATTAACAAAGCTCATCTGCGTCACGTAACGGTCACTTTGTGCGAGTGCTTTTTTGATCACTTCATTTTGAGCAATCTCTTGTTGCCCTGACACCTTGATTAATACTTTTTCAAGGCCTTCTTTTTTTGCCAAACTTTCTGCTTTTTCAGACCCAGTTAATTGCACTTCGGTATGATAAAGATCGTTTTGCTGCTGCGCCAAAACAGGACCAGCAACCATATAAATTAATAAACACAAAATACGTAACATCAAACAACCTATAAATACTTTTATAATTTACCGCCGATAATAAGGGCTATCCTTCTATTCAGCAAGGATTCGAATTGACCCAGATCCAACTTTCAAGAGATTAGAGTAATACTTTGCTAAAAAGTTTTATTTTTTCACGAGATAAATCAAGATATTTATGAATTAAATAATGATAGAATCCCTCAAATTCATTACTGGAAATGGAAATGCTATACAATTTATTCCAGGGTTTTCAAATGCTGTTCGTTGCATTTGGCGCTCTTGTTCTTGTTCCACTACTCACTGGTTTAGATCCTAATGTCGCTCTTTTTGGTGCTGGTGTTGGTACCCTTCTCTTTCAATTAGTTACTCGTCGCTCTGTCCCTATCTTCCTCGCTTCTTCTTTTGCTTTTATTGCACCTATTATTTACGGAACCCAAACTTGGGGAATACCTGCCACCATGGGTGGATTAATGGTCGCGGGCTTAGTCTATGTTGCCTTAGGTGCGGTAATTAAAGTCAGAGGTGTCGCCTTTATTCATAAGATCTTACCTCCTGTGGTCGTTGGCCCAGTAATTATGGTGATTGGTTTAGGCTTAGCTCCAACCGCAGTTAATATGGCTCTTGGCAAAACAGGCGATGGCGCTTATCAGCTAATTGACGGGCAACTTGCTTTTTGGATTGCAGCGGCGTCACTATTTACGACCATTGGTGTGAGCGTTTTCTCTAAAGGTTTCTTTAGATTGCTTCCTATTCTGTCAGGCATTATTGTCGGCTACTCATTAAGCTTAATGTTCGGTATTGTCGATTTTACTCCCGTGCATCAAGCGGCTTGGTTTGCTCTGCCTAATTTTACATACCCAGAATTCAATATTAACGCCATTTTATTTATGATCCCTGTTGCCATCGCTCCAGCGGTTGAACATGTTGGCGATATGCTTGCAATCTCAAACGTAACCGGAAAAGATTACCTGAAAAAACCCGGTCTACATCGCACGATTACGGGCGACGGTATTGCGACAATGGCAGCCTCTTTAATTGGCGCGCCACCAAACACAACTTACAGTGAAGTAACTGGTGCGGTAATGCTCACCAAAGCATTTAACCCAGTAATCATGACATGGGCAGCAGTATGCGCCATCGTCCTCGCTCTAGTTGGGAAATTAGGCGCTATGCTACAAACCATCCCAGTACCAGTTATGGGTGGCATTATGATTTTATTGTTTGGCTCTATCGCTACAGTCGGTCTAAATACACTGATCAAAAACCAAGTTGATTTACATAAAGCACGTAACCTAACTATTGTTGGTGTGACTTTAGTGTTTGGTATTGGCGGTATGGCGGTAGGTATTGGTGACTTTAACTTACAAGGCGTAAGTCTTTGTGGGATCGTTGCTATTGCGCTTAATTTGATTCTTCCTGATGACTTAGGTGAAAGCCACGTTGTCGACAATGCTCAAATTGAAGATGATAAATAATTCTAGGTAAGAAAAAGGCTTGATGATTAATACATCAAGCCTTTTTAAATTCTTAATTTAAGTAACTAAAAATTACTTAGTACCGAAGATCTTATCACCAGCATCGCCAAGACCAGGAATGATGTAACCTTTATCATTCAATTTCTCATCGATAGCCGCCGTGTAAAGCTCAACATCTGGGTGTGCTTTTTCTAATGCAGCAATACCTTCTGGAGCAGCAACAAGAACAAGAATTTTAAAGTTCTTACAGCCTTTCTCTTTTAGAAGATCAAGCGTAGCAATCATAGAACCACCAGTCGCCAGCATTGGATCAACAACAAGAGCAATACGCTCATCGATGTTAGATGCTAACTTATTAAAGTATGGTACTGGCTCAAGTGTTTCTTCGTCACGGTAAATACCAACAACACTGATACGTGCACTTGGGATATGCTCAAGAACACCATCCATCATGCCAAGACCCGCACGAAGAATTGGCACTACTGTTACTTTTTTACCTTTAATTTGGTCAACTTCAACAGGGCCATTCCAGCCATTGATAGTTACTTTTTCTGTTTCAAAATCTGATGTTGCTTCATAAGTAAGTAGGCTACCTACTTCTGTTGCTAATTCACGAAAACGCTTAGTACTGATATCGCCTTCACGCATTAAACCAATTTTATGTTTTATTAGCGGGTGTTTTACTTCAACAACTTTCATTTCTGACTCCAGATACATTAATCAAACCTTCTAATTATACATATTTTTCTCTTAAAAAATGACGTAATAGTAAAATAAATGACAGTTCTCTTAAGCTGTTTACCGAAGTTATTATTTTTTATTACAAAATTAATGCAAAAACTCTTACGCAAACGTTTCCCTTTTTACATTGTGCTGTTAGAATGGCGCGGATTTTTGAAATCCAACCTATGGCGAGGACACCACTGTGAGCGACAACAAAACTTCTCTTAGCTACAAAGATGCTGGCGTAGACATTGATGCTGGTAATGCACTTGTTGATCGAATTAAAGGCGTAGTAAAACGTACTCGTCGCCCAGAAGTAATGGGTGGCATTGGTGGTTTTGGTGCGTTATGTGAACTTCCAACGAAATATAAGCAACCTGTTTTAGTTTCGGGTACTGATGGCGTTGGTACTAAGCTTCGTTTAGCTTTAGATCTAAACAAGCACGATACGATTGGTATCGACTTAGTCGCTATGTGTGTAAATGACCTAATTGTTCAAGGTGGCGAACCTCTGTTCTTCCTTGATTATTATGCAACAGGCAAGCTTGATATTGATGTTGCTGCTGAAGTAGTTACGGGCATCGGTGAAGGTTGTATTCAAGCTGGTTGTGCATTAATCGGTGGTGAAACTGCTGAAATGCCAGGCATGTATGAAGGCGAAGATTACGATGTGGCTGGTTTCTGTGTTGGTGTTGTTGAAAAAGAAGACATCATCGATGGTACAAAAGTCGCTGCGGGTGATGCATTAATCGCTGTAGGCTCTAGCGGCCCTCACTCAAATGGCTATTCATTAATCCGTAAAATCCTTGAAGTATCAAATGCTGATCTTACTGAAGAATTAAACGGTAAAACGATTGCAGACCATTTAATCGAACCAACGAAAATCTACATTAAATCAGCACTTAAAATGATTGCAGAGCATGACATTCATGCTATCTCTCATATTACTGGTGGTGGTTTCTGGGAAAATATCCCACGTGTACTTCCTGAAGGTACTAAAGCGGTTGTTGATGGTAAGAGCTGGGAATGGCCTGCTATCTTTAACTGGCTACAAGAAAAAGGCAACGTGGATACTTACGAAATGTACCGCACCTTTAACTGTGGTGTAGGTCTTGTTGTTGCCCTTCCAAAAGAACAAGCTGAACAAGCTGTTGCTTTACTGAATGCTGAAGGCGAAAACGCTTGGGTTATCGGTGAAGTCGCTGTTGCAGAGCAAGGCGAAGAACAAGTTGAGATCCGTTAATCGGGTTTCATAAATTTGAGCTAGCTCATAAAGCATAAATAGAAAGGTGATCAATTATTCGATCACCTTTTTTATATCTATTATTTATGTTCGAATAGTTATCATTACTTAAAAGATAAGATCGTTATGATGAAGAATATTGTTGTATTAGTTTCAGGCAGTGGCACTAACTTACAAGCGTTTATTGATGCTTGTGGTAACAAAATCCCTAACGCGCGTATTTCAGCCGTCATTTCAAATAAGAGTGATGCTTATGGACTACAACGCGCCGTTAATGCTGGAATTAATATTCATAGCTTAAGCGCTACAGGCTATGAAAGCCGTGAAAAATATGATGAAGCATTAGCAACACTGATCGATCTTCATCAGCCTGATGTCATTATCCTTGCCGGATTTATGCGTATTTTAAGTGACGCTTTTGTACTGCGTTATCAAGGTAAGATGCTGAATATTCACCCTTCCCTTTTACCTAAATATCCAGGTCTACACACACATCAACGTGCAATTGACGCAGGCGATAAAGAACACGGCACCAGTGTTCATTTTGTTACCCCTGAGTTAGATGGTGGCCCGGTGATCCTTCAAGCTAAAGTACCTATTTTTGAAGAGGATACTATTGAAGAGGTCGCATCACGCGTACAAGCTCAAGAGCACGTCATCTACCCAATGGTTGCGAATTGGTTAGCAGAAGAGAGATTGACGATGCAAAATGGTAAGGCGATCTTAGATGGGAATATATTAGGTCCATCAGGATTAGAAACTGAATAATAAAAATGCCCATCAATATAATATTGATGGGCATTTTTTATACATTATCTTGTCCTGAAATGTGTTTACGCATTAATTGGGCATTCTGATGGCGGTGGAGCCATATCTGGCACCGTATCATGGTTACCAGCGGTTAATTCACCAAAATGAAATAAGGCGTATTCCCCTACTTTCATTTTATGCCACTCTTCATTATCCGTTAATGGTCGTGTCACAACGACTGATACCACATCATTCGGCGTGGTTTCTTTATGGAAATCAATGCTTACATCTTCATCAATTAACGAAGCTTGCCCAAAGGGGGCGCGCCTTGTGATCCAATGTAAATTGTTTGAGCAATAAGTCATCAGATACTCACCGTCGCTCAAGAGCATATTAAACACCCCTAAGCCTCGAAGATGATCACTGCACTCAGAGACAAATTCGAACATCAACATTATGTCTTGAGGCGGCTCAGGGTATTTGTCTTCTAGCTGATTCAGCAACCAACAAAAAGCACGTTCACTGTCTGTTTCACCCACAGGTCGAAAGCGGCCTGTTGATAATTCATTAAATCCTGTCAGTTGACCATTATGCGCAAACGTCCAATATCTTCCCCATAGCTCACGCGTAAAAGGGTGTGTGTTTTCAAGATTGACGTCACCACGGTTTGCCTGGCGAATATGACTTATCACCGCTTTACTTTTTATTGGATAATCTTGCACTAGCTCAGCAATTTTTGAATGGCAACTTGGCTTTGGATCTTTAAATGTGCGAAATCCTTTCCCTTCATAAAAAGTAATCCCCCAGCCATCACGGTGTGGACCCGTGTTGCCACCACGTTGAACTAAGCCTTTAAAACTAAAACAAATATCGGTTGGTACGTTAGCACTCATTCCGAGTAATTCACACATACTTGCGCTACTCCTTTATTCGCAATCTGACCAATATTAACGCTTAATAGCTATAAAATTGGTCAGTATAATGAATTATTTTTCCATCTCTTTTTCAATTAACTGAATAACGATATGGATAATTTTAATGTGGATCTCTTGAATACGGTCAGCATAACCAAAATGAGGAACTCGGATCTCTACATCAGCAAGGCCTGCCATTTTTCCGCCATCTTTACCCGTAAGTGCGATGGTTTTCATGCCTTTTTCTTTTGCCGCTTCAATCGCTTTTAAGATATTGCCAGAGTTACCTGATGTAGATAACCCAAACAATACATCGCCTTTTGATCCTACGGCTTGAGTATAACGAGAGAACACGTGGTCATAACCAAAATCATTACTCACACAAGATAAATGGCTCGGATCAGAAATCGCAATACCTGGGTAACCTGGGCGATTTTCACGATAGCGTCCAGTTAACTCTTCTGCAAAATGCATTGCATCACAGTGTGAACCACCGTTACCACAAGACAATACTTTACCGCCTTGTTTAAATGAATCGGCAATGGTTTTGGCTGCTAGTTCAATTTGAGCAAGGTTTTTATCATCAGCTAAAAAGTCATTCAGTACTTGAGCGGCTTCTGTTAATTCAGAACGGATCAGATCTTGATAAGACATAGGATACTCTCTTTTATTATGTTCCCTAATTGGGGTTGATCTCAGTGTACCTATACCACTAAACCTTTAAAAGAGATCCACACGTTTTTTCTTCTATCTAAGCCATAAATCCTTCAATTTCTTCCTTATGAAATTTGATATGACGCACTTAAAAACAAAAACTGTTTATTAATTACTCAAGCTGGATCACTTTTTAACCATTAACCTTATTTACTTTCTATTAACATTAGCACTACACTTACAATAACTGGTTAGACCTCTCACCAGAAGCACACAAACAATAACATTACGACCGAGTATCGTAATCACCTCTGTTCCTACAAACAGAGCAGCGCCGGAAAAGGAGAATCACATGGCCCTGACACTATTAACAACCTTTATTGCACTTGCTGCACTAAGTTATCATCGACAATCGCTACGAACAGCGACCCTTATCACTGCCGGTATTTTAGCGGTAAGTTCAGGGCTAGGTTATGCCGGTCCTATTAGCTGGGCTGTCTTCTTAGTGATTGCAGTGCCAGTAAATATCCCTTCAATTCGTCAATCTATCTTTAGTAATAAGGCCCTAAGTCTATTCAAAGGCGTGATGCCTGAAATGTCACAAACCGAGAAAGACGCCATTGAAGCCGGAACGGTCTGGTGGGAAGCCGAGCTATTTAAAGGCAATCCTGATTGGAAATTTCTTCACAACATCCCTAAAAATTCATTATCTGATGAAGAGCAAGCGTTTCTTGATGGGCCAGTGACTGACGTTTGTCGCATGATAAATGACTATGAAGTCACGCATGAACTTGCCGATTTGCCACCAGAAGTATGGCAATACCTAAAAGATAATAAGTTCTTCGCGATGATTATTAAGAAAAAATACGGTGGCTTAGAGTTCTCTGCTTATGCTCAATCGTGTGTTCTACAAAAGCTAACTAGTGTGTCTGGTGTGCTTTCTATTACCGTTGGTGTTCCCAACTCATTAGGTCCTGGTGAATTGTTGCAACACTATGGTACTGAAGACCAAAAAAATCATTACTTACCTCGCTTAGCTGAAGGTAAAGAAATTCCATGTTTCGCTTTAACTAGCCCAGAAGCTGGATCAGATGCAGGTTCAATTCCTGATTTTGGTATCGTGACTAAAGGCATGTGGGAAGGCAAAGAAGTCTTAGGCATGCGTCTTACTTGGAACAAACGCTATATTACCCTTGCTCCTGTTGCTACTGTTCTTGGTTTGGCATTTAAACTGCAAGATCCAGATGGCTTACTCGGCGACAAGAAAAACTTAGGTATTACCTGTGCGCTTATTCCTACCAATTTAGACGGCGTTAAAATTGGCCGTCGTCACTTCCCTATGAATGTGCCATTCCAAAATGGTCCTACACAAGGTGACGATTTATTTGTTCCACTGGATTACATCATCGGTGGTGAAAAAATGGCAGGTCACGGCTGGCGCATGCTGGTTGAATGTTTATCGGTTGGTCGTGGTATTACCTTACCGTCGAATGCAACGGGTGGCGCAAAAACAGCGGCGCTTGCTACTGGGGCTTATGCTCGTATTCGTCGTCAATTCAAATTACCAATTGGTAAGATGGAAGGGATTGAAGAGCCATTAGCACGTATGGCAGGTAATGCCTACATGATGGACGCAGCGAGTGCACTAACTGTTGCCGGGATTGTTCAAGGTGAAAAGCCATCGGTTATCTCAGCCATCGTTAAATACCACTGTACCCACCGAGCACAACGTATTGCGATTGATGGTATGGATATCGCAGGTGGTAAAGGGATCTGTTTAGGCAGCTCAAACTTCTTAGCTCGTAGCTACCAAGGCTCTCCAATTGCGATCACTGTTGAAGGCGCAAATATTTTAACCCGTTCAATGATTATTTACGGCCAAGGTGCTATTCGTTGTCACCCTTATGTTCTTGAAGAAATGGGGGCTGCTTACTTAGAAGATAAACAAGCCTCTCTTGAGAAGTTCGATGCAGCTGTATTTGGTCATATTGGTTTTGGTATTAGTAACTTTGTTCGTAGTTTCTGGTTTGGTTTAACCGATGGTCGCGGATCTAAAACACCATTTAGTGATGATACAAAACGTTATTACCAACAAGTAAACCGCTACAGTACCAACTTAGCGTTATTGTCTGATATTTCAATGGCGGTGCTGGGTGGTAGTTTAAAACGTCGCGAACGTATGTCAGCACGTCTTGGGGATATCCTAAGCCAACTTTACCTAACAACATCCGTACTTAAACGTTTTGATGATGAAGGTCGCCAAAAAGAAGATTTAGCCTTAGTTCACTGGAGTGTACAAGATTCACTACACCAAGCAGAACAAGCGATTGATGGGTTACTATCAAACTTCCCAAATCGATTTATTGCAGGTGCTATGCGCTTTATTTTATTACCAGCGGGACTTTGTCGTCAGCGTCCAAGTGATAAACTAGACCATAAACTGGCTCGAATTCTTCAAGAACCATCAGGCGTTCGTAGCCGAATTGGTCGCGGGTTATTCTTGGAAGCAAGTCGATTTAATCCAGTAGGAAAAATGGAAGAAGCATTGATTGATATCTTAACTGCGGAACCAATTTACGACCGCGTATGTAAAGAGTCAAAACAGCGTCTACCCTTCATGCAATTAGATCGTGTGGCGAAAGTAGGTCTAGAGCTAAATATCATTTCAGACAAAGAAGCCCTATTGCTTCGCAAAGCAGAAAAGAGTCGTTTAGCAACTATCAGCGTAGAAGACTTTGACCCAAGTGAGTTAATCGTAAAGCCTCAAACCAATAACTTTGAGCACAGTAAAATAGCGTAACATTAAGTAAAAAAGAACGAATAAAAAAGGCCAGAGTAAATGCTCTGGCCTTTTTACATTCTGCTACTTAAAGGCTATTTATTTAAATTAACCACTAATTTTAAATAAATAATCTCTTCAATGGATAAGTAAGCAATACTATTATTATTGACACCTAATAAGCCACAACCGATTAAGTTACTCAGTGTTACTTTCTTACTATTGATTAGTAACTCTTTAAACATCTCTTCTATCGCTAACTTATGCTTATCCAAAATAAACCCCTCAATAACCATTAAGCAGAATTATATTTAAATGAAGTGGGAATTTCAACATTTATAAAAAAGCAACAAACAAAGCGAATTTAAGTGTAATAAAATCAATACAACACAAACAAAAAACCGCATTACTGCGGTTTTTTATATCGTCTATTTAAAAAGAATCTACATTCCCAGAACTTACACTTTCGGTGGTGGTGGCATCGACAACTTCTCAGACTTAGGTGCCGCGGCTTTTTGATCTTTCATTGACTTTATTTTTCTCCAACCAAAAATACCGCCAAAGATTAGAATGATAATTAATAGATTACCGACGCCAACATAAATCCAGAACCATTTACGCGCCTCTGCACGCTCTTCTTCTTGCTTCTTCTGCTCTTCAATTTTACGTTGAGCGGCTTCTTCTTTAATTCTTGCTTCATAAGCCGCTTTTAGATCAATCGGCTCTGTGATTCCATAATTATGTTTACCAAGATAAAACTGAAGTGGGCGACCCGTTGCTAATTCAGTCGCATAAACCCAACCAGACCAAGTGTTTTTCCCTGACATATAACTGTTTGGTAAATCAAAATACAGCTTAGTCTCTTCTTTATTCGCTTGCGCTTGGGTTACTGTTACCTGTTCTTTTGGATCCGTTTGTTCAATATGTGCTGCAATTGATCCCGCTTTAATCAATCCCCCTTCGGTATCAATGCTCATCGAATGAGAACGACCTTCATTACGCGCCTGAGTAAAACTCGCACGAATTGGGGCCGGATAAACTAAAACATCTTGCTCTACCGTTCGTAAAAACACCCCATTACGAGATTGAATTCGAACCCAGTATTTACCCGGTTGGATATTAATAGGAAGATTGACAGTAAAAATACCGTCAGCAGCCACTTCATCCAAGTCTTGTCCATTATCTTCAAAAGTTCCTAACACTTCTGCTAATGGGCGAGCTTCTTTTACCAACTCTTTTTCATTCGCAAGGTAAGGTGTAAAAGTGACATTTAATTTTATACGGTTTAAAAAATCACGCAGTACAAGGGGTTTCCCCTCTTCTAATAAACGAGCCGTGAACTTTAAACTCTCCGATTGATATAGTTTCTTTGGTAATGAATCTACATTGAGTGTTAGATTCGATAAAATTTTCACCTTATTTTTTGGTGTAATTTTACCAATCGCTTGCCAAGGACCTGGCATTGGGTTTTCTATCGAAATGATATCCATCCCACTCTCTTCATACCAAGCGACGTGCTCAGGATGTTCCCAAGCATAGTATTTTGTTCCATCAGGACGAACTAACGTTACGGCTTGAGACGCTTTCTCTCTATAAACTAAAAAAGAGACTTGCTTAATCGTTGGATCAACACGAAAACGGTTATCCAACCACGACATTTCAGTACTCTTTGCCCAAGAGAACATTGGGACAAACAATACAATCATCAATAACCGTAACATCTTACACTCCTAATTACGCCACAAACAGGCATCACCAACTACATCCAAACGCTTTTCATGCGCTTCTATTTCATCGGCCGTTGCACGTAAAACCTTTAATCCTTTTCTCTTTATATCCAATCTTTTAATACTTTCTTCTGAAGAATCGGACTGATTTCCAGCATTAAAACTTAAACTCGTTTGCCCACCAGTCATTAACAGGTAAACATCAGCCAAGATCTCGGCATCGAGTAAAGCGCCGTGAAGAGTACGGTGTGAGTTGTCTATGCCATAGCGTTCACACAAAATATCCAGATTATTACGCTTACCTGGGAATAGCTTTTTCGCCATCGCCAAAGTATCGGTAATTTTACAATACTGATCCGTAGTACCAATTAGCTTGTTTAATTTACTGAACTCATAATCCATGAAGCCGACATCGAAGGGCGCATTATGAGCAACTAACTCTGCGCCTTTGATAAAATCTAAAAACTCATCATGAACATCTTTATATTCAGGCTTATCATACAAAAATTCATCAGTAATACCATGGACATCTATCGCTTCGAGATCAATTAATCGATCTGGCTTAATGTACACATGAAAGTGATTACCGGTTAATTTTCGGTTGATGATCTCTACCGCACCAATCTCAACAATACGGTGGCCTTCATAAACAGGGCCACCTGAAAAGTTCATACCTGTGGTTTCTGTATCGAGAACAATAATTCGATTCGGGGAATTGTCGCTAGTATTCATAGGCTCATTTGTGTCAGACTATTTCTAAATTCTTCTAATGATAACAGAGATAATGAAGCAGGTTGAAATTTTCACAGATGGTTCTTGTTTAGGGAATCCAGGTCCTGGTGGTTACGGTATTGTAATGCGCTATAAAGGCACAGAAAAAACCTTTTCTGAGGGGTTTAATCAAACCACGAATAATCGTATGGAAATGTTAGCGGCTGTAATTGCTCTACGTAATTTAAAAGAGCCATGCTCTGTGGTGTTAACGACAGACAGCCAATACGTTCGCCAAGGGATCACTCAGTGGATCCATGGTTGGAAAAAACGCGGTTGGAAAAAAGCGGACAAAAAACCCGTGGTAAACGCCGATCTTTGGAAACAATTAGACGCTGAAGCTGAGCGCCATACTGTCGATTGGCGCTGGGTAAAAGGTCACGCTGGGCATCGTGAAAATGAAATGTGTGATGAATTAGCAAGAACCGCCGCAGAAAACCCGACACAAGATGATACGGGTTATCCTGGCTAATTTTATACAAAAATACTTATTATTTGGAATCCGTTCGGCTTTGATGAGTTTGAGCAACAGAAATAGGGGCCAATTTCGGCTTCTTTTTCCACGCTGACTTTATTGGTCGTAATGGGTAAGTACGCTTTCTTGCCACAATAAAATAAATACCACTAATCGGCTTAACTGAGTCCCCACCTAAGTTTTCAAACCATGTCCATATCGTTCGATAGCGAGTCAAAGGGGCTAACGCAAAGCAATCACTGTACACCACTTCAAAATTCAACACACTCAACCAATCTTTAATTCGATGAGGAGTAAACATCCGCCCACTCCAAGGTAAATTATTCTTTCTCCATGGAAATAAACTCGCAATTCCCATCGCACTCATTGGATTAAAGCCTGTTAAAATAATATAACCATCATTGATAAGCACCCGATCAACTTCCCTTAATAATTGATGGGGATCTGATGAATAATCAAGCTGATGAGAAAGCACACAAGCATCAATACTCTTTTCCAAAAACGGCAGTTTAGGTAACTCTGACATAATATTTCTTAATGAACTTTTGTTATCTAGGTTCACTTGGTGTTTAATATTACAAAAGCGACTATCAAGCTCAGCACTTAGCCCGCCAATTTTAAGCATATGGTAACCAAACAGTTTAGGGCACCATTCATCTAGGCGAGACTGAATTAGCTCACCTATCCACTCTCCATGAGGGATATCTGACCATGAATGCGGTTTTTCAATTTTTTTATCAAGCAGTGCTGGCTTAATCAATGTCGTTACCTATAACTATTTATGACACAAAATTTGGAGATAAGTTTAATGTTATCAATAAAAAGCATACCTGCATTTAATGATAATTACATTTGGCTAATTCACAACAATGATAATCATTGTGTTGTGGTTGACCCAGGTGATGCAGCCCCTGTATTAGCATGCATTAAAGAGCATGGTTTCATTTTAGATGCTATTTTGATTACTCACCACCATCATGACCATATTGGTGGCGTACCTGAGCTTGTACACCAGTTTCCTCATATTAATGTGGTTGGCCCAGAAAATGAACCAATTCCGACCTTAACTCACCCCGTTCGTGATGGTGATTTTGTCGAGTTGTTTGATGAAAAATTCATGGTATTAGGCGTAGAAGGTCATACTAAAGGTCATATTGCTTATGTGGGCGATGAAAAACTGTTTTGTGGTGACACTCTATTCTCTGCGGGTTGTGGTCGTTTGTTTGAAGGCACCGCTGAACAAATGTTTCACTCACTGCAAAAATTAGCGGCTCTGCCTGATGAAACCGAAGTGTACTGTGCTCATGAGTATACTGCCTCAAACTTGGCATTTGCCCTCGCGGTAGAACCTGACAACGATTACTTACAGCAATATCGTGAAAAAGTATTACGTCTTCGTGCTAATGGTAAATCAACCATCCCATCAACAATGCAACGTGAAAAACTAATCAATCCATTTCTAAGAACCAATGAACCGACAGTGAAACATGCAGTTACTAGTAAAGTTTTCGACAATACAGAAGTTGAGACCTTTGCCGCATTAAGAAGATGGAAAGATGAGTTTTAAGTAGGAAACTTGTTTGAAGTGTGGTTGCACAGTATTATCCGTCTCCAAATAAAAAATATAATGCTAACCTCTAAATTAAAATGAGGTTAGCATAAAAATACTGAAGGCAATACACAATGAAACTGAAATTCCATTGGATTGGATTAGCGCTATTAGCAGGCTGCCAAACCGCACCTCCTACAGAAAATACTCAGCCAGAAACCTCGCTTTCAGGGAAAACCCCAACGGTAATTACACCTTCAAAGACGGACACTACACTCACTGAAGTGACGCCTATTGAAAAACCAGCACTGACCCCTCAAGAGCAAGAGGACGTATGGCAGCGTATTGCTATGCAATTAGATATGCCTATTCCTGATCATGAATCTGTCGATTATTATCGTAACTGGTATATCAAACACCCGAGTCATTTACGTACTGTCGCAAAACGAGCACAACCTTTTCTGTATATGATCACGGTCGAAATAGAAAAACGTGGTTTACCAATGGAGTTAGTCCTTCTTCCTGTGGTTGAAAGTGCTTTTGACCCATTTGCCTACTCACACGGCAGTGCTGCTGGTTTATGGCAATTTGTTCCAGGTACGGCTGATCGCTTTAAATTAGAGCGCAATTGGTGGTATGACGGTCGTCGTGATGTACCAGCAGCAACCACTGCTGCCTTAGATTACATGGAATACTTTGACCGTCGCTTTGATGGTAACTGGCAACAATCTATTGCCTCTTACAACAGCGGTGCAGGTCGAGTATCAAGAGCCATCACTAAGAATAAAAAATTGGGTAAACCAACGGATTTCTTCTCATTAGATTTACCAAAAGAAACCAGCGGCTATGTACCTAAGCTGCTTGCTCTTGCTGATATCATAAAAAACCATGAAAAATACGGTGTAGAACTTCCACCCATTCCAAATAAACCAGTGCTTGAAATGGTTAACCCTAAGCAACAATTAGATCTTGCGATTGCCGCTGAATTTGCAGGCATTTCAATTACTGAACTGCAAAGTTATAACCCCGCTTATAATCAATGGGCCACCTCTCCAGACGGACCTTATCATCTGTTATTACCGATTGAAAACGTAGCGCAATTTAATGCTAACTTAAAGAAAAATGGCGATAAAACCATGCAGGTCGTACGTTACAAAGTACAACCCGGAGATACCATTAGTCAGTTAGCAGTAAAACATAACACGACAACCAATATCATCGAGCAAACGAATAATTTAAATGGTTCTAGTATTCGTGTTGGACAATACTTATTAATTCCAACCGCCTCTCAGGGCAATAAAACCTATGCGCTAAGTGCCCCACAACGTTTGAAAAAGACTCAAGCTAAAGCCAAAGGAAAATATAAGCTATCTCATACAGTGAAAGACGGGGAAAGTTTGTGGAGCATTGCTCGTGACAATTCAATTTCATACCGTGATTTAGCAAAATGGAATGGCATGGCACCAAAAGATTCATTACGCATAGGACAAAACCTAGTAATTTGGAAGAACAGCTCAGATGGTGCAATCATCCGAACGGTACATTATCAAATCAGACAAGGTGATAACCTAAGCTCTATCGCACAGAAATTTAGTGTCTCTGTGACAGATATTATGAAATGGAATAACATCGAACGCGGCTCTTACATTAAGCCAGGACAAAAATTAAAACTTTACGTTGATGTTACTAAGGTAAACGTATGACACCTTCTTCAAATCCACTAATTTTATTGGTCGATATTTTTCGCTCTCCCGCAGACTGTTTCGCTGCGTTATATGAACGTGGCAAATGGGCTTGGTTGCCTTATATTTTACTGATCTTCGCACCATTTATGTTCTGGGGAACCTATTTTGACCTCGTCAATTTTGAATGGGTAACCACGAACTTAACCGCTCAAATAGAAAATGTTGGCGGCCAAGTTCAAGGCGAATGGTTAACGAAAGAAATTTTGTTAGCGGGTGAAGTGATTAATGATGTAATGGGACGAACAGCGTCAATTCTATTGCTTGCGCTATGGTTTAAATTGGCCACAAAACAAAGCAAATATCAACACAGCTACCTTAAATGGGTCGCTGCTAGCACTATAGTCATGTTTCCAGCGTTAATTGGTGATCTTGCAAGCTATGCAAGTCTTTTACTGAATCACGCTAATATCATGCCTTACGCTGCGGATTTAAACAGTCTAAATGGTTTAATCAAACTACCTATGACAAATCACTGGTCTGCGTATGCAAGTTCTTTCCCGCTACTTATGCCATGGTATATAGCTCTAAGCTATGCGGCACTAGGAGCATGGACAGATTTAGATCGATCTAAAGCATTAATAATAGCAATCCTTCCTTGGGTTACTTGCTTTACCTTGTGGGGCTCTATTACTGCATTTTCAGGCTAAAACTTACCTGCAGTGGATTATGATCAGAAGCGTTACTCTTGATTGAGTGCGCTTCTTTTACTTCTAGTCCACGATAAAAAATATGGTCTAACGGTAAACCGGTAATAAAGCGCATTCTTTCATCTGGTGTAAATACCACTTCTTGTAAATTCAACAACTGCACTTGTTTTGTTAATTCAGTTAAACGAGCATCACTCCAA
This sequence comes from uncultured Aliivibrio sp., assembly GCF_946479765.1. GTDB lineage: Bacteria > Pseudomonadota > Gammaproteobacteria > Enterobacterales > Vibrionaceae > Aliivibrio. The sequence continues at coordinate 172,403 of NZ_CAMLHO010000002.1, forward strand.
GAATTAAAGTCTCCAGCAACAATTAAAGGACCTTTATGTCCATCCACTTCTTTAGAAAGCCCTTCAATTTGATTTTTATAATCTTCGGTTCCTAACGTAAAGTTAATCGCGTGAATATTTATTACCATCAGGGTTTCACCATTTGACAGTCTATATTCAGACAAAAGCGCCGATTTAGGTAAGCGAAGCCAAGGCTCTATGGCGGTATGCGCACATACTTTGGTCGCTGGCACTTTTGCTAACGTTAATACCCCTGCGCTCGTATCAAAAATATCAAATGCACGAACTAGCTCTGCTGAATACGATTTATCAATGACAAATTGCTTTAGTTCCGGCATTAAACTGGCTTCTTGTAATAACACCAAGTCTGATTGAACTGATAATTTATTTAGTGCTGTTTTCCAATTATCTTCTTGCTGTTTATAAATATTCCACACCAATACATTAAATTGACCATCACGATCAATTGGGGCAGAAACATCAAACTGAGCGCAGCCTGATTTATATTGAAGAGGCGTTTGTGAGGAGATATTAGAAAGCTCTATAAACTCAGGCTCTACTGGCACTGTGAAAATAATAGACTTTGCTGCTAATGTTAAACCAACAATAACTGCGGCACATGATAATAAGAGTATTTTCTTTTTCATAAACAAAAAAGGAGTGAATAATCACTCCTTCCTTAAATAGTAATAATGCTAACTAGACTAGCAGATACTTTTGACCATTGAAATTACGATTAAATGGCGTCTTCGTCTTCTTCACCCGTACGGATACGGATAACTCGACTAACATCTGTGATAAAAATTTTACCATCACCAATTTTACCCGTTTGAGCCGTTTGAATAATGGCATCAACACACTGATCTACAGCATCGTCCGTTACCACTATTTCAAGTTTTACTTTTGGTAAAAAATCAACCATGTACTCTGCACCACGGTATAACTCAGTATGACCTTTTTGACGACCAAACCCTTTAACTTCTGATACGGTCATGCCAGTGATACCAACATCAGCAAGGCTTTCACGCACATCATCAAGCTTAAATGGTTTAATGATCGCTTCAATCTTTTTCATATTAGTCCTTTAACATTCGTATTTAATATCCGTCTATTATCGTTGAGCTACAGCGAACATACAACCTAGGAATAGCGTTACTTAATTTAAGGTTACTTCATTGTCGAATAATAAGCGGCTAAATTCGCCATATCTGCATCATTCAACATTGTTGCCATTGGTTGCATTACTGCTGCATTACCGCCATTACGTTGTTTGTTTTTATAGGCTTTTAATGATGATTCGATATATTGAGCATTTTGTCCTTTGAGGTTTGGATAGCCCGGAATAACAGCAATCCCATTCGCTCCATGACAAGAGGCACAAATAGCAGATTTTGCTTGTCCAGCCGCAGCATCACCCGCTGCAAATGTTGGCGCAGAAGCCATTAATGCAATGATTGTTAGTCCTATTGTTTTTTTCATAATATTGCTCCATTTATATTTTCAATCATTTTGACAAATTCATACTAAATGTCTATTTCAAGCCTAATTTCTTCCAGATCAGCTCACACTCTTGGCCTGAAAATGCTTTACATACAAACAACCCAGCAACGGCAGCAAGTTCTTCATTATAAAAAATTAAAGGCAATCGAGATCTCTGCCAACTAGGGATCCCATGCTCTTGATACAGTTTTTTCATTTTACGGCTGTGTTCACGAGTTTCTGGATGAGGCGATAATCCCTGAACATTAAAGCGAACTTCAACTTTCTCCGTTTCTAAAGGCGCTCTCAAGAAAAATCGTAACTCAAACACATCATCATGAATTATCTCTTTAGCTTTCTGATTCAACATCAATAACCCAAGACCATCTGGTAATTCAAGAGACTGCTGTAATTCACCCTTCCAAGACGAAAGATCGTCATACTGAGGCAAGCAATATAAATACCCTTGAAAGCGCCTTAACTGAATTAGACCTAATGCTAAAGAAGGATTTGCATCTTTCTTGGCTTTTGCCACTTCAGTCCACAATATTTTTAATTGAACCTGACTTGGTAGCGGTATCGAGAACTGCTTTAACCATAAACGCAATAGCATATTACGCGATAATTCAGACTCATTATCTAATTTGGAAACAGAAATCCCTTGATAGGTATCTTGAAACTCAATAAGTTTAGGTTGCAGTAACTCCGTTAATAAGCTCTCTTGTTCAGCACACAATTGTGCACTGCGTGATACCGCAGACGCAAAGCTTGGCCAACGAGTGACCAAATTAGGTACAACTTCATGGCGTAAAAAGTTTCGATCAAAGCGAGTATCTTTATTGCTTTCATCTTCTACCCACTCAAGTCTATTTTTCTGCGCATATCGCTCAATATCAGAACGAGGCTGGTTCAATAACGGACGACATTTATACCCTTTAAATAGCGGAATAATCGACGGCATTGACGATAACCCCGCCGGACCACTGCCTCTTTTAAGTGCGAGAAAAAAGGTTTCGACTTGATCATCTTGATGCTGACCCGTTAGCAATAAACTGTTACTTTGCAAGTGTCTTTCTAATACTTGATAGCGCGCTTTTCTTGCAACTTCTTCTAAGCTATCTTGAGCACTAACCGTTAGTTGCACTCGTTCAATATAAAGCTTAATAGATAAACCATCACAATGTGCTTGGCACACCTCCTCCCACTCAAATGCATGCTGGCTTAGTCCATGATTTACATGAACAGCAATGCACTCCAAGTGCCTTTCTTTAGCATAAATTGAAGCAAGACGAAGCAGAACCATAGAATCCATACCACCACTTAACGCGACAACCAAGTGTGGTTTAGATACAGGGTAAAAATCCAGTTGAGATGAGAATTGAGAATAAAGCATAAACAAGATGTCCAGATAATAAAAAAGCGAGCACTTAGGCTCGCTTTCACTTTACTCTATCTGACAGAAATTATCAGCAGTAACCGTAACTCATTAGACGTTGGTAACGACGTTCAAGCAGTGCTTCTTCATCAAAACCTTCAAGTTCATTTAATTGCTCAATCAAACGAGCCTTAATATTCTCAGCCGTTGTTTTATGATCACGATGTGCGCCACCTAGTGGCTCATCAATAATCGTATCAATCAGTTCAAGTTCTTTTAAACGAGGAGCAACAAGGCCCATCGCTTCAGCCGCTTGCGGTGCTTTATCTGAATCACGCCATAGGATTGACGCACAACCTTCTGGAGAAATCACTGAATAAGTAGAATACTGAAGCATATTGACATAATCACCTACGCCGATTGCTAATGCACCACCAGAACCACCTTCACCAACAACATTGCAAATCACAGGAACGCTTAGCTCTGACATGATTTTAAGATTCGTTGCGATAGCTTCAGATTGACCACGCTCTTCAGCACCAACACCTGGGTAAGCACCAGCAGTATCGATGAAAGTAATGATTGGCATTTTAAAACGCTCAGCCATTTGCATTAAACGTTTTGCTTTACGGTAGCCTTCAGGTTTTGGCATACCAAAATTGCGAAGTACTTTTTCTTTCGTACCACGTCCTTTTTGATGACCAATAATCATCACAGGACGACCATCTAAACGAGCCATACCACCTACTAGTGCTTTATCATCAGCAAAAGCACGATCACCAGCAAGTTCATCAAACTCAGTAAACATAAGCTCGATGTAATCTAATACATATGGGCGTTCAGGATGGCGTGCAAGTTGAGCAACCTCCCACGCACCTAAATCACTAAATGTTTTCTTTTTAAGATCTAAACATTTATCTTCTAATTGCTTAATTTCTTTATCTAGATCAAGTGCATTATCACCACCACGACGAGAAATATCACGCAGCGCTTCAATTTTAGCTTCTAGTTCTGCAATTGGTTTTTCAAATTCAAGAAAATTTAGGCTCATTAAAGAATCCTTGTTAGTTCAGGCAGCTCAAATTAGCAGCCTTACTTAGTCTAGTTAAATTCAAGCTCGACTTGCTGTTCGCCAAGCAACGACTTCAAATCATCCATTAGTTGGTCTGTTGGCGTCACTCGCCACTCTGTCCCTAAGACCAACTTAACACGAGCATTTGCTCGCTGATAATATACATTTACCGGAACAGTTCCTGCCCGATTTGGCTCTAGTATTTGACTAAAGCGCTCAAAAAATTGGTTGTTTATTTGCGCTTCCGTAATAGAAACGGATAATCCACGAGCGTATTTTTCTCGAGCATCTCCCAATGACATCACTTCACGGGCAGACATTTTAAGCCCCCCATTGAAATCATCAAAGCTGACCTGTCCAGAAACAAGCACTATTTTGTCAGTTTCTAGTAAATCGGCGTATCGATCAAGCGCATCTGAATATAACATGACCTCCATTCGGCCCGATCTGTCATCCAATGTCATTAAACCGATACGACTGCCTCGTTTTGTGGTCATTACTCTAGCAGCAATAACTAAACCTGCAACCGTTACGGTTTGATCACGCCTAGTAACGTGGGCATCATTCAAACGCCACGTCGTATATCGAGATAACTCTTTAATATACGCATTAACTGGGTGACCCGTTAAATAGAGGCCTAATGTCTCCCTCTCCCCTTCAAGCCAGACTTTTTCAGGCCATCTTGGAACATGAATATACGCTTGTTCTACTTCTTCAGGTGCTTGAGTTAATACCCCAAACATGTCCGATTGACCAAATGATTCCGCTTGATGGTGCTGTCCTGCCGCTTTCATTGCATCATCTAAAGAGGCCATTAATGCAGCACGATGTGGACCTAATCGATCTAATGCTCCAGAACGGATCAGTTTTTCAACCACTCGTTTATTGGCTTTCTTGGTATCAATTCGAGCACAGAAATCGAATAAATCACGGAAATGTCCGCCTTTATTTCGCGCCTCTATAATGCTTTCAATTGGGCCTTCACCCACCCCTTTGATTGCACCGATACCATAAACAATCGCGCCACTCTCATCGACATTAAAACGATAAAGACCCGCATTAACATCAGGTGGTAACACTTTTAGTTTCATACGGAAACATTCATCAACAAGACCAATGATCTTATCGGTGTTATCCATATCTGCCGTCATAACCGCTGCCATAAACTCAGCAGGATAATGCGTTTTTAGCCATAATGTTTGATAAGAAACCAGAGCATAAGCCGCTGAGTGAGATTTGTTAAAACCGTACCCCGCGAACTTTTCTACTAAGTCGAAGATTTTCATCGACAACTCACCATCTACCCCATTAGCAATAGCACCGTCTTTAAACGTGCCACGCTGCTTTGCCATTTCTTCCGGTTTTTTCTTACCCATTGCACGACGGAGCATATCCGCGCCACCTAGCGTATAGCCCGCTAAGATCTGTGCAATTTGCATTACTTGTTCTTGATATAATATGATGCCGTAAGTTGGCTCTAGCGTCTCTTTTAGTGACTCATGTTGCCAATTAACATCAGGATAAGACACCTCTTCACGACCGTGTTTTCGGTCAATAAAGTTATCTACCATACCTGATTGCAGTGGACCCGGACGGAAAAGAGCTACGAGTGCGATAATATCTTCAAAACTATCTGGTTGCAGTCGTTTGATAAGATCTTTCATACCACGAGATTCTAACTGGAATACTGCAGTGGTTTCTGAATTTTGTAATACTTTAAATGACGCTTGATCATCCAAAGGTATCGATTCTATGCGAACAGGTTCTTTTCCCTCATCCACTCGTCGTGGATTCACTAATCCTAACGCCCAATCAATGATGGTTAAGGTTCGTAGCCCCAAGAAGTCAAACTTAACCAAACCAGCCGTTTCTACATCATTTTTATCAAATTGTGTTACGGGGAAATTACCATCCGCATCACAATATAACGGCGCAAAATCAGTAATTGTGGTTGGTGAAATAACAACACCACCCGCATGTTTACCTGCATTTCGAGTACAACCTTCTAAGATACGACACATGTCGATCAGGGCCTTAACTTCTTCATCTCCGTTATATAACTCTGGAAGTTGAGGTTCTGCTTCAAACGCCTTAGCAAGTGTCATTCCTGGATCGTGTGGGATCAATTTAGATAAACGGTCAACAAACCCATAAGGATGACCAAGTACTCGGCCTACATCTCGAATTACCGCTTTTGCTGCCATCGTACCAAAGGTGATGATTTGAGATACGGCATCACGACCATACATTTCAGCAACATGGTCTATTACTTGATCACGCTTATCCATACAGAAATCGATATCGAAATCGGGCATGGATACACGTTCAGGATTCAAAAATCGTTCAAATAACAAGTCATATTCGAGTGGATCAAGATCGGTAATATCTAACGCATAAGCAACAAGTGATCCCGCACCCGAACCTCGCCCTGGTCCAACAGGAATTAAGTTATCTTTTGACCATTGAATAAACTCCATAACAATCAAGAAATAACCGGGAAATCCCATCTGGTTAATAACGTCGAGCTCGATTTGCAAACGCTCATCGTACTCTGGTCGACGATCTAGGCGTATGTTTTCATCTGGGAATAAAAAGGCTAAACGCCTTTCTAGACCTTCTTGAGATTTCTTAACAAGGAAATCTTCAATTTTCATCCCTTCAGTTGGGAAGTTGGGAAGAAAGTATTCACCAAGACGTACTGTTACATTACATCGCTTTGCAATTTCAACACTATTTTCCAATGCTTCTGGAATATCAGAAAAGAGTTCACACATCTCATCTTCTGAGCGTAAATACTGTTGTTCACTGTAATTTTTTGGTCGACGAGGATCGACTAACGTAAAGCCATCATGAATCGCGACTCGGATTTCGTGAGCATCAAAATCTTCCGCTTTAATGAAACGAACATCATTGGTTGCAACAACTGGCAACCCTTCTTCTTCCGCTAACTCTACCGCTAAATGAAGATAGCTTTCTTCATCATTACGGCCCGTTCGGGTTAATTCTAAATAATAATGTTCTGGAAAATACGTTTGGTAGAACTCTACGCATTCACTTGCAAGATCTTTATTACCTTTAAGTAAGGCTTTACCGACGTCACCAGTTTTACCACCAGAAAGAAGAATTAGGCCTTCTTTATGATCTATTAACCACTCTTTATCCATTACTGGAGTATGTTGCACATGACCACGTAGATAAGCTTTTGATATCAATAATGTAAGGTTTTTATACCCTTCATTATTTTTCGCCAATATGGTTAAATTAAATAACTCCTTACCAAATTCTTTTGATTGAACGGTAAAGTCGGCACCAATAATGGGTTTAACGCCTGCCCCATGTGCGGCAAAATAATATTTTACCAATCCACATAAGTTTGTGAAATCAGTCAATGCCATCGCTGGCATGTTCATTTCAGCGACTTTCTTTACTAATGGTGGAACTTTAGAAAGTCCATCCACTAAAGAAAAGTCACTGTGTATTCTAAGATGTACGAATTTAGGGTCAGACATTACTCTATTCCTAACACACGTTTTACCGGCTTAAAGCTACGACGGTGTTCTGAAATTACACCATGCTCTTCAATCGCAGCAAAATGCGCCTTGGTTGGGTAGCCTTTATGCTTAGCAAAGCCATATTGAGGGAATTCTTTATCTAGAACTTCCATTTCTCTATCACGGGTAACTTTAGCAATAATAGATGCCGCGCTGATCTCTTGTACTCGTAAATCACCTTTAACAATCGCTAAACCTGCCATCGGTAAATCAGGTACTTTATTGCCATCAATCAAGGCAAAATCTGGCGTAATAGGCAATCCGGCAATGGCTCTTTGCATCGCAACCATTGTGGCTTGTAAAATATTCAACTCATCAATTTCATGCGCTTCACAACGGCCTAATGACCATGCGAGTGCTTTTTCTTGGATCTCAGGAAACAATAAATCACGCTTTTTATCGGTCAATTTTTTAGAATCCGTTAACCCTTCGATTGGATTATTAGGATCTAAAATAACGGCAGCCGTCACAACAGCACCAACTAATGGTCCACGTCCTACTTCATCAACACCCGCAAACAACTGATAGCCTTCTGGGTATTCAAATGGTGGTAATTCTTTTGAGTCTGTTTTTTTAGTCATAACGTTATTCTGCTGTTTTTTTATTAATTAGACGTAAGACGGCATTTGCGGCTTGCTTATCCGCATCCTTTTGGATCCATTGATGCATTTCAGTAAATGTGTCAATCAATTCACTGTTATCTTGGCTTAATACTTTTTCCATCGCTGGGTATAGAAAATCAGGGTGACACTCTTCTTGAATAAACTCCTGTACTAATTCTTTTCCAGCCAATACATTAGGCAAAGAAACAAATTCAGTAATTGACAACTTTTGCGCTATCCATCCCGTCAATTTATTCACTTGATAACCAACAACCATTGGTCTTTTAATCAACATACATTCAAGAGCTACTGTACCCGATGCTAATAACACCGCATCGGCAGCTGTCATTACATTACGCGCGGTATCTTGAATAATGGTAAACTCTAATTCTGGCGCTATTTCTTTCCAGATTGTTTCAAATTGTTCACGGCGCTTTTCGTTCACAGCGGCAACCACAAAGCCCATTTCAGGATGCTGTTTATGAATACGTTGGCAAGTTTCAATAAATGGTTTAGCAATTAAAGCAACTTCACCACCACGACTGCCCGGTAAAACCGCTAACCATTGACGATCTTGCTCTAAATCTAACAACTCACGAGCCGCGACTTTGTCACTCTGCATTGGAATAGCATCAGCCAATGTGTGACCAATAAATTCACACGCGACATTGTATTTATCATAAAACGCTTTTTCAAATGGTAAAAATGCTAACACCAAATCCGTTGCTGCATCAATTTTAAAGATTCGTTTTGGACGCCAAGCCCACACGGAAGGACTGACATAATGAACTGTTTTTATACCCGAATCTTTCAGTGTTTTTTCTAAGCGCAAATTAAAATCTGGCGCGTCGATACCAATAAATACATCCGGTGGATTTTGAGTGAAATATTTTACCAATTCGGCTTTTACTTTTAATAATCGAGGTAAGCGACCTAATACTTCAACCAACCCCATTACGGCCAGTTCTTCCATATCAAATAATGACTCACACCCTTGAGTTATCATTTTAGGCCCGCCGATCCCAATAAATTCAGCATCGGGATATTGTGCTTTTACTGACTTAATAAAACCTTCACCGAGTGTATCACCTGAAAGTTCGCCAGCCACAATACCAATTCGTAATGGTTTGGTCATATTTGCTCCAAAATAAAAAAGGCCTACATCAATAGGCCTTTATAATATGCTTAACTATTTTCTAAACGCCGTTATTAACGAATAATACCGCGCGTCGATTTTTCAAACAAATCTAAGAAGCCTTGAAGCACTGGAAATTCTTCAATTTCTTTATTTATTTCCGCTTTTGCCTCTTCTAGCGTATTACCATTACGGTAAAGCGCTTTATAAGCACGGCGAATTGCATGAATTTCAGGTCGCTCAAAACCACGACGTTTTAACCCTTCGATATTAATACCAAAAGGCTTACAGTGGTTACCTTGTGCCATAACAAAAGGAGGCACGTCTTGAACAACAACAGAAGCTCCACCAATAAAGCTATGTGCGCCTACGGTACAGAACTGATGAACAGGAGATAGTGCAGAGATAATCGCATAATCTTCAACCGTTACATGACCTGCTAATGTTGCGTTATTGCCCATAATAACGTTGTCACCAACGATACAGTCATGCGCAATATGTACATTCACACAAAGTAAGTTATCACTACCAACGGTAGTCACACCACGGTCTTGAATTGTACCACGGTGGATCTGAACGCTTTCACGGATCACATTACGATCACCAATAACTACGGTTGTTGCTTCACCGTTGTATTTTTTATCTTGGCTTTCTTCACCAATGATAGCAAATGCAAAAATACGGTTACCTTTACCAATAGTCGTATCGCCTTTAATCACTACGTGCGACATAACTTCCGTGCCTTCACCGATGGTGATATTGCCAGAAATATAAGTAAATGGACCAACAGACACATTAGCCTCAATCGTAACATTGCCTTCAATGACAGCGGATGAGTGAATTTTAGCGCTTTCATGAATCATAATTAAAACTCTCGTCTTGCACACTTAAGTTCAGCTGAACACACTACAGCACCGTCAACTTTGGCAACACCAGTAAATAATGAGATACCACGACGATCTTTAATGAATTCAACTTCAATAACCAATTGGTCACCAGGAACGACTGGCTTACGGAATTTTGCTTTATCAATACTAGCAAAATAATACAGTTCATTTGCAGCAGGTGCGCCGAATGATTTAAATGCTAATAAACCGGTAGCTTGAGCCATGGCTTCAAGAATTAATACACCAGGGAATATTGGCATTTGTGGGAAATGGCCAGTAAATTGAGGTTCATTTACAGACACATTCTTGATCGCGTGTAAGTATTTTTCTTCTTCGAAATCAGTAACACGGTCAACCAATAAAAATGGATAACGGTGAGGCAGTAGCGCTTGGATTTCTGTAATGTTGAGTGTTTTATTTTCACGAGTCAAAATAATATTCCTGTAAAACAATATCGTATCTGAGTAACAGTGTAGCTCAAATAGAGTAATAATAGATAGACAAAGGTCTGCAAAATGCAGACCAATACTTATTAATTAGAATGTTGATAGATGAGAATTAGTCGACTAATTTTTTCTCTACAGCCTTTAATCGTTTATTCATATCATCAATTTTATGAACACGAGTCGCCGTTTTACGCCATTCTTTATTGGTTTGCAGTGGGATACCTGATGAGTACATGCCTTTTTCGCTAATGCCTCTCATCACCATACCCATACCTGTAATCGTAACACCATCGGTAATTTCAATATGACCGTTAATCACTGAACCACCACCGATAATACAATGTTTACCTATTTTGGTACTACCAGCGACAATTGTACCACCAGCCATTGCTGAACCAGATCCGATTTGTACGTTATGAGCAATTTGAATTTGGTTATCAATGATAACGTTACTTTCAATTACTGTATTATCAATCGCACCACGGTCGATAGCGGTATTCGCACCAATTTCAACATTGTTACCAATGATCACCGTACCTAGCTGTGGGATCTTAACCCAAGTACCACGATCATTAGCATAACCAAAACCATCAGAGCCGATAACTGTACCAGCTTGCACTAAGCAAGACTCACCAATTTCAACACGGTGATAAACAGAGACGTTTGCCCATAGTTTAGTATTTTTGCCAATTTTTGCTTCTTGACCGATAAAACAACCCGCACCAATAATGGCACCATCAGCAATAACCGCTTTTGATTCAATCACTGCATTATGACCAATAGCAACACCTTCACCAATAATTGCATCATCAGCAATGTAAGCCGATGGTGCTATATTTTTTGCTGGTGCAGGTGTTGTATCTAACGCTTGCGCCGCTAATGCAAACCCTAAATAAGGGTCTTTCATTATTAATGCGTTTGATTGGCAAAACTCAATATCGGCTTCTTTCACTATCACCGCAGACGCTTTACATTCTGCTAAGTGCTTTCGATATTTAGCATCAGAAAGAAACGTAATATCCCCTTCTCCTGCTTTACTCATCGAAGCGATAGAATGAACAACAACATCTCCATTTCCATGGACTGTTGCACCTAATTTTTCTGCCAATTTAGCAAGCGTAATACGAGTCATGTTCAACCTTATTTAATTGCTTTAATAACTTTTTCTGATAGGTTGTCTTCAGGTTTTGCCCAAAGCAGAGTTGCTGCATCAACAACCATATCGTAGCCTTCTTTGTTTGCTACTTTCTCTACTGTTTGTTGAACTTGCATGATCAACTTCTGACGCTCTTCACCTTGACGACGACGGTTGTCTTCATCTAAAGCTTGAGCTTTTAGTTTGTAGTCTGATTGTAAAGAAGCAATTTCACGTTCTAGTTTTGTTTTGCCAGATGCACCTAGCAACTCACCATCACGTTTAATTGTCTCTACTTTATCTTTGATTTTTGACTCTAAGCTACGCAGCTCATCAATACGATCTTTGAATTCAGCACGAAGCTTTTCTGAAATAGCTTCACGTTGTGGCATTTGCTGAACGATTTGAGCCATGTTCACGTAACCAATTTTGGTTGCTGCTTCTGCTGCATTAGCAAAGAAAGAACCACTTAACAGTACTGCGCCTAAAGCGGCAACTTTTACTAACTTTTTCAAAATCATATCCTTACTTATTGAGTATCGACCTAAATCCGGTCCATTTACATTAACACTTTTTTATTAGAGTTATCAATGCTTAGAAAGTTCGCCCGATGGTAAAACTAAAGAATTCTTCATCATCACCTTCATAAATCTTCACAGGTTTCGCAACTGAGAATACTAATGGCCCCATTGGTGACATCCACTGCAATGCTGCACCATACGAAGAACGGAAATTAGATGGGTCAGAGTAATCGTAATAATACTGCTTACCTGGCATATCATTTTTAGGATCTTTATAATCAAATTCCGTATCCCACACACTCGCCATATCAAAGAACACACTGGTACGAATTTGACCTTGTGTTTCTTCACTAGCAAATGGTGTAGGTACGATCAACTCAATACTCGCAAGCGCGGTAGCATTACCACCTACCGAATCATCTGTTGCTTTATAATTTGGATTATTTCCTATTGCGTCTTCATTATAAACCGCTTTCGGACCTGCTGAGTTTGAACCAAAACCACGTAAGGTTGTAAAGCCACCTGCATAAAAGTTCTCATAGAATGGATACAGGTTATCATTTCCCTCAGTTTGACCATAACCATTACCATAGCCTGCTTTACCACGCATCAGTAACGCAAACTCATGTTTCTTGGTTAATGGGAAATACTGACGAACTTCATATTGTGCTTTAAAAAACTGAGAATCTGAATTCGGCGTCGTTATTTTATAAGATGCTCGTTGGTAGTTACCTGCTGTTGGGAAATACCCTTTATTCAGGTTATTACGAGTCCAAGATAACGTCACATCAAAATCATCAACAATCAATGTTTGATCCGCTTCATCATAAGAGTCACCTACAGAAGTTAAATACTGTTCAATTTGTAGATAACCGTCTAGATTTGAGATCTTGTTATGTGTATAGCCCACACCAATCTCAAAGTAGTTAAGCTCATCAAATGGGAAACCCCACGTTAAGCTTGTACCATAACTTTGGTTGGTATAATCGATGATACCCGCATCAGACGCTTCAAATTCGTTATAGAAGATTTTACCACCTAAACTGACACCATCTAGGTTCCAGTAAGGGTCTCGATAATCTAAGCTAATGTTCTTTTGGTAATCGTTCATCATCGCATTGATACCCACACGATTACCAGAACCAACGAAGTTATCTTGCTGAAGGCCGACTTGGAAGCTTATGCCTGATTCAGTACCGTAACCGACACCAAAGTTAACACTGCCTGAGTTGGCTTCTTTTACTGAATAAACCAGATCAACTTGATCATCAGAGCCGGGAACACGAATGGTTTGAACATCAACAGTTTCAAAGAAACCCAAACGGTTTAAACGGTTTTTACCGGTTTCAATCGACTTAGAGTTCAACCAAGCACTTTCCATTTGACGCATTTCACGACGTAACACTTCGTCTTTCGTTGAGGTATTACCAATAAATTTAATGTCACGAACGTAAATACGATTACCCGCCTCAACATTAATAACTAAAGATACCGTTTGGTTCTCATCATCAAATTCAGGCATGGTACGTACTTGAGGGTAAGCATAGCCTGCTTCACCTAAAATACGTTTAACATTTTCTTCTAAACGAGTAACCGCAGAACCGTTATAGACGTCGCCATCTTCAAAAGGAACCAGTTTAGTAAACTCTTCTTCTTTACCGATCAACTCACCTTGAAATTTAACACCACTGACGGTGTAAGGTTCGCCTTCCTCTACTGTTAAGGCAATATAAACACCTTTCTTATCAGGAGAAATCGACACTTGAGTTGAGTCTACTTGGAACTTCAAATAACCACGATCGAGATAATATGAACGTAGAGCTTCAATATCCCCGGCTAATACTTGCTTCTGATACTTTTCATCCGCTAAGAAGTTCCACCAAGCTACATCAACATTAAGGTTGAAACGGCCTAATAGTTCATCATCAGTAAATACGGTATTACCGATAAAGTTAATTTGCTGAATTTTAGCTGACACGCCTTCAGTAAATACAAACTTTAAATCGGCACGATTACGAGGAAGAGGCGTGACAACGGCATGTACAGTCGCGTTATATTTACCGACACTGTAGTAGAAATCTTCTAAACCTTTTTCAATATTACTCAGTGTTGTTCTATCTAGGGCCTCACCAACACGAAGAGAAGATGCTTCTAAATTCTGTTGCATCTGCTCTTCTTTAATCGCTTTATTTCCTGAGAACGAAATATTTGCAATCGTTGGACGCTCTGTCACTTTAATCAGTAGCGCATTACCATCACGAAAGACTTTCACATCTTCGAAATTACCAGAAGCAAACAGTGCTTGAATAACTTGAGACACGTCTTGCTGGCTCATTGAATCGCCAATTCGGACAGGCGTTTTAAGTAATGCAGCACCTAAAGCAACACGCTGCAATCCCTCAAAGCGTATATCATCAACCACAAATATTTCTGCGCTCTGCGCTGCCACACTGCTAAAAAGCAGCGAAGCAATCAACAATTTTTTCATCGCCATAATACGTTTCTAATTCCCTTGCTACTACTTAAAGGCGCATAAAGTCGTTAAATAAAGCGACCGCCATTAATGACATGATCATTGCTGTACCTACTTTATAACCAATCTCTTGAATTCGTTCCGATACTGGCTTACGCGTAATGCCTTCAATAGCAAAAAATAGTAAATGCCCGCCATCCAGAACAGGAAGAGGTAATAAGTTAATAATGCCTAAATTAACACTAATTAAGGCCAAAAATCCTAAAAATGAAACTAAACCATATTCAGCAGTTGCTCCCGCTCCTTTCGCAATAGAAATGGGACCGCTTAAATTGTTTAAAGCAACATCACCCGTGAACAATTTTTTTGTCATGGTTAATGTTAAATCAATAATACTGCCTGTTTTCTCAATCGCCTTTCCAAGCGATACGATTGGGCCGTATTGTTTTTCATAACGATAGCCTTCAGGCCACGCTTCATAAATCGGTGATACACCAGCAAAACCAATAATTTTACCATTAGCGATTTCTTTACTATCTGGCGTTAATGTCAGTGCTATTTTCTCATCATCACGAACAATCATCAATGCTACTGGTTGATTTGGATTAGCTTGTATCACATCAACCATATCTTGCCACTCTGTTAATTGTTCTCCATTAACAGAAAGTAAGCGGTCACCAACAAGTAAACCTGACTTCTGTGCAGCACTGTTTGGGCTTACATTCGCAACATCTAACGTAAGAGCGGGGCGATAAGGAAGAAAACCTAACGACACCATTGGTGAATCTTTTTCTGGATCAAAGGCCCAATCTGTTAAGTCAAGACGCTTTGTCACATCAACACCGATATTATCTTTATCGCTGTAAGTCACGGTCATTGATTCATCACCAATGTGAGAAACAATCGCCATATTTACCGCTTCCCAATCGGAAGTTTGGATTCCAGAAATAGCTTTTAGTTCCACTCCAGATTCAATTCCTGCTTGAGAAAATATAGAATTATTTTCAATATGACCGACAACAGGTTTCAGTGCTGTTACTCCGATCATAAATGCTAACCAACAAGCCACAACCGCAAATAAGAAATTAGCAATTGGTCCCGCGGCAACGATAGCACTACGCTGCCACAATGATTTGTTATTAAATGCGTGTTTTTTTAATTCTTCTGGAACATCATCAACACGTTCATCTAGCATTTTCACATACCCACCAAGCGGGATCATTGAAATACTGTACTCTGTGCCATCTTTACCTTTTTTGCTCCAAAGGGATTTACCAAAACCAATTGAAAATTTTTCAACAATAACACCACAACGGCGTGCTACCCAGAAATGCCCGTATTCATGTACAGCAACTAAAATGCCCAATGCAATGATGAATGATGCTAAATTCCATAGAAGTTCTGACATAGTTAACCCTTTTTAATTGCCTCATCGGCATAATGACGCGCCATTCTATCTAGGTCAATCAGGCTTTCCAAGCTATCTAGCTCAAGGTTTTGGAAGTTTGCACAGACTTTGTTCAAAACCAACTCATTAATTCGAGCAATATCAGTAAATTTAATATCCCCGTTCAAAAAAGCAGCAACTGATTGTTCATTAGCAGCATTTAGCCCTGTTGTTGCGTGTTGACCTAAATAACAAGCATCAATGGCTAATTTTAAACATGGGTAGCGAGAAAAATCAGGGGCAATAAAACTAAACTCACCGATTTTAGTAAAGTCTAACGGCTCTACACCTGCATTCACTCGCTTAGGGTAAGACATGGTACAGGCTATAGGCGTTCTCATATCGGGTAACCCCATCTGAGCTAAGACTGAACCATCTTTATATTGCACCATTGAGTGAATAACCGATTGTGGATGAATTACCACTTTCAGTTGTTCTTTATTTGCATTAAACAACCAACGAGCTTCAATGTACTCCAAACCTTTATTCATCATGGTAGCTGAATCAACAGAGATTTTAGGTCCCATTGACCAGTTAGGATGCGCAATCGCCATTTCAGGTGTTACCGCATCAAGCTCTGACACATCGGTATAACGGAAAGGACCACCTGAACCGGTCAATAAAATAGAACTAATGCCATTTGCATCTAAATCACAACGACCTAAATTAGTTTGAATATGCTCGGGGAGACATTGAAAAATAGCATTATGCTCGCTATCTACAGGAAGTAACTCGGCACCATACTTTTCGACTGCATCAATAAATAATTGACCAGACATTACTAGCGCTTCTTTATTGGCAAGTAAAATGCGTTTTCCTGCTTTTACCGCAGACATGGTTGGCAGTAAACCTGCAGCCCCAACAATGGCGGCCATTACCGT
Organism: uncultured Aliivibrio sp.; assembly: GCF_946479765.1. GTDB lineage: Bacteria > Pseudomonadota > Gammaproteobacteria > Enterobacterales > Vibrionaceae > Aliivibrio. The sequence goes on from NZ_CAMLHO010000002.1 coordinate 189,407, forward strand.
ATCGATTTCATCAAGTTGAGCGATATGACAAAGCCCCTCCTCTCCAGAGAAGACTTCAATATTCAAACCATGATCTTTAAGTTGAGCGCTTAAAACTCTCGCTGATTCACTGCTTGCCATAGCGACATATTTAGGTTGCCACTCACAACACAGCTCTAGCATTTTTTCGACGTTGCTTCCCGCACCTAATGCGACAACCTCAAACTGATCGGCGTTGTATTTTGCGACTGAAAGTGTGCTACTACCAATAGATCCTGTAGCACCTAAAATGGTTAACTTGCGCATAGTGAATCGACCGTGATGAAAGTTAAATAGAAAAACGGTAGATTATAATATCTACCGTATAAATTAAGTTGATTTAGTTCTTCAAAATGAAGAGAAAAAATAACTATAGAAAGTACAAGAAAGCAAACACAGGGAATGCAGCCGTTAGGCTATCGATGCGATCTAAAATGCCACCATGGCCAGGAATGATCGTTCCGCTATCTTTAATGCCAGATGCTCGTTTAAACATACTTTCCACAAGATCACCTAATACTGAAATAATAATGGTCGCTATAAAAATACCTAGCATCGCTGCTGTACTTTCAAATCGAATATCGAATGCATCAGCCGCTACCCAACCAACAATAATCGCAGTGATGATCCCGCCGATAAGACCTTCGATGGTTTTATTTGGGCTCACCGCTGGTGACATTTTACGCTTACCAAAAGATTTACCGGCAAAATAAGCGCCGCTGTCTGCTGCCCATACTAATAGACACACTAATAGCACTAACTTAGCGCCATAAAAACTATCTAGTACGTAGCTGTCAGCTCGCAGCAATAAGATACTCCATAAAAATGGGATCAATGTTAGCCAACCAAAAAGGTGTTTTAAAGGAAGGTTGTTTTGCCACAGTTTCTTACTGGTTGGAAAAGTCAGCACTAAGCCTGACGCAATTAACCACCATATTGAGCCAATCAACAATATCATTTGATGACCATCACTTGGGATAGTCAATTCTAAGGTCGATGTTGGTAATAAAAATAGAGACGCAGCAAGGGCTACAACAGAGGGAATTAAAGCAATATATCGAGATTTTGACTCTGTAAATTGAGTCCATTCCCAAAATCCGATAAGAGTAATAGCAGCAATAGCAATTAAGAAACCTTGCATTGGCAACATGAAAATGCCGACAATAACTAGAGGTGCTAAAATAAGAGCGGTAATAATACGCTGTTTCAAACTTTATTGATCCTTTTCGTTCATTAGAGCTTGGATTTGTTCACCTGTACAACCAAATCGTCTTTCTCGGCTAATAAACCAAGCAATCGCATCAGCTAAACTTTGTTCATTAAAATCAGGCCAATATTGGTCGGTGAAATAGAATTCAGCGTAAGCCATTTGCCACAACATAAAATTACTAATGCGGCACTCACCACTGGTTCGTATCATCAAATCCACATCAGGCAAATCTGACATTGTCAGCTTAGAAGCTATAGTAGCTTCATCAATTTCATCTGCCTGTAAATTACCTTGCTCAACTTGATAAGCAAGACGTTTAACTGCTTGAGTAATATCCCATTTACCACCGTAATTAGCAGCAATATTTAACACTAACCCTGAGTTATCACAAGTTAATGCTTCAGCATCTATAATCTTCTTTTGAAGACGAGAACTGAATTGAGAGGTATCACCTATAACACGTAATTGGATATTATTTTTATGGAGACGTTTTACTTCACGAGAGAGAACCGTGATAAACAACTCCATAAGTACACTAACTTCTTCTTCAGGACGGCGCCAGTTTTCACTACTAAAAGCAAAAAGTGTAATCGCATTTATTCCTAACTTACTGGCTGCTGATATGGTTTTTCTCACCGCATCAACACCCGCTTTATGACCAAATACACGAGGTTTCCCCTGAGCCTTCGCCCAACGTCCATTACCATCCATAATTACCGCAATATGTTTCGGTAATACTTCAAATAATAAAGACTCGTTACTAATTTGACTGGCCATATAACTCCCTTAAAAATAAAAGCGCTGATGTCTACACACAGCGCTTCTTATCGTGTTCATCGCCGATATCATATCATTAATTTAATGAAAAAATCAGCCTGAACAATGAGTAATAAAAGTAAATTATACTTCCATTAGCTCTTTTTCTTTTACTGAAAGTACATCATCGATGCTTTTAACAGCAGAATCAGTCAGTTTTTGAATCTCGTCTTGTGCTCTACGATCATCATCTTCTGAAATTTCTTTCTCTTTAAGAAGACCTTTCAGATCGCCATTTGCATCACGACGGATGTTGCGAACCGCAACACGAGCGCCTTCAGCTTCACCACGTACAATTTTAACAAGGTCTTTACGACGCTCTTCTGTTAACGGTGGAAGTGGTACACGAATTACCGTACCAGCAGACATTGGATTTAGACCAAGGTCAGACATCATGATTGCTTTTTCAACAAGACCAGCAAGCTCTTTGTCAAAAACAGTAATCGCAAGAGTACGTGAATCTTCAGCAATAATGTTTGCTACTTGATTGATTGGCGTTCTAGCACCGTAATACTCAACAGAAAGACCAGAAAGAAGACTTGGGTGAGCACGACCTGTACGAATTTTTAGCAGGCTGTTTCTCAGTGCTTCTACGCTTTTTTCCATGCGCTCTTGAGCGTCTTTTTTAATTTCGTTAATCACAACTTCACCTTAAATTGTTATTTTATTCCAGACTTATACCAATATAATTAATGGAATTGGTATTATTCAGCGCTGCTGATTAAAGTACCTTCAGCTTCACCCATTACTACACGACGTAATGCACCCGGCTTATTCATATTGAATACGCGGATTGGCATTTTATGGTCACGAGCAAGCGTAAACGCAGCTAAGTCCATAACTTTTAATTCTTTTTCAAGAACAGTGTTGTAATCCAGTTTATCATATAATTCTGCATCAGGGTTAGATACTGGGTCAGCAGTATATACACCATCTACTTTAGTTGCTTTTAATACAACGTCGGCTTCGATTTCGATGCCACGTAAACATGCAGCAGAATCAGTGGTAAAGAATGGATTGCCTGTTCCTGCAGAGAAAATAACTACACGACCTTGACGAAGTTGAGCGATTGCATCAGCCCAGTTGTAATCGTCACATACACCTTTAAGAGGAATAGCAGACATAACACGTGCGTTAACATAAGCACGGTGAAGTGCGTCACGCATTGCAAGGCCATTCATTACTGTTGCTAGCATACCCATATGATCGCCTACTACGCGATTCATACCAGCTTCTGCAAGACCGGCTCCGCGGAAAAGATTACCGCCACCAATAACAACACCAACTTGAACACCAAGTTCAATCAGTTCTTTGACTTCTTGAGCCATACGCTCAAGTGTTGCAGGGTCAATACCAAAACCCTCTTCGCCTTGAAGTGCTTCACCACTAAGTTTTAATAGAATACGCTGATATATTGGTTTCGGGTTCGTCGTCATGGTTCTTACCTTTTCACTAAGAGTTGTCGAAATAACTGTAGCCATTTAAAGTTAAATTTAATCTTTAATTTCAAATGGTTACAACTATTAATCTTTATTATAGTAACTACACTATTAATTAATAAGTTCACTTCATATTCACAAAAAAACCGCAGCAAGGCCACGGTCTTTTTTATCAACAATACTAAAAGGATTAACCTTTTTGTACCGCTGCTACTTCTTCAGCAAAGCTCATTTCTACCGCTTTCTCGATACCTTCACCAACTTCTAGACGTACGAAGTTAGATACTGATGCGCCTTTTTCTTTAAGAATTTCAGCAACAGTTTTCTTAGGTTCCATGATGAAAGCTTGACCTGTTAGAGAAACTTCGCCCGTGAATTTCTTCATACGGCCGATAACCATTTTCTCAGCGATTTCTTGAGGTTTGCCTTCGTTCATAGCGATTTCAACTTGAACAGCTTTTTCTTTTTCTACAACTTCAGCAGGTACGTCAGATGGGTTAACGTACTCAGGCTTAGAAGCAGCAACGTGCATAGCGATGTGCTTAAGCGTTTCAGCATCGCCTTCACCAGCAATAACAACACCGATTTTCTCGCCGTGACGGTAAGAAGCTAGTGCAACGCCTTCAACTAGTTGAACGCGACGGATACTGATGTTTTCGCCAATTTTAGTCACTAGAGCGATACGAGCATCTTCAAATTTAGCTTGAAGTGCAACGATGTCGTTTAGACGTTCTGCTAGAGCAACTTCTGCAACTTCGTTAGCAAATGCTAGGAAACCAGAATCTTTAGCTACGAAGTCAGTTTGACAGTTAACTTCAAGAAGAACGGCTACGCCAGCTTCTTCTTTAATGATGATTGTGCCTTCAGCAGCGATGTTGCCTGCTTTTTTAGCCGCTTTTGCTGCGCCAGATTTACGCATATTTTCGATTGCTAGCTCGATGTCGCCTTCAGCTTCAACAAGTGCTTTCTTACATTCCATCATGCCAGCAGCAGTACGTTCACGAAGTTCTTTAACTAGAGCAGCAGTTACAGTTGCCATTCTCAATTCCTCAATATAAATAGATTTAAAGTTAAAAATCAGGGGCCAAATTGGGCCCCTGCTAACTATTTTTAGTTTACTACGAAACTAAAAGACTCACTAGGAGCAAATAATAATTCGACGAGTCGAAAATTACTCAGCTTCTACGAAACCGTCTTTTTCAGCTACAGCAGCTGCAACGTCTTGGTTACGACCAGACTTTACAGAATCAGCAGCAGCGTTCAGGTAAAGTTGGATAGCGCGGATTGCGTCATCGTTACCTGGGATAATGTAGTCAACGCCATCTGGGTTTGAGTTAGTATCAACAACAGCAAATACTGGGATACCTAGGTTGTTTGCTTCTTTAACTGCAATGTGCTCGTGATCAGCATCGATAACAAATAACGCGTCAGGAAGACCGTTCATGTTTTTGATACCGCCTAGAGACTTCTCTAGTTTTTCCATGCTACGCGTACGCATTAGCGCTTCTTTCTTAGTGATTTGCTCGAAAGTACCATCTTGAGCTTGCACTTCGTATTCTTTTAAACGCTTGATAGACTGGCGAACAGTTTTAAAGTTAGTAAGCATGCCGCCTAACCAACGGTTGTTCACGTAGTACTGGTCACTGTTGATTGCAGCTTCTTTCACAGCTTCAGATGCAGCGCGCTTAGTACCAACGAAAAGAACTTTACCTTTTTTGTTACCGATTTTAGCAAGTTCAGCCAAAGCTTCGTTGAACATTGGTACAGTTTTTTCTAAGTTGATGATATGAACTTTGTTACGAGCACCAAAGATGAATGGCTTCATTTTTGGGTTCCAGTAACGAGTTTGGTGACCGAAGTGAACACCAGCTTTAAGCATATCGCGCATTGATACAGTTGCCATTTGAGAATTCCTCTATTAAATGGGGTTAAGCCTCCACATACCCCGCTAGAACCCGACCCTAACAATTTAATGAATTCATTAAAAAGTTGAGCACCCCGGACTGCGTGACGGTATGTGTGTGATTTAAAATTAAAGTATAGTCGGTATTGAGAACAAATTATTCATCAATCCGGCGCGCTTTATACCATAAAAACGCCGTTAAAATCTACTATTTTCAAAAAAATCATTTTGAATCTCTTTCAAATAAGAATTATTTTTCATTCTTCATTCATATTGAAAGATAAACACAGCCTAGGTAAACTAAGAACAATTATCGTTTAACCAGAACGATTTATTTTTAGATAGAGAAAAGCCCATGTCAGTAAATATTAAAAACGCCGCAGAAATTGAAAAAATGCGCGTTGCCGGCCAATTAGCCGCAGAAGTACTTGAAATGATTGAACCCTTCGTAAAAGCTGGGGTAACAACAGAAGAACTTGACCAAATTTGCCATAAACATATTACTGAAGTACAAGGGGCGATTCCTGCACCACTGAACTACCATGGTTTTCCTAAATCTATTTGCACCTCAATTAATCATATTGTGTGTCACGGTATTCCGGCAACACAAGATGAGCAATACAATGGTTTAACCAAACCAGCAATACTAAAAGACGGTGACATTCTTAATATCGACATTACAGTAATCAAAGATGGTTACCACGGTGATACTTCTAAGATGTTTTTAATTGGCGATGTAAGCTCAACAGATAAGCGTCTATGCTTAATTGCACAAGAAAGCTTGTATGTTGGTATGCGCAAAGTAAAACCTGGTGTGAAACTGGGTGAGATTGGTACCGCAATTCAAAAATACATTAAAGGCACAACACCTAAATGTTCAATTGTACGTGATTATTGTGGACATGGTATTGGCTCTAAATTCCACGAAGAACCACAAGTTGTTCATTACAAAAACAATGACCGTACTGTGTTAAAAGAAGGCATGACATTCACTATCGAACCAATGATCAACTTAGGTAAATTTGGTTGTCTGCAAGACGATAATGATGGTTGGACTGTTTATACTGGCGACGGTAAAAATACAGCTCAGTGGGAACACACCATTTTGGTTACTGAAACAGGCTGTGAAGTATTAACACTTCGAGCTGAGGAAAGTATTCCTCGACACATGAATAACAAATAATAATGAAAAAAACAGAAGGCTTCGGTCTTCTGTTTTTACATTAGCAGGGATTGCTATGAAATACACACCACCTCTTACCTTATCCGACCAACAACTGACAATTGCGGAATTAAAACAACAACTCTCGCTTTTCTCCCAACATCAAATTGATTACTTTCACCAAAGCTTACCAGTCTCTGATTTAGTATTTCAACGATCTAACTATTTTGACCAACTGCTATCTCGATTATGGCATTTCTTTGGCTTTGACCACTGTTCAAAAACGGCATTAATCGCTGTTGGTGGTTATGGGCGTAGTGAACTTCATCCCCTGTCTGACATCGACATTTTAATTTTAAGTAATGATAATATTAATGACCAATTCTGCCAAAAAGTCAGTGCATTTGTCACTCTGCTTTGGGATTTGAAATTAGAAGTGGGTCATAGCGTACGTTCTCTAGATGAATGCGTAGATATAGGGAAAAATGATTTAACCGTTGCCACTAACTTACAAGAAGCTCGTTATATTTGCGGTGATGAAGAGTTTGCTCACCAATTAAAATTGAACATCCACTCAGACAGTTTTTGGCCAAGTGACGCTTTCTACCAAGCTAAAATTGAAGAACAAAAAAAACGTCATAGCCGTTATCACGATACCACTTACAATCTAGAACCTGATATAAAATCAAGTCCTGGTGGCTTAAGAGATATCCACACCTTAGGTTGGATTGCTCGACGTCACTTTGGGGCAACATCATTGTTAGAAATGAGCCAAGCTGGGTTTCTAACCGATGCAGAATACCGTGAATTAGTTGAATGCCAAGAGTTTTTATGGCGTGTTCGTTTTGCCTTACACATTGAATTAAAACGCTATGACAACCGGTTGACCTTTGGGCATCAGCCTCAGGTTGCTGAGCATTTAGGTTTTATTGGTGATGGTAATCGTGGCGTTGAGCGCATGATGAAAGAGTTTTATCGAACATTACGCCGCGTTGCTGAACTAAATAGCATGCTATTAAAAATTTTTGATGAGGCGATCATTCATCAAGGTGAACAAGAAGAAGCGGTTATTATCAACGATGATTTCCAACGTCGTGGCCGCTTAATTGAAGCAAGAAAACCCGCTTTATTTCAGGCTCGTCCTGATACGATTCTTGATATGTTTTTACTCATTGCGAATGACTCCACTATCGAAGGCGTTGCTCCTCCTACAATGCGACAACTGCGCACTGCTCGCCGCCGACTGAATCGTTTTCTATGTGATATTCCAGTAGCCAGAGAGAAATTCATCACCTTAACTCAGCACCCTAACGCTCTTCATAAAGCATTCAGTGTTATGCACCGATTAGGGGTGCTTTCAGCCTATTTACCGCAATGGAGTCAGATTGTAGGCCAAATGCAATTTGACCTATTCCATGCTTATACGGTTGATGAACACAGTATGCGGCTGTTGAAACACATCAATACATTTTCTGATCCTAAAAACAGAAAAAAACACCCTATTTGCTGTGAAGTCTATCCAAAGATAATAAAGAAAGAGTTACTGATTATTGCCGCCATTTTTCATGACATAGCAAAAGGGCGTGGCGGTGACCATTCTGAATTGGGCGCTGTCGACGCTTATGAATTCTGTATTACTCATGGATTATCCAAGCCAGAAGCAAATTTAGTCTCTTGGTTAGTAAAAAATCATCTGTTGATGTCAGTCACCGCTCAGCGTCGTGATATTTATGATCCAGATGTCATTACTGAATTCTCCAAACAAGTACGAGATGAAGAGCGTTTAGATTACCTAGTCTGCCTTACTGTTGCTGATATTAGTGCGACTAATCCTGATCTTTGGAACAGTTGGAAACGATCGCTTATTGCCGATTTATATAATGCGACTCAACGAGCACTCCGCCGTGGATTAGAGAATCCACCAGATATGCGTGACCGCATTCGTCATAATCAACAAATGGCTTCAGCTCAACTTCGTGCAGAAGGCTTTACTCAATGGCAAATTGAAGGTTTATGGCGTCGCTTTAAAGCTGATTATTTTCTACGCCATACACATCAACAAATTGCATGGCATGTTAGTAATCTTCTTAATCATCCAGACAAAGAAAAGTCTCTCATACTCATCAGTAAAAACGCCACTCGAGGTGGTACTGAAATTTTCATCTACAGTAAAGATCAAGCTCATCTTTTTGCAACGGTTGCTGCCGAACTAGATAGACGAAGTATCACTATTTATGATGCTCAGATCATGTCGAGTAAAGATGGCTACGCGCTTGATACATTTATGGTACTTGATCAAAATGATGACCCGATAGACGAAGAACGACAACTGTTATTAATTGAACAACTGTATGCCGTTGAACTTGATACTCAAGACTCGCATATAAGAACTCGTCGTCCACCACGCCAACTGCAACATTTTACCGTAAAAACTCGTATGGAATTTCTTCCTACAAAAACAGGAAAACGAACTTTAATGGAGTTTGTCGCCTTAGATACTCCAGGGTTACTCGCCACTGTCGGGGCTACTTTTGCACGCTTAGGAGTTAACCTCCATGCAGCAAAAATCACCACTATTGGTGAGCGAGCAGAAGATTTATTTATTCTGACATCAGAAACAGGTGGGCGACTTGACGATGAAAAACAAGCTGAATTAAAAATAGCGCTAATCCAAAATGTAGATGAACTTATTAATTAATACTTTTCTGTGGGAGACCTTCAACTTAACGGATCTATCCCACAAGTTTACTGATCACTGTTTGTCATCTCACCTATCTTAGATAAAGATTGAAACGACAACATAATAACAATGGAGTAAACCATGTATCCACATTTAGTTAGCCTTGGAATTTCAGAACCAGAAAAGATTGAACGCTATTCTTTACGTCAAGAAGCACATAAAGACGTCTTAAAGATTTATTTTTCAAAGCAGAAAGGGGAGTTATTCGCTAAAAGCGTAAAGTTTAAGTACCCACGCCAAGTAAAAAATGTCTTAGTAGATGGCGGCAGTCATCGCTATAAAGAAACCACTGAAATTAATCGCAACTTAACACTCATTATTGATGAACTAAATAAAATCACACGCCCAGAAAAAGAAACACCTGCCGATGTGAAAAAGAAAATCCTTAGAGATCTTCGTCATTTAGAAAAAGTCGTTGCCAGTAAGATTGAAGAAATAGAAAGAGACCTCGATAAATTATAAGACTCATTTATACCGATAAAAAAATGGACCCATTAAGGTCCATTTTTTATGAGTTAATTTTAAAGATCACCCATTAAGGCATTTCTTCAAATTCTTCCTCACCTTCTTTATCGATTGGCGTTGGCATTAGGTGCTCACGTGTAATACCTAATTTCAGAGCCAAGGCTGATGCTACGTAGATAGAAGAATACGTACCAACCGTAATACCTAATAACAATGCCAGAGCAAAACCATGGATCATAGCTCCACCTTGAACAAACAATGCGATAACCACAAACAAAGTCGTTGCTGATGTAATCAACGTACGGCTCAATGTTTGAGTAATTGAATCATTCATGATGTCTTCAGGTTCACCCTTACGCATCTTCAAGAAATTTTCACGGATCCGGTCAAATACAACAATGGTATCATTCAAGGAATACCCGACTACCGTTAGCAATGCCGCAATGATCGTCAAATCAACTTCGATTTGTAAGAATGAGAAAATACCTAGCGTGATAATTATATCGTGCGCCAATGCCAATACCGCGCCCGCAGCTAAACGCCACTGGAAACGAATCGACACATAAGCCAAGATACATAACAAAGACACAAGGATAGCTAAACCACCCGACTCTGCTAATTCTCCCCCTACATTTGGGCCTACAAACTCAATACGACGCATCTCAACTTGATCGCCCGTACCTTCTTTAATCGCACTAATGATTTGATTACCTAATTGCTCTCCTTTTATACCTTCTCTAGGTTGAAGACGAACAATTACATCACGTGCTGTACCAAAGTTTTGTACCGTTGCATCACCAAAGCCTTTTGCTTGTAGTGCGCCTCGAATATCTTCTAACTGAGCTGGCTGTTCAAAACCGACTTCAATTAACGTTCCACCCGTAAAATCTAGCCCCCAGTTCAACCACTTTGTTGATAGTGTAGCAATTGACGCTACAATCATCAGCATGGAGAAGAAAAAGGCAGGCTTAGACCAACGCATAAAGTCGATCGTTTTCTCTGCTTTCATTATTTGAAACATGACAAATATTCCCTTAGATCGACAGTTTGTCTACGCGCTTACCGCCGTAAACTAAGTTAATAACACAACGAGTACCGACGATAGCCGTAAACATTGAAGTCAAAATACCAATAGACAGCGTTACCGCAAAGCCTTTAATCGCACCAGTACCTACAGCAAAAAGAATAATCGCTGTAATTAATGTTGTAATATTTGCATCGGCAATAGTACTAAATGCGTTAGCATAACCTTGGTGAATTGCTTGTTGTGGATTACGTCCATCTCTTAATTCTTCACGAATACGTTCAAAAATAAGAACGTTTGCATCGACCGCCATACCAACGGTTAATACAATACCGGCAATACCAGGTAAGGTCATTGTTGCCCCTGGGATCATAGACATAACGCCAATAATTAACACCAAGTTAGCAGCAAGCGCCAAGTTAGCAACCAAGCCAAAACCACGGTAATAAACTAGAGTAAATAGCATTACCGCTAACATACCCCAGATACACGCTTGGATACCCATATCGATATTTTGTTGACCCATAGATGGACCAATCGTACGCTCTTCAACAATTGAAATCGGTGCAATCAGAGCACCAGCACGAAGTAATAACGCAAGGTTATGAGCTTCAGCTTGAGAGTCGATACCCGTAATACGGAAACTACGACCCAATGCAGATTGAATTGTTGCTTGGTTAATCACTTCTTCTGTTTTAGCAAGAATAACGCGACCTTCAGGTGTACGGCGACCACTGTCTTTGTACTCTGTAAATACCGTAGCCATTAGCTTGCCGATATTTTTACGTGAGAATGCAGTCATCTTGCTACCACCTTCACTATCCAGTGAGATGTTAACTTGAGGACGACCATATTCATCAGCGCTTGAGCTTGCATCAGTAATGCTTGCACCGCCAAGAATAATACGTTTTTTCAGAACAACAGGACGACCATTACGATCTTCTTTAATTTCGCTGCCAGCTGGCGCTCGACCATTTGCAGCAGCCGCTAAATCTGCAGTGCTGTCCACTTCACGGAATTCAAGCGTTGCTGTTGCACCTAAAATTTCTTTTGCACGAGCAGTATCTTGAACACCTGGTAATTCAACCACAATGCGACTAGCACCTTGACGTTGAACTAAAGGCTCAGCAACACCAAGTTCATTAACACGGTTACGGATAATCGTAATATTTTGCTCAACGGCATAATTACGAATTTCTTGTAAACGTTGATCTGTGAATTTAGCAACAAGCTTAAATTGACCATTAGACTCAGAGTCAACAAATGTCATGTCACGGTGTGCATCAGACAGTACTTTTTTAGCTTCAGCTAACTGCTCTTCATTACGAAGAATGACTTCTACAGCATCTTTGCCTGATCCACGAATAGCACGATAACGGATCTTCGCTTCACGTAAGTCGGTACGGAAAGATTCTTCTTGCTGGCCAACAAGTTTATTCATTGCGGCATCCATATCCACTTCCATTAAGAAGTGAACACCACCACGAAGATCAAGACCTAACTTCATTGGAGTAGCACCAATAGAAGTTAGCCAATCAGGAGTTAATGCAGCAAGGTTTAGTGCCACTACGTAATCTTTACCCAGTGACTGATTGATGATATCTCGAGCACTGATTTGAGAATCAGTATCATTAAAACGAACAAGCACACTGCCATTTTCAAATGCAATAGACTTATAAGCAATGTCATTATTTTTTAAGTTGTCAGCGACAACATCCAGCGTAGAGGTCTGAACCTCTGTACCACGGCTACCCGTGATTTGAACGGCTGGATCTTCACCATAAAGGTTTGGAAGTGCGTATAACGCGGCAATCAGTAGTACTGAGACTACCATCAAATACTTCCATAAAGGGAAACGGTTTAGCACAGCGATGTCCTTAATGAAAATACCCCCTAACCGAAATTAGAGGGTACAGTTTTTATAATGATTTCAGCGTGCCCTTTGGCAGAACTGCTGAAACAAAATCCTTTTTAATAGTCACTTCGTTATTCGCGTTAAGCTCAATTACGATGTAATCATTTTCTTCAGATGCTTTAGTGATTTTACCCACTAAACCACCAGCAGTAAGAACTTCATCGCCCTTACCCATAGAAGACATTAGGTTTTTGTGTTCTTTTTGACGTTTCGCTTGTGGGCGATAAATCATAAAGTAGAAGATAACAGCAAACATACCCAGCATGATAAACATTTGCATGCCACCGCCTTGTGCCCCTGCTTCACCAGCTGCATGAGCTTGAGAGAAAAAATTCATTTAATAACGTCCTCGTTAATCTAGTTTCTAGTTTCCAAAATGTGACCATACACATATCTTTTAAGATATATGGGTGATTACTCTGCTTTTAAAGGTCTTTTAATGGTGGAACATCACGTTCACGGCGTGCATAGAATTCTTCTACGAACTGCTCAAAACGATCTTCTTCCAGTGCCTTACGGATGCTCGCCATAATACGTTGATAATAACGTAAGTTATGAATCGTATTTAAACGTGCACCTAAAATTTCATTACAACGGTCTAAATGATGTAAATAAGACTTGCTGTAGTTTTGACAAGTATAACAATCACACTCAGGATCTAGTGGTGTAGTATCAATTTTGTGTTTCGCATTACGGATCTTAACCACGCCGCCAGTCACAAATAGGTGACCATTACGTGCATTTCGCGTTGGCATAACACAGTCAAACATATCAATACCACGACGAACACCTTCAACCAAATCTTCTGGTTTACCAACACCCATTAGGTATCGTGGCTTATCTTCAGGTAATTGTGGACATGTATGTTCTAAAATGCGGTGCATGTCTTCTTTTGGTTCGCCTACAGCTAGGCCACCAACGGCATAACCATCAAAACCAATTTTTGTTAAGGCTTCAACAGAAACATCACGCAAATCTTCGTAAACACCACCTTGAACGATACCAAACAGTGCGTTCGGGTTTTCTTGGCGATCAAATTCATTACGGCTACGGTCAGCCCAGCGGATTGAACGTTCCATTGAAATACGCGCTTCATCATGCGTTGCAGGATATGGCGTACATTCATCAAAAATCATTACCACATCAGAACCAAGATCGTATTGGATTTGCATTGATTTCTCTGCATCCATAAAGATCTTGTCACCGTTTACAGGGCTACGGAAATGAACACCCTCTTCAGTGATCTTACGTGTTTTACCCAGACTGAATACTTGGAAACCACCTGAATCGGTTAAGATTGGGCCTTTCCAGTTCATGAAGTCATGTAAGTCACCATGTAATTTCATGATTTCTTGACCAGGACGTAACCATAAATGGAACGTGTTACCCAGTAAAATTTCAGCACCTGTGTCTTTAACTTCTTCAGGTGTCATACCTTTAACAGTACCGTAAGTACCTACAGGCATAAATGCTGGTGTTTCAACCGTACCACGGTCAAATTGTAATTGACCACGACGTGCGCGGCCTTGTTTTTTGAGTAGTTCGTACTTCACGAAACCTCCAATAAGCCAGAGAAACAATCTGACAATTTATTTAATTTGCATTCACTAATAGGTTTAATGATGCACCGCTAGATTAACAATTCTTTTATTTACTTTACCGTTAACCTAGTTGAAAACATCCCGTTTTCCTATTTCACTGGTTCCGTGAGTGAAATTTGAATTTATATAGTGCGTTAGCTTACCTTTATTACGCTGTTTTTTTTGTAATAAACATCGCATCACCGTAACTAAAGAAACGGTATTGGTTATTAACTGCTTGATCATACGCTTTCATCGTATTTTCATAACCAGCAAAAGCACTGACTAACATAATAAGTGTAGACTCTGGCAAGTGGAAGTTTGTCACCAATGCGTCAACAACTTGGAACTCATACCCTGGGTAGATAAATATTTCAGTATCATCAAAAAACGGCGCTAGCTCTGTGCCTTGCTTTAAGGCATGTTGCGCAGCACTTTCTAAAGAACGTACTGACGTTGTACCCACAGAAATAACACGTCCACCACGCGCCTTTGTTGCATTAACGGCATCAACTACTTCTTGAGAGACTTCAGCGTATTCAGAATGCATGTGGTGGTCTAAAATATTATCAACACGGACAGGTTGGAATGTACCCGCGCCAACATGAAGAGTAACGTAAGCAAATTCTACGCCTTTTGCTTTCATCTTTTCTAAAATGTCTGTATCAAAGTGTAAACCAGCGGTTGGTGCAGCAACGGCACCTGGTTTTTCATTGTAAACCGTTTGATAGCGCTCTTTATCTGCATCTTCATCAGGACGATCGATATAAGGAGGTAATGGCATGTGACCAATTTCATCCAAAATATCTAATACTTTCTTTTCAGAAGTAAAACGAATTTCAAATAAGGTATCGTGACGAGCAACCATTTCCGCTTCGTATTCTTGATTTTCACCTAACCACAGTTGATTACCTGGTTTTGGTGATTTAGAGCAACGGACGTGAGCTAATACAGAGTGCTCATCAAGCACGCGCTCAACCAATACTTCTAACTTCCCGCCAGAGGCTTTTACACCGAACATACGGGCAGGAATAACACGAGTATTATTAAAAACAACAAGATCACCGCTCTGCACTAAATCCAGCACATCAGTAAACTGACCATCAACTAATTCACCGCTATTACCATTTAATCGTAATAGGCGACTTGCCGTACGCTCAGGTTGAGGGTAACGAGCAATAAGTTCATCGGGTAATTCAAAGTGGAAATCGGATACTTGCATGCTTTACTTCTTCATCAAAAATGGCAGACAGAGTAGTATATTCACGCTCAGAGCAATAGCAAGAGGTGAAGCAATATACCTCTCAAATTTTGAAAAAATTCGTACTTTAATTAATGAATTTGACTTCAAACAGAGAAAGTATCATCAATATTTTTATCTCTTCAAACCTCTAGCTAGTTCGCACTTTTTTATTCATTCTCATTCTATATTTAATTTAGGACATTCAAATGGCAGGAGCACGCTATGTTTACCGTTAATGATATGATGACCACTCACCCTCACACCCTGCTTCGTTCACATTCATTAGAAGATGCCAAAGCATTAATGGACGAGCACGGTATTCGACATATACCTATTGTAGATACTGAACACGCACTTATTGGATTAGTGACACAACGTGATTTATTATCCGCTCAAACGTCATGTTTAGAAAAAACGACACTAGAAGGCCTATCCGCTTTAGATATTCCACTCAATAATATAATGCATGAAAACATCATGAGTGTTTCTCCGCATGGTGGATTGAAATCAGCCGCATTATTTATGCAAAAACACAAGGTGGGATGTTTACCTGTTGTTGATCATGGAAAATTGGTGGGAATTATTACCGATTCAGATTTTGTTACGATTGCGATTAATTTATTAGAGCTACAAGAAGAAGTTGAACCCATAGAGGTTGATGAATAACTTAATATCTGTAGCAGTAAAAAAGAAAGGGAGACTCCATTCTCCCTAAACGTGATAATACAAGTGTTTCTTATTATGTGTGTATTAAATAGACTTAAAACGACTACGCGTTGGTTTTAAATTGCTCTTCTTCTGTTGACCCTGTTAACGCGGTCACTGATGATTTTCCACCTTGAATGGTATTGGTCATAATATCAAAATAACCAGTGCCTACTTCTTGTTGATGTGCAACGAACGTATACCCTTTAGATGCCGATTCAAACTCTTTACGTTGAACCATTTCAACATAATGACGCATACCTTCACCCTGAGCATAAGAATGTGCGAGTTCAAACATGTTAAACCACATACTATGAATGCCAGCTAGCGTAATAAATTGGTATTTGTAGCCCATATCAGCCAACTCTTGTTGGAACTTCGCAATCGTTTCTGAATCGAGATTTTTCTCCCAGTTAAACGATGGTGAACAGTTATACGCCAGTAGTTGGTCTGGATATTCTGCATGAATCGCTTCTGCAAATTGTCGAGCCTCTTCCAAACATGGGGTTGCCGTTTCACACCACACTAAATCGGCGTATGGTGAATACGCTAGACCACGAGAAATAGCTTGGTCAATACCCGCTGTAACTTTATAGAAACCTTCCGGTGTACGTTCACCTTCAATAAATTCTTGGTCATACGGATCACAATCTGATGTTAATAAATCCGCAGCATTGGCATCGGTTCTTGCGATAACGAGTGTTCTTGTTCCTGCCACATCGGCAGCTAATCGCGCAGCAACCAGTTTTTGTACAGCTTCTTGAGTTGGTACTAATACTTTTCCGCCCATATGTCCACATTTTTTCACTGATGCTAGCTGATCTTCAAAGTGAACACCCGCAGCACCTGATTCAATCATGTTACGCATTAATTCATAACCATTAAGTACGCCACCAAAACCAGCTTCTGCATCAGCAACAATCGGCAGAAAATAGTCAATCCCCTCTTCTGGCGTTGTTCCTGTTGACCATTGAATTTGATCCGCACGACGGAAAGAATTATTAATACGCTTAACCACTGAAGGCACCGAATCTACTGGATATAATGATTGGTCTGGGTACATGGTGGATGCGGTATTATTATCCGCAGCTACCTGCCAACCAGAAAGATAGATAGCTTCAATTCCCGCTTTTGCTTGCTGAACAGCTTGTCCACCAGTTAGTGCTCCCAGACAGTTCACGTATCCTTTTTTAGATGAACCATTCACCAACGACCATAATCTGTCTGCCCCTTTTTGAGCAATGGTATTCTCTGGTGCAAAAGATCCACGAAGGTTAATTACTTCTTCCGCTGTGTATGGACGAGTTACCCCATTCCAGCGAGGGTTATCAGCCCAATCTTTTTTTAGTGCATCAATTTGTTGTTGGCGAGTTTGCGGTTTAAATGTAGTCATAATAGTTCCCTCTCTTATAAATATTCATAGCCAGATAGTGTTAAAAAGTCCGTAAGTTGATCGCTGGTGGTCAGTTTCTCCATCAGTTTTGCTGCTTGAGTGAATTGGCCCGAATCAAAACGTTCAGTTCCCAACTCTTTCTCTATTACTTTCATCTCTTCCAGTAGCATGGTTCTAAATAGATCGGCGGTGACGGTTTCTCCGTTATCTAATGTTTTCCCATGCTGTATCCATTGCCAAATAGACGTTCGTGATATTTCTGCTGTGGCGGCGTCTTCCATTAATCCATAGATCGGGACACACCCATTTCCGGTGATCCACGCTTCAATATATTGAACCGCCACCCGAATATTATGACGCATGCCCTCTTCTGTTCTTTCACCTTCACACGGGGCAAGTAGCTCTTCTGCGGTAATTGGTGCATCAGTATCTCTGCTAATATCCAATTGGTTCGCTCGCTCGCCTAACACGTGATCAAATTCTGCTCTTGCCGTCTCTGCTAATCCAGGATGAGCAACCCAAGTGCCATCATGTCCATTATTCGCTTCTAGTGATTTATCAGTTTGAATTTTATTTAATACCCAATCATTTTTTACCGGATCTTTCGATGGAATAAAGGCGGCCATTCCTCCCATCGCAAATGCTTCTCTTCTGTGACATGTTCTGATCAAGAGGCGTGAGTAGGAATTTAGAAACGGTTTTTCCATCGTCACCACTTGGCGATCGGGCAAAACGCGGTCTGGGTGGTTTTTTAAGGTTTTAATGTAGCTAAATATGTAATCCCATCGACCACAGTTCAACCCAACAATATGCTCTTTTAAACTGTATAAAATTTCATCCATTTCAAATGCAGCAGGCAAGGTTTCAATAAGAACGGTTGCTTTAATCGTTCCTTGTTTTAATCCAAACTCTCGCTCAGAAAAAGTAAACACGTCACTCCACCACGCCGCTTCTTGGTAGGCTTGTAATTTCGGTAGATAAAAATAAGGTCCACTGCCTTTCTTTAATGACGTTTGATAGTTGTGATAAAAATAAAGAGAAAAATCAAATAAGGCTCCGGGAATAGCAACACCATTAAACAGCACATGTTTTTCAGGAAGGTGCAGTCCTCTAACTCGACAAATCAATACCGCTGGGTCTTGTTTTAGTTGATATACCTTTTGAGTTTGAGGATTGGTGTATTGAATAGTGCCGTTCATTGCATCTCTAAGGTTTATTTGTCCATTCAACACCGCCTCCCATGAAGGCGCTAGTGAATCTTCAAAATCTGCCATGAATACTTTTACATTGGCATTTAATGCGTTAATCACCATTTTCCTATCAGTTGGGCCGGTAATCTCAACCCTTCTATCCTGAAGATCCGCTGGAATACTTTGAATCGTCCACTCTGATTCTCGAATAGAGCGAGTCTCCGCAAGAAAATCAGGTAATTGGCCAGCATCAATCTTTCTTTGGCGAGCTTGACGTGTTTCTAAAAGCTCAGGAATACGATGTGCAAATTTTTCGACGACGTGACTTAAAAACCGGACAGCCCCAGCACTTAATACTTCTTCAACTTGTGGCAGATTGGGTCCAACAATGGATATTTCTTTTTCTGTGGTCATCATGGTATCTGTCATGGTTTGCGCCTCCGGCAAAATTACATTTGTAACTAAAACACTACGATTTAGTATTCATGTTTCATCCTATTTATTGTTCTTACTGTTTACATCTATTACATTCTCGAAAGAGCGAATAGATTACAACCCCTACCAAAGGCTAATACTGCCTTGTATTTTCAATAAGATGTCGCTAAAACTCAGCAAGTTGAGTTATGAGTAAATGCTCTATAACAATGATTGTCAAAGTTTAATTTTTACAAGCTGATAACAAAAAATGAAACGTAAGATCTAAAATAAACGTAATTAAATTACAAAAATTAAACTTGTAAAATTGAACATGTAAAATTCACAGTTTTAATTTCACAAAGAAAACAGAGGCATAGAATAAAAAAAGAAGAAAGGAGGGGCTTATTTAAGGGGTAATAAAAAGAAAGTGACGGTATGCAACAAGAAGAAAAGAAATTAACTGGTCAGATCTGTATTGAAATAAATATAAAGAAGTGAGAATGCGGTCACTAATTGCTCTATTATTCAAAAGTAGAAAAGCGCCTATCTATAAAATAAATAAGCGCCTGAAAGTGTGATCATAAAACTATAATATCTTTTTGACGATATCCGCGAGTTGATGAAATGTCTGTAAACGAGAAGAACTTGGCCGCCATACTAAACCAATATCACGTGAGGCTTCTTTCCCTGGCGGTTCAACCACAACCAAATTTTGGTTATCTAGTAAACCATGCTTTATCGCCATTTGAGGAATAAAAGTAGTACCTAACCCATTAGCAACCATTTGAACTAAGGTGTGTAGACTTGTTGCTGTAAACGGATTTATTTTTTCTTTGCTTGTTAACTTACAAGCAGAAACAGCATGCTCAGTTAAACAGTGCTCTTTCTCTAACAAGAAAACAAACTCATCGGGTAGCTCATCGTAATGGATCGGGGTAGATATTCTGCTTGCTTGATCTTTACTAATCACCATTTTAAATGGATCACGACCAACAACTAAACTTTTCATACCCGAAATATCAACAGGTAGAGCAAGAATAAGAACATCAAGCTGCCCCTGCCTTAATGCCGCTAATAAATTTGTTGTTGTATCCTCTCTTAATAGTAACGTCAGTTGCGGATAGTTTTTATTAACTTCTTGTACCAAATCACACAATAAAAAAGGCGCAATTGTTGGAATACATCCAACACGTAACTGCCCTTGCATTGCATCCCCTTGGCACAATGAACCTAGCTCTATTAAATCTTGTCCTTTGGCTAATAATTCACGCCCTTGTTCGACGACTTTCTCTCCGATAGGGGTAAACACTAATGTTTTTTTATCTCGTTCATACAGTGGACAACCAATTAATTCTTCAAGGGTTTGTATCCCTTTACTTAACGTTGATTGACTGACAAAACACTTCTCTGCCGCGTCACCAAAATGACGAGTTTCATGCAGAGTAATGAAATAATGTAACTGTTTTAATGAAGGCCACTTAGTCATCGCTTTTCTCTATTACATTAATCTATTTAATTCGCTTTTTTTCATCATACCTTTTGTACTATAGTTTGTCCTGTTGAAACAATTTATTGTTTTCAAAAAACAAAGCCAAACATGAAGTTTGGGAAATCTAATTTTTAGGAGATTCAAAAATGGTACTAGTAGGTCGTCAAGCACCAGATTTTACTGCTGCAGCAGTTCTAGGTAACGGTGAAATCGTTGATAGCTTCAACTTTAAAGAATTCACTAAAGGTAAGACTGTGGTAGTATTTTTCTACCCACTAGACTTCACTTTCGTTTGTCCTTCAGAGCTAATCGCTTTTGACAACCGTCTAGCTGATTTCCAAGCTAAAGGCGCTGAAGTAATTGGTATCTCTATCGATTCACAATTCTCTCACAACGCATGGCGTAACACGGCTATCGAAGATGGCGGTATTGGTCCAGTTAAATACCCTCTAGTTGCTGATGTTAAACACGAAATCTGTAAAGCATACGACGTTGAGCATCCAGAAGCTGGTGTTGCTTTCCGTGGTTCTTTCCTAATCGATTCTGACGGCCTTGTACGTCACCAAGTGGTTAACGATCTTCCACTAGGTCGTAACATCGACGAAATGCTACGTATGGTTGACGCACTAAACTTCCACGAGAAGAATGGTGAAGTTTGTCCTGCACAATGGGAAGAAGGCAAAGCAGGTATGGACGCATCTCCACAAGGCGTTGCAGCATTCCTATCTGAACACGCTGGCGACCTAAGCAAGTAATTGCTGACATAGAGTACTTTACATCAAAGTACTCGAATGCACCTATGCTCAACGGTGCATGTGGCTAGAATATTAAAAGCGTATAAACGCAGTAGCCTAAAATCAGAAAGTTTGCCTAATACTAAAAGCCCTGAAGTTTTCTTCGGGGCTTTTTCTTTTCTATTCAATAATAAATACGAGTACACGCTTTCTTCTAAAGAAGAATTTTGACGTCTTCTTCACACACCTAAAAGTCAGTTTCCATTACACTAGAGAATCCCAACTTTTCTTTTGACTTAAAAATATCATGCCAATTCAAATTGAAGTCTGTATCGACAACTTAGAATCCCTACATAATGCCATTAATGGTGGTGCTGATAGAATTGAGCTTTGCTCTTCTCTTGCTCTAGGGGGGTTAACACCAAGTTTTGGGTTTATGAAAAAAGCCGCAGCGATCTCTCCTATTCCGGTTTATGCCATGATCCGTCCTCGTCAAGGTGACTTCCTATATGACAACGATGATATCTCTGCAATGATAGAAGATATTCATGCCGCTAAACTGGCTGGATTACAAGGCGTTGTTTTTGGCGTATTAAAAGCAAATGGCGATATTGATATGCCACTCGCTACTCGTCTTATGAAAGTCGCTAACGATAATGACTTAAGTGTCACTTTTCATCGCGCAATAGACCAATGCTCAAACTATAAAAAAGCGATTGAAAATATTGCCGAGTTAGGTTGTGAACGCATACTTACCTCAGGTCTGGCAGCAAATGCTTATGATGGTATTGATGTTCTTACTGATATGGTAAAACTGGCAAATGGACGCTTTGAAATCTTAGCTGGTGCTGGCGTAACGGCAGAAAATGCCAAAGAGATTATTGAAAAAACAGGGGTTACAGAAATTCATCTATCAGGAAAATCAACTCGTCCGAGTAAAATGAAATTAGTATTAGATGCTGTAAAAATGGGTGCAGGTGATTTGGATGACTTTATTGTCCCTGTAACTGATGCAAAAAAGATTGATGCGGTAAGACAAAGCATTAAATAGATTTAAAAAATTCCAATAAAAAGCCAGAGATACATTCTCTGGCTTTTTTTGTTTTTGAGGAGATAGAAAAATTATTTCGCTAATTGAACCGTATTTACGTCAATAGCAGTGTGTTTCCACTCTTTATCTACTTCACCTTGAATTACTAATTTTGTTTCAGGTGTAGCTTCAATGCCATTCCAATCACGGTGATCAATCTCAACAATCATCTCACCCGTTGCATCTTTAAATTGATACTCTTCATCACCTAACGAAGCCACAATGTAACCTGTTAGTGTTACTGGAGTATCATCTTTAGCTTCTTGAGCTACTTGAACAGTATTTACAGTTACAGCGCTTGGGCCAGAAAATCCGCCTTTAGCTACTTGAGTGTTTTGAGCTGCGAACGCACCTGTTGACGCTAATACTAATGCACTTACTAATACGATTTTTTTCATTTTATTATTTTCCAATTTGATTAATGATTTTCTATAACTACATATTAGAAGTAGTAAGCTGAACTCAACATGAACGACGTTGAATTAGCGACACTATCCGCTTGATAACTTGCCGCAGCACCTAATGCTAGGTTTGGGATCACCATATATTCAATACCTACACTTGCGATAACGCCAAATGCACTTTCTGATTTTGAGTTACCAGCAACATAATCAGAAATAGTTTCTACATCAGTTAGATCATTTTCAGTTTCAGTATAAGCTGATGAGTCATATTTATACTGGGTATACGTTAAACCTAGACCCGTTTTAAGCTGTAACTTGTCATTGATACTATAGAAATATACTGGTTTAACTGTAAATTGACTCGCATCTAAATCTGCATTCCATTCACGCTCCGTCTTTACAGGATAAGCATAGCTTAATACTTTGCTACGAGAGTCGTCACTTTCAAATTTCTTATAGCCTAGCTCTAAGCCAACATTGTTAATACGGTAACCAACAAAACCACCAAAGGTATCGTTTGAATCATCAGGAGTTAAAGACACATTATCTGAAAAAGTCGTTGAGTAATCATGGCTCATGTTTGTAACGCCATATTCTAAGCCAACGTATGGTGCTGCGAATGCGCTTGTTGATGTTGCAGCCATTAGTAAAAACAGATACTTTTTCATTATAAATTCAATCCTATTGTGATGGAGTTAAGCTAATTCGTTATATGCATATTATAATGAGGATAACGTGAAGGAAACGTGAAGAATTATTAACAAGGAACAGTATGTTATGGCTAAAGATTTATTCTCCAGTTTAGACTTAAACCTCTTAAGGACATTTATCGTTCTACATCAAGAACGAAATATGCGTAAAGCCTCTGACCGCTTATTTGTATCTCAACCTGCTATCAGTAAAGCTCTGCAGCGTTTACGAGATCATTTTAATGATGAATTGTTTGTCAAAACCCATCATGGTCTTCGAGCTACTGAATATGCAAATCAATTAGCTGAAAGCATATCTCCAATACTTGATGAACTCTCTTCAACATTAAATGAAAGTAATGAGTTTAACCCTCAAGAACTTGAAGGTGTGATCAAACTAGCTCTATCTCCTTTTCTTTTAAGCGCTATTGCCAATAAATTATTTCAAGCGATCAGAGCTGAAGCTCCCAATGTCCAAGTACAGTTATTAAACTGGTCTAAATCAACAATGACCGACATCATCAATGATGAAGTTCAATTAGGCCTTAATTATGAAATAGGCCATGCACCAAAAGAGTTGATTCAAAAACCAATTGCTCAAGATCGTTTTACTGGCTATGTCCGAAAAGAACACCCCTATGAAGGTAGTAGTATTGAAGTGAAAGATGGCGTTCATTTTGAATTAGCAACCGTTATTGCTGTTGATTGGAATTCCCATCAATCTTTAGCTGAAAAAATACTAAAGATTAAAGGCTTAGAAGCAAATATTGGCTTTAGGTCAGAGCTTCCTTCTGCTGTCATTGATGTTGTTCATAACTCAGACATGATGTTTCCTGCCTCTAAATTTTTAGACGTTGAGCATCAGAGTCAACTACGAAGTCTTAAAATACTCTTTGATAATCAAGATATTAATCCAAAAGTTTGTGTTTATTATCATCATAAAAACCGTAATAACCCAACTATGCTATGGTTGAAAAATATTCTGCAACCACTACTCAATAATAACCAGTAGTTATTACGACTATTCCTCTCTCTCATTAATAACTCAACGTTAAAGCCTCTATTCTTTTAAGGGATTAGAGGCTTTTTTGTACATTTCATATACTTCTCTCATCGGCTAGGAACGCCATCAACAAGCACTGATGCTTTCAATAATTATGGCGATTTCGCCAAAACATTACGTTAAGAGAGAAACCAATATGAAACTTAAATTAATTGCATCTTTAGTTGCTGCATCATTCCTAGCGGGTTGTTCGTCTTCAGGTTCAAGCGATAATAACGGGCCAACACCACAAGATGGTATTGCTGACGTTCAATATTTTGAAGGTGAAAATGCTCAAGCAGCACTAATCAAAGGTGATGAGGGAACTTATCAAGCTGCAATGATTAAAGGTCAAGAAACAGATACTCTTATTCGTATTAATGGTCAAACATTTACGACAGATGGCGATAGCGTAAAAGACGCTAATGGAGTCACTGTTGGTCATATTCAAAAGGAAGGTGATTCAATCATCTTTCATGGTAACCATGGTGCAGAAGTAAGCTTAAGTGTTGTAAATGGAAGATTAATTGTCACCGATGTTCAGCACCCGATAGATCCTGATTACGGAATTACACCTACACCAGATCACCCAATTGAACGCCCTTCTCCTGAAAATCCAATTGAAATTGATCCTGATTACGATGCTGGTGTAGTTCCAACTTATGGCGATATTCTAGCCGTCGGCGGTGCTGTTATCATTCAAGGCGATAACGACAACCAAGCTATCGTTCGTATGGATGACCAAGGGAATGCCATTATTTTCATCAATGATTATGACAATGGCTTCGTTATTTCAAACAGTGAAATTCATGATACTGACGGCAACCTAGTTGGTCACGCTTCAAAAGAAGGCGATAACTATATCGTTCGTTTAGAGGATGGAACTGAAGTCGTTTTCCGTAATGACAATGGTCGATTATTTGCTGCAGTTGTTGCACGACCTGATATTGGTAACCCAATAAGAGATGGTATCATTGACCACGGTAATATTGGTGACTCTATCGAGATCACAATAAATAAACGTGGCCATATAATTATTGGTAATGGCATGGTTGTTGGTGATTCAGGTTACCGAGTTGAAGAAAATACAAGAGGGACTGTAATTAAAAACCCTAATGGTGAAATAGTAGGCCAGACAAAAACTAAAGAATTCAATTATGGACTAACTTACTCTTTAGTAAAAACAGAGCATGGTGTCACAATTGTTCAAGGTCGTAAGAATGCATTAGGTCAAATTGATGTTGAAGGTGCAAAAACAATCACTCAAGACCAAATTGATTCAATCAAAAACAAAGCAAAATCTCTATCTCAAGAACAGCGCCAACAAATTAAGCAAGCTATCAAGGACAGAGCTATACGCTCATAAGATTAGCTAGAATTTGATAGATAAAGCAAAGGAGTCGCTATTTTGGTGACTCCTTTTTTATTATTACTACTGAGTACTTAATTATGCGCTTTCAGCTTTTATTGTTATCTCTTTGTACCTCCCTATCAGTCTCAGCTAAATATCATGAACCGGATCTAAGCGTCCAACTTTCTCAAAATAATGATGAATGGATAGGTACGGTTACCGCCAACCTTCAAGCGACAGAAGAAATTAGCTTTACTGCAGATATCGATTCAACTGGATATTTAGAAATTGGTTCTGGCTACGGTGTCATGCTTGGTCAGTTTTATACCGAAGCATTTGTAAGTTACGGGCGAGCAGATATTTTTGATATTTATAATGTTGGGCTATTTACCGGAACAGCATTAACTCAAGACATTATGGTTTTTGCTAATACCTCTCATGAGTGGAGAAAAGGTGTTTTTTCAGAGAGCATATTTCAGCCTGGCGTAAACAATAATTTCAATGCATTTAATACCACCAGAGAATGGAAAAATACACTTGGGGCTAGCTACACAATTAATCAATGGAGTAACTTTAGTTATTCGTTTACTCATGACCGTGAACTAACTGGATCAAAAAGCTATTACAACAGCCAAGATGTCACACTAACCCTAAAGCCTAAATGGGTAGAACCTTATATGAAGTATACCTTTGGTGAGTCAAGAGTAAGCCCTAGCGATAAAACCAGAACCGAAAACAGTTATGAAATTGGATTTAACTTACGATTTTAATCTTTGGAGAAACTATGACTTTTTTAATTATGCTTTCGCTTCCTCTGATCGTTTTATTTATATCTATAAAATCAATGATAGAAGATAAATAATTACCCTTTGGTAACTCTCTCCCCTACATAAGTAATTTGGTGCAGGGGCTTTTTATTTTTATGATTCTCTCTATCTTCCTTCTCATTAATAAGTTTTGATAAAATGACAAGAAAACCAAGAATGGTCAGATACAAAAATGGCGCTACTTTATAATAAAGCAGCGCCATTTTTATTTAATTAAATTTGAAACCAAATTACATCGCAAAGTTCACGATTGGGAAACAAGGTAGGAAACCATTTTCCGCACAGTTGATTAGGCCAACTTGAACACCTTTAATTTCAGATGTCATGTTGAATAAACCAACTTGAACGTGTGAATCATTTGAAAGGTTAGCAACACCAACATCAACCATGGTGTAACCTTCAGAGTAGTTCACTGCAGATACATTAGCACCTTTAACATTATTAGTGATGTTTACAAAACCTAGGTTCGCACCTAAATCATCACCCATATGCCAGTTAAACAGACCAAAAGATGCACCGGTCATGTTGCCATTAACTTTGTTCGCGCCAATAAACAGTGGGAAGTTAACACCTGTTAGGTTATCACTCTCAGACATACCAAGCGCAAAATCAACACCTGTTACATCACCAGTTTTACCATGAAGAGCAGCTAAACGAACGCCTTTTACTTCACTTGCCGCTGGTGCATTAAAACCATTCAGAGATGAAAACATCACTGGTGTGCTATCCGCCATAGCGAATGATGAAACCATAGATAACGCCGCGCAAGTACCAACTAAAATCTTCTTCATAATATATTCCTTTATTACTTTAATTTATGATTATTAACTGAATCTATTTTTGTATTATCAATCGCATACTGAATGCAATAGCTCATAATATACTCATGTTCATCAATAAATACAGCATAGTTCAAAAAGTTACTCTATGAGTATTATTTTTAAGTCAAATGGTTACTTGATCACATCATCAATGTTCTGATCACCAATATGACGAACATCTTTCCCTTTGACAAAATAGATAATATATTCGCAAATATTCTGACAACGATCGCCTACTCGCTCAATAGCACGAGCCGCCCACATTACTTTCATAACACTTGGAATTGAGCTAGGGTCTTCCATCATGTAGTTCATTAATTGACGAATAACGGCGTCATATTCTGCATCTATTTTATCGTCAAACTTATAAGCTTCTGTTGCCGCTTTTACATCCATACGTGCATACGCATCTAGTACTGAATGCATCATTTTTACTGATTGACGTCCGAGAGATTCAAGTGAAACTAATAAAGAATGATGTTTATTCGAAAAATTTTCTAGCGATACTTTAGCTATTTGAGAAGCAACATCACCAATACGTTCTAAATCAGTAATCGTTTTAATGATCGCCATCACTAGACGAAGATCACTGGCTGTAGGTTGACGCTTAGCAATAATACGAGTGCAGGCTTCATCAATGGCCACTTCCATGGCGTTCACTTTATGGTCTTCATGCATAACACGTTTTGCCAAATCGGCATCATGATTATGCAATGCCTCCAATGCATAGGTAAGTTGCTGCTCCACCATTCCCCCCATGGTCAATACATGAGTGCGAATAGCTTCAAGTTCGGTGTTAAATTGGCCTGAAATATGTCGACCAAGTTGCATGGTATGTCCTTATTTTATAGTCGGCCTATCATAGGTGAATTACCCATAACGACCTGTAATGTAATCTTCAGTCTGCTTATGAACTGGGGACGTGAAAATTGTATTCGCATTACCGTATTCAACCAATTTACCTTGGTTAATGAAGGCGGTGTGATCGCTCACTCGTGCGGCTTGTTGCATATTATGAGTTACGATGACTACGGTATATTTACTTTTTAGCTCATAGATAAGTTCTTCAATCGTCAAGGTTGAAATAGGATCCAATGCCGACGTTGGTTCATCTAATAATAAAACTTCTGGCTCAATAGCTATTGCTCTGGCAATGACTAAACGCTGCTGTTGACCACCAGATAGCCCAAAGGCATTTTCATGCAAACGATGTTTAACTTCATCCCATAACGCTGCGGCTTTTAATGCATCTTCAACGGCTTCATCTAATACTCGCGCTTCTTTCACTCCCTGTAAACGTAAACCGTAAACAACGTTCTCATATATTGATTTAGGGAACGGATTTGGGCGTTGAAACACCATACCAACACGGCGGCGTAGTGAGGGAATATCTGTATTGGGTTGATAAATATCATCACCAAACAATTTAATTGACCCTTTAATTTTGCAATTATCGACCAAATCATTCATTCGATTAATGCAACGTAGTAACGTAGATTTACCACAACCTGATGGTCCAATAAACGCAGTCACTTGCCCTTTTGGTATACGCATTTCAATATTAGATAACGCTGGTGTTTTATCATATTTCAAATTGAGATTATTGATCTCTATCGCCGTATTTTCATCCGATAAATTATTGACGTCTATTGGCGATAAAAACGAGAGATCCGGTGATAATGAATACATATAATTACAACTCCAGTGTTCGATATTTCTCTCGTAAATTATTACGAATAGCGATAGCCGTTAGGTTTAATCCAATGATAACAGTGACTAACAAAAAAGCCGTCGCGTACACAATAGGCCTTGCTGCTTCTACATTTGGACTTTGGAAACCAACGTCATAGATATGATATCCAAGGTGCATAAACTTTCGATCTAAATGTAAATAAGGCGCTACATTATCTACGGGTAAAGAAGGGGCTAATTTCACAACACCAACTAACATCAGTGGCGCTACCTCACCAGCAGCCCTCGCCACCGCTAATATTAATCCTGTCATAATGGCAGGGCTTGCCATAGGCAAAACGATTTTCCACAAGGTTTCAAATTGAGTTGCCCCTAATGCTAATGAGCCATGCCGTACTGAATTTGGAATACGACTTAACCCCTCTTCGGTTGCAACTATCACAACAGGAAGGGTTAAAATAGCGAGAGTTAACGCTGACCATAACAACCCAGGCGTACCAAATGTTGGTGTTGGTAATTCATTTGAGTAAAAAATTTGATCCAACGTTCCGCCCACCACATAAACAAAGAAACCTAAACCAAAAACACCATAGACAATGGATGGCACACCCGCGAGATTTATCACCGCAATTCGAACTAATCTTGTCAGCATATTAGGCTTTGCGTATTCATGTAAATAAATTGCCGCGATCACACCTAACGGCATAACAATCACTGACATTAATAGAACTAATAAAATGGTACCAAAAATCGCAGGAAACACCCCTCCTTCCGAGTTCGCTTCTCTTGGATTTTCGCTAACAAAATCATACAACGCCCCAAGCCAATTCATGGTTTTTTCTTGTAAAGACATTGCATTAGGGAACCATATACCAAGTACATTATCGCTATTCAATTGATAAATAGTACCTTGGCTGTCTTTAAGTATCAGATAGCTATAATTTAGCTGCGTTAAAATAGAGTCCACTTGCTGATTTAATAATTTCTCTTTTTTGTTTCTCTCATTATTGGATAAATCAGAGTTTGGTAAGTCATCAAGCAAACCATACAATTTATGTTGCTCTTGCTCTAACAGATCAACTTTAGCTTTTTCACTACGAACCCAAGATTCAGCTTGCTGACGCGTAAGCTCTAACCCATTTGAGGTTTCTATGATAGTTCCAAAAAACTTACCATGCTGAAGCCTATCAACAACAACGAGATCTGAGGGCTTACTTACTGACTGAATATTATCTTGGGTGATATTAATAAAATCAAACCCATAAATATCTCGATTTCCTACCTTAATGATTAAGCGCTCTTGATGCTCTGCGTCTTTACCATGAAATTTTTCAACATCATACAACTGGCCGACAATAACCTTACCATCGATTGTGTGCCATTCTTGTAGTGGTGTAGGCCAAAAATAAGAGAGCCCTTTCCAACCAATCAACAATAAGATACTAAGCACAGAAATCATGCTGATACTCACCGAGCCGGCGGTCAACCATATCCAAGGAGATCCAGATTTAATCCAATATTTCATTATTCACCTGCATAGTAGACCAACCTATAAACTACGGTATTTTTCTCGTAATCCTTGGCGTATCCATTCAGCCAATGAGTTAACGAAAAAGGTAAAAACAAAGAGTAAAAAGGCCGCTAAGAAAAGCATTCTAAAGTGAGTACTCCCCATTTCAGATTCTGGCATTTCAATCGCAATATTCGCAGCAAGAGTTCTCATTCCTTCTAAAATATTACCATCCATAATTGGGGTATTTCCGGTGGCCATTAATACAATCATGGTTTCACCAACAGCTCGTCCTAAGCCCATCATAACAGCAGAAAAAATACCGGGACTCGCCGTTAGCAAAACCACATTAGTTAAGGTTTGCCATTGTGTTGCTCCCAAGGCTAATGACCCTTCAGATAAATGCTTTGGTACCGAAAATATCGCATCTTCTGCAATGGTATAAATGGTTGGAATAATCGCAGCCCCCATGGCAATCCCTACTACCAGAGCATTACGTTGGTCATAACCGACCCCATTATCACCGAGATAATGGCGTAAATCCCCATTAAATAGCCAGCTTTCGATAAGGTAACCATAATTAAACGTCAGATAACCAATCCCGAGTAACGCTGGAATAAGTAAGATAGCATGCTGTCCTCGTGGCAACCTTCGCATTATATGGGCTGGTAATATGTGCCCAACAAAAGCAATAATCATCATACTTAATGGAAATAGCACAAATAGGCTAAATACCGCGACTAAATTATTCTCAACAATTGGCGCAAGCCAGATCCCAGCAAGTAAACCAATAATAACCGTCGGTAAGGCTTCCATAATTTCAATGGTCGGTTTGACATAACGACGAACATTTGAAGACATGAAGTACGCTGTATAAATGGCACTGCCAATCGCTATTGGTCCAGCAAAAATTAACGCATAAAATGCAGCTTTAAGGGTACCAAACGCCAGTGGCATTAAACTAAATTTAGATTCAAAATCATCATTAGCTGCTGTTGATTGCCAAATATAGGCAGGCTCTGGATAGCCCTCATACCATATTTTACCAAAAACCGATTGCACACTCACTTCGGGATGAGGATTGGTTACTTGAAAACATTCCCACCCTTGTTTAGTCAGTACAATAAGCTTCTCTGCATTAGGGGGCTGAGTCACCGCGAGCACATTATCGGTAAATAGCTGCTGACTATATAATTTTTTTTCTGTCGTCGTATGAATTAACGACAGATTCCCTTTCTCATCAATTACACTCACTCCCTTTCGATACACTTCAGGTGAAAGTTGTACGATAGGTGCATCAAAATTAAAGGTTCGAACTTGAGTTAATGTTCTCTTCTCATTATTAATGGTATCAAACCATTGCGATAAACTACCATTATCAAACTGTACTAGGACTGAGTTAGCACCAGATAATAACGTCAACTTTTGTGCTGATTCTTTTAATACAATACTTTCTCGTAAATGCGCTTTATGATCCTTTAACTTCCA
This sequence comes from uncultured Aliivibrio sp., assembly GCF_946479765.1. Taxonomy (GTDB): domain Bacteria; phylum Pseudomonadota; class Gammaproteobacteria; order Enterobacterales; family Vibrionaceae; genus Aliivibrio. The sequence continues at coordinate 221,764 of NZ_CAMLHO010000002.1, forward strand.
CACCTGCAATTCATGTTGATACAACAAGTACAAAAAATCATTATTTGGCGTGATCACCATCGAAAGTAACGCGTCAATCTTATCTAAACCACTCTGTTCAAACTCAATAGGAATTGCTTTCCAAACTGACTCTCCCGTCATTTGATTAACCACACTATCAAGCTCAACACCTAGTAATCTGTCATCTTGTGTTGTTGCTAAAATAACGCCTTCTGTCGCAGTTAAACTTAACGCTAATTGAGTCAGTAGTTGCTTATTTTCATCCACCTGAATGCTAGGGAAAGGAGGAAAATCCTCCACTAATGGAATAAGCTGACGCTCACCTTTTGAGTAATTCGTTTGGAATCCTATTTGAGCAAATTGGACACGCCCTTGGCTATCACCAAAAGCAAACCAGTCTTGGCTTTCAATAGTAGAAGTAAATGCCGTTGGATTTTCAATGATTTGCTTTTTGCTCACTACTTTTTTACTGACAAGATCAATAAATTGCACCTGACCCGTATCATCAATTCGATAAGCCATTTTACCTTGCTCATCCGAACCAATAGCTAAAGTAGTGTACGGATAAGAGACTGAGTATTGGGATAAGGGATCAACGGTTACCGAAGTAAAAATAGGAGCAATAACCGCTAATAAATAAAAACAGATCAGCATAAGGCCTGCAATAATCCCTACTCCACTGGATTTAACCCAAATACGCATAATCAGATCAACAACATGACGCTGTTTATCTCGAAATCTCTGATTAGGTTTGGCGTATGCCATGATGAGTTAACCTCTGTATTTATTAAGATATGGTGTATTTATATTTCATTATAAGGGTGACACTATAATGACAGTTTAGTGTAAATCTAAGTTCGATAGCTCTTGAAGAACAAATCTCTCAGGAAGCGCGATATAACCGTCTTGCTCAACTCTTTTTTGACCATTTTCAGAAAGCATATAACGAATAAATTCAGCCTCAATAGCTTTCAATTTTTCGGTAGGTGGCTTATTAATATAGATATATAAAAAGCGAGTTAATGGATAATCACCACTGGTTATATTGTCCGTTGTCGGCTTAATATACGCAGTCCCTTCTTTGCTTATTGGTAATAATTTAACCCCTGACATTTGATAACCAACACCAGAATAACCAATACCATTTAAAGAAGCAGAAACCCCTTGAACCACCGATGCAGAACCGGGTTGCTCATTGACATTAACTTTAAAGTCACCATCACATAAAGCCGTGCTTTTGAAATAACCATAAGTACCAGAGACTGAGTTACGACCAAATAATTGAATTTGATGCGTAGCCCAGCGACTCTTTATTCCTAACTCTTGCCAACGGTTAATCGGTTTTAATGCACCACAGCGTAAAGTGGCAGAAAAAATGGCATCCAGTTGAATAAAATCGAGCCCTTTAATTGGGTTATCCTGATGAACAAAAATTCCGAGGGCATCAATAGCGACTCGGATTTCAGTAGGTGGATAACCAAATTGTCTCTCAAAAGCGGCTTTTTCACTTTGCCGCATTCGCCGACTCATTGGCCCAAATTGCGCTGTACTTTCAATCAATGCTGGAGGGGCTGTTGATGATCCTGATGCTTGAATTTGAATATTAACTCGAGGATAAATCCGTTGAAAATCTTCTGCCCACAGTGTCATCATGTTAGCAAGAGTATCAGAACCTATAGAAGATAAATTACCCGAGATACCTGATACGCGTTCATACTGCTCTAATTTACCATCGTAGGCGAAACTCTGTTGAATAACACACAGCCAAAGAAATACCGTAGGGATAATCCCCAAAGACCATTTCTGTATTTTACTATGCATGTTATTCATTATGTCCTTATTTTAAAATCAATTTTTTAGGCAGTATAAATGAGAAGGTACTTCCTTTTCCCAACTTGCTCTGTATCTCTAACTGTGAATCGTGATGACTAAGCGCATGCTTTACAATAGCAAGCCCAAGCCCACTTCCACCTGTATCTCTTGAACGCGCCTTATCTACACGATAAAAACGTTCCGTTAAGCGGGGAATATGTTGTAGCTCAATTCCTTGGCCCGAATCAGTCACCGTTAAGGCAGCTCCTGACTTTGTTTTCTTCCACTCAACAATAATCTCTGCGCCATCAGTGGTGTGTTTAACCGCGTTATACACCAAATTTGAAATCGCACTGCGTAATTGATCTTCATCACCCTGTACTTTAAGGACGTGATCTATATTAAACGTGATTTTATGATTTCTATTACCACTAAGCGCTATCGCTTCTTTTTCCAAAATACCTAACATGGAAGGCACATCTACACGATCTTCTAGCATTGACGTTGCTGCCGCTTCTATTTTTGATAATGTTAGTAATTGCTCAACTAAGCCTTCCATTCGAGATAATTGCTCTGTCATTACACCATGCGCTCGATTCCACATCGGTCCAACAAGCATTTCAGGGTCTTCTGACATTTCTAGATAGCCACGAAGTACTGTCATTGGTGTTCGCAACTCATGAGAAACGTTAGCAAAGAAATTACGTCGCATCCCCTCTAACTGCTTAATTTGGGTAACATCACGCACCACCATCAAATATTCACCTTCGCTGTACGGCACGATACGGATCTCAAGTGTTTTATCTGTATTAATTGGTGATGGTATATCTAATGGAATATCAAAGTGCTGAGCCATTAAATATTGGACAAAATCAGGCGCTCGGATCAAATTAGTAATAGGCTGTCCTGAATCACTAGGCCAGCGAAAGCCAAGTAATGATTGAGCCAAGGTATTACACCAAACGATATTACCTTCATGACGAAAAACCACCACCGCATCAGGCAGAGCTTCAGCCCCTTGTCTAAAACGACGAATTAACGTTGATAATTCTTTGCGACGTTTTTTATGCCTTTTTTGTAGACGGTAGGTTTCATCAAAAATAGGTTCCCAGCTGCCAGAAGCAGAAGGAGGCGTTGCTTTACGCCCTTCATGTAACCAACGAGACATTTTAATTTGGTTATGTAAATGCCAAATCAATAAAATAAATGAAGCGATAAACAACAATGGCCATAACGCATCAAACAGATACCCGACAATGACCCAAGGCACATAGAAAAAAGCCAATTCACCGACCAGTTTTTTCCATGAAAGACGTTCAACCATGTATTTAACCCTTCACTTATATTTAGTTATCTATTACGCTGTTTGAATAGAGAAACGGTAACCTGCACCACGAACGGTTTGCACTAAGCGATCATGCCCTTCTGTCTCTAGTGCTTTACGAAGGCGACGAATGTGAACATCAACAGTGCGATCTTCTACATACACATTTGTGCCCCACACGTTATTCAATAATTGTTCACGGCTATAGACACGCTCTTGATGCGTCATAAAGAAATGCAGCATTTTAAATTCAGTTGGCCCCATATCTAACGGTTTATCATTAGCCGTAACACGATGAGACACAGGATCTAACTTCAAGCCTTGTACATCAATCAACTCTTCAATTGATGTTGGTGAAACTCGACGAATAACCGCCTTTAAACGCGCCATTAATTCTTTTGGTGAAAACGGTTTTGTAATGTAATCATCAGCACCGACTTCAAGGCCACGTACTTTATCTTCTTCTTCGCCACGAGCGGTTAGCATCACAACGGGGATCTTTTTAGTGAACTCATCACGCTTAAGGTGTTTGATCAAATTGATGCCTGAGCCACCTGGCAACATCCAATCCAACAAAATTAAATCAGGGTAAGGTTCGCAGAGTAAACCAAGCGCAGTATCGTAATCTTCTGCTTCAATTGGTTCATAGCCTTTCTGCTCTAAAACAAAGCACAGCATTTCACGAATTGGGGCTTCATCTTCTACGACAAGGATCCTTCTAGACATTATCTTTTACCTAAGTTAACCAACAAAAATGTGTAACGCTATTATTAAAGGTAATTATGACACTTTTGTGACCGTTGAAAAGAAAAGTTCATAAATTCATCATTGATTTTCAACCTGATGGACATTTCCCCAAAATCCCGAAAACTCTACAAGCATAATGCGTCAAAATCTCCTATCATAAGCGCACTTAAAAAAGACAGGAATTCAGCAGCATGATGTGGTTTAAAAATTGTTTAATTTATCGTTTTACTAAAGAGATTGATCTCAATCCTGAGCAACTTGAAAAACAACTGAACGATTTCCGTTTCACACCTTGTGGCAGCCAAGATATGCAAAAATTTGGTTGGGTAACTGCAATGGGCCGTCATGGTGATATGCTGACTCACGTAGCAAGCAAAAATATTCTTATCTGTGCTAAAAAAGAAGAAAAAATGTTGCCTGCTTCTGTGATTAAAGAATCAATGAACGCAAAAATTGATGCTATGGAAATTGAGCAAGGTCGCCCTCTTAAGAAAAAAGAAAAAGACTCTATCAAAGATGACATCGTAATTGATCTTCTCCCTCGCGCATTCAGTAAACACCAACAAACCTACGCATTAATCTTGCCTGAATCTGGCTTTATTATTGTTGATGCTGGTAGCTATAAAAAAGCAGAAGACGTACTGGCTCTGCTTCGTAAATCTATCGGCAGCTTGCCTGTTGTTCCTCTGACTTCAACGCAACCAATCGAAAACGCATTAACTGAGTGGGTTAAAACTGGCACGACCCCTCAAGGTTTTGAGATGGGTGAAGAAGCAGAACTAAAAGCAATTTTAGAAGATGGCGGCGTGATCCGTTGTAAGCAACAAGAATTAGTGTGTGATGAAATTCACGCACACATTGATGCCAACAAAGTCGTGACTAAATTAGCGCTAACTTGGCAAGACCGTTTAGAATTTATCCTTGCGGATGATTTATCGCTAAAACGCCTTAAGTTCAGCGATGATGTGAAAGATCAAAACGAAGATATTGGCTTTGAAGATAAAGCAGCACGTTTTGATGCTGATTTCTCTTTAATGAGCTCAGAGCTTGATGCTCTACTGCCTGATCTATTCAAAGCACTTGGTGGCATTGAAGAGAAAGAGTAAAAGCAGGGTTCAGATCGGTCGCAAGCTCCTTTGAAGGTTTCAGAGGTGCTTGCGGCAATCTCTCAGACCACAAGAAATTATCTTTGACTCTTTACTTTCAGCAAACCTCTCTCTATACCCCTAGCGCTTCCCTCACTTTCCATGTAAAATCCGGCCTCCTTCATATCCATGAGATATGACCTGACCTGAGATCAGAATACAATATTTGGGAAGCAATCATGTTTAAACCAGAACTACTTTCGCCAGCTGGCAGCCTTAAAAATATGCGTTACGCGTTTGCCTACGGTGCTGATGCTGTTTATGCAGGCCAACCACGTTACAGCCTTCGTGTTCGTAATAACGAATTCAACCATGAAAACCTAGAGATCGGTATTAACGAAGCGCATGCGCAAGGTAAAAAACTGTATGTGGTATGTAATATCCAACCACATAACTCAAAGTTAAAAACCTTTATTCGTGATTTAACCCCTATCGTTGCAATGGGCCCAGATGCCTTAATCATGTCTGACCCTGGTCTAATCATGATGGTTCGTGAAGCTTTTCCTGACGTTGTTATTCACCTATCAGTTCAAGCTAACGCAGTTAACTGGGCAACAGTGAAGTTCTGGTCAACTCAAGGTGTTGAGCGAGTGATCTTATCTCGTGAATTATCACTAGAAGAAATTGAAGAGATCCGTGAACACTGTCCTGATACAGAATTAGAAATTTTTGTACACGGTGCATTATGCATGGCGTACTCTGGTCGATGCTTACTTTCTGGCTACATGAACAAGCGCGATCCAAACCAAGGCACATGTACAAATGCATGTCGTTGGGAATACAAAGCTGAAGAAGCCAAAGAAGACGAAAACGGTCAAATCGTTGAAGTTAACCCAACTGGTGTTGAGATCCAAGATGTGGAAGTTCAAAACGAGCGCCCAGACAACACTCTAGGTTTAGGCAAACCAACTGACGAAGTAGTTCTTCTTTCTGAAGCACACCGCCCTGAAGAGAAGATGGCAGCATTTGAAGACGAACATGGTACTTACATCATGAACTCTAAAGATCTTCGTGCTATCCAACACGTAGAGCGCTTGACTAAAATGGGTGTTCACTCGCTTAAAATCGAAGGTCGTACTAAGTCTTTCTACTACTGTGCTCGTACAGCTCAAGTTTATCGTAAAGCGATTGATGATGCAGTTGCAGGTAAGCCATTTGATGAAAGCCTAATGGGGACACTAGAGAGCCTAGCTCACCGTGGTTACACTGAAGGTTTCCTACGTCGTCATACACATGATACGTACCAAAACTACGATTACGGTTACTCTATCTCTGATTCTCAGCAATTCGTTGGTGAATTCACGGGTAAACGTCGTGGTGATTTAGCGGAAGTTGATGTTAAAAACAAATTCCTAGTGGGTGATTCAGTCGAGATCATGACGCCACAAGGTAACTTAACCTTCACGCTAGAAATGATGGAAAACCGCAAGAGTGAAGCCGTTGATTCAGCGAAAGGAAATGGCCACTTTGTGTTCATCCCTGTTCCTGCAAACGTAGATTTAGAATACGGTCTATTAATGCGTAACTTACACACGGGTGAAGACACTCGTAACCCACACGGTAAGTAAGTAATGGCGTTATTGATCAATAAAAAATGCATTAACTGTGATATGTGTGAGCCTGAGTGTCCAAACGAAGCGATCACCATGGGCGACAAGATCTACGAAATCAATCCAGATCTTTGTACTGAATGTAAGGGACACTACGAAGTCCCTACGTGTCAGTCAGTTTGCCCGATTAACAATTGCGTTATTTCTGATCCAAACAACATAGAAACGGATGACCAGTTATTAGAAAAATTTGTGAAACTTCAAGGCCTCGCATAGTTTTCATTTAACCATTCAGTTCTAATAATAAAAATGCCCAATGATAGCTATCTATCACTGGGCATTTTTGTATCTATAACATTTAAATAAATAAGTGTCAGGTATAAAAAAACCTAACGATATCAATTTAATATCATTAGGCTTCAATTTATTACTTAATGAACTAACTTATTTAGTTAAATCATCAAAGAAGTTCTTAACACCAGATAAGAAACCTTCTGATTTAGGATTATGCTTCTTCGCATCTTTCCCATCAAATGATTCTTGGAATTCTTTAAGTAACTCTCTTTGGCGTTTAGTTAATTTAACTGGCGTTTCAACTATTAATTTAACGATTAAGTCACCCGTACTATGAGTACGAACACCTTTAACGCCTTTACCACGCATACGGAACATACGGCCCGTTTGTGTTTCTAGAGGTACTTTTAAACTTACACGGCCATCAAGCGTAGGGACTTCAACTTCACCACCTAACGCAGCCATCGTAAAGCTTACTGGCACTTCACAGTATAAGTTGTTGCCGTCACGCTCAAAGATATTGTGTTCTTTTACATGAACCTGTACGTATAAATCGCCAGCCGGAGCGCCATGCTCTCCCGCTTCACCTTCATTAGATAAACGAATACGGTCTCCCGTATCAACCCCAGATGGGATCTTAACATTAAGTGTTTTCGTCTTCTGTACGCGACCTTCGCCATGACAAGAGTTACACGGTTCTTTAATGATCTTACCTTTACCATGACAAGTAGGACAAGCCTGCTGCACAGCAAAGAAGCCTTGACGCATTTGAACTTGGCCATGTCCATGACAAGTGCTACAAGTCGATGACGATGTGCCTTTCTTAGCGCCAGTACCTTCACATGGATCACAAGAAACCAATGTTGGTACTTCAATTTCTTTATCACAACCACGAACTGCTTCTTCTAGCGTAAGTTCCATGTTGTAACGTAAATCAGAACCGCGTTGTGCACGTTGTTGACCACCACCACGACGGCCGCCACCAAAAATGTCACCAAACACATCACCAAAGATATCGCCGAAGTCACCTTGACCGCCGCCAAAGCCGCCACCACCGCCCATGCCACCTTGTTCAAAGGCTGCATGACCGTATTGATCATAAGCTGAACGCTTTTTGGCATCCGTTAAGATTTCATACGCAACTTTTACTTCTTTAAACTTTTCTGGCGCGGTTTCATCACCCTGATTACGGTCAGGGTGGAATTTCATCGCTAGACGTTTATAGGCTTTCTTAATATCACGTTCTGAAGCATCACGACTTACATCTAATACTTCATAAAAATCACGTTTAGACATGCTTTGGTCACCAATTTTGATACCGCCAGTGATAACACCGTCGATATGAGTTCAATCTAGATAATTAGGATAGGTATACACCGAAAGTGATTATCTAGATTGACCTATTAATTACGAATTTGCGGGCGCTAGAGAAAACTCCAACGCCCGCAATATATTTTTTCATTCGAAGCATTCAAGATATAGGGCTTTTGCTCTTTTCTTAAATGACTAAGGCAATGATTACTTGTCTTTTACTTCTTCAAACTCAGCGTCTACTACATCATCTTCTTGCTTAGGTTGCTCACCCGCGTCAGCACCTTGTGCTTGCGCTTTCTGTTGAGCGATTTCCATTAGCTTTTGTGCTGCTTGCATTAGCTCTTGAG
>NZ_CAMLHO010000003.1 GCF_946479765.1 uncultured Aliivibrio sp.
ATACCGGCCTGTCACGCCGGGGGTCGCGGGTTCGAGTCCCGTCCACTCCGCCACTTATTTATAGACATAGTTAAGTCTTTAAAAGAACTACAGGGGTGTAGCTCCAACTGGCAGAGCAGCGGATTCCAAATCCGCGTGTTGGGAGTTCGAATCTCTCCACCCCTGCCATATTTAAAAAGGCCCATACCGAAAGGTATGGGCCTTTTTGCTATTTGCAGTTTGGAAAAGATCAGCGGATTCCCCCACCATAAGAACGCGCGTGTTGGGAGTTCGAATCTCTCCACCCTTGCCATATTAAAGAAGGCTCATATCGAAAGGTATGGGCCTTTTTACTATCTGTAATTTGAGAAAAGAGCCGCAGCTTCCCTAATATAAAATTATATTTATAGTTACCAACAGTGACTCTCATTTCCAGAGCCAATTCCTGCCGCATTAAGTGTTAATGTCCCACAAGCGTCTCTATTCTGTCCCAAGTCATTCTGCGGAGTCGCTGAGAGGATATAAATATCCATGCCTGATCCCGTTAGTTCATAAGATAAATGATACCTTTTATTATCAATGCTACAAACGGTATCGATTAAGCAAAAACCATCCTTTTTATTAATTATTATCTCTAGCAAGGCCTTATACCTATCTTTTGCCGCAAATTCCGTTCTTGTTGAATACAAACTCTCAATATGAAGCTGAGTCTTCGTTAATGTTGTAATTGCTTCAGCGCGATGACTTTTTAATACATGATAAGTGTAGCTTGGGTAAGCAACCGTCGCTAAGATAGAAATAATAGCCGTAACGATAAGTAGTTCGACTAATGTCACACCATAATGAAACTTGAATGTGTTTTGAGTACTAAAAATTCGAATCATTTCTATAACTTATTGAAAGGTAATATCACTAGTTTTAATCAGTGCTACTCTTCCAGCAAGATGAAAATTCCAAATCGGAATATTGCAAAGGAAATTGAGAAATGCCTCGCGGATTTACCCTACTTGAACTCGTTATCACTATAATTATTATTGCCATTTTATTGATGACGGCCGTGCCGAATTTTTCTCGTCTTTTAGAACAACAAAATATCAAACGCTTTGCTGGCGATCTTGAAGGTTTTTTAATTCAAGCTAAGTCAGAATCGGTATTGCAAAATAAATCCCTCAAGATTATTTATATAAAAGAGTCTGACCATTGGATACTCTCTCTAAACCCTGAAGGGAATTCACCAAAAACAATATCTGAAGCTAAATCATCGTCAATCACTTACTTACATTCCACCAATTATCCTCATCTATTTCTCTTTTCTAAAGTGCCATCTCTTACCTTTAATCCCGTTAGAGCAACACCTCATATGCCAGCGAGTTTCTTTTTTTATAAGGATCAAAATAAAAAATTAAAGCTATCAATTCATCATATGACAGGACGGATCAGGCTATGTGCTCAAGGAGATAACCACTATGGCTATGAGGTATGCTAATAAAAGACAGAATGGTTCTTCTTTGGTTGAACTACTTGTTGCTTCGACTATTGGACTTATCGCTTTAATGTTGATTGGAAGTATTTATGTTAAAGGTCAGCGTTTGTACGCAGATAGAAGTCAGAATTTATTATTAATTCAAGAGCTTAATGATGCTTTACGCTTTATTAAGGAGGAGAGTCATCGAGCTGGATATAATGGGGATAGTCATTATTCTGCGATGCTCTCTGGTGCGAGCAATGTCATACACGTGTCTGGTTCGCAAATGAGTTATGTCTATAAAACGAGAGAGTCACCTCAAAAGTGGCGTGGAGTTAGTATTAAATCTGCATCAGATTCATTAAAAATATGTACAAAATCAAACCTTGAATATATTCCTAGTATTAATTTTTGTACTCGTTTTTACTCATTATTGGACACAAATATTATAAGCGTTACCGATTTTACTCTTGAACAAAAGTTTCTTGGCAGCTCAATAAGTTCAGCTCATTTATCCATATCAACTACGGCAAAGCTCAAGCATACCGCTCATCAATATTCTTCAGAAATAAAGATTATGCAAAGGAACTGGAGATGATTAAAAATCAGCAAGGAGCAATTACTTTACTTGTATCGAGTGCTATTTTAATGGCATCTCTGATTATCTCTTTAGGTAGTTATAAGCATATTTTTTATCAAATAAAACGTGCTCAAAATGAAATGGAAGCAAGAAAGGGCTATTGGGCTGCAGAAGGTGGTGTTGAGTGTGTATATGCCAAAGTAACGGTTTTAGGGGAGATCCCTAGTGGAGATATTGATGAGTGCCAATCTTTATTCTTAACATCATTAACTATCGTTAAAAATACGAATTATCAAATCGAAGCAGTGAAAACTGCACAGATCGTTAAAAAGACATTTATTATGGGCGGTATAGGAGGAGATGGTGTTATTAAATCATCATCAAATTTGTATTTTTATAGCAGCATTTCAATAGATGTCCCAGATCCTGTTCGTTTAGGAAGTAACGGATGGGAGTGCGTTGCGGTTAGATATAAAAGTTTAATTGATGCTTATGGTAGCGTTGTTAATCAAGAGCAAGATTGTAGCTCTACTCATAGAACAAATACCTCAATGGGGAGTTTAGGGTTTAAGTCTGATTTTAAGAAAGATATAGCAATATCGCCATTTAAAGATGTTTTTGGTGTCGAGCCAAGTGATCATAATTTAATCCGAGATAATGGGAAGTTTGATGTGCTCCATGGTTCAGGAAGTAGTAATGAAAAGCGTTTAGTTGATTGTGGAACTAGAATAAAAAATAGCCTTAATTTAGATAATAAATATATATGGGTTGAAGGAAGTTGTGAAATATCATCTGATGAATATCAAGGGCTTGCTGAGGCAATGAATAATCTGGCAGGTGGCGCTTTTATTATTGTTCACGATGGATCTCTATCCATTATGGGAGCCCCGATTGATGTTGTAGCAAAAGAAATGAAAGGTATTATTTTTCACTTTAATCATGAATATATTGTATCTAGTGATGGTTCAAATTGGAGTGGAACGGATGCTTACAATGAATTGTATCCACATAATGGTGTCGCTAATCCTCTTTTCCCAAGTTATTTTTTATCTACGGCTTCCTTCTATCAGCATGGTGCATTTACATTAAAAGGAGGACAATTTTTTGATACTCAGGATCAATCCTCTATTTTTTATACCAGTGCAAGCTTTAAGTATAACGAAGATATTATACAGAATTTAATTTCAGGGTTAGTTCAACCTCGTTGGAAAGCGGGGTCATGGCATGATTTCTAAACCGCAGGGATTTACATTATTAGAGGTGTTAATTTCTTTTGTCTTGCTAATTGTTGGCGTGATTGGGTTGATTAAACTTCAAATATTTATAGATAAAAAATCGGAATACGCTACAAATAGTATTCAAGCGTTATATGCCGCCGAGTCTAAATTGGAGTTTTTTAGGACTCGCTCTTCCGATGGGGCAGATGGAACCTTTGTATTTGATGAGATACAAAGCCAAGAAGTACCTGAGTTAATTAATAACTATCATGTGAGCTGGGTCGTTACAGATACTTTACCGATGATTATTTCTGGCGCGAGTGTTAGCACATTAAAAGAGATAAATATAAAAGCAGAATGGAGTGATCGTTGGAATGAGACCCAAGAAGTGACTTTGCAAACCATGATATCTAGATTTAGTGAATTTGATTAAGCTCAGAGATAGCACCGAGCTTAATCGTAATCGTTAAGCGATAAAGGGTAGAGCTGCCCCTGCAACAATAAAGAAACTTACTAATCCAACAATTGGAAGTTTAAGTACTTTCAACAATGTAAAACCAACAATAACTAGTGACATATCTAAGCCAGAGCTAACTGCACTAGTAAATACAGGATCGTAAAGTGCGGCGATTAATAGACCAACCACTGATGCATTAATTCCCGTAATTGCTCCTGCTAATGCTGGTTTTTGAGCTAGAACCTGCCAATGACTAAATACTCCAAGTACTAATAAGAATCCCGGTAAGAAAATAGCAACGGTTGCTACTAAAGCACCAAGGATGGGTTGCTCACTCCATAGTTCATAGCCTAAGAATGTCGCAAAGGTAAACATTGGGCCGGGAACCGCTTGAGCTGCCGCGTAACCTGTTAAAAAGCTATCGGTGCTAATTTGGTCGCCAACAATATTTTGTAATAGTGGTAAGACGACATGGCCGCCACCAAACACTAAGCTACCTGCTTGAAAAAAATCAGAAAATAGAACAAGCAATGGAGAATAATTGACGATAGCAGGTAAAGCAAAGAAGCAAAGACCAAAGATAATTAGTGGGAACCAATTAATTCCTTTAGATTCCTTTTTAGTTTCAGTCGTATTATTGGATTTAAGGTAAATTCGTCCGACAATCGCAGCAATTAATAAGGCTATTAACTGAGTACTTATTGAAGGAAGTATTAATAATAAGCTCGCTGTCATAATACATAAAAGAACTGTGATTTTGTCCTTACAGAAACTTTTATACATCCCCATAATTGCATCAGCAACAACAACAACAGCCAATAACTTCAAGCCATGGATAATGCCTTCAAAGGTATCGTTGCCAAAGAATGAATGGCTTATGTTTGCTAATAACACCATGATAAGAATAGAAGGTAATGTAAAGCCAATGGAAGCTAATAGAGCGCCAAAGAGTCCTTTTCTATGATATCCCAAAGCAAAACCCACCTGGCTTGAACCTGGGCCTGGCAGGAATTGGCTTAATGCGATCAGTTGCGCGTACTCTTCCTCACTTATCCAACCACGTTTTTGAACAAATTCATTTCTAAAATAGCCAATATGAGCGGCTGGCCCACCAAAGCTAACCCAACCTAAAAGAAAAAATCGTTTAAATATTTCAAACATAATGTACTCAGCTGTTGATGTGTCATCCAAATTTGGATATTCAGTTTTGATGGAAGTAAGATTACGAGTTACTATCAAATTATTCAAATCGATTAAATTACTATTAACTATGAATGAAATTAATTGGAAGGCAGTAGACCTTAATCTATTGGTTGTGTTTAGCACATTAATGGAGACCAAGAGTGTTTCATTAGCGGCGAATAAATTATTTGTTGGGCAATCAGCGATGAGTCATAGCCTTGCTCGTTTACGTGAATTATTAAACGATCCTTTGTTTGAAAGACAAGGGCATAAAATGAGCCCAACCGCTAAAGCTAATCAGCTCTATCCAATGATTACTAAGGTATTACAAACAATTTCTGGCGATATTTTAAACGTAGATACGTTTGAAGCGAGTGAGTTTACTGGCACATTTAAGATAGGAATGACAGATTACGCAGAGCTTCTTTTTGCTGCTGATATTTTTGATGCCATTCATCAATTAGCACCAAATGCACAGTTATGTTTTACCACAGTAGATAAAGCCAATTATCAAGACAGATTTGATTCAGAACCGCTTGATTTAATCATTGGTAGCATGAAGCCAGAACAAAAAGAATTTCAATATCAAACTCTGTATACAGAAAAGCACGTATGTATGTGGGATGGAAGTCGGCATGATTTTAAAATCCCCATTACGCTTGAAGAGTATATTTCGTTGCCTCATGCATTAGTGAGCCCTGATGGCGCATTAAAAACAGGCGTAGATAAAGAGTTAAAAGGATTAGGTGTTCACCGTTCAGTTAGTGTGGCTTCTAAGCATTTTTTAACCATCAGACATTTAATGAAAAAAAGAAATTTGATCTGTATTGTTCCAGAGTTGATGGCTCAGCTCGATCTTTTTTCTGAAAAATTAATACATTCAGCACCACCAATTAATGTTGGTGAGTTTGATATTCAATTGATTTGGCAGACGAGAAATAAAGAAAATAAACGCTATCAATGGCTCAAAGAGTTGCTCATTCAAACCATTGAGAAAAGCGTTATTGCTTATAGGCAATAAAAAATGGCCAGTAACAATTCAGTTACTGGCCATGGAATCTTATTAATTTAGAAATGTTGGGTATAAATATATACTCAAATTAAAAATTAGTTATTGCTGTGTAATTCGCTGTTCAGTTCAATCGCAGATTTGTTAGTTAAACATTCGATTTGACCAGTGATTGAATTACGACGGAACAGAAGATCTGTTTTGCCAGCAAGATCGCGAGCTTTCGCGACTTCAACTTCTTTACCTTGGTTATCTAGCATGCTTACTTTTGTGCCAGCAGTAACATATAGGCCAGATTCAATCGTACAACGATCACCCATTGGGAAACCAAGACCAGCATTTGCACCAAGCAGACAGTTCTCACCAATAGAGATAACCATCTTACCGCCACCAGAAAGTGTACCCATAATAGAAGCGCCACCGCCGATATCTGAGCCATTACCCACAACAACACCAGCAGAAATACGACCTTCAACCATACTCACACCAGTAGTACCAGCGTTAAAGTTAATGAAGCCTTCATGCATTACTGTTGTACCTTCACTTACGTGAGCGCCTAAACGAACACGTGAAGTATCAGCAATACGGATACCAGTAGGAACAACGTAATCAACCATTTTAGGGAATTTATCCACACAATCGACAGTCAGTGTTTCACCAGCTAGGCGAGCTTCGATTTGACGATCAGCAAGTTCAGGTAGATCGATAGGACCTTGGTTCGTCCATGCAATGTTGTGAAGAAGACCAAAGATACCGTCTAATACCGTGCCGTGTGGCTTAACTAAACGGTTAGAGATAAGTTGAAGTTTTAAGAAACCTTCAGCAACAGACTGAGATTGCTCATCAGTAGCAAGAACTACTAGAACAAGAGGTTGCTTAGATTGAACCGCTTTCTCTGCGAATGCAGCATTAGCAACATCACCGCTTGCTGCAAATGCGTTAGCAAGTTCAGTGCAAATTTCAGAAGAAATTTCGATAGCTTGGTTGCCTTCAGAATAACCACTTGCTTGAGCAATAGCAGCAACTAAAGACTCCGAAGGGTTTAATACTGGGTGTGGGAAAAAAGCTTCAATGATTTTATTGTCGCGGTTTTTTGTCGCTGTACCAAAGGCAAGTACAAAATGAGCCATGTAATGATTCTCCATTTCCATATAAATATGAGTATTTAAAAATAAATCTTACTTCACATCATAAAGAGAGTTGCTGTGATATAGAAGGGCGAAAGTAAGAAATCTTTACTAAGAATGAAGAAAAAGTGTAAGAAAAGAAAATAATCGGTCAAGAGTTAAAAAGTAAAATAGCAGCTCATTAGGCTGCTATTTTTATTTGAAAATATATTATTTTCTGAATTAAGCAGCGTCAGACTCTTCGTCTTTTACTGCTTCAATCTTTGCTGTTTTAGGAGCAGGTTTACGTTTTGCACCTAAAGCAACTAAGATATCTTCTTTGTGCTTAGCTAGATAAAGAGATAACTCTTCTTGTTTCCCTTCATCTTCAATTAAATTACTTTTGTTTAGCAGAGTAAAAAGTTCATCTGCAACATCCAGCATTTTGTCATAAGCATCGGCTTCAGTTTTAGAGGTAAAAGTCATCTTCTCTTCTCCGTTGCGCTCAACTACATATTTGACGATAACAGCCATGGTCGTCTCTCCTATTAAATTAACTGGTGTTTTATACAGTAACTGAGTTTTTTTGTCCACTTAGAGCAAATAAAATTGGAGCTAGTTAACTCTCTTCACAATAGGCGAGAAACTGCTTTAGTAGTGGTGTCTGATATTTTTCTTTATGTAATAGCAGCCAATATTGTCGTATTAGTGTTTTTTCATAAGGTAATTTAATTAATCTTCCATCATTAATCGCATGTTGTGCAGCTAATTGAGATAAACAAGCGAGGCCCATATTCTCGGAACAACAATTAATAATGGCTTCAGTAGTATGAAGTTGTAGTGATTCATGCCAATCATTTAAATTTGCAGCAATGTGATTAAGGAAATATTCTCTGCTACCAGATCCCTCTTCACGAAGTAACCATGTTGATTGCTCTAAATCATGCAACGTTATTTTACTCTTAGTTGCTAATGGATGAGAAGGAGCGCAAACTAGATACATGCTGTCTTGCTGCCATTCAATGGTATGTAACTTAGGATGGTGTGCTTTACCTTCAATTAATCCGATATCTAACTGAAACTCTAATAATCGATTAATTATTTGTGCTGTATTTGAAATAAATAATTGATGGATATCGCAAGGGTATTTTTGTTGAAAGCGACTAAGTAAAACAGGTGCGATATGATTACCAATCGTATCACTAGCTCCAATATTTAAAGAACCAGTCAACTGACTATCGGTTGTGAATTGATGCTCGATAGCTTCTGCTCGTTCTAGTAATTCATCCGCTAAAGGAAGGAGTTGGCGGCCTTCACTATTTAACACTAAGCGATTATTTACGCGATCAAATACTTTGTAACCCAAGTTTTTTTCAAGTTCAGACAATGAAAGGCTCACCGCAGGCTTTGTAATAAACAGTCGTTCAGCCGCTTTTGTCATTGTTTTTTCTTGAGCAATTGCCGTAAATACATTGAGTTGTTTTAGTGAAATTCTCATGACAGGAGGTCCCAAATACTAATAGACACTAATCGTTAAGTTTATTTTAACGCAGTCTTTAGTTTATTCAAATTTAATTAATGATTAGCTAAGAGTAAACTGGCTTTATCGTTAAATAGTAAAGAGAACAATGTCATGCTTAATTACACAAAACAAAAAGTAGCGGGTGCTCCAACGCCAATGGCAGGATTAGCTCTTGGGATTGCCAGTTTAGGCTGGTGTTGGGAGAATGCTCTTCCTTTCCATGGATATGCTCAATGGATTTCAGCAGCAATAGCTTCCTTATTGTTACTTGTTTTAGCGATTAAATTTTTATTACACCCAGCAGTATTGTGGAGTGAGCTTGCACATCCTGTTGTAGGTAGTGTTGCCCCAACGTTTGCTATGGGGACGATGGTTGTATCGAGCAGTGTTGGACATTTTTATCCAGCCGCTGGTGATGCTTTATGGCTTGCCGCAATTGTACTTCATGTTATTTTCTTAATTTCTTTTATTTATCATCGAGCAAAAGATTTTGAATTACATCATATGGTACCAAGTTGGTTTGTTCCGCCTGTAGGTTTAGTGGTAGCTGATGTGTCTTTTTCTGGAAATCTAGCATTAGCACCAGTGGCACATTGGGTATTGATGTTTGGCCTAATTATTTATGCCATCATGCTGCCAATTATGATTTATCGTTTAATTTTTTGTCATGAAATACCAGATGCTGCAAAACCAACGATTGCCATCATGGCGGCACCAGCAAGTTTATCATTAGCGGGTTACCTAACAGTCACTGCTTCACCATCACCAGTGATTATTGCGCTTTTATTCGGTATTGCAGTATTAATGACAAGCGTAATTTACATGGCTTTCTTTAAATTAATGAGACTTCCATTTAGCCCTGGCTATGCAGCATTTACCTTCCCAATGGTAATTGGTGCAACGGCATTATTTAAAACGGCGAATTGGATGTTATCTCAAGGTGTCGCTGCGAATTATGTTTATCAAGTAAGAACATTAGCGGTTGTTGAGTTAGTTGTTGCTACCTGTGTTGTAAGTTATGTAGCTGCGCATTATTTAGCACATTATCGTCCGATTACTCGCATGGTAAATCGCTTAGCAAATCCTAAACACGCACACTAA
Source organism: uncultured Aliivibrio sp. (assembly GCF_946479765.1). Taxonomy (GTDB): domain Bacteria; phylum Pseudomonadota; class Gammaproteobacteria; order Enterobacterales; family Vibrionaceae; genus Aliivibrio. The sequence continues at coordinate 9,619 of NZ_CAMLHO010000003.1, forward strand.
ATTCGTAATCTTTTTCTCTTAAAACACATCCAGTTACGTTAAGCTATAGAGACTTTCATTTCTTTATAAGCGAGCTGGGTGTGTTTACTGTTTATCATTCAAATCAACTTGATGTTCTTAAATCTCTTGTCGTTGAATTAATTCGTCTAAACCCTCTTGATAACCCATTTGAGCAAGAGCAAATTCTCGTTCAAAGTCCGGGTATGTCGCAATGGCTTAAAATCGAACTCGCCAAAGAGTTAGGCATTGCCGCCAATCTTACCTTTCCACTTCCTGCTACTTTTATTTGGGACTTGTTTACTCAGGTTCTGGATGACGTGCCAAAGCGCAGTGCTTTTAATAAAGAAGCCATGACGTGGAAGATAGTGACGTTATTACCAGAGTTATTAAAACAAGATGAATTTGCGCCACTGCAACGCTATTTAGAAAATGATGACAAACAATTGAAGTGCTACCAACTCGCTGCAAAAATTGCCGATATCTTTGACCAATATTTAGTATTCCGCCCAGAATGGATCCAAAAATGGGAAGCGGGTGAAGAGGCTATAGAATTAGAAGGCGAACATCCTTGGCAGCCTATTTTATGGCAAGCCTTGTATGACCAAACCTTAGCGCTGGGTCATTCACCTTATCATCGTGCGAATATGTTCGAGCATTTTATTGAAACCCTAGAAAATTATCTGCAAACGGGAACCTTGCCAAAAGGCATGCCTAAGCGTTTATTTGTGGTGGGTATCACTTCATTGCCTCCTCGTTATTTAGATGCGCTAGCGGCTCTTGGGCAACACATTGATGTGCATTTAATGTTTACCAACCCATGTCAACATTATTGGGGTGATTTACGTGATAATAAATACCTAGCAAAATTAGATCGTCAAAATCGAATAGCTAAACGTTTATCATCAGATTTATCTACACTAGAAAATGATGATAGTGATTTATTTACAAACAAATCAGAGAATTCTTTATTAGCGTCATGGGGTAAGTTAGGTAGGGATAACTTTCAATTACTGTTAGATTTAGAACCGAATGAATATAAAATTTTTGTGCCAACAGGAAGGGAAGATCTTCTACATTCTATCCAATCTGATATTTTAAATTTAGAAGAACGCAGTCGTGATGATGTGCTTGATAACAGTGAGCACAAGCAACCAATCAGCCCTGATGACCGTTCGATTCTTTTGCATTCATGTCATAGCCCAATGCGTGAAGTAGAAGTTTTACACGACCAATTATTGGATATGTTTGCCAATGATCCAGAATTAAAACCTCGCGATATTATTGTGATGGTGGCAGATATCAATGTGTACAGTGCGGCGATCCAAGCCGTCTTTGGTAACGCAGCATTCGATCGCTATATTCCTTTTGCTATTTCCGATCAAAGTGCCGAGCAAGAAAACCCAGTGCTATTGGCTTTTATGAATTTGATGGCGTTGCCTGAAAATCGTTGTGGTTTATCAGAGCTATTAAGTTTGTTGGAAGTTCCTGCTGTCATGTCACGTTTTAAATTTAATGCCGAGCAGTTTGAAATAGTAAAGCGATGGGCAGAAGAAACTGGTATTCGCTGGGGATTGGATAACAGCACCTCTGCGCATTTTGATCTTCCTGAACATAATCAAAATTCATGGCTATTTGGTATTCAGAGAATGTTGCTTGGTTATGCGATGGAGCAAGACGCGGGTTTATTTGAAGGCATGGCGAGTTACGAACAAGTGCAAGGCATGAATGCCGAAATTGCAGGTAACTTAGCGCACTTTATTGATCAGCTTTTGACTTATCAGATCACCCTAGGCCAAGCGCAAACAATTAATGCATGGCGCACCATTATTAACCAACTAATGGACGATTTTTTACTTGTCGAATTAGAAGGTGAGCTGGTCGTTAAAAGCATTCGAGATCAATTGCAAAAACTGGAAGAAAATTTAGAAGATGCGGGCTTTGAAGCACCAATTTCAGCGGCAATTATTAATAATTATCTGAAAAACAATTTGTCAGGAGGAAAAGCGAGTCAGCGTTTCTTAGCGGGGCAAGTAAATTTCTGTACCTTAATGCCAATGCGCTCAATTCCATTTGATGTGATCTGTTTACTTGGTATGACGGATGGGTCTTATCCGCGAACGATGCCGGTTGAAGGTTTCGATTTAATGCAGAAAAGAATGAAACCGGGTGACCGTTCACGTCGAGATGATGATAGATATTTATTTTTAGAAGCACTGCAATCGGCGAATAAAGCATTTTATCTCAGCTATATAGGTCGTTCTATTCGAGATAACACAGAAAAAGCCCCTTCTGTTTTGGTGAGTGAACTGCTTGAATATTGTCAGCAAAGTTATTGTCTAGATGGCGATAGTGAGCTGAACCCTGAAGAGTCTGCTAAACACCTAGTTAAAAAATTAACAATAGAGCATCCATTAGTTCCTTATAGCCAACAGAGTTTTGTGGGTGATAACACCAGTTATGCCAGTGAATGGCTACCAACCGCAAAACTGGAAGGAAAAGCCGCGCCAGAATTCCAAACTGAATCTTTAGTGTTTGCACCAGAATCAAAAGAGCTTGAATTAACAGAGCTACAACGCTTTTGGCGTTTGCCTGTCGCCTATTTCTTTAACCGTGGTTTAAAAGTATTTTTTGAAGCGGTAGAGAGCCGAGTGGAAGATGATGAACCGTTTTCTATTGATGGAAGAACGGGTTACAGCATGAAATCAGAGTTGTTAGAGGAGTTATTGGCCTATGATGATCCTAACCAAGTATTGCAGTTAAGTCGTGAGTTTTATCAGCAACAAAAAGCGCAAGGAAAATTACCTATTGGTAGCTTTGGTGAGATCGCGGCAGACAAAGAAGTGAACACGGTAAAAGAGTTAGTGGCTCATATTCAGCCATTAACGACATCACCATTAGAGGATCAAGAAGTGCGTTTACGCTTTACTTTTCCTCATGGTGAGATGGAATTACAAGGCTGGCTAAAGCAGCGTTATAAAGAAGGAATGCTGCGTTATCGTGGTGGTAAAATTCGTTCTCATGAAGTCTTAGCAACGTGGATTGATCATCTGTGTTTGTGTGCCATGAAGCAACAGCAATTTACTCACCTCTTTGGGACCGATGCGATATATCATTTTGAGCCAATTGAAACAGAAAAAGCGTATCAACATTTAGAAGTTATATTAAGTCTTTATATTTCTGGTAACTGTGCGCCATTGCCTTATTTACCAAAAGCCGCGTTGGCCGGACTAGAAGCACACATTGATAAAAAAGGTGTGTGGAATGACGATGATGAAACCCATGAAAAAGCACTGAAAAAAATGGCTGATGAATACAGTGGAACTCGTTACGCGGGTGAAAACAGCAATGATTATGTCATGCGTATGTGGCCCGAGTGGAATGACGAATTAGGTCAGACTATTTTTGATAACGCGAAAAATGTATTACATGATGCCTTGTTACACAGTGAGAAAGAAAAACTGTAATTTAAAACAAAGCAATGCTTAAGAAAGAAGGTATTGAAGAAGAAGCACGGAAGAAAAGAGTAGGGTGGCCGCCAGTAAATCATTTTTAGTGTAGGGCGTTCGCTGTACGGCCACAGGTCAGAGGTTGACCGAATCCTTTAATACAAATGCACATTTAATGGGCTCTTTGTAAGTGCGCTGAGTGTAACAAAGCATAAAAAGTGAACCGTGAGAAAGATCTCACATTGGTCGCTTTATTAATTTTATTATCGTTGTTCCTAATGAACTACGATATGGGTCACACAAATAGTCTGTAAAAACAGAGTGTTGATGATAAATAAAAATGGTGATGTTCGATGACGACAATCGCAGCTCCAAATCAATTGAATGCAATGATGTTTCCTTTACATGGGACACGTTTAATTGAAGCTTCCGCAGGTACAGGTAAAACCTTTACCATTGCCAGTTTATATCTACGTTTACTATTAGGGCATGGTGATGAGAACAGTCGCCATAGTGAAGAATTAACCGTAGATAAAATACTGGTAGTGACTTTTACGGAAGCGGCAACCGCAGAATTAAGAGAACGTATTCGAGCTAAGATCCATGATGCCCGTTTAGCGTTTGCTCGTGCTGTGCATAAAAGTGATTATAAGAGTGGCGATCCCGTTATTGACCCGCTATTAGCGGCTATTTCTGATCATAAGTCGGCAGCACACGTATTATTGAATGCTGAACGCAGTATGGATGAAGCCTCAATCTTTACCATTCATGGCTTTTGTCAGCGCATGCTAACCCAAAATGCCTTTGAATCTGGTGCCCAGTTCGAAAGTGAATTTGTTACCGACCAAGCCAAATTAATGCACCAAGTGGCCGCAGATTTTTGGCGTCGTAGTTTTTATCATCTGCCAAAAATGGTGGCTGAAAGTGTTTACGATTGCTGGCCAAGCCCTTCTGCATTATTAGGTGATATGGGCAATAGTCTTACTGGTGTCCCAAAGCATTTAACGGTTGAGCCATTAGAAAACTCACTAGAAGAGTTCTGTCAGCAGGGTATTGCACGAATCGATGAATTAAAGCAGCAATGGTCGTCACATTGTGCTGATTTTGAAGCTTTGATCTCGGGTTCGGGCGTAGATAAACGCAGCTACACTAAAAAGAATTTACCAAATTGGTTAGAGCAAGTGTCAGTATGGGCAAGTAACCCAACGACTTCGCTGCAAATTCATGACAAATTAGAAAAATTTTCTCAATCGTTATTAATTGATAAGACCAAAAAAGGCGAAGCACCAGAACACGCAGTATTTAAATTAATTGATGGCTTTTTAGCGCAGCCATTAGAAATAAAACAGCCATTGTTATCTTTAGCTATTCATCGCTGTCGAGAAACCTTACAGCAAGCAAAAGAGCAGAAGAACTGGTTATCGTTTGATGACTTGCTGACTCAGTTGTCGGCTGCAACCGAAAATCAAGAGAACGCTTTACTGCTAGAAAAGATCCGCGAGCAATACCCAATTGCCTTGATTGATGAATTCCAAGATACCGATCCACTTCAATATTCTATTTTTAATACCATCTATCAAGATCAATCACAGTGTGGTTTGTTCATGATTGGCGATCCAAAGCAGGCTATTTATGCTTTCCGTGGCGCAGATATATTTACGTATATTCAGGCACGTCGCCAAGTGGCAGATCACTACACTCTTGATACTAACTGGCGATCAACTGCCGATATGGTGTCGTCAGTAAACCGTATTTTTGAGCATGGTAAACAACCGTTTTTATACGATGATGATATTCCGTTTTATCCGGTGAAATATAATCCGATTAATGCGGAACAAAAATCGTGGTCGTTAGATAATCAAACTCAGCCTGCAATGACGTTTTGGTTACAAGAAAGCAAAGATGGTAACCCGATAAACAAAGGCAATTACCAACGAGTAATGGCGGAATCGACGGCGGCGCAAATTCAAACCATTTTGACCGGATCTCAACAAGGGTCTGCGCACCTACAAAATGGAGAGAAAAAAGAAGCGATTAAAGCTGGGAATATTGCCGTACTGGTTCGTACTGGTAAAGAAGGGAAATTGGTTCGAGAAGCGTTATCAAAACAGGGTATTGCCAGTGTTTATTTGTCGAACCGAGACAGTGTGTTTTCTTCGCCATTAGCCAAAGATATTTTACGTTTATTGCAGGCTGCAATGACGCCAACGGATGCACGAGCAGTTCGTTCTGCATTAGCCTCGTCTTTGTTTGCTTACACGGCCGATCAACTGCATCAATTTAATGTTGATGAAATGCAGTGGGAATTAGCCGTTAATGAGTTCCGTGCCTACCGTAAGCATTGGTTACAACGTGGCATCATGCCTATGTTGCACCAAATCATTACTCAACAAGGTATTTCAGAGCGTTTATTAGCTGAAAATGGCGGCGAACGTCATTTAACTGATTTACTTCATATTGGTGAATTATTACAACAAACAAGCCAAACCCTCGACAGTGATTATGGATTGTTGCGTTGGTTATCTGATGCGATTTCTGAACCTAATGGCGATGCTGAAGAGCAAACGGTACGTTTAGAATCTGAGCGTAACTTGGTGCAGATCGTGACGATTCATAAATCAAAAGGGTTGGAATACGATCTCGTCTTTTTGCCTTTTGTTTGCTCCTATCGAGCCGTGGATAAAAAAGGCGAAGTTAGCTTTTATGATGAAGACAATCGTTATTCCGTCTTAGATTTATTAAAGGAAGATGAGTCGGTCGAAAAAGCCGAGAAAGAACGCTTAGCAGAAGATTTACGCTTAATTTATGTTGCGCTAACTCGTGCTGTTTACGCTTGTTATATTGGCATGGCACCTATTGGTAAAGGCACATCGAAAAAACCACCAACGGGTGTACACCTTTCTGGTTTAGGGTATTTGATCCAACAAGCGGATGAATGTGATATTGCTGAGCTTCAAGCGTGCCTTGAAAAATTAATAGCAGGCAATTCGCCTATGGTGATCCAGTCACCTCAAACCTTAAGTGATGTGCTTTATAAAGAGACAGAAGACAACTTATTCGCATTAACAGCCAACAAATTGAATCAGCCTGTGAAAAGTAATTGGTGGATGACCAGTTATTCGGGTTTGGTGAAACAAGGTAACCATCATAACGATTCGTCATTAGAATTGATTAATTTGGATGTGGATTCCGCTGAAGATAAAGACGACAAAGAGTTAGATTTAGAGCCAGAGCGAACGATATTCACTTTCCCTCGCGGTGCGAGAGCGGGTACGTTTTTACACTCATTGTTTGAAGAAGTTGAATTTACTCAACCAATTAACAGCGAAGAAAATACGCAAATAATCATCAAGCTTTTAGAAAAAGAAAACTACGATACAGAATGGTTAGACGTTGTTCAAAGCATGATGCAACGCGTGCTCGATTGTCCGTTGGATGGTCACGATTTACGATTGGCAACCAAAGGCCCAACTCAACGTTTGGTTGAAATGGAGTTTTTATTGCCGATAACGCTATTGAACTCAAGCTTGGTCAATAAAACCATCGCTAAACACGATGAAGTATCTGCACGTGCGGGTGAGTTAGGCTTTTCTACCGTGAGTGGAATGTTGAAAGGCTTTATCGATTTAGTGTTTGAGCATGAAGGCAAATATTACGTTCTCGATTGGAAATCTAACCATTTAGGCGATTCTCCAGAATGCTACGGCGGTGACGCTTTAATTGAAGCAATGCGAGATCATCGTTATGACTTCCAATATCAGCTGTATGCTTTAGCGTTGCATCGATTCTTGAAAAGCCGTATTGCCGATTATAATTACGACACTCATTTTGGTGGTGCGTATTATATTTTCTTGCGTGGTATTGAAGAGAGTCATGAGGGGCATGATAGCAATTCAAATGGGGTCTTTTATTCAAAACCAAGTGAAGTGTTATTAAAAGAATTAGAGTTATTGGTAGATGGAGTAGAAGTCGATGCTTAAGCAATTACAACACTTAATGGATCACGGTGTACTTCGCCCATTGGATCTACAATTCGCTAAGTTTTTAGGCCAACAGGAAAAGAACAGCGATAAAAACTTAATCATGTTGCTCGCAGCAATGACTAGCCATGAGTTAGGTAAAGGCCATGTGTGTATTGATATCGAGCAAGTAGAGCAAGGTGATCTGTTTACGTTGCCTGCAAAATATCGTGATGCATTGTTAGCGTTAGTACCAGAGAAAAATCAGTGGATTAGTGAGTTATCAGCGGCATCGACGATATCTAATGGCACAGAAGCAACGCCACTAGCCTTTGATGGAACTCGTTTATATTTACAACGTTATTGGTCGTTTGAGCAGCGTGTTGCCAACCGTATAACTAAAGCGGCGCAAAGTGTGACGGTAAATCCTCAGCTATCGAATACATTGGATGAGTTGTTTGCTCGTCAGTATCATTTTTTATTCAGTGGGCTTAAAAAATTAGAGAATAATAATCAAGTATCTCGTCAGCAATTAGTGTGCGATATGCTCGATGTTGTGGGATCTAGTTCTAGTGAGTTAGATTGGCAAGCGATTGATGCGGTTTTACTCGCAGCCACTAAATCTTCAGAATTAGAGCCGCTGGATAACTTAATTCCAACTAAACACTGTGTGAATTGGCAGAAAGTTGCGGCAGCGGTAGCGTTAACTCGTCGATTCTCGGTGATCTCTGGTGGTCCAGGAACGGGTAAAACAACTACGGTTACTAAGCTTTTGGCTTCCCTAGTGACTCAAGCTCAGCAAGATAATAAAAGCATCGCAATTAAGTTAGTTGCTCCTACTGGTAAAGCGGCGGCGCGTTTGACTGAATCCATTGGTCAAGCGGTGCAATCTATTGGTTTAGCACCAGAAGTAAAAGAAGCGATCCCGACAGACGCAAGTACGCTGCATCGCCTGCTTGGTTATATTCCAAACCAAGTGGATTTTCGTCATAACAAAAGCAATCCATTACACCTTGATGTATTGGTGGTGGATGAAGCCTCGATGGTCGATTTACCTATGATGGCCCGACTACTCGATGCGGTACCAGAACACGCGCGTGTTATTTTATTGGGCGATAAAGATCAGCTAGCCTCGGTTGAAGCGGGAGCGGTGTTAGGTGATATCTGTCAGTTTACTAAAATGGGTTACAGCCAGAATCAAGCACAACAATTATCTCAATTAACAGGCTATGCTTTGCCTGTGCAATCGCACAATAACGCGGTAGCCGATAGCTTGTGTATGCTGCAAAAGAGTTACCGTTTTGATGCGCGCTCAGGGATTGGTCAATTAGCGAAAGCCATTAATGAAGGCAGTAAATTTAAAGTAGAAGCGGTGTGGGCCAAAGGGTTCTCTGATATTCGTTTTCATGATTTAAGTAATGACAGCTATAACGCAATGATCACCATGATGGTGAATGGCTATCGCAGTTATTTAGGCCATATCCATGCGGGCGATAAACCAGAAGTGGCATTAAAAGCCTTTAGCCAGATTCAATTATTGTGTGCAATGCGCGAAGGCGACTTTGGGGTTGTAGGGCTTAATCAACGAATTGAAAAAGGATTAAGAAAATCTGATTTGATTCCTCATGGTGATGAAGTGTGGTATTCCGGTCGCCCGGTGATGGTGACTCAAAATGATTATGGCGTAGGTCTTTATAATGGTGATATTGGTATTGCGATGCCAGATCCTGCTGATCAACGTTTACGTGTTTATTTTGATATGCCGGATGGTTCGATTCGTGGAGTATTACCAAGCCAATTACCAGAGCATGAAACCGTGTATGCGATGACGATTCATAAATCTCAAGGGTCTGAGTTTGAACATACAGTTTTAGCTTTACCTGCTGAGTTCAGCCCAATCTTAACGCGAGAGTTGATTTACACTGGTGTCACACGAGCTAAGAAAAAACTCGATCTGTTCGCAACAGAGAAAGTGGTGGCGCGAGGTGTAATGATTAAAACTCAGAGAAACAGTGGATTAGCTGCGTTGATGAGCTAAATAAATACAGTGGTTAATAAAGAAAATATTAGCCGCTGTATTATTTCATATATGTAATAGTCATTTTCTTCTCCAGCTCTAGTAAATATGAAACAAATGCTTATAATTACGCCTCTAAAATTCGGAAGGAGTGCCGGATCTTTTTTTCTACCAATGTCATTAATTAGATGATTAATTAGAGTTGGTATAAATATGGCTGTTCCGTTATATGTTTAAGTTACTTGTTTCAATGCCGCCAGCAATGGCTCTTATTATTGCCATTATTTCTGAAGTAATAGCGACCTCTTACATACCAAAAACAGAGCAATTTACGAAATTAACGCCAAGTATTATCGTTGGTGTGGGTTATGCTATCGCGTTCTTTTTACTTTCAATAACAGTCAAAACGATGCCAGTAGGAATTGTTTATGCGATATGGAGTGGGGCTGGGATTGTTTTGGTGGCGGGTATCGGATATTTCGCTTACGGGCAAAAACTGGATTTACCAGCTGTAGCGGGAATCGTTCTTATTCTATCTGGAGTATTGGTTGTTAATTTGTTTTCTAATACTGCTGGGCACTAAAGATAACTAAGAAGATTGTTAAAAAAGCCGCAAGGGATAATTCCGTTGCGGCTTTTTTCGTTTACAGTTCTTTTAATACTAAGATCTTTGATTTACGTTGGTAGTTATACAATTTTTGTTTTGTCATTGGTAATTGCGAGACATCAACTTCAATGAAACCTTGCTCTCTAAACCAATGCAGACTGCGAGTGGTAAGAACAAACAGTTGTGATAATTTAAATTGTTTGGCTTTAACTCGTAAACGGTTAAGTAAGGTCACACCACGGTCACCATCTCGATAATCTGGATGAACCGCTACACAGCCCATTTCTGCCATTTTGTCTTCATGGAAGGGATAAAGAGCGGCACAGGCAATTACTAATCCGTCTTTTTCAATGATGGTAAATTGCGCTATTTCTTGCTCTAATTGTTCGCGAGAACGACGCACTAAAATCCCTTCTTCTTCGAGTGGGCGAATTAAATCCATAATACCGCCGATATCATCGATCTCAGCATCCCGAACTTGCTCTGAGCTCGCCATAACCACTTGAGTTCCAATACCATCAAAAGAAAATAATTCTTGAATTAATGCGCCATCTTCTTTGTAACTGATTAAATGGCTACGAGGAACGCCAGCCTTACATGCAGTGATTGAGCCTTTTAAGAATCGAATCGTCCCTGTTGAATTACCATCATCGGGATCAATTTTTTCTTCTAATCGTTCAAGAATGACTTCTGCTTCACTAGGGAATAGCTCGGCTAAAATTTGCCCATGCTCATTTAGAACCCCTTGCTCTGAACAAAACCCAATTAATTTGTCTGCATTTAAACGAATCGCTAATTGAGTAGCAACGTCTTCAGAGAGTAAATTAAAACACTCACCTGTGACTGAGCTTGCAACAGGGCCAAGCAGAACAATGGATTGCTGGTCAAGCATGCGATTAATGCCATTAGTGTCAATACGACGAACTCGCCCGCTATGGCAATAATCAATGCCATCATCAACGCCAAGAGGCTGAGCAATAATAAAGTTACCGCTGATGACATTAATTTGTGCGCCAGCCATTGGGGTGTTGTTTAAACTCATAGAGAGGCGGGCGGTAATATCGAGTTGTAGTTGTCCTGCAATTTGTTTAACTAATTCAAGGGTTTGCTCATCTGTAACTCTTATTCCTTTATGAAAAGGAGCTTCATGTGAGGTTGATTTTAGTTGAGCTCTCATTTGAGGTCGAGTGCCATAGACAATAACGATACGTAACCCTAACGCATTTAAAAGAGCAATGTCGTTTACAATATTGGCAAAGTTAGGATCAGCAATAGCTTCACCGCCCAACATAATAACCACTGTCTTATCACGGTGAGCATTGACATAAGGTGCGGATTGACGGAAACCTTTAACTAAAGCAGTACTACGAAACTTCACAATATATCATCCATGATTAATTTTTTATTCACTTATAGTGACTAATTATTTGTCACTCTACAAGCATTTAGTACAAGGATGCATAAGTTTTGCTTAATTTTTTTATTATTTGCAGATATGCTTATGTATCCGTTGTTTTTAGCAGGCTACATAATGAGTCAAGCTCAAGAAAAAGAGTTGAGAAAAAGAAAAATCCGATTAATGCTTTTAATTGGTTGTGTTGCTGTCGGTTTGATTGCATCTGTGGTTGCAGGTATGTATAAATCAGGTGCTTTTGCCCAAATGCCAGCGTCACAATTATACGGACGCTGGGTTGAGCAAGGTGTTCCTAGTTATGCTCAGGACAGTTTTACGATTAGTGCTGGCGGTATATATACGCATGGCCGTTTGATTAATACTCAATTTGAATTTAATGGAAGTCAGCTGACCTATACACATGGTGAGACAACCTATGTATACCAAGTTGAGGATGACAAAGGAGCTCAATTGCTTCGTATTAAACCAACGCATTACAAATCGAGTTTCCACAAGTTATAAATCAAATGAGTTCAAGATGACTTACTTAGTTGTCTTGAACCTTTCTCTTTGATTACTTTCACCCTTGATTATGTCAAGTTTTGTCAAAATACGCCCTTTCTTACATTTATTGCACTATAAGCAATTGCTCTCTCTTTATTTGTTTGTCATTCTTCTTGCTCTATTTTTCATTCAAGGCGTTATTGTGTTTCGTAAATTTTCTCTTGTATCTATTCTTCTTGCTTTAGCGGGTTGTGCCGATCAGCCAACGGATCGTGCTCAGCAATATCTTGATGGTGGGTTTAGTAGTAACTTAAATAAAGTGAGTGAAATTGATTCAGATAGACCGTCTGATTTTAGTGCCTTTAAAAAACAAAGTGCAGAAGTAGTTAATCGTTCAGAGTCGATGTCACTTCGCTATGAAGAATTGTACGTACAATTGCAGAAGTGGATTGATGAAAGTTCAAACCCAGCAGAGCTTTCGGCTTATGGTATTCAATTTGCTCAAATGGGCGGTGGTGATAAGCAAGGCAATGTCATGTTCACTGGCTATTTCTCACCTGTGATTGAAATGCGTCATACGCCAAACGAAACATTTAAGTATCCTATTTACGATAAACCTGATTGTGGTTCTGATTGCCCAACACGCGCTGAAATAAACGCGGGAGTGTTATCTGGTTTAGGTTTAGAGCTTGGTTATTCAGATAATATGATTGACCCATTTATAATGGAAGTGCAAGGCAGTGGCTTCATTCACTTTGGTGAAGATGATGAGTTGAAGTATTTTGCCTATGGTGGGAAAAATAATCACCCGTATGTCAGTATCGGTAAAGTGTTGATTGAGCGTGAGGAAGTTGAGCGCAAAGACATGTCGCTTAAAGCAATTAAAGAATGGGTTGCTAAGAATGACGAAGCGACCGTTCGCGAGTTATTAGAAACTAACCCATCTTATGTATTCTTTTCACCAAGGAATGCGAATCATGTATTAGGTACAGCGGGAATTCCTTTACTTGCGGGTGCAGCTGTTGCGGCTGATCGTACTTTATTGCCGATGGGAACCCCAATACTAGCAGAGGTACCTCAACTTGATAAAGAGGGTAAATGGACAGGTAAGCATATACTTAAAGTACTATTGTCATTAGATACTGGCGGCGCAGTAAAAGAAAACCATTTAGATCAATACTACGGTATGGGCTCTGAGGCGGGTATTGCAGCTGGCCACTTTAAGCATTTTGGTCGAGTATGGAAACTAGGTTTAAAAGATTCTGAAACTGAAAACCCATGGGAAATGCCAAAAAAGAAATAATATTGATAAGTTCTGAGTTTCTTAAAGCTTGATCTTCTAAAAAAGAGTGCGTATAAATCGTGCTCTTTTTTTGTTTTTGAGTAAGGTAACCCCATGCGCGAATTAACCACTCCTGCTTCTGAAAGTTATGACCAACGTTTTGGTGGCACTCGCCGTTTGTATGGTAATAGTGAAGTAGAAATTATGCGTGCTGCACATGTGTGTGTGGTCGGTATTGGTGGTGTTGGTTCGTGGGCAGTTGAAGCCTTGGTTCGTACTGGTTTAGGTGAAATCACCTTGATTGATATGGATGATGTGTGTGTGACGAATATCAACCGTCAGATCCATGCGATGACGGGTACTATCGGTCAAAGTAAAATTGAAGTAATGGCTGAACGCATTAAATTAATTAATCCTGAATGTAAGATTAATTTGATCGATGACTTTATTACCCCTGAGAATCAAGCAGAATATATTTCTAAAGAATTTGATTACGTACTTGATGCTATTGATAGCATGAAGCCAAAAGCAGCGTTACTGGCTTATTGTAAGAGTAATAAAATTAAAGTTATCACGACAGGTGGTGCTGGTGGTCAAACAGACCCTACTCAAATTGCGATTACGGATTTATCCAAAACAATTCAAGATCCTTTAGCAAAGAAATTGCGTGATACGTTGCGCCATCATCATAACTTTACTAAGAATACAAAACGTAAATTTGGTATTGATTGTGTGTACTCGACGGAGCATTTGAAATACCCACAAGCGGATGGCTCTGTGTGTGCGACTAAAGCAACAGCAGAAGGACCTAAACGTATGGATTGTGCGACAGGTTTTGGTGCTGCGACGGTGGTGACTGCGACCTTTGGGTTTGTTGCGGTGTCTAGAATTGTAGAGAAGTTGATTGAGAAACATAGTAAGTAGGGACTAGGTTTCAGGACGGTCGCAAGCTCCCTAAAGGTTTCAGGTATAGGCGCTATTATTCCAACGCTCTCCCTGAACCCTTCAAGCGAAGCGGCCTTAAACCTGCTCTATTAGTTTATTAATCGTTTCAATGATCGCTTTAAGCCCATTACCACGTGATGGGCTTAAATGTTCAATTAACCCTAATTTAGCAAAGTATCCATCTATATCAAATGCGTTAATTTCTTCTGCGGTTTTATTATTTAGCGCAGCCATTACTAATGCAATTAAGCCTCGAACAATTCTTGCGTCTGAATCAGCACAGAAAAAATAAACCCCATCGACCACTTCATGTTGTAACCACACTTTGCTTTCACAGCCAGAAATAGTCACATTATCTTGTTGCAGATCTTCTGGTATTTTAGGCAGTTTTTTACCTAACTGAATCACGTTACGATAGCGGTCTTCCCAACCTTTAGCTTCACTCATTAAATCGGTTACTGTAGTGTCAGTGATGTCAAAACCAAAAGGTGATGATGGGAAAGTGGACATAAATTAATACCTTAAATTTGAGCTTATAGCATATCAGCGGCTTTATTTAGCGCATCGATAAAACGTTGAACATCTTGCTTGGTATTATACAAGGCAAATGAAACGCGTACAGTACCTGTTAGCCCTAATGCGTCTAACATAGGGTGCGCACAATGATTACCAGAGCGTACAGCAATACCCTGTTGATCTAATAAAGTAGCAATATCTTGGTGGTGGACGCCATCTATAACAAAAGAAAATAGGCTCGCATTATCTTGCAGTCCTACAAAACGTAAATCCTCAATATCCTTGATGCCATTAATAGCCATTTGACGAAGTTCGTTAATATGAGCATTTAGATCATTATGGGAAAATTGTTTAATCCAATTAATTGCAGTAGCAAAAGCGATCGCGCCAGCAACGTTTGGTGTACCTGCTTCAAATTTTCCAGGAAGTTCTGCAAAGGTGGTTTTTTCAAACGAAACCTTTTCAACCATTTTACCGCCACCATGCCACACGGGCATGGATTCTAATAAATGTTGTTTGCCATAGAGCGCGCCAATGCCTGCTGGAGAAAATAACTTATGGCCAGAGCAAACATAAAAATCTGCATTCATTGTTTGAACATCAATATCATGATGAACAATGCCTTGGGCTCCATCTATAACTACAATAGCACCAACCTGATGCGCCGCTGTAATAATGTCATCTATTGGGTTTAATGTGCCTGTTACGTTGGTTACTTGAGCGACAGCGACGATTTTTGTGTTCTGGGTTACCAATGACTCAAATGCTTGCATATCTAGAGTGCAATCTGTTTTCATTGGTATTTTAACTATGGTTGATCCTGTTTGTTCTGCCACAATTTGCCAAGGCACAATATTAGCGTGGTGCTCTAATTCACTAATTAGGATCTCATCACCTGGCTGTAATGTGCTACGAGCATAAGTTTGAGCAATGAGATTGATGGCCTCAGTCGCACCACGGGTCCAAATTATTTCTTTAGCGCTTTTCGCATTAATAAAGTGTTGAACGGTTTCACGGGCTTGCTCAAATTGCAGTGTTGCTGAGGCGGTTAAGCTGTGACTGCCACGATGAACATTCGCATTACTTTTTTGATAGTAATCTTGAATTGAATTTAATACGGCGAATGGTTTTTGAGTCGTTGCAGCGCTATCAAAATAAGCAATGGGTTGTTCATTTACTTTTTGTAGTAAAGCTGGGAATTGAGAACGGACAAGGTCAACATTAAAGGCAGTCATAATGATTTTCTTAAATAGGGTAAGCAAGCAATGCAATGATGCGGATTTCTGGTTCGTAAGTCAAAATTACAGGTAAAAAAAAGCACCGTATTAAACGGTGCTACTAATTTTTCTAACCAAAAGGTCAAAAATATACGAAATAATTGGGTATGGATTATAAATAATTTGTAACCAATACTCGGGGCTCTAACAGTCGAGCCAATATGCAAACACAACATGCAGTTTAGAGGCATGAAAAAATACTCAGGGAGGAATATATGTCTTTGCTCTAAACTACGGGGCCAATATTAGGTTTTATCTGGTAGTTCGGCAATGGACAATTTATAATGCTTGGTATTAAAAAAACTAATGGTTCATTATGTGAGTTCTTATGTCTCGAAGATTACCACCTTTAAATTCTTTACGTGTGTTTGAAGCGGCAGCTAGACACTTAAGCTTTACTCGTTCGGCGGAAGAATTATTTGTTACACAAGCAGCAGTTAGCCATCAAATCAAAGCATTAGAAGAATTTTTGGGCTTGAAGCTATTTCGTCGTCGTAATCGATCTTTACTTCTTACTGAAGAGGGACAAAGCTACTTCTTAGACATCAAAGAAATCTTCTCTTCTTTATCTGAAGCAACAGATAAAGTATTGGAAAGAAGTGCGAAAGGTGCTTTAACCATTAGTTTACCGCCGAGTTTTGCTATTCAATGGCTTGTTCCTCGTTTGTCTGATTTTAATAATCAAGAATCAGATATAGATGTGCGGATCAAAGCGGTTGATATGGATGAAGGTTCGTTAACTGAAGATGTCGATGTGGCGATCTATTACGGTCGTGGTAATTGGCCTGGTTTACGAGTTGATTTGTTATACCAAGAGCAATTATTGCCATTATGTTCACCACAAGTCCTGTTAAATGAAAAACCGTTGGCAACGATTGATGATCTACGTTTTCATACATTATTGCATGATACGTCACGTAAAGACTGGAAGCTGTTTGTAAAACAGTTTGATTTACAAGGCATGAACGTGAATCAAGGGCCGATCTTTAGCCATTCAACTATGGTGCTACAAGCCGCTGCGCATGGGCAAGGCATTGCATTAGGTAATAATGTACTTGCTCAACCTGAACTGGATGCTGGTCGCTTAGTTGCTCCTTTTGAAGAACTATTAATAAGTAAAAATGCGTTCTATTTAGTATGTAGCGAAAAACAAGCGGATACTGGACGTATTGCAACGTTTAGAAAGTGGATATTGAGTAAGGCTCGTAGTGAACAAGAGATTACGGATGATGAATAGTCGTCAATGTTTACTTATTGCGGGTGTTAGTGGGGCGATAACTGTGGGATTAGGTGCTTTTGGTGCTCATGGTTTGAAGCCTGTTTTATCACAGTATCTACTTGATGTGTATGAGACTGCGGTGCAATACCAAATGTGGCATACACTTGCACTGTTTGGATGTGGAATTTTATTGAGAAATTCATTTTCAAAAGGGGTATCATACGCCGCCTTGCTATTTACCATTGGTATGATTTTCTTCAGTGGTAGTTTATATGCATTAGTGTTCACAGGAATTAAGTGGTTTGGGCCAATAACTCCATTAGGTGGACTCTGTTTTATTATCGGTTGGCTAACGCTGGCTGTTTCAACTTATCGTTTGACTGAGGTTTCAAAGTGAAACAAGTAATGTTCTATTGTCGCTCTGGTTTTGAGAAAGAGTGTGCAGGTGAGATCCAAGATAAAGCCACTCAACTTGAAGTGTTTGGTTTTCCTCGCCTAAAAAATAATACAGGCTATGTGCTATTTGAATGCTACCAGGAAGGCGATGCAGATAAGCTAATCCGAGAGATTAAATTTAATGAGCTGATCTTTGCTCGTCA
Organism: uncultured Aliivibrio sp.; assembly: GCF_946479765.1. Lineage (GTDB taxonomy): Bacteria > Pseudomonadota > Gammaproteobacteria > Enterobacterales > Vibrionaceae > Aliivibrio. The sequence continues at coordinate 27,383 of NZ_CAMLHO010000003.1, forward strand.
AATGCTTGCGGTAGCGACTGAATTAAAAGATTTACCATCAGAAGATCGTATTTCTCCAATCCTGGATGCGCTAAGTAGTGTTGAAGGTATGCCTCATTGTGGTGATATCCGTATTGAAACACCTGATACGAATGAAGCAAAAGAGTTATTAAAATTCTGTCGTAAATTTACCGTGCCGCTTCGCCAAGCATTACGTGGCAAGCAGATGTTAACGGCAAGAGATTCAGACCGAATCCCTGTTATGCATATTTGTTTTATTGCTCCGGGTCACTGTTATGTTGGTTATTCTTACACCAACAATAACTCAACGTTCTTTATGGGGATTCCTCGTTTAAAATTCCCTTCAGATTCACCAAGCCGTTCTACATTGAAATTGGAAGAAGCGTTTCACGTATTCATTCCAAGAGATGAGTGGGATGCTCGCTTGGCTTCTGGTATGTGGGCTGTTGATTTAGGTGCCTGTCCTGGCGGTTGGACTTACCAACTGGTTAAGCGTTCAATGTTTGTTCATGCGATTGATAACGGCATGATGGCGCAGAGCTTAATGGATACAGGTCAAGTTAAACACCACATGGTTGATGGTTTTAAATTTGAACCACAAAGAAAGAACGTAACGTGGATCGTGTGTGACATGATTGAAAAGCCTGCACGAGTTGCACACCTTATGGGTGAATGGTTAATTAAAGGTTGGGCTAAAGAAGCGCTATTTAACCTTAAGTTACCAATGAAAGGTCGTTACGATGAAGTTCTTCAAGATATTGAAAATTTGAAAGAGTTTTTGAAGAAAAACAACTTCCAATACAAGCTTCAAGCGAAGCATTTGTATCATGACCGTGAAGAAATTACGGTTCATATCCAAGCGATTACTAATATCTCTCCACATTAATTTTGCTATGAGATAAAAACGCTCTTGCAAGATAAATGCAAAACGCCCGTAGGTCATCTGATCTACGGGCGTTTTTATTTAAATACAGTGTTGAATATGATGTGCTTTGGCGCAAAAAAACTGTTTGTCATCGACGTAATAACCATATCTAATACAGCCATCTTTCTTTTGTAGAAAAGCACATTATATTCATTGTTTTAATTTCAACTATTCAGGCTTATCATATCGTATATCTTGTAAGTTAAACCCAAGCTCAATATCGGTTCTTAAACCGGCGACTTTTCGACATAGAATCGCGGTTTCATAATACTCATCAAATTTCTTACGATATTTTTTCGGTAACTCTTCAGATTCATTGGCCGCTTCAATGGTTGGGAATTGAGTTAATATTTCTAATGCTGCTTTAGGACCAACCCCCGGAATGCCGGTAATTTTACTTGAACTGATCCCTGCTAATCCCCAATAATCGGCTAATTGTTCAGGTTTAAGGCCAAATTCTTTTTCAATAAACGGAGCGTCTAACCAGCGATGTTGGAAATAATCTCTAATGCGTAAAGTTGGAGAGAGTAATTGGCAATACCCTTTATCGGTTGAAACTATCGTGACTTGTTCGTTATGTGCAGCGACTTTATTTGCCAAAGTTGCGACTAAATCATCGGCTTCATCACCATCAGATAAAAGTGAATCTATTCCTAATTTCCACCATGCCTCTTGAATGCGATCCATGCCTTTTTGTAGTGCTTCAGGCATTGGTTTTCTGTCTTCTTTATATTTAGGTAAAACTTCCGCTCTCCATCCTCTATCTTGTAAATGGTGGTCAAATACAGCGATGATATGAGTGGGTTCAGTTTCTTTTAAAATACGATTGATTGTACGGCTTGTCGTGGTAACGACCGCTTGAATATCATCTTGGTTTGGTTGAGCTGAATGAACGCGACGAATAAGATTTAATGCGTCAATAATAACCAGATGAATTGCCATAACGTATTCATTCCTATATATAAAAAAGAAAAAAGCCCACACAAATGTATAGGCCTATTATTGTACGTTAGTGGGTAGGGGTGATGCCAGCCCTAATCAACGACGATTTCATAACAAGGTTCATATTTAGAACCGGGAAGCTTCATTCGTCCTTGCTTAACAAAGTCTTGTAGCAGGCGGTCCATTTTTTTCATTAACGTAGGATCGCCATGAAGTTTAAAGACACCATGCTTTTCTATTTCAGCAATACCTTCTGCTTTTACATTACCAGCGACAATACCAGAAAATGCTTGGCGTAAGTTTGCTGCAAGATTTTCAGTTGGTTGATCTAAGTGTAAATCAAGTGAAGACATCGCTTCGTGAGTTGGTTCAAAAGGATATTGGAACTCAGATTCAATTTTTAATGCCCAGTTAAAGCTATAAGAATCATCGGTCGCTTTACGGTATTCTTTTACTTTTTTGATACCATGATTAATTATAATCGCTGCTTTTTCTGGATCATCAACAACGATCTCATAATAATGTGTCGCTTCTTCACCTAATGTCTCACGTATAAAGGTATCAATTGAAAGAAAGTAAGCTTCACTCTCTTTTGGCCCAGTTAATACAATCGGCATTGGTTGTTGGCGATTGGCTGGGTTCATCATTATCCCTAAAATGTATAACAACTCTTCTGCTGTGCCAGGACCTCCAGGGAAAATGACAATACCATGAGCCATACGAACAAACGCTTCTAACCGTTTTTCAATATCAGGCATGATGATCAATTCATTTACTATAGGGTTTGGTGGCTCTGCTGCGATAATAGAAGGTTCGGTTAACCCAACAAAGCGGCTTTGAGAATAACGCTGTTTTGCATGACCAATAGCAGCGCCCTTCATTGGGCCTTCCATTGCTCCTGGACCACAACCAGTACAGATATTTAATTCACGTAAGCCAAGTTCATGACCAACTTCACGAGTGTACTGATATTCGATAGGATTGATTGAATGACCACCCCAACATACAACAAGATTCGGCTCAATACCCGTATGAAGCGCTTTTGCATTGCGTAGAATACTGAAGACAAGATTTGTTAAATGAGTATCTTTTGTTAGGTTTAGACGGTTGTGATCTGCTATTTGCATATTCACATATACCATGTCACGTAATACAGAGAATAGGTGCTCTTGGATCCCTTTAATTATGGTTCCATCAACAAAAGCATGTTCTGGTGGATTACTTAGTTCGAGTTTTATACCCCGATCTCGACGCGTTACAGATACATCGAAAGATTCGTACTTTTCAAGGAGTTCTTTAGAGCTGTCAGTGTGGCTGCCTGAATTTAAGACCGCTAATGTACAATTACGGTACATTCTGTAGACTTCACTAGAAGCCGTTTTTTTTAGTTGATCTACTTCCAATTGCGATAGCAAATCCATGCTACCTGCGGGACTAATATGAGTAATCATATAGTGCCTCCCTAGCTGTTTTTATTATTGTTGTTTAGCTACTAAACTTACACAGCAATGAGAGGATTAGCGAGGGGGAAACGAAAAAACTGAGAGGTTTATAACCATTTATTAAAAGATATGTATTATATTTTAGTGATGAATCATAAGTAGATAAGTTGTTCTTTGCCTTTTGATTTTTGTTTATAGAGAGCATCTATCGAGCGTTTCATTACCTTTTCAGGAACATCACTATTAGTAAATTCAGAACTGCAAATAGAGACGGTTATTTGGACGTGTTCATCTTTGAATTTGAAAGGTAGCTTTGAGATTGCAAATTGAATGGCTTTCAGTACTTTTTCTCTTTTTTCTTTTTCGGTTTCAGTAAATAAAATCAAGAACTCTTCACCACTAAAACGAGCGACAAAATCAGTATCTGATACTTGGTTTTCAATAGTTTTCGCTATAATACTAAGCGCTTTATCTCCAGCTAAATGACCAAATTTCTCATTAATACGCTTGAACTGATCAATGTCGATCATACTAAGAACAAGTGAGTGTTGATGACGAACCCAACGTTTATATTCTAAGTCCAAACGCTCGTGCATAGCTGCACGGTTATAGACTTTTGTTAGCGGGTCTTTAAATACACGCTGTTGTTGATCATTAAGCTGACGACGATATTCAAGCGTCTCTTCATATAAATGATTTAATTTTGTTGTTGTGTATTCATGACGTTCAATTAGCGCCGCTTCACGTTCTTGCATCGCTTTATTACGCTCAGATAAGTCACTCATTTCACTTAACAGCATCATCATTTTTGCTTTGCTTTCTTGTTCACTTATTTTACTTTCTAACAACCCTTCGGCTTGCCTAATAAGAAGAGAGTACTCTTCATTAAGCAATGAGCGTTGTTCTAAATAAGATTGACCTTGGTTTTGATTCTGTTCACTGGTTTTAATAATTTGTGCGACTTGAGTGTTTAATTCACCGACAAAAACTTGAGATGCTTTACGTTCGTTGTTTGTACCTTCTAAAACCAATTGCAATGTTTGTAGGGCTAAATCAATCAACGAAACGGCATCAACGCTGGTTAATAGTTTATTACGAATACCAAGTAATTTATTACCAGAAGTATTATCAAAATCTAACTCTGAGATTAAATGCTGTAATTCGTTGCTTAATTGTTCTTGAGTATCAATATCAATGATTTCATTGGCATTGATCTCAGAAGACAATTTGCCTACAGAAATGAATTTAATTGCACGTTCATAGAGTTCAATTAATCGAACAATACGTTGAATATGTTTACTGCCATCTTGAGAAGGATATTGTAATAGAGTGCGGAGATCTCGTTTAAGGCCTGCTGGTAACCCAACAACACGTTGAAGAGTTTCACCACAATAAGAAATATGGTCTTCCATAACAGAATGCTCTTTTTGAACATTCATCTTATAGCGATTAATTAGTCGCTCAAAAGCGGCGATACGAATCGTTAAATCAGAAGTGTTTTCAACTTGTTCAATACTGGTTGCAAGCTCAACAATTTCTTTATCTAGATCACTATCATGGTGTTTACATGCGGCACAGAAACGTAAAATAATACGTTTTAGAAGCAGTATTTCACGGCGTGATTTCAATGTAGTATCACGATGTGATAGACGTGTTTGATCTAGCTGCTGCTTTAACTGATTTAATTCTGAGGCGACAATGGATACTTCAATCATAATAACCTAGGGTAACTCATGTGTATTTAATGTGTTAAACTATTGACATAGTCAATATGATTAATAATAACAAATTTATAATTAACAGGCTAAAAAAACTGTAACATTTTATCAATTGATAATTATTTACGCACTTTCATTGTCATTTTTGTGATGCATTGTCCAAATAGGAGCTTAGTTTTTTGATGTTGTCACTTTGATTAACCCTTGGTTTATCGCTTGTTCGCATGCTAATAGTATATTATTACTTGCAAAACTTGCAGCAGGTGCATTATCGATAGCTCGGTAATGAACCCATTGACTCCCTGATTCTTCAGAGCTGATATTACAGGCGGTATTCGTTGCCATTAAAAGGATATCAATGAGTTCACGGTCATTGATAGCAGTATATGCCCTAGGTAAAAAAGGATACTCGACCATACCTATATTAACCGTTCTATCGGATATTACTTTTGATTCAAAGCAGTTAATCCACTCCTGGACTGTTTCTGCCATTTCTTGAGAGCTGCATGTAGAATCAGATTTGTGCTCTATGTAAAGAAAGCTAGCATCAGAAAAATGATAAATTCGACTTGGCAAACTAACAACGGTCGATAAATAATCGCCGAATTGTTTTTCTATGGATAACCCTTCTTGATAACCGTGTGTGAAATATAAATGCTGCAACATAGGAACATGAAAGAGAGTGAATCGAAGGCGATCACTCAATGGTTCATTAATTAATTCACCTAGATGCCACTGCTCAATATTAGAGCTGCTTTGTTGTAGTGATGAGGGTAATCTTTCTGTCAGTAAACGGAAGTTACGAAGGCCACTTCTTGGGTGGGTATAATATTTATTTAATAATAAATGTAAGCGTTTTTTCAAAAAACGATTTACTTGCTGTTTTCTAAAAGAGTAGATAGAAAGTATCGTTAATAATACCAACAAAAACCCCGCGATTTTTTGAATTTTACGAGTTTGTAAGTGGTTATCTTTAAGCTGTTTTTCTAATCCTTGGTAATGTAATGATTGTTCAATGATGCTCTTTTGTTGTCTAAAGACTTCTTCATTAATTTCATTCTGTACTGCTTGGATTGATGAGTTTAAGGTTTCGTATTCTCTTTGAGCTTTTAATGACTGCTCATATAATCCCATTCTTTCATACGTTTTTGATAGCAGTTTTTGTGACTGTAACTTTAGCGAAATATTATTATCTTCCTGACTGTATTTAATCGCATTTTGTATTTGCTGAACAGCAAGATCTGTTTTATTTTTAACTAGATCTAGCTTTGCTTGCAATAACGCAGCAATCGCTTTTTGCTTAGGTAGTTCAACATATTCATTAAGGTTATTCGCTTGTTTGAGGTAATGCTCACTTAATGCATAGTTGTAAAGTAAGAAGTAGGTATTTGCGATATCTAAACGTAATGAGATTAATTTATTAACGTTATTTTTTTCTTTCTCTTGATCAAGAGCGTTAAAATATTGAACTAAAGCTAAGTTGAATCGGCCTTGTTTTAAGTGTATTTGAGCAATTAAAATTAGGACGTTAGATAGTTGTTCGCTGTTATTGTATCGGCCATAGAACTCAGCAGATTGTGAGGCATGCTCTAATGCCTTATCAAGGACTTGTCTTTGGAAAAATAATTGACCAAGTAAATAATTGACAGTTGCTAATTGACCGCTTCTATCTGCTTCTATTGATTGCCAATACGCGCTTAATAGTTCGGTTAGTGCCTGATCGAATTGCTTGTTTTTTAAGAAATATCTACCATAAGAAAGATGATAGAAAATCATACTGCTAGGATCGTTCAGTGCACTACCATGAGACATTGCCCTTTTATAGAACTGCTGAGCTTTACTATTGTTTCCTTGTTCTGATTCGACTTCAGCATGAATTAAGGCTAAACCAAATGAGAGCTTTTTATTCAGTAAAATTTGCTTGTTGTACTCATTTAATTTGGTAGAAATAATTTTCAGTATGGCATTAGTTTCATCAGCGTCTTTGGTTAAATTCCACCATAAGCTAGCATAAATTAATTGAGATTCTAAATACCCTGATTTTAAATTAAAGTCTTTAGCGAGACTTATTGCTTGCCTAATAGATTCAATCGATTCACGATTTCGATTTAAACGTTTATTAGCAAGGGCTTTGATTTGAAATGCTTCAACGGTACTAATTGGTGTACGAATTGTACGCTCAGAGTCATTATTAATTTGAATTCTATTCGGATCTTGCTCAGGTGATATTTGACGTTGTTTTAAATATTGTTTTGCAATAGCTAGGGACTGCTCTGGATTTGTATCCAGTAGGTGATAAGCGTCATTTAATATAGGCGCAGAGAAAAACTTAGCTGAAGCTGAAAGCGGGAAAAAAAATAAAATAAGAAGAAAGCATTGACGGAAAGACATGTAAATAATCCATTAGAAGGCAACTATTACATACTATCGTTGTCATGAAATTTGTCTACTAAGAAAACGGTTCAAAGTAGACAAATTAGACGGTAAAGATGTGCTTTTCGTGTTATTTCTTATTGGCGAGCCAAACGTAGATTATGTTCAGGCTTAATTAAATGAGAACTGCGGAATGGGTTAATATCTAATCCGCCACGACGAGTGTAACGAGCAAATACCGTTAATGATTTTGGTGAGCAGAATTTCATAATATCTGTATAAATACGTTCAACACATTGCTCATGAAATTCATTATGTTGGCGGAACGAAATTAAGTAGCGAAGCAATTTTTCACGATCAATTTTATTGCCTTCGTAATTAATTTCAACGCTGCCCCAGTCTGGCTGATTGGTGATAAGACAGTTTGATTTTAATAAATGGCTATGCAGAACTTCGTTGACTATTTCTTCTGATGTACTTGATTCTAAATAGTTAGCATCAAACTCATAGTTATCAATAATAATATCTTGATTATCGATGCACTCACCTTGCATATCGACAATCGGCTGTTGCGAGTACGCTTGCACAGGGTGAATTTCTACTTTTACTTCTCCACCTGCACACGCACTTAAGTCTTTAATTAATGTACGAGTTACTTCATCCCATGAAGAGAATTTAGTTTGGTTAAAGCTATTCAAGTATAATTTAAACGACTTAGATTCAACAAGGTTAGGACTTGTCGCTGGTAGAGTTACATCGCCAACGGCCACTTGAGGTAAACCATTTTGGTTTAACCAAGATAGCTCATACAGTGTCCATACATCACAACCTACAAAAGGTAATTCGTCACCTAATTTAAGATCATCACGATTTAAACTGCGAGGAACGGCCTGTAATAATTCTGGCTCATAGCTATGTTTATATTCGGTTTTCTGACCAAGAGTCAGTGATTTTAGCTCATCAGCGTTAGTGTATTTAGTCATATTGAAAATGCCAAAAGTAGATTAGAATAGAGGTCGCTTAATAAATTAGCGTTATTTGATACAATTAACGGTAGTTTACTTGAATTTTTGTCTTATTAGGAGAATCGAATGCCACTTTCGGTAGAGCAAGCGCTTGCTAACTTTAGTCAACGCTATGTAGAAGCATGGAAAGCCAAACATAATAGCCTTCCGATAAATGAAGAGTTAGTGGGATTAGCTTCACCTTGTATTGATGAAACGCGTGATTTAGAGATCTTATGGCAACCTATTGCTCGTGAAGAGAACATTCGATTAGTTAACATCGAAAAAGGCATTGAATTAGATCTTCATGATGATTTTCATGCGTTTTATGGTGCTCAATTTAGCGCAGATATGGCCGCTAAATTTGAGGATATGAATATTGAATTACTTCAAGTCTGGAGTGATGAAGATTTAGAAAATTTACAAGGCAATATGCTTGGTCATCTTGTTATGCAACGTAGATTAAAGCTAGTTCCTACGCTATTTATTGCAGTAACTGACGATGAGATGGAAGTGATTTCTATTTGTAATCAATCAGGCGAAGTGATTTTAGATACTGTTGGAACCAAGAAACGAAAAGTATTGGCTGAGAATATGACAGAGTTTTTAGAAAAGCTTGAACCGATTGTGGCTTAAACCATCGGTTAATATAGCCTAGAAAGATCATGATTAAATGAATTCCGATAAAGGTATATTTATCGGAATTTTTCTTTTAAACATTGTAGTAGGAAAGACACGTTAATGTTTGTAACTGAGTTAGATTTTGAAGTGTACTGCGATACCTCAATGGCAGCGGTAGAGAAAGCGATTAATTATTGTTTGGATTGTTTACGTTATAACGGACAAGTGATTGGACGTGAATTACCAGTCCTAATGAAAGGCACTAACTTTGTTGCTCGTGTTATTTGCCCTGAAGAAGATTCTCTTCACCCTGATAACCATAGTCCACAAGTAAATCTAGCATTTAAACAATTAAGTGATTTTGGATTACTGCAACCAAAAGTAAAAGTCGTCGGCCAAGACATGAACTCGGATCCAAGTGATGAGAGTGAAAAGGTGAGCTGGCAAATTCTGTACACTACTCATTTACATACTTGCTCGCCAATTCGTCATGGTGAGACGCTTCAACCTATCCCTCTTTATCGTTTGCCTGCGGTTGCCAATGGCGATCAGAAACAATTTATTAAATGGCAAGAAGATTGGAGTGCGTGTGATCAATTGCAAATGAATGGGTCAGTGGTTGAGCATCCAGCATTGCATGAAGTGAGTTCAAGTGAGAGTCGTTTGTTTAAGCGCGGTTGGGATTTGTGTCGTCGTATGGAAGTACTGAGTGGTATTTCAACATATCTGTACATTTATCGCGTGGGTGGTGAAAACAAAGAAAAAGAATTAGCACGTAAATGCCCAGTATGCGATGGAGATTGGGCGTTAGAAGAGCCGATTCATGATGTGTTTGATTTTAAGTGCGATGAATGTCGATTGGTAAGCAATCTGTCTTGGGACTTTAAAGACTGAGATTGAGCTATATAGAGATTGATAAAAAAATGGGAGCTCATTGTGAGTGCCCATTTTTTATTTGCTAACGTTCTATTTTTTGTATTTGGCGAGAATACGATCCAATTGATTGGCAAATTCACGTCGATCAGTCTGAGATAATGCGGCGGGGCCTCCAGTATGAATACCACTTGCTCGCATTGTATCCATAAAGTCACGAATATTAAGTCGTGCTTTAATCGTTGCTTCGGTATAAAGCTCGCCACGAGGATTTAATACCTGTACTTTTTTTTCTATTAACTCGGCAGCGAGTGGAATATCACCACTGATCACTAAATCTCCCGCTTCAGAGCGTCGTACAATTTCATCATCAGCCACATCAAAGCCAGATTCAACTTGTATAGATTTAATGTTTGCAGCCGTAGGTACTGGAATATAGTGGTTTGCAACAAAAGTTAATTGGATCCCAGTTCGTGTTGCGGCACGGAAAAGTACTTCTTTTACCACTTTTGGACATGCATCAGCATCTACCCAAATTTGCATTATTTATTCTCCAAAGCGTTTAAACGCAGGGTTAATTCTTTTACTTGTAGTTCAAGCTGAACAATACGTTCATTGGTAGTTAACGTGTTTTCACGCACTTCAATTTTAGGTACATGAGCGCTGGCTTGAAATGATTTAATCGCAGTAATAATTGCAGGCATAGGAACTTGAGTACTTAAACGAGACTTAACAAGGGCGGTTGTTGGCTTCTTTCCTTCATTGGTTAAATCTTGCATTATTTTTAGCAGTTCATCCGTTACATTTTTCATCATGACTTCCTATATTTCATCTATGGGTATCATAACGAAAATAAAGTGATCAATGTATCGTTTTATGATTCGAGGAAATATCAGTGGATAGCTAAAGTGACAATGAGTTGTGCGAGATCTCTCACAGAGTAAGTGCGAAATTACGCTTATTTTATGGTTAATTATGACTAGTTTATTTTTAACTTACTGATTTTTAAATATTTGGTTCTTTCTTTGTTTTAATTTAACTTACATTAAGATAGAAAAATGCAATTAGAGTCTTGTTCAAAAAAGTCAAAAGCGTAATCTTATTGGTGTCGGAAGGATACTGACACGGAATAGGAACGACCAAGGATTTGGTACGCTTCAGGATGAAGCACTCGGTTACTTAGGATGAGTAATCGGCATGGAAAGCAAATTTGGACATTGAATGGATTCAATAGTAACTAGGATGGTTACGACTAAGGAAAGGCAATGGACACAGCTTAAGGATTAAGTGAAGAGAGTTAGCGATGGATTGTTAACGGATCAGGATTAGATCATGGACACCGCTAGGATAGCGCGAAAGGAATACGCTGACGGATTCAGCATACAATCAAGGATTTGATGCATGGAGCATACGGATAGCCGGATTGCTGCAAGTAAGGTTATAACCCCATTAGGCGAAAGCTTAGTGGGGTTTTTCTTTATTTTCTATTAAGTACTTATCTTCAATCAAATACCTACCTAGACTAATATTCTTGCGCCATGCGATACGGTGGTAAATTAAACTTTGCTGCTTTAAAGCCTATCATAATCAATTTGCCCGTATAGTGATCATCACCAATTGAAGAGAATTCAAATTCATAAGTGGTATATAAACGTTTTTTACCGCTAGGTAATTTAAAGCCATAAGATCCTCTTGCGACACTTAATAGCTGCAATTCCATTTTTTTACAGTATTGCTGGATAGCTTGGTGTGCGTATTCTGATTGTCTTCTTTGTTGCCAAAAAAGAAAACAGAAAAAGGTTAAGCCAAGTATTGCAAAAAGATTATCCATATCATTAGCTCTTGGTAGTTTGTTGTAACGTTAATAAGGCGTCTGCTAGTTTAGGATCTGCTTCTCCATGCAAGATCTGTAACATACACATACGTAATTTAGGTTGCATTACTAAATCGGAAAACAGCTGGTTGAACAGTTGTTGATCGCCCGTTTGAGCTAAACGAAGTAAAAATAAATTCGCAGTCGCTATATCTTCCAATCCAGTCCAACAACGTCCAGCAATCGCCACCAATACTTCAGGGTGACTGAGACGTTCACTCGATAAAATTTGAGTTAATGCTTGGGTTAGGATCTTTGTCTCTACACCAGAAAGAGCACGAATATGTGCAGATAGTAAAAATAGATCAGTACTATCATCATTACACAGTTCGCTAATAATTTCTTGCTGTTTTAGCGCTAACTTCTCTGGCAGGTCAATGTGCTCTAAGCAGCCAAGAGTGGCATATAAAACCGTAGTTGGTAAATGTGATAATGCTTTACGTAATGCTACGCCATTATTTTCTTTATCAAGATTTGCACAGACATCCGCTAAGCCCTGCACCCCAACAAACTGCCAGTTATCCCAACCATTATTACCAGAGAGGTAAGTTTGAGCATGCTCGTAATACTGACTCATAGGCTGTTTCAGCGTGGTACGTAATACACTGTGAAACATGGCCATCTTGTCATCTTTAGGCTTAAACGTGTATGGGTTACTTGAAAGCTTTTGTTGTTGCTCTTCGTTTAGATCGCCACTTAATGATACGCCAATAGCTTCAACAACATATTTAATAAAGTTACCGATATCACCTTGTTGTAATAAACCGCGTTCATCTAAAGGAAGTTTTAAAAACCAAATCCAAGGTTGTTTACTTTTATTCCAATACGCAATTGCTAAATGAGCATGACGTTGAAGAGGATAAGGATAAGGTTGCTGAGCCGCTTCTATGGATTCAAATTGTTTATTTGAAATAGGTTGTACACGACGACCTAAATCATAAATTGTGTACTCGCAATCTGATTGTTGGATAAGTTGGCTAAGCGTATAAATCTGGTCCATGATATGTCTTATTCTATGGTTAATATCGTGATTATACCCAAGCCTTGATAAGATGGTATCCTTTGTCATTAAAAGTATCAGAGAGTGCGAGTTCAATCGGTTATGACAGCATCGTTAGTATTATCAGAGTTACTAGAGCAGTTAGCTCAACAATTGGACTATCATGGGCACTGGCAAATTACTGCACCATCGATAGCTGATTTATCAAGTACAGAACCTTTTTCAATCGACACATTATCTGCTACTGAATGGCTACAGTGGATTTTCATTCCTAAAATGAATCAGCTAATTTCTCATGGTCAACCGACGCCAAAAGGGTTTTCGATTGCACCTTATATTGAAGAAGCATTAAAAGATGTTGATGGCTACATTGACATTGTTCGTTTATGTCACGCCATTGATGCATTAGGTAAATAAAGTGAATACAGAAGAAAACGCAGTGACTCACGATGAGTTATTAGAAGAGCAGGTTGAGCCAATTGAGCTTGAGATCGTTTATCGTGACGAGCACTTAATTGCGATTAACAAACCTGCGGGAATGCTAGTACACCGCTCGTGGCTTGATAAACATGAAACCGTATTTGCCATGCAGACATTACGAGATCAAATTGGTCAACATGTCTTTCCATTACACCGTTTAGACAGACCAACGTCAGGTATTTTATTTTTTGCATTATCAAGTGAAATTGCCGCTCAAGTTTCGCCGTTATTTGCGAGTAGAGAAATTAAGAAAACCTATCATGCGATAGTTCGTGGTTGGATAGAAGAAGCGGATACGTTGGATTATCCTCTTAAGAAAGAGTTGGATAAAATTGCCGATAAAAAGGCCTCAAAAGAGGTAGAAGCAAAAGAGGCGATTACAGAATACAAACCCTTAGCTAAGGTAGAATTGCCTTATTCAACCGGTAAGTTTCCGACCAGTCGTTATTGCTTAATGGAGCTTAAACCTCATACGGGAAGAAAACATCAGCTTCGTCGTCATATGGCACATTTGCGCCATCCAATCGTAGGGGATACGAGTCATGGTGATGGTAAGCACAATCGATTGTTTAAAGATAACTTGGATAGCCACCGTTTGTTATTACATGCATCAGAGCTGAGTTTTACTCATCCAATCACGGGTGAAAACACAGTAATAAAAGCAAACGTTGATGAAAAGTGGCAGAGATTAATGGCCGAGTTCGGTTGGGATGTTGAGTTATAGAACATTGAGTTAAAAGGCAATAAAAAAGGGAAGTGAGATAAACTCACTTCCCTTTTTTTAATCAAGATTTTTAATTCAAATCTTGATAATCAATTAAGATTATTTAGCCATTGCTTCGCTGCCGTTTTCACGGATTTTCTTAAGCATAGACTTAACGATACGTGGGCTACCAGCTACTAGGCCGCCAGTTTTCATGTAGTCAGTGTTGCCAGAGAAGTCAGTACAGATAACGCCAGATTCACGAGCGATTAGGTCTGCTGCTGCCATTTCCCAAGGCTTAAGGCCAAGAGCGAAGAAACCATCAATACGAGCTGCAGCTAGGTAACATAAATCTAGAGAAGGACAACCAGAGCTACGGATATCAGCACATTCAACAAACATTGCGCCTAGTACTTTTGAGTAGCTTTCTGTATGTTGTTTTTGACGGTATGGAAGACCAGTCGCAAGAATTGTTTCGTTCATGTCTTTTAATTCTTGAACACGAATACGTTGGTTGTTGCGTTGAGCACCAGAACCACGTTGAGCTGTGAATAATTCATTACGGATTGGATCGTATACACAAGCAACTTCTGTACGGCCTTTAATGCGAACCGCAATAGAGATAGAGAAGTGTGGGATACCTTTAACGAAGTTAGTCGTGCCATCTAATGGGTCAATGATCCATTGAACGTCAGCGTCTTTGCCTTCGATTAGGCCAGACTCTTCAGAAATGATGCTGTGATCAGGGTAAGATTTCTTGATCATGTCAACAAGCATGTATTGAGCATCGTTTTCGATGTTCGTAATAAACTCGTTATTGCCTTTTTTTGTTGTTTCAATTTTGTCAGTTTGCTCAAAAGATTTAGCAACAAAGTCACCGGCTTTACGCGCAGTACGTATAGCAATATTTAGCATTGGATGCATAGTTATATCCCAAAAGATGTTAAAGAACAGAAATCGGCGCGAGTATACATAAACTAACGTTTAAAAGGAAGCGTTTATTTTTTGTTCAGTTAGTGTCTTTCATTATAAAAAAAGCGATCGTTGGTTAAAATCTCTGGCATATAAAGAAGAAAGGGATATTGCTTTATGATAGTATCCGGCGGCTCTTTTCATCATATGGAAAAATAACATGCTAGATAGAATTCGTATTGTCCTTGTTGGTACTAGCCATTCAGGAAACATTGGGTCAGCGGCTCGTGCAATGAAAGTAATGGGCTTAACTAATATGGTATTAGTTGCGCCAGAGTGTGAAGTTGATGGTCAAGCCATCGCATTAGCGGCGGGTGCAAGTGATATTGCGAATAGAGCTCGTATTGTTAATACCTTAGATGAAGCTATTTCTGATTGTGGTTTAGTTATTGGTTCAAGCGCACGTTCAAGAACACTTGAATGGCCAATGCTAGAGCCTCGTGAAGCAGGTGTTAAAGCAATTGAAGAAGCACCAACACATCCTATAGCGTTTGTATTCGGTCGAGAAAGAGTAGGGTTAACTAATGATGAATTACAGAAATGTCATTTTCATGTGTGTATTCCTGCAAATCCTGAATACAGCTCATTGAATTTAGCTATGGCAGTTCAAACCATTAGTTATGAAGCTCGTGTGGCGTGGTTAGATAGTATTGCCTATAAAGGAGAATCAAAAGAAGCTGATTATCCTTTGAACAATGAATTAGAATTATTCTATGAGCATCTTGAAAAAGTCATGACAGACACCGACTTTATTAATAAGGCTCATCCTGGACAGGTAATGAACAAGATGCGTCGTATGTTTAATCGAGCTCGTCCAGAAACACAAGAATTACGTACTTTACGCGGTATCTTAACTGCGGTAGAAAGAAGCATAAAAGAATAATTATCAGTAAGTTAGAATACTTGACTAAAATAGTAGGATAAATACTTGACCAAAATAGTCAAGTATGGGAAACTTCATTCCATACGAATAATGTGGATATGAGGTAACTTATGAAATTAACTTCGAAAGGAAGGTATGCTGTAACTGCAATGCTCGATGTTGCACTGCATGCTCAAGAAGGCCCTGTGCCACTTGCCGATATATCGGAGAGACAAGGGATTTCATTATCTTATCTTGAACAATTATTCTCTAGATTACGTAAAGCCGGTTTAGTTGCTAGCGTTCGGGGTCCAGGTGGTGGTTATCGCTTAGGATTAAAACCTGATGAAATTGCGGTTGGAATGGTTATTTCAGCGGTTGATGAATCAGTAGATGCAACTAAATGTCATGGTAAAGAAGGCTGCCAAGGTGGAACGCGTTGTTTAACGCACACCTTGTGGCGTGATTTAAGTTCACGTATTAGTAGCTTCTTAGATGGTATTACTCTTGGTGAACTCATGGTTGATAATGAAGTTCAGCAAGTATCAGATAGACAAAATATCGATACAGCCTTAAATCATGGGTTAGTAACGGGTTCTAAAATAATAAATTCTGTGGGTGTTAATGTCCGCCTTTGACGGTCAAACGTCTGTATTCTCGGAGATGAAAATGAAACTGCCAATTTACTTTGATTATTCGGCGACTTGTCCTGTTGATAAGCGCGTAGCCGATAAAATGGTTCAACATATGACAATGGATGGATGCTTTGGTAACCCAGCATCACGTTCACACCGTTACGGCTGGCAGGCTGAAGAAGCAGTAGATACTGCTCGTGACAATATTGCAGCTTTATTAAATGCGGATCCACGTGAGATCGTATTTACATCAGGCGCTACAGAATCAGATAACCTTGCAATTAAAGGTGCTGCGCATTTCTATCATAAGAAAGGTAAGCACGTAATTACATGTAAAACTGAGCATAAAGCGGTTCTTGATCCATGTCGTCAACTTGAGCGCGAAGGCTATGAAGTAACGTACTTAGACCCAGAATCAAATGGTTTGGTTGATTTAGCTAAATTAGAAGCAGCAATGCGTGAAGACACGGTTCTTGTTTCTATTATGCACGTAAACAATGAAATTGGTGTGATTCAAGACATCACTGCAATGGGTGAGCTTTGCCGTTCACGTAAAATTATTTTCCATGTTGATGCAGCACAATCAGCGGGCAAAATCCCTCTTGATGTACAAGAAATGAAAGTGGATTTAATCTCTCTTTCGGCTCATAAAATGTATGGCCCTAAAGGCATTGGTGCATTGTACGTTCGTCGTAAACCACGTATTCGTTTAGAAGCGCAAATGCACGGTGGCGGTCATGAGCGTGGTTTCCGTTCTGGTACACTAGCGACTCACCAAATTGTTGGTATGGGTGAAGCGTGTCGTATCGCAAAAGAAGAGATGCAAAAAGATTATGACCATTGTTTAGCAATGCGTGATCGTCTTCTTAATGGTGTTAAAGACATGGAATCGGTACACATTAATGGTGATTTAGACCAGCGTGTACCACATAACTTAAACATCAGTTTTGAATTTGTTGAAGGTGAATCATTGCTAATGGCACTGAAAGATCTTGCAGTTTCTTCAGGTTCAGCATGTACTTCTGCAAGTCTTGAACCATCGTATGTACTACGAGCATTAGGTTTGAATGATGAATTAGCACACAGTTCAATTCGCTTCTCATTTGGTCGTTATACGACGGAAGAAGAGATCGATCATGCAATCACACAAATTAGCCAAGCAGTAAATAAACTGCGTGATATGTCTCCATTATGGGATATGTATAAAGAAGGCATCGACTTAAACACGGTTGAGTGGGCACACCACTAACACGGACGTTCCAGAATTTAGAGGTATTTATCATGGCTTATAGCGAAAAAGTAATCGATCACTACGAAAATCCACGTAACGTTGGTTCATTTGAAAAAGATGATCCATCAGTCGGTAGCGGTATGGTTGGTGCACCAGCGTGTGGTGATGTAATGAAGCTGCAAATCAAAGTATCTCCAGAAGGTATTATTGAAGACGCAAAATTCAAAACATACGGTTGCGGTTCTGCAATTGCGTCAAGCTCATTAGTAACAGAATGGGTTAAAGGTAAAACTCTTGACGAAGCTGCTGCATTGAAAAATGCTGAAATTGCAGAAGAGTTAGAATTACCACCAGTAAAAGTACACTGTTCAATCTTAGCGGAAGATGCGATTAAAGCAGCGGTATTAGACTACCGTAATAAGCACTAAGATTAAGTAACGTTATAAAGCGTCTTGTTTACGTAATATTGTGTAAATATGGCGCTTTATTGTCTAATATAGGTCGTTATTGATTAACGACACCCATGACCACAAAACAAATATAGTAAAAGGTTGTAGTATGGCCATTTCAGTAACTGAAGCAGCAGCAAGCCGTGTTCAAACATTTCTTGAAAACCGAGGAAAAGGCATTGGTCTACGTTTAGGCGTAAGAACCTCTGGTTGCTCTGGTATGGCGTATATTCTTGAATTTGTTGATGAACTAAACGAAGAAGACGAAGTGTTTGAAGAGTTTGGTGTGAAAATCATTATCGATCCTAAAAGCCTAGCTTATATGGATGGAACGGAATTAGACTTTGCCAAAGAAGGTCTAAATGAAGGTTTCCAATTTAACAATCCAAACGTAAAAAGTGAATGTGGGTGTGGTGAAAGCTTCAACGTATAGAGCATAACGTTAACTATGAATCATTTTGAATTATTTGGGCTATCAAACCAGTTTGAACTGGATGGTGGCCTTCTTTCTGCTCAGTTCCTTGAACTGCAGAAACGATTCCACCCCGACAACTTCGCGACCTCTTCAGAGCGTGACCGCTTGCTTTCCGTTCAAAAAGCGGCACAAATCAACGACGCTTATCAAACGCTTAAAAATCCAGTCACTCGTGCAGAGTATATATTATCAGAGCAAGGATATGACATTCGTGGTGAACAAACCACAATGCAAGATCCTATGTTTCTAATGCAACAGATGGAGTTACGAGAAGATCTCGAAGACTTACTTTCAAGTTCAGATCCTGAAAGTGCACTGTTTGATTTTTCAGAAAATGTCTCTGCAATGCGTAACACTCAATTAGCTGAATTAAAACAGCAATTAGAATCCGAGTTATGGCAAGATGCGGCACAAAGCGTTCGTAAACTTAAGTTTATTGATAAGCTAAACCAAGAAGTCGAAAAGTTAGAAGATAAATTATTAAATTAATCTTTGTTAGATTAATTAAGTGAAGGATATTACTCATGGCATTTCTACAAATTTCTGAGCCTGGACAAAGTGCAGCACCACATCAGCATAAGCTGGCAGTCGGCATCGATTTAGGCACAACTAACTCATTGGTCGCTTCTGTTCGAAGTGGTGAAGCAAATACCTTACCTGATGCAAAAGGTAACGTAATTCTTCCGTCCGTGGTGCAATATCAAAACGATAAAATTTGTGTGGGTGCCAACGCTTACCAATCAGCCGCTTCTGATCCTCAAAATACCATTATTTCAGTAAAACGCTTAATGGGACGCTCATTGAAAGATATTCAAGCGCGTTACCCTGATTTACCTTACCAATTTACGGAAAGTGATAATGGATTACCTGTGATCCGTACACCTCAAGGTGATGTGAATCCAGTTCAAGTATCAGCAGAGATCCTTAAATCATTATCTAACCGTGCTCAAGCAACGTTAGGTGGTGATCTTGAAGGTGTTGTAATTACAGTTCCGGCTTATTTTGATGATGCTCAACGTGCCGGCACAAAAGATGCGGCAACACTTGCAGGTTTAAATGTTCTACGTTTATTGAATGAACCAACAGCAGCAGCGATTGCTTATGGTTTAGATTCAGGTCAAGAAGGTGTTATTGCGGTTTATGATCTTGGTGGTGGTACATTTGATATTTCAATCTTACGTTTATCAAAAGGCGTATTTGAAGTATTAGCAACGGGTGGTGATTCTGCTCTTGGTGGCGACGATTTCGATCATCTATTAGCTCAATGGATTAAAGGCCAAGCAGGTATTACATCGGCTCTTTCTAATCAAGAGCAGCGTGAGCTTTTGACATTAGCAACAGAAACCAAAGTAGCCTTGTCTGATGCAGATTCTGTCACTGTTTCTTTTAAAGAATGGTCAGGCAGTATTACGGTTGATATCTTTAATCAATTAATTCAATCACTAGTGAAAAAAACACTAATGGCGTGCCGCCGTGCTCTTAAAGATGCAGAGATTAGTTCTGAAGAAGTAATGGAAGTGGTCATGGTTGGTGGTTCAACAAGAACACCTATCGTTCGCAGTTCTGTTGGTGATTATTTTGGTAAAATACCATTAACGAATATCGACCCTGATCAAGTGGTTGCTATTGGCGCAGCCATTCAAGCGGATATTTTAGTCGGTAATAAACCAGATGCTGAAATGTTATTGCTTGATGTTATTCCATTGTCTCTAGGTATTGAAACCATGGGTGGTTTGGTTGAAAAAATCATTCCTCGTAATACCACCATTCCTGTAGCGAAAGCGCAAGAATTTACCACGTTTAAAGATGGTCAAACAGGCATGATGGTTCATGTGGTTCAAGGTGAACGTGAAATGGTGGAAGATGGTCGTTCTCTGGCTCGTTTTTCACTAAAAGGCATTCCTCCGATGACAGCAGGTGCTGCGCACATTCGAGTCACTTATCAAGTGGATGCTGATGGTCTTTTATCTGTTACGGCAATGGAAAAAAGTACCGGTGTTCAATCTCATATTCAAGTAAAGCCTTCTTATGGTTTAAGTGATAATGAAGTGGCTACGATGCTTAAAGATTCAATGACGTTTGCAAAAGAAGACATGCAAGCGCGTGCATTAGCAGAACAACAAGTTGAAGCAGATCGAGTTATTGAAGGACTTGTTGTTGCATTAAATAACGATGGCGATGCCTTGTTATCAAAAGAAGAACAAGCAACAATTTTACAAGCAGTTGAAGCGTTAATTACTGTACGTCAAGGTACAGATACGCAAGCAATTGAAGATGGAATTAAACACGCTGATGAAGCAAGCCAAGAGTTTGCTGCGCGTCGAATGGATGCTTCTATTCGTGCCGCATTAGCCGGTCAATCTATTGATGAGGTATAGAAATGCCAAAGATTATTGTTCTACCACACAGTGAGTTATGCCCTGAAGGTGCAGTACTTGAAGCCAATGAAGGCGAAACGGTTTTAGATGTCGCTTTGAAAAATGGTATCGCTATTGAGCATGCGTGTGAGAAATCATGTGCATGTACAACGTGTCATATTGTTATTCGTGAAGGGTTTGATTCACTTGAAGAGAGTGATGAACTTGAAGATGACATGCTAGATAAGGCATGGGGTCTAGAACCAGAATCTCGTCTTGGTTGTCAAGCGAGAATGGCGAAACAAGATTTAGTGGTAGAAATTCCAAAATATACACTAAACTTAGCGTCAGAAGATCATTAATCTTACCTGATTAATTGAACTGTTTTTGATAAAGGTAAGAGATGAAAAGTAAGTGAGAAACTTACGTTTCAGAACTTACCTTTTTTTATATCTATAAAAAACAAACTCGTATAACTAAGGATAAAATTATGAGCATTAAATGGATTGATTCACGAGAAATAGCAATAGAGCTTTCAGAGCAATACCCAGAGATTGACCCTAAAACCGTTCGCTTTACAGATTTAAGAGAGTGGGTAATGGCTTTGGAAGGATTTGATGATGACCCTAACCATTCGGGTGAAAAAATACTGGAAGCCATTATTCTTTGCTGGATGGATGAGTGGGATTAGATGAGTAAATTTCATTTATTAGCGTATGAAATCCCACCAACCGATTGGATCCACCTCTTACATTTTATCTAAAGGCCTTGTATCACTAGGGTAAAATTGGCAAATTAGATAGAAATGAACGTTCTGTTCGCTTATACCCGTTTGATAGTAGCGCAATATAAATGATCACCTCGATTAGTTTGTGTGATTGTATGGAGTTATTGCGTATTTAAAGGAGATTCACCATGTCACAAAAGATGACAGTACAACTTTCATCAGCAGCAGCAGCCGCTCATTGGGGCGACAATGCTCTTATTTCATTTGCCTCTGAAGGCGCAGTAATTCACATTACAAATGATGATGTGTATGGTGCCATTCAACAAGCAGCAAGAAAGTTAAACGGTCAGGGTATTGTTACTGTTGAATTAAAGGGGTCTGAATGGGGTCTTGAGTCTATCTGGTCTTTTGTTCAAGGTTTCCGTGATTCTAAAAACAATAACGATGTTGTTTGGACTGCATTGGTTGACGCTGATGAGAAAGAATTGAATGCACGAATTTTAACGACCAATTGGACGCGTGACATTATAAATAAAACGGCAGAAGAAGTTGCCCCTCGTCAACTAGCAACAATGGCCTCCGAGTTTATTAAGTCGGTCGCACCAGCTGGAACAGTGAAAACTAAAATTGTTAAAGACAAAGATCTTCTAACTGAAGGTTGGACGGGAACATATGCTGTTGGCCGTGGTTCTGAGCGCACATCAGCGATGCTGCAATTGGATTACAACCCTACAGGTGATGAAAATGCGCCTGTGTACGCTTGTCTTGTCGGTAAAGGCATTACGTTTGATTCTGGTGGTTACAGCATTAAACCTTCAGGTGGCATGGCATCAATGAAGGCTGACATGGGCGGCTCTGCATTAGCGACAGCTGGTCTTGCAATGTCTATTCTTCGTGGTTTAGATAAGCGTGTTAAGTTGATTCTATGTTGTGCTGAAAATATGATCTCAGGTCGAGCATTAAAGTTAGGTGATATTATTACCTATAAAAATGGCAAAACAGTTGAGATTTTAAATACTGACGCAGAAGGTCGATTAGTATTAGCCGATGGTCTTCAATTTGCGTCAGCACAAAATCCAGAACTGATTATTGATTGTGCGACCTTAACTGGCTCAGCAAAAATGGCAGTAGGTAATGACTTCCATTCTTTATTAAGTTTTGATGATGAGTTGAGCCAAAAAGCATTAATCTCTGCTCAGGAAGAAAATGAAGGTCTGTGGCGTTTACCGTTAATGGAATTTCATCGTAATATGCTACCATCGAACTTTGCTGATTTGGCAAATATTGGTTCGGGTTCATACTCACCGGGTGCAAGTACTGCTGCTGGTTTCCTTTCTTACTTTGTCGATGACTATAAGAAAGGGTGGTTACATATGGATTGTTCAGCAACGTATCGTACCGCACCATCAGATAAGTGGTCAGCCGGTGCAACCGGTGTAGGCGTAAGAACGTTAGCGAACCTACTTACAAAATAACAAATAAGAGATCGAGCCATAAACTTGGTCTTTTTTCTTATAACTATAATAGCTTCAAAAGAAGTAAAAGAAACTTAAAGGAAAGTAAAATGACAATAGAACGTACTTTTTCAATTGTAAAACCAGATGCTGTTAAGCGTAATCTTATTGGTGCTATTTACCGTCGTATTGAAAAAACAGGTATGCAAGTTGTTGCAGCTAAAATGCTGCGTTTAACTAAAGAACAAGCGGAAGGTTTTTATGCCGAGCATGAAGGAAAAGAGTTCTTTAATGATCTAGTTGCTTATATGATTTCTGGTCCAGTAATGGTACAGGTGTTAGAAGGTGAAAATGCCGTTGTTCGTTACCGTGAATTAATGGGTAAAACTAACCCAGCAGAAGCTGCTTGTGGCTCACTGCGTGCAGATTATGCAATCAGCATGCGTTATAACTCTGTTCATGGGGCTGATAGTCCTGAATCAGCAGCGCGTGAAATTGCGTACTTCTTCGCTGATGATGAAATCTGTCCTCGTCCTGCTGAATAAAGCATTAAGGTCGGTCGCAAGCTCCCTTGAAGGGTTCAGAGGGGCTTGCTTTTAGTCTGGTATAGAAAATAAAATAGTCAATACGGTAAATTTTCTTTTCTATACAGATTAATCATACATCCGCTTCAAACTTCTAATCGCTAGTAATATCTTCCCAAAACTTGTACAATTCTGCGCCCGATATTCGCGGTGATGTTATTTATCAGAGAGGCTACATGACTACAGCTAAAATCAATCTACTGGACTTTGATCGTAAAGGACTTCGAGCATTTTTTTCTGAGGAATTAGGAGAAAAAGCATTCAGAGCCGATCAAATCATGAAGTGGATGTATCACTTTGGTTGTGATGACTTCGATCAAATGAACAACATCAACAAAAAACTTCGTGAGAAATTAAAACACAAATGTGAGATCCGCGCACCTTACGTATCTGAAGCTCAGTATTCTGTTGATGGCACCATCAAATGGGCGATGAAAGTAGGCGATCAAGACGTTGAAACGGTCTATATTCCAGATGGAGAGCGTGCAACTTTATGCGTTTCTTCTCAAGTGGGTTGTGCGCTTGCTTGTACATTCTGCTCAACAGCACAACAAGGATTTAACCGTAACCTTAAAGTTTCTGAAATTGTAGGTCAAATTTGGCGAGCCGCTCGTGAAATTGGTTTAGAAAAAGAAACGGGTCGCCGTCCAATTACTAATGTAGTAATGATGGGGATGGGTGAGCCGCTACTTAACATGAAAAATCTAATTCCATCATTAGACATCATGCTTGATGATCTAGGTTTTGGTTTATCTAAGCGTCGCGTTACCGTGTCTACCTCTGGTGTTGTATCTGGCTTAGAGCAAATGATTGGTAAAGTGGATGTTGCACTTGCTATTTCTCTTCATGCACCAACCGATGAACTACGTAGTGAAATCATGCCAATCAATGATCGTTGGAACATTGAAGCATTCTTAGCGTGTGTTCGTGAATATATCGCCTCATCAAATGCAAACCGTGGTCGTGTGACGGTAGAGTACGTACTTTTAGATCATGTTAATGATGATATGGATCATGCAAGACAACTCGCAGAATTACTAAAAGATACCCCAGCAAAGATTAATTTGATTCCATTTAACCCATATCCTGGGTCACCATACAAGAAGCCAAGTAATTCACGTATTGATCGATTCATGAAAACACTAATGGAATACGATTTTACGGTAACGGTTCGTAGAACACGTGGTGATGATATTGATGCGGCTTGTGGTCAATTAGTGGGTGATGTAATCGATAGAACTAAACGTACTCAAGCTAAACAGCAAGGCGAGGCAATCCCTGTTAAAACTGTTTAATCTTGAAGTATCACAGCAAGGGAAAGCTGAATGCGAAAATGGAGAGCAGTAGTACTAACGATTGGAATGTTAATGAATGCTGGTTGCGTCACTGTCAATGAAGCAGATGAAATGACAAAAAAAGAGGTAATTCGAGCTGCTGAAGCTCGAATTACACTTGGATTAAGTTATATAAATGCGGGGGATATGGTAAAAGCCCGTGAAAATTTGGAACTGGCTGCACAATACGCTCCTGACTATTATCGCTCTCAAACCTCGCTCGCCTATTATTATCAACAAGTAGATGAAAATGCTTTAGCTGAAAAGGCTTACAAACGAGCATTACGTTCTTCGTCAAAAAATGGTAATGTATTGAATAACTACGGCGTTTTTCTTTGTGAGAATGGTCGTTATGAGGAGGCGCAACACGCGTTTTCTCAAGCAATAGAACAACCTTACTACTATCTTGTTTCTACAAGCTATGAAAATGCAGCCATGTGCGCGTTGAGTAGTGGGGATGAAGTGACAGCAAAAATGTATTTTGAGCGCTCTTTGGCTCATGATCCAAATCGTGTTCGTTCTACCCTTCAGTTGGCAAAATTGAATATTGATGAAGGTAACTATTCAGAACCGAGAATTGCGCTGTTTAAATTTAATAAGAAGTACGGATACACACCCGTTAGCCTAAGCTTACTCATAGAATTAGAAAAAAAAGCAGGCAATGCGCATTTAGTTAATAAATACGCAAACATACTTAAAAAAGAGTATCCGAACTTCAATGAACATTAGAATGATATAAATTATGACGACTGAACAAATTGTTGAAGAAAAAGTAGAAAAAGTAGAAACATTAGTGGCTCCTGGCCTATTGCTACAAAATGCTCGTGAAAAGCAGCAATTAACTCTTGAAGATATTTCATCTCGTTTACGTTTACGAGTCGAAGTTTTAGAACAGATTGAAGCAGATCAATTTGATATGGGTAAGCTCGCTACCTTTACGCGTGGTTATTATCGCTCTTACGCTAAAGTTGTGAATATATCTGAAGAAAAAGTATTAGATGCATTAGATCAATTAGGTAAAGCCAAGATTGAACAACATGATATGCAGAGTTTCTCAGGTAAGACAAAAAGAGAGAAACATGATAAGCGTATAATGAAGCTTACGTGGGTTATCTTTGCATTGATTTTGAGCATGTCAGTATTGTGGTGGTGGCAGGAACAAGCGCAACTAGAAAGTAAAAATGATGCAGAGCTCATCACTGAGGTGGCTGCTTCTGAAGACCAAGTCGTAGAGGTAAAACCTACTTTAGAAAAAGCAGAAATGCTTGAGGTTGACACTAACCTTTCTGAATTAGAAACTGATCCATCTAAGCTTGAACAAGAAACAGCAGATAAACCAGACGTTGCTGTTGAGCCTGTAGATGTTGCTACTAACTCTGTAGACGCTGATGTTGATTATGTAGATGTTAAGACGCCTGTTTTGGCTGACACTGACACATCAAAAGCGATAATCAGTGAAGATGTTGTGATGACATTCAATGATGATTGTTGGTTACAAGTTCAAGATGCTTCAAACAATCGCCTATATTCAGGTGTTAAAAAAGCAAATCAAACATTAAAACTAACAGGTAAAGCGCCTTATAAATTGGTGATCGGTGCTCCAAACTCTGTAACACTAATGTATAAAGGTAAACCTGTTGATTTATCTGCCTATCCGGCGGGTAAAGTTGCACGATTAACCCTACCTCAATAATGAGTTGATTCCATGCATATAGAGTCCCCAATCAAACGTCGCCAATCTACCCGCATTTATGTGGGTAATGTGCCTATTGGTGATGGCGCACCTATCGCTGTTCAGTCTATGACGAATACGTTAACGACTGATGTTGCAGCTACCGTTGCACAAATTAATGCACTTCAAAAAGTCGGTGCCGATATTGTACGTGTTTCGGTTCCAACCATGGATGCTGCGGAAGCGTTTAAGTTAATTAAACAGCAAGTGTCTGTGCCATTAGTCGCTGATATTCATTTTGATTACCGTATCGCGTTACAAGTAGCGGAGTATGGAGTTGATTGTTTGCGTATCAACCCTGGTAATATTGGTAACGAGCAGCGTATTCGCTCTGTTGTTGATTGTGCAAAAGATAAAAATATCCCGATTCGCATTGGTGTGAATGGCGGCTCATTAGAAAAAGACATTCAAGTTAAATACAAAGAGCCTACGGCCCAAGCGTTACTTGAGTCGGCAATGCGCCATGTAGATATCTTGGAAAGAATGAACTTTGATCAATTTAAAGTTAGCGTAAAAGCATCAGATGTTTTCTTAGCCGTTGACTCTTACCGCTTATTAGCAAAACAAATTGCTCAGCCATTGCATTTAGGCATTACTGAAGCGGGCGGTGCTCGTGCTGGTTCTGTTAAATCAGCCGTTGGCCTAGGCATGTTATTGTCTGAAGGCATTGGCGATACATTACGTATTTCTTTGGCAGCAGATCCAATCGAAGAAATTAAAGTAGGCTTTGATATTTTAAAATCATTGCGTATTCGTTCTCGTGGTATTAACTTTATTGCTTGTCCAACGTGTTCTCGTCAAGAGTTCGATGTGATTGCAACGGTGAACGAGCTAGAGCAACGATTAGAAGATTTAATCACACCAATGGATGTATCTCTCATTGGTTGTGTCGTGAATGGCCCAGGAGAAGCTGAAGTGTCTCATATGGGTATTGCGGGAAGTAATCGTAGAAGTGCGTTCTATGAAGATGGTATTCGTCAGAAAGAACGTTTTGATAACGACAATATTGTGGACAAACTAGAAGCAAAGATCCGCGCAAAAGCGGCAACGTTATCAAAAGAAAACCAAATTGAAATTAACCAGATTGACTGATTAATTGTAGATATAAACAAACCCATTGGGAAGTGAACGTGGCTAAAGCAATCCAAGCAATTCGAGGCATGAATGACTGCCTTCCAACACAATCGCCATTGTGGCACAAAGTTGAAGATAGCGTAAAACGCGTTATCAGTGCATACGGTTACAACGAAGTTCGTATGCCTATTGTTGAACAAACAAACTTATTTAAACGTGCTATCGGTGAAGTCACTGATGTTGTTGAAAAAGAAATGTACACGTTTGAAGACCGTAATGGTGATAGCCTAACACTACGTCCTGAAGGGACCGCTGGTTGTGTTCGTGCTGGAATTGAAAATGGTTTGTTGTATAACCAAGAACAACGTTTATGGTATATGGGTCCAATGTTCCGTCATGAGCGTCCTCAAAAAGGTCGTTACCGTCAATTCCACCAGGTGGGTGTTGAAGTTTTCGGTCTGAATGGTCCTGACGTTGATGCAGAACTGATTATGATGACTGCTCGTTTATGGCGTGAACTAGGCATCGATAAACACGTACGTTTAGAGCTAAATTCTATTGGATCATTAGACGCACGTGCAAATTACCGTGTTGCTTTAGTTGAATTCTTAGAACAACACTTAGACGTGTTAGATGACGATTGTAAACGTCGTATGCACACTAACCCAATGCGTGTTCTTGATACTAAAAACCCAGATGTACAAGCGATTTTAGGTGATGCACCTAAGTTGTCTGAGTACTTAGATGATGATTCAAAAGTACATTTTTCTGGTTTATGTGAACTACTTGACGCTGCTGGCATCCAATATCAAGTTAATGAACGTTTAGTTCGTGGATTAGACTATTATAACCGTACTGTTTTTGAGTGGATTACTGAAAGCTTAGGCGCTCAAGGCACGGTATGTGGTGGTGGTCGTTATGATGGACTTGTTGAACAACTAGGTGGTAAAACTACACCTGCAGTTGGTTTCGCTATGGGTTTAGAGCGTTTAGTGCTACTAATGGAAACATTAGAACTAAATGACGTGCGTCGCTCAGTGGATGTCTACATGGTTACTTCTGGTGAAGGCACCTTGATGGCAGGTATGAAACTGGCTGAATCGTTACGTGAACAAGTTCCAGGTTTACGAGTTATGTGCCATTTCGGTGGTGGTAATTTTAAAAAGCAATTCAAACGTGCTGATAATGTTGGTGCTGCGGTTGTTCTTATCTTAGGTGAGAGTGAAGTGGCAGAGCAGACAGTAAACGTTAAAAACTTACTTACTGGTGAGCAAGAAACTTTAGCTCAAGCAGATGTATTCGCAAAATTAGCTGATTTAAGAGGATAGGACGTGGAAGCCTACGAAACTGAAGAGCAACAAGTTGAAGCCATTAAAAGTTGGTGGAAAGAAAACGGCAAGGCTGTCGTTGTTGGTGGCGTTGTTGGTATTGGTGCGATTTTAGGTTGGAAATATTACCAATCGGCGCAAGTTGAAGCACAAGATGCAGCTTCAATGTCTTATGAAAAAACACTGACCGTATTGCAAGCTTCTGGTGCAGAAGCAGCAGAGTCAACTCAAGTATTTATTACGGCTAATGCCAAAAGTGAATATGCTGTATTAGCAGCTCTTCAATTGGCAAAAGTACAGGTAGACGCCGGTCAACTTGATGCGGCATTAGAACAATTAAACTGGGTTGCAAGTAACAGCAAAGACGAATCTTTGATTGCTACTGCTCAAGTTCGTGTTGCACGTATTCAAGCACAACAAGAACAATTTGATGCAGCATTAAGCACATTAGCTAATGTTAAATCAACAAGTTGGTCTGCTCGTGTTGCTGAAGTTAAAGGTGATATTGCTCTAGAACAAGGTGATATCGCAACGGCTCGTACAGCTTATACTGAAGCATTACAAGCTGGAATGAACCAAGCGGTTCAGATGAAACTGGATGATTTAGCAGAGTAAGGACAATTGAATGCGTAAGGTGTTAAAAAAAGCGGCATTATGTACCTTTGGTTTCTCCATGCTTTTTGGCTGTGCGAGTGAAGAAGATACAATCGTAATGGCACCGGTTCCTGTTGTTCAAAATCAATTTGAACCAACTACGGAATGGACAAGTTCAATTGGTGATGGTGTTGGGCATTATTTTTCACGTCTAACACCAGTTTATGCTTATCAAAAAGTTTATGTAGCAAGTCGTGATGGTCTTGTTAAAGCGCTTGATCCTGAAAATGGAAAAACCATTTGGGAGCAGGACTTAGAACAAGATACATCTGCTCGATTATCTGGTGGATTAACCTTAACTTACGGCAAGGTATTCATTGGCTCTGAGAACGGAGAGATCATTACACTTGATGCAGAGACTGGCGAAGAGTTATGGCGAAAGAATGTTGATGGTGAAGTTCTTGCTAAACCATTAGCAGATGAAGGCTATGTTATTGTTCATAGCAGTCGTGGTGCTCTTGTTGCTTTTGATGCTGAAACAGGCGATGAAAAGTGGCAAATCAATAGCGAGGTGCCTAACTTAACTCTTCGTGGTGACAGTGCGCCAGTCAGTATTTCAGGTGGTGTTTTTTGGGGCATGTCGAATGGTCGTTTAGCTGCTGCACTGATCTCTAAAGGTCAATTGCTATGGCAACAACCAGTAGGTACACCAAAAGGAGCTACTGAGATTGATCGTTTGGTTGATGTTGATGCCTCTCCACTTATTTTAGGTGGTCGTTTATATACGATTGGTTATAACGGACAGCTAATTGCATTAGATCTTCGTTCTGGGCAGCCAGTATGGAAGCGTAATTACTCATCAGCGATGAATATATCATCCGATGGTAAACGTCTTTTTTTAGTCACAGAAAAAGATCATGTTGTTGCTGTTGATGCGCGAAGCGGTACAGAGCTTTGGAGCAATGAAGAGCTAGAGTATCGTCAGCTAACATCGCCAATGATTATTGATAATTATATAGTTTTAGCCGATAGTGAAGGATATTTACATTGGTTAGATAGAGATTCTGGACTGTTTGTTTCGCAACAAGAGATTGACAGTGACGGCATCGCAGTATCACCGATCATCGTTGAAGACGGTTTTTTAATTGTCACTCGCGAAGGCGATATCAAAAAAATGCGAATTAAATAAGTTTTATTTGCTATAATTGTGAATTGGCTCCAAGTCCTTTTGACTTTGGGGCCTTTTATTGTTTTTAGATAGTGAAAGATAATCCAATTTGGTGATGGCTTTTATCTGTTGATATTACACAAAACCATCATCAAATTGGTATTAGCTCGCGCTATGCCTATGATTAAATTAAGAGGTATATATGATTCCTGTTGTTGCTCTGGTAGGGCGTCCAAATGTTGGTAAATCGACGCTGTTCAACCGTGTTACACGCACAAGGGATGCATTAGTTGCTGACTTTCCAGGTTTAACTCGTGACCGTAAATATGGCCGCGCTAAGTTGGAAGAGCTTGAATTCATTTTGATCGATACCGGCGGTATTGATGGAACTGAAGAAGGTGTAGAAACTAAAATGGCTGAACAGTCATTAGCTGCGATTGAAGAAGCCGATGTTGTGCTATTTATGGTTGATGGCCGTGCAGGTTTAACATCATCTGATGAAGCGATTGCAAAACATCTACGTTCACGTGAAAAACCAACGTTCTTAGTAGTAAATAAGATCGATGGTATTGATGCTGATGCAGCAAGTGCAGAGTTCTGGCAATTAGGGATGAACAAAGTTTATCAAATTGCAGCTTCACATGGTCGTGGTGTAACGTCCCTACTTGAATTGGCTCTAGCTCCTTTTATGGAAGAGTTAATTCAAGAATCTTTGAAAGACGAAAATGGTGAGATCATGGATCTTACTGAATTTGAAGACTTTGAAGAAGAAGAAAAAGATCGTACAGAAGAAGATGCAGAAAAAGATTTTTCACGTCTTCAGGATCAACCAATTAAACTGGCGATCATCGGTCGTCCTAACGTAGGTAAATCAACGCTAATTAACCGTATTTTAGGTGAAGAGCGTGTGGTTGTTTATGATATGCCAGGTACTACTCGTGACTCGATTTACATTCCAATGGAACGTGAAGGTCAAGAGTACGTACTTATCGATACAGCAGGTGTTCGTCGCCGTGGCCGTATCAATGAAACGGTTGAGAAATTCTCTGTAATCAAAACATTGAAAGCGGTTGAAGATGCTAACGTAGTATTGCTTGTTATCGATGCTCGTGAAAACATCTCAGATCAAGATCTAAGCTTATTGGGCTTTGCATTGAACGCAGGTCGTTCATTAGTTATTGCTGTAAATAAGTGGGATGGTCTTGATAATGAAGTTAAAGAGAAAGTAAAATCTGAGTTAGATCGTCGTCTAGGTTTTGTTGATTTTGCTCGTCTTCACTTTATTTCAGCTCTACATGGTACAGGTGTTGGTCATTTATATGAATCAGTACAAGAAGCGTATGTTTCTGCTACTAAGCGTGTAGGTACATCTGTTCTTACTCGTATCATGAAGATGGCTCAAGATGATCACCAACCACCAATGGTTCGTGGCCGTCGTGTGAAATTGAAATATGCACACGCAGGTGGTTATAACCCACCGCTTATCGTTATTCACGGTAACCAAGTAAAAGAATTACCTTCTTCTTACAAACGTTTCTTAATGAACTACTTCCGTAAATCATTAGAAATTATGGGCACACCTATTCGTATTCAATTCCAGAATAGTGAAAACCCATTCGAAGATCGTGGTGGTAAGTTGACTCTATCTCAAGAGCGTCAACGCAAGCGTCTAGTTGGTGCTGTGAAAAACCGTAATAAAAAGTAATCAATAGTTACTTTACTTACACATATTGAATAATAAAACGCCCACCTTGTTGGGCGTTTTTTTTAGGTGAAAATCATGATTCAGTTATCAGCAACAGAGATTCTTTTTTGTCATAACACATGGCAACACACATCAACGGTGCAATTAATCAAAGAAACAGATCAAGGTAAATGGTTTGTGACCAAAGAAACCCCTTTTCATCCAGTCAGCCATATTTGGCCAGATCACCTAGAAGATAAAGGGACAGTACAAATTGGCAGTGATGAATATCCAATACTTGCTTGTCAAACAGGATCAATTGAATTGGCAACGGGGGAGTTATATATAGATAAAAACATTCCTGTGAAGCGCGGTGAAGAAGGCTGGATATTTGTTGTTTCACATTTAATACCAAAAGAAGCCGATATTGCAGTAGAAAATACTGTCGAGTTAAAGGTTGATAAAGAATATCAAGATGCATTGAGTCGCGGGCACAGCGCAGGTCATATCGCTTATTTAGCATTAAATAAAGTGCTTCATACAAGCTATTGGCGTAAAGATGCAGATCGAAAAGATGAATTAGGGCATTACAATTTTAACAGTTATGCTCAAGAAACCAGTTTTGTCACAGAAGATCATTGTGAAGATGTGTATCGTTTAGGTAAAACATTACGTAAGCGTGGTCTTAATAGTACGGAAATGATGGAAAATCTTAACGCTATTACAGATCAAGTAAATCAGCAGATAACTGCGTGGCTGGCCTTAGATCATGAAATTTCTATTGAGTGTGAAGGTAAAGCGTTAACCGATTCACGTTACTGGATAGCAGATTTTGGTATAGATGGCGTAGTAAAACTTCCTTGCGGTGGAACTCATGTGACTTCATTTAAAGAATATCAAGAGATCCGAGTTGAACTGAAAGCACAAGGTGAACAAGAGTTATTAATGCTTACTCATTCGAAAAATAGACGTTGAAATTGAAATTACATGCGATGTAACGTTTATTCTGCATTTTGTGTAATCTCCGCTTTTTCGACTAAAATCGATAGATGAAATGCTGATTGATGTTCTGGATCTTCTGTATTTACATCTTTAATTTGAAGTTTTATATCGTTTAAAATTGATAGACAGGATATGTAACTAATGCTTTCGGGGTGTGGTTGTATAAATGTTCTTAAAGGGCATGATCGCTGATCAGATCCCTATAAGCATAAAGATCCATGCTTTTTAAGATATACAGAGTGTTAGTATTTGATTGAAATAAATTAATAAGGAATGAGTGATGCAAACAAACGAATGTCCTAAGTGTCAGTCTGAATTACGTTGGAGTAGAGAAGGCTATCACTGTGATTTTTGTCAGTTGAATTTTAGAAAGGTAGCTTATTGCCAGGATTGCAATAAAGAGATGGAAAAGCTTAATGCGTGTGGAGCACCAAGCTATTTTTGCCATGATTGTAATGAGCTGAAATCAAAATCTCGTGCTAAAACTGAATTTGTGAAATCGGATTGAGCTAGTGATGCTAATTTAGATAAGTAAGCCGTTATTTGTTTAACTCGTTTACGGTAACTGTTGATTTAATTTCACCATCAACAAAGCGAGTAGTAATAATATCTCCTGTGCTGATTTGCTTTGTTGAAGTGATTACCGACCCTTTCTCATGTCGAGTAATAGAATAACCACGTCGCAAAGTTGCTAATGGGCTAACGGTATCTAGTTTTTCTGCTGCTAGAGCCAATTGATGGCGCTGCATTAGTAAATTTCTATCTATAGAATCTAATAAACGACGTTTTAATTCTTCAACACGTAATTTATCTTGAGAGACTTTTTTACTCGGAGATAAATTATTTAAGCGTAGAGTGAGGTTTTCAACGTTATGTTGATTACGCTGTAGTTGTTGCTGCATATGATTGATTAATCGTTGGCGCAAATCATCTAGCTTCTGACTTTGGTTATTCAACTGCATTTGTGGATGTTGCTTTTCAAGACGATGCTGTAATGCTGATAATTTACGTTGCTGAACCGATAAATAGCGTTCCATCGCATTGTGTAAGCGACGTCTCTGATGAGTTACCGTTTGTAGCTGAGAAGAGAGATCTCTACTTACTAGTTCTGCAGCAGCAGAAGGTGTTGGTGCTCGTACATCCGCAACAAAATCGGCAATAGTGACATCGATCTCATGACCAACAGCACTGACAATTGGGATCTTACTGGCGGCAATTGTTCTAGCAACTATCTCTTCATTAAAACACCAAAGATCTTCTAATGACCCCCCCCCACGACCCACGATCAATATATCACATTCATTACGGGTGTTTGCCCGTCCGATAGCTTGTGCTATTTGAATTGCAGCCGTAGATCCTTGAACCATCGTTGGGTAAATAACAACGGGTAAATTCGGATCTCGTCGTTTTAATACGTTTAAAATATCAAAAAGGGCGGCACCCGTTTTAGAGGTAATAATACCAACACGTTTTGGTTGCTCAGGTAAGGGTTGCTTCGCTGTTTGAGCAAAAAGCCCTTCAGCGGCGAGTGACATTTTTAATTGATCAAACTCTTGTTGAAGACGACCATCGCCTTCGGGTTGCATACTTTCAATGATTATTTGATAGTCACCGCGAGGCTCATAAAGGGAGAGGCGAGCTTTAACAAGAACTTGTTTACCATTTTGAGGTTTAAAAGTAACTCGGCGATTATTGCCTTTAAACATGGCACATTTGACTTGAGCTTGGCTGTCTTTAAGTGTGAGATACCAGTGACCAGAAACAGGCACAGTAAGGTTAGAAATTTCACCGATAAGCCAAACAATACCCATTTCATTTTCTAATAATAAACGAACTTCAGAATTCAATCGGGAGACTGTAAAGATGCGGGGATTAGAATCGAGAGACATGAGAATGCCTTAGACATGAATATAGGAATTAGCGGCAATATAATACATATCAAGGGGGTAATTGCAAATTAAAAATAAATAAATCTCTAGCCAAGCGTTTGCGCGGTGCGTATAATCCGTCTGCAATATCAAATCCAAAACACTTTATTATGCGAAACGATAAAGTGGGATTTATTTCTTTTAACACCTTATGTTGTGAGATATTGCAAATGCTACGAATCGTAAAAGAAGCTTTAACCTTCGATGACGTTTTACTCGTCCCAGCACACTCTACTGTTCTTCCTAACACCGCTGATATTCGCACTCAGTTAACGAAGAGCATCTCTCTAAATATCCCAATGATTTCAGCATCAATGGATACCGTGACAGAAGCGCGTCTTGCTATTGCGTTAGCGCAAGAAGGTGGCATCGGTTTTATCCACAAAAACATGTCAATTGAACAGCAAGCTGAAGAAGTTCGCTTAGTAAAAATCTTTGAGGCAGGCGTTGTCTCTGCTCCAGTAACCGTTCGTCCTGACGCAACTATCCAAGATGTGAAAGATCTGACTGAAAAACACGGTTTTGCTGGCTTCCCTGTAGTAACTGAAACTAACGAACTTGTTGGTATCATTACTGGGCGTGATGTTCGTTTCGTAACAGACTTATCTAAGAAAGTTGACGTTGTAATGACGCCAAAAGCACGCTTAGCTTCTGTTAAAGAAGGGGCAACTCGTGAAGAAGTTCAAGAGAAAATGCACGAAGCTCGCGTTGAGAAAGTATTGGTAGTGAACGATGAGTTCCAACTAACCGGTATGATCACAGCTAAAGATTTCCATAAAGCAGAACGTAAACCTAATGCATGTAAAGACGAACGTGGTCGCTTACGTGTTGGCGCTGCTGTTGGTGCTGGTGCTGGTAACGAAGAGCGCGTTGCTGCTCTTGTTGAAGCGGGTGTCGACGTTCTACTTATCGATTCATCACACGGTCACTCAGAAGGCGTTTTACAGCGTATTCGTGAAACTCGTGCTGCTTTCCCTGATCTACAAATCATCGGTGGTAACGTTGCGACTGGTTTAGGCGCTCAAGCATTAATTGATGCAGGCGTAAGTGCGGTTAAAGTAGGTATTGGCCCGGGTTCAATTTGTACTACTCGAATTGTAACTGGCGTTGGTGTTCCTCAAATTACTGCAATTTCAGACGCAGCTGAAGTGGCAAATGCTTACGGTATTCCTGTTATTGCAGATGGCGGCATTCGTTACTCTGGTGATATCTGTAAAGCAATCGCTGCCGGTGCATCATGTGTGATGGTTGGTTCAATGTTTGCTGGTACAGAAGAAGCGCCGGGTGAAGTTATTCTTTTCCAAGGTCGTTCATACAAATCTTATCGTGGCATGGGCTCTCTTGGCGCAATGTCTCAAGGTTCTTCAGACCGTTACTTCCAATCAGATAATGCAGCCGACAAACTTGTACCTGAAGGTATTGAAGGTCGTATCGCGTATCGAGGTCGTCTAAAAGAGATCGTTCACCAACAAATGGGTGGTTTACGTTCAAGCATGGGCCTAACTGGTTCAGCAACGATTGAAGACATGCGTACTAAAGCAGAATTTGTACGAATCTCAGGTGCGGGTATGAAAGAATCACACGTACATGATGTTCAAATCACGAAAGAAGCACCAAACTATCGCCTAGGCTAATTTTTCTTAATTTTCTTTGCAGAATCTTCCGATTTCGTTGTCAAAGGTACTCATTTACATTTGTAAACTCCGTGCCTTTTCCTAGAACTCGAATGATTCTGCTGTGAAATATAAAGAAAAAACTTTGTACCAAATTCAATTTTAAGCGTGTGGTTTATATAAAAGCCACACTAAATAAATGACTTTTTGAGAAAGACTAATGACGACTAATATCCACGATCAACGCATTCTTATTTTAGATTTTGGTTCTCAATACACGCAGCTTGTTGCGCGTCGTATCCGTGAGATTGGTGTTTACTGTGAGCTTTGGAGCTGGGATGTAGATGAATCTGACATCCGTGATTTTAATCCTGATGGCATCATCTTATCTGGTGGTCCAGAAAGTGTTACAGAAGCCAATTCTCCACGTGCACCTCAATATGTATTTGATTCTGGTGTTCCTGTATTCGGCGTATGTTACGGCATGCAAACAATGGCAGAGCAACTTGGCGGTAAAGTAGCAACGTCTACTGAGCGTGAATTTGGCTATGCTGCGGTTCAAGTAACGGGTGAATCAGCGTTGTTTAAAGATCTTGAAGCAACTCAAGATGTTTGGATGAGCCACGGTGATAAAGTTGTAGAAATTCCATCTGATTTCGTAAAAATTGCAGAGACAGAAACGTGTCCTTACGCTGCAATGGCAAATGAAGAGAAGAAATACTACGGTGTACAATTCCACCCAGAAGTAACACACACGAAAAATGGCCTAAAAATGCTTGAGAACTTTGTTCTCAATGTATGTGGCTGTGAAGGTTTGTGGACTTCAGCATCAATCATTGAAGATGCAATTGCTCGAATTAAAGAACAAGTGGGTGACGATGAAGTTATCCTTGGTCTTTCTGGTGGGGTTGATTCATCTGTGGTTGCGATGCTTGCTCACCGTGCGATTGGCGATAAACTAACTTGTGTATTTGTTGATAACGGTCTACTTCGTTTAAATGAAGCTGAACAAGTGATGGAAATGTTTAGCGAAGGCTTTGGTCTTAAGATCATTCATGTTGAAGCTGAAGATCGTTTCTTAACCGCGCTTGGCGGTGAATCAGATCCTGAAGCGAAACGTAAGATCATTGGTCATGTATTTGTTGATATCTTTGATGAAGAATCTAAGAAATTATCAAACGCAAAATGGTTAGCCCAAGGTACTATTTACCCTGACGTAATCGAATCTGCTGCATCGAAAACAGGTAAGGCACATGTAATCAAATCTCACCATAATGTTGGTGGTCTTCCTGATGACATGGAAATGGGTCTTGTTGAACCATTGCGTGAATTATTTAAAGATGAAGTTCGTAAGATCGGTCTTGAATTAGGTCTTCCATATAACATGCTTTATCGTCACCCGTTCCCTGGACCTGGTCTAGGTGTACGTGTTCTTGGTGAAGTTAAGAAAGAATACTGTGACTTACTTCGTCGTGCTGATGCGATCTTTATTGAAGAACTTCATAATGCCGATCTTTATAATAAAGTATCTCAAGCATTCACTGTGTTCTTACCAGTACGCTCTGTTGGCGTAATGGGTGATGGCCGTAAATACGACTGGGTTGTCTCTCTACGTGCGGTAGAAACCATTGATTTCATGACTGCGCATTGGGCACATTTACCATACGATTTCTTAGGTAAAGTATCTAACCGTATTATCAATGAAGTGGCTGGTATTTCTCGTGTTGTTTACGATATTTCAGGTAAGCCACCAGCGACGATTGAGTGGGAATAATCTTTAATCCTCACTAAATACAATAATTTTTTAAAAGCGCCGAAAGGCGCTTTTTTTGTTTCAGTTGTAAAGCGATTTAATTCATATTGTTAGGTGTATGTTTCTGTGAAAACTTATCTTACAAAATATATGTTTGCACTTCTAAAATATTCAACTAAATACTCTATTTATTATGTAACTGGTTTACACTGTTTCGGCAAAAGAAAAGTTAAGAGAAATCACATAATTTCCATATTCTTTTCTGTAAATACAACACTAAATATAAATGGAGTTACGGATGAGTAACCAAGCAGTAGAAAAAACATCTAAACCAGGCGGTATGGATCGTTTTCTAAATACAATCGAACGAGTAGGTAACAAGATCCCTGATCCTGCACTACTATTTTTCTGGGGCCTACTTATTGTTTGGGGGCTTTCAGCGCTATTATCACAAGTACAATTTGACTTGATCCATCCTGTTACTCAAGATGCAGTTCAAGTGAAAAACCTTTTAACGGGTGATTCTTTAGCAAACTTTTTAGCAACAATGGTAACTAACTTTACTGGTTTTGCTCCACTAGGTATCGTATTAGTTGCGATGCTAGGTGTTGGTGTTGCTGATTCTTCAGGCTTTATTCAAACTGGCCTAAAGAAAATGCTGAACTTTACACCAGCTAAATTACTGACCCCAATGCTTATTCTTGTAGCTATCGTGTCACACACAGCAGCTGATGCGGGTTATGTTTTAGTTATTCCATTAGGTGGTATTATTTTCCATGCGGCGGGTCGTCATCCGCTAGCGGGTATTGCAGCGGCATTTGCCGGTGTATCTGGTGGTTTCTCTGCTAACTTTATCCCATCGGGTATTGACCCATTACTTGCTGGCTTTACGCAAACAGCAGCGCAAGTATTAGATAAGTCTTACATCGTTAATCCATTAGCAAACATCTACTTTACTGGTCTTTCATCAGTACTGATTGTTTGTATCGGTTGGTATGTAACTGAGAAAATCATTGAGCCTCGTTTAGCTAAAATACCAGTAGATAAGGATGCAGAAACAGCGCCTGATTTAGGCTCATTTACTGAGATTGAATCAAAAGCATTTAAGTTTGCTGGTTGGGCAATGGTTGCGGGTATCGCACTACTTATCGCACTTATTTACCCTGAAGATTCAGCTCTTCGTTCTCCTGATGGTCAAATTACCTCGTTCTCTGCGCCATTAATGAAGTCTATTGTTCCACTTATCTTCATTTTATTTATCATACCGGGTATCGTTTTTGGACGTATTTCTGGTACGTTTAAAAACAGCAATGATGTAATCAAAGCAATGTCAGAGACAATGGGCACGATGGGGGCGTACATGGTTATGTCATTCTTCTGTGCACAGTTCTTAGTTGCATTCAGCCAATCAAATATCGGTACAATCTTAGCGATGTACGGTGCTGATGTGCTTAAAGCAATGGAGCTTCCTGGTCAGCTAACTATTATTGGTATGATTTTGCTAACCGCATTTGTGAATCTATTAATCGGTTCAGCATCTGCTAAATGGGCACTAATTGGTCCAGTACTAGTTCCAATGCTAATGGGTGTAGGTATTTCTCCAGAGTTATCTCAAGCGGCATACCGTGTAGGTGATTCAGTATCTAATATCATCTCTCCTCTAATGGTATTTTTCCCATTAGTAGTGGTTTATTGCCAACGCTACGTTAAGTCTACAGGTATCGGTACTTTGGCCTCTCTAATGATGCCATTCTCTATCGCAATGCTAATTGGTTGGACTATTTTCTTACTAGCGTACTGGGCTCTAGGTATTCCACTAGGTATCCAAGCGCCGTACACATATAACCTTCCAGGTTAATTTGTATTAACTGAAAAGAATAAAGCCCTGAGAATGATAAGTTCTCAGGGCTTTTCTATATGGGTTCTTTAGATAACTAGGCGTTTAAATAAGCCGAGTGAAACTCTAAGTGCTCATCAATAAAGGTAGAGATAAAGAAATAACTATGATCATAACCTGGCTGCATTCTTACTTCTACATCAGCACCTGATTGCTCTGCTGAAGAAAGTAAGTATTCAGGTTTTAACTGTTCTTCTAAGAAACCATCAGCTTCACCTTGGTCTACTAAAATTGGAAGTTTAGATCCTTTTTTAAGTAGTTCTGAGCTATCGTATTCTTTCCAAGTCTCTTTATTATCACCAAGATATAGACCTAATGCTTTTTGACCCCAAGGGCAATTGATTGGGCTAGAAATTGGGCTAAACGCAGAGATAGACTGATATGCATCTTGGTTTTTCAAGCCAATGGTAATTGCACCATGCCCCCCCATACTATGCCCTGAAATCGATTTTTTATTTGAAACAGGGAAGTGATCTTCAATAAGAGATGGCAGCTCTTTTGTTACGTAATCATACATATGGTAATGGCGATTCCATGGCGCTTGAGTTGCATTTAAATAGAACCCTGCGCCTAAACCAAAATCGTATGCGCCTTCTGCATCATCCGGAACATCTTCACCGCGAGGACTTGTATCCATAGCAACAATAGCGATACCTAATTCGGCTGCTTTTTTGAATACACCTGCTTTTTGCATAAAGTTTTCATCGGTACATGTTAAGCCAGATAACCAATACAGCACAGGGACTTTATTTATCTCAGATGCATTCGCAGGAAGATAAATTGCAAAGCGAATTTCACAATTTAATACTGATGAAGTATGTGTATATTGTTTATGCCAACCACCGGCAACTTTAGCTTGGCTGATGTTTTCAATTGTCATGAATAAGGCCTTTTGATGAGATGAGCTATTGTACTCTGCAAGCAAAGTACAATATTAATTGAGGTTATAACCTAGAACTCAGAGTCTATTTATCCATATGTAGAACAGTACGGATAGATTTACCTTCGTGCATTAAGTCGAACGCTGCGTTTACATCCGCAAGGCCCATAGTGTGAGTAATGAAGTCATCAAGAGCGAACTCACCTTGCATGTAACGGTCAACAATACCTGGAAGTTCAGTACGGCCTTTAACTCCACCGAATGCAGAACCACGCCATACACGACCAGTCACAAGTTGGAATGGACGAGTTGAGATCTCTTGACCAGCACCAGCAACACCGATGATGATTGATTCACCCCAGCCTTTGTGACAACACTCAAGTGCCGCACGCATAACGTTTACGTTACCGATACACTCAAAAGAGTAATCCACACCGCCGTCTGTCATTTCAACAATCACTTCTTGAATTGGCTTATCGAATTTAGTTGGATTGATGCAATCAGTCGCACCTAATTTTTTAGCCAGTTCATATTTGCTTTCATTCAAGTCCACGCCGATGATGCGACTTGCTCCGGCCATTTTTGCGCCGATGATAGCTGAAAGACCAATACCACCAAGGCCGAATACAGCAACGGTGTCGCCTTTTTCAACTTTAGCCGTGTTAAGAACCGCACCCATACCCGTAGTTACGCCACAACCGAGAAGACAAACTTCTTCAAGTGGTGCTTCTTTAGATACTTTTGCTAAAGAGATCTCAGGAAGAACTGTGAATTCAGAGAACGTAGAGCAACCCATGTAATGGAAGATAGTTTCGCCATTAATAGAGAAACGGCTAGTGCCATCAGGCATAAGGCCTTGGCCTTGAGTTTCACGAACTGCCTGACAAAGATTAGTTTTGCCAGAAGTACAGAATTTACATACACCACATTCAGCTGTGTAAAGAGGGATAACGTGGTCGCCAACTTGAACGCTTGTTACGCCTTCGCCGATCATCTCTACAATACCGCCACCTTCGTGACCTAAGATAGATGGGAAGATACCTTCTGGATCATCACCAGATAGAGTAAATAAATCAGTGTGACATACGCCAGTAGCTACGATGCGAACTAATACTTCGCCCGCTTTAGGAAGTTGCACATCCACTTCTTCCATTTTAAGAGGTTCGCCAGCAGCCCAAGCTACCATTGCTTTAGATTTGATGTGCGTTTGACCAGGTTGAATATCAAGAGCCATTGGATTTTCCTTGTATGGATAATTAAATTGACGACATTAATAAGCAATTTTATTCTAAGCTTAGTATAGCTTTTTGTTTTTGCTCGTCATCTTGTTGGGTGCCATTATAAGTATTTCTCCTTATTTGATAATACGGTAGAATGGTAAATAATCTTTACATATATGTAATAATAGAAATAAGGAAGGCGTTGTGATTAATTGGGAAGGAGTGACTGAGTTTGTTGCAGTTTCCGAAGCGCAGAGCTTTACAGGTGCCGCGCGAACTCTTGATACATCAGTAGCTCAAATTAGTCGTAAAGTCGCGGCGTTAGAAGATCGCTTATCAATTAAATTATTGATCCGAACAACCAGAAAAGTATCTGTTACTGAGGCGGGGCAGACCTATTATCAGCATTGTCGTCATTTGGTCGAAGGATTAAAGCAAGCGGATAGAGCGATTACAGAACTAAATGCAACGCCTCAAGGCAGATTAAAAATCACATCGTCAGTCACTTATGGTGAGCAACTTATTGCGCCATTGCTTAGTGATTTCATGTTGATGTATCCACAACTTGAACTTGAACTCGTGTTATCCAATCAAACATTAGATCTCGTT
This sequence comes from uncultured Aliivibrio sp., assembly GCF_946479765.1. Taxonomy (GTDB): domain Bacteria; phylum Pseudomonadota; class Gammaproteobacteria; order Enterobacterales; family Vibrionaceae; genus Aliivibrio. Next base: position 70,899 of record NZ_CAMLHO010000003.1, read on the forward strand.
GAGCAAGATTTTGATTTGGCGATTCGTTTAGGTCGATTAAGTGACTCAACAATGATGGCAAAGCGGTTATCTAGCAGACAAGTACGAGTATGTGCATCACCTGGTTATATTGAAAAACACGGTGAGCCTCACACTTTATCTGAGCTTTCTCAACACAATTGCTTAATTGGCAGCTTACCTATTTGGCGCTTTATTGAGAATAAAAAAGAAAAAAGCGTGAGAGTAAAAGGTTCAGTTCATTGTAATAGTGGTACGGCACTCACTAATGCCGCTTTAAAAGGGTTAGGTATTGTTCAATTGCCTGATTTTTATGTTCAAGAATCAATGGATAAAGGGGAGTTAGTTGAAATCCTCGTACCGTATCGTGAACCAAAAGAGGGGATCTGGGCGGTATACCCAAATAATCGTCATCTTTCAACTAAGGTTCGTTTATTGGTTGAATTTTTAGCACGAGAGTTAGCAGAATAAATGATAAATCAAGATGCAAATAGGTATATGCAACGAGCGATGGAGCTGGCTGCGATTGCTGAAAATGAAGGTGAAGTTCCTGTTGGTGCGGTGATCGTTCTAAATGATGAGATCATTGGAGAAGGGTGGAATCGTTCGATTGGAACGCATGATGCGACTGCCCATGCTGAAATGATGGCAATTAAGCAAGCGGGACAGAAAGTTGAAAACTATCGACTCGTTGACGCTACATTATATGTCACCCTTGAGCCTTGCCCTATGTGCGCGGGAGCGATTGTTCATAGCCGAATTAAAAAAGTAATTTTTGGTGCGCCTGATATGAAGACTGGAGCGTCTGGTAGCGTGATTAATTTATTTACTTCAGCAACAGCGTTTCATGTTGTTGAGTGTGAATCAGGCTTAATGGAAGAGGCGTGTCGAGAGCAACTTCAAGCTTTTTTCAAGCGTAGACGTAAAGAGAAAAAAGAAGAGCGGAAATTACAGCGAGAAGAAGATCTGAAAAACAAATAGCGCTAATAAATCCCCTCTTTTTATTTAATGGATAAAAATAAGGCTAAACTACTTAGCCTTATTTCGAATAATGTAATGAGCGAACTTATCTAGAGTAAGAGCTCATTGTTACGGTAAGATGAATTTACTTAATTGTAATATTCATCTTATTGGCTTGATGCGGCCTTACTGGCGCTAGACGCTGCCGAGGAGAGAGGAACATCAATCACTGTTAAACCTTCTACCGTAATATCTTCTTGGGTCAGTTTGTTCGCTTGTTCTTGTTCATAGCCAATAATACTTTGGTAATAACGACGAATATTCTCAACGTAATTTTGAGCTTCATCACCACGAGCAAAACCATAACGAAGGTATTTGTAATAACGTTTTTGGCGTAATAGCGGTAAGTTATCTTTTACATCAGTCCATGAGTCAGGATCACCACCTAGGCGTTGTGTTAAACGACGAGCGTCCATCATGTGACCAAAGCCAATGTTGTAAGAGGCCAGTGCAAACCAAATTTTTTCGTGTTCGGTGATGGAATCGGGCACTCGCTTTACAATCCGGCGTAAATATTCAGCTCCACCACGAATACTTTGTTCTGGACTGAGACGATTTTTCACACCAACAGATTGAGCAGTAGGAAGCGTCAGCATCATCATACCTCGAACCCCTGTTGGAGATTTCGCTAATGGGTTCCAATGAGATTCTTGATAAGACAGAGCTGCTAAGAAGCGCCAATCAAAATCCCCTGCGTATTTTTTAAATAGAGATTCCCATTTTGGCAACTTACTTTCTAGCGCTCGAATAAAGGCGCGAGTATCGACATAGTCAAACGATTCAACATGACCGAAATACTTCTCTTCTAAAAGAGCCAATTGCCCACTTTCTTTTAATTCGCCAAAAAATTCAATTAACAAAGCTTGTAAGCTGTCATCTTCTGTTTTTTGTAAGAACCAAGCTACAGGTTGGTCTTCGGTTAACTCAAAGGCAACGGCTAAATCAGGGTGAATGCGTTGAGTTAATGATAATTCAACGGAATCAGCTAAGGTGTAATGTATTTCACCTGAGGCTACTTTTTTTAATAATTCGCTGACATCGGTATCTGCTTTGGTGTGCCACTCTAATTTAGGATATTTTTCTTTAAGCTTGATAAGAGTGCCTTCAAAACTTGAATCTTTAACAATAGTTACGTTTTCATCAAGTTGAGTAAGGTTTTGTATATTACGAGGACGCCAATTGCCTTTCTTATAAACGACTTGTTGGCTTACGTAATAATACACTGGGCCAGGACGAAACTCAGCTAAACGCTCAGGAGTTACCGTCATATTTGCGGCGATGATATCCACTTCATTACGCGCTAGTGCTGGGAATAAACCAGAATAGGTATAAGCAGGGGTAATTTCTAATTTCACTTCCAGCTTTTCAGCAAAAGCTTTGGCAAGATCATAATCCAATCCTGTTGGCCCATTAGAACCAATATAATAAGAGAGTTGGTTGTTTAATGTGCTAACTCGTAAGATGCCACGCTCTCTGACTTGCTCTAATTTGTTTTTTGGCTCTGATTCTACTTGGCAGCCACTTAAGGTTAAAACAAAAGTAAAAATAACCAAACAAGATGGTAAAAGACGATGATATCGGATGAGGCTCAAGTCAGAATGCTCTTTTAAATAAGTTAGGCGTAGTTATATCAAATGGGAGAATAAGAGGCAAAAGCGCGGTAACAAATTAGAACAATTATTAGAGATTGAGACAAAATAAACGTCCAACTGCTTATTTATCCGTCAAAACTATAAAAATACAAGTTCATACTATCTTTTTTTTAAAAAAATACGCAAACGGTTGCTTTTGGTGTTACTTCACATAACAAAATCCTTTATAATGCGCTCGCAATAGCAGAGGTAACATCGGTATAGTTGCTATGTTATATAAGTGATTAATTGAGTTAATTACTTATAACATCATGAAACTATTCCAATATTACCTTTAATTCATTGCCAAAGAGACCTAAGTACATGAGAATTTTGCGTGGTTCACCTGCTTTATCTGAATTTCGTGTCAACAAGCTACTTGAGCTTTGTTGCGAGCTAAATTTACCTGTTACTGGTATTTATGCTGAGTTTGCCCACTTTGCTGACGTAACCTCTGATCTTGATGCATCTGAAATTGTAAAGTTAGAAAAGTTACTAACTTATGGTCCAACGATAGAAGAGCATAAGCCTGAAGGTTTATTACTTCTTTCTGCTCCTCGTCCAGGTACTATCTCTCCTTGGTCTTCAAAATCTACTGATATCGCCCATAATTGTGGTTTAGCTAAAATTGCACGTTTAGAGCGCGGTATCGCTTTTTATATAAAAACCTCTGAAACACTATCGGAACTTCAATTAGTTGAATTAAAAGCGATTCTTCATGACCGCATGATGGAAGTTGTGTTTACTGATTTTGATTCAGCAATTGCATTATTTACCGTTGCTGAACCTGCACCGTATGCAGAGGTTGATCTACTTGTAGGTGGTCGTAAAGCGCTAGAAAACGCAAACGTTACCCTAGGTCTTGCACTGGCTGAAGATGAAATAGATTACCTATTAGAAAGCTTTACTGAAAAGCTTGGTCGTAATCCAACTGATATCGAATTAATGATGTTTGCACAAGCAAATTCAGAGCATTGTCGCCACAAGATTTTCAATGCAGATTGGACTATTGATGGTGTGAAACAAGATAAAACCTTGTTCAAAATGATCAAAAATACCTTTGAAGTTACCCCAGAGCATGTACTTTCTGCTTACAAAGATAATGCCGCCGTAATGACGGGTTCAACCGTTGGTCGCTTCTTCCCTGATCCTGAAACACGTCAGTACAACTATCATCAAGAGAAAACACATATCTTGATGAAAGTTGAAACTCATAACCACCCAACAGCAATTTCTCCTTGGCCGGGCGCATCAACAGGTTCTGGTGGTGAAATCCGTGATGAAGGCGCAACGGGTATTGGTGGTAAACCAAAAGCTGGTTTAGTTGGTTTCTCGGTATCTAACTTAAAAATCCCTAACTTTGTTCAACCGTGGGAAACGGATTTTGGAAAGCCAAGCCGTATCGTAACTGCGCTTGATATTATGCTTGAAGGCCCTCTTGGTGGCGCGGCATTTAACAATGAATTTGGTCGCCCAAACCTATTAGGTTACTTCCGTACATACGAAGAAAAAGTAAATTCACACAATGGCGAAGAAGTTCGTGGTTACCACAAGCCAATCATGCTTGCGGGTGGTTTAGGGAATATTCGTGATGATCATGTTCAGAAGAAAGAGATCCCAGTTGGTGCAAGTCTGATCGTTCTTGGAGGTCCAGCAATGAACATCGGTCTTGGTGGTGGTGCAGCATCGTCAATGGCATCTGGTCAATCGGCTGAAGATCTTGATTTTGCTTCGGTACAGCGTGAAAATCCAGAAATGGAACGTCGTTGCCAGGAAGTTATCGACCGTTGTTGGCAGCTTGGTGATGCCAACCCAATTGCATTTATCCATGATGTAGGCGCAGGTGGTATTTCAAACGCATTACCTGAGCTTGTTGATGATGGTGAACGTGGTGGTATCTTCAATCTACGTGATGTACCAAATGATGAGCCGGGCATGAGTCCACTTGAAATTTGGTGTAATGAATCTCAAGAGCGCTACGTAATGGCGGTTGCGGATAAAGATCTGGCAACGTTTGAAGCAATTTGTAAGCGTGAACGTGCGCCATATGCTGTTGTTGGTAAAGCAACTGAAGAGCGTAACCTTAAACTAGAGGATTCTCATTTCGACAATACTCCAATCGACATGCCAATGGATATCCTTTTAGGTAAAACACCTAAGATGCACCGTGATGCAAAAACACTAAAAGCGAATAACCCAGCGCTTGATCGTTCTGGCATTGAAATGAATGAGGCGATTGAGCGTGTTCTTCGTTTACCTACCGTCGCTGAAAAAACATTCTTAATCACCATTGGCGATCGCTCAGTAACTGGCCTTGTTGCTCGTGACCAAATGGTTGGTCCATGGCAGGTTCCTGTGGCTAACTGTGCAGTGACAGCAGCAAGTTATGATACTTATCACGGTGAAGCAATGTCTCTTGGTGAGCGTACTCCGGTTGCTCTGCTAGACTTTGGTGCGTCAGCTCGTTTAGCGGTTGGTGAGGCTATTACCAATATTGCTGCGACAAATATTGGCGATATTAAACATATTAAATTATCGGCAAACTGGATGTCTCCAGCAGGTCACCCCGGTGAGGATGCGGGTCTTTATGAGGCAGTTAAAGCGGTAGGTGAAGAACTTTGTCCCGCACTGGGTCTAACTATCCCTGTGGGTAAAGACTCAATGTCTATGAAGACGAAGTGGGAAGAAAATGGCGAGCAAAAAGAAGTAACGTCTCCACTTTCTCTTGTTATTACCGCATTTGCTCGAATTGAAGATGTCCGTAAAACAGTGACTCCTCAATTACGTACAGACAAAGGCAACACATCATTAGTTCTTATCGACCTTGGTAATGGCAAAAACCGCATGGGTGCAACAGCACTTGCTCAGGTTTATAAGCAATTGGGTGATAAACCTGCGGATGTTGATAATGCTGCACAGTTAAAAGGTTTCTACGAAGCTATTCAAACCTTAGTAGCAAACGATCAAGTTGTGGCTTACCACGATAAAGGCGATGGCGGTTTATTTGTAACACTTGCTGAAATGGCATTTGCTGGTCACTGTGGTGTGAACGCGAATATTGAAGCATTAGGCGAAGATACGTTAGCAGCACTGTTCAACGAAGAGTTAGGTGCGGTAATCCAAGTTCGTAATGACGATTTAGATTCAGTGTTATCAACATTAGCAGCGAATGAGTTAGGTCAATGCTCACACGTTATCGGTTCTGTTGCAGATTCAGACGAGTTAGTCATTAAATTTGGTGAGCAAATTATAGTCGAGCGTAATCGTACTGAGCTGCGTACTATCTGGGCTGAAACAACGCATAAAATGCAAGGTTTACGCGATAATCCTGTATGTGCAGACCAAGAGCATGAGGCGAAGAAGGATAATTCTGACCCAGGTCTAAACGTTAGCCTAAGCTTTGATGTAAATGAAGACATTGCGGCTCCAATTATTGAAGCGACGATGATCAATAAAGGCGCTAAACCTAAGATGGCAATTTTGCGTGAGCAGGGTGTTAATTCTCATGTAGAAATGGCAGCAGCATTTGACCGCGCAGGTTTTGAAGCAACTGATATTCACATGAGCGACATTCTAACAGGCGAAGCAGTACTAGAAGAGTACAACGGCCTTGTGGCTTGTGGTGGCTTCTCTTACGGTGATGTATTAGGTGCTGGTGAAGGTTGGGCTAAATCAATCTTATTTAATGATGATGCACGTAACCAGTTTGAAGGATTTTTCAAACGTGAAGATACTTTCTCTTTAGGTGTTTGTAATGGTTGCCAAATGCTATCTAACCTACGTGAATTGATCCCAGGTGCAGAATATTGGCCACGTTTCGTACGTAATGAATCTGAGCGTTTTGAAGCGCGTTTCAGCCTAGTTGAAGTTCAGAAGTCTGATTCTGTATTCTTCAATGGAATGGAAGGTTCTCGTATGCCTATCGCGGTTTCTCATGGTGAAGGCCGCGTAGAAGTTCGTGATAATGAACATCTAAACGCAATTGAAAACTCAGGGACCGTTACGCTACGTTATGTTGATAATAACGGAAGTCAAACGCAGCAATACCCGAATAACCCGAATGGTTCGCCAAACGCTATCACAGGTTTAACAACAATAGATGGTCGTGTCACTATTATGATGCCTCACCCAGAGCGAGTGTTCCGTACTGTTGCTAACTCTTGGGCTCCTGAAACTTGGGGCGAAAATGGTGCTTGGATGCGTATGTTCCAAAATGCACGTAAAAATATCGGTTAATTAAATGGGCGGGTTAATGATAAAAAATATTTTTCAGGATGAATAAAAAATTGTGATAAGTATTAAAATTTTTATCAAAGTACTGTTCTATAATAAATAAAAGAGTTGGGTAAAGACGGCTCTTTTAGATAAAACCGCTGAAGTTTAGGCTTCAGCGGTTTTTTTGTTAGAATAGCGCTTTAATTTTATCTGTTGGAAAAAACAATGAAAAATACGCACGTTACGATTGGTTTGAGTAATCCGAAAAGCCCAACCAATGTTGGTGCAGTCATGCGTGCCGCAGGGTGTTATCAAGTTGATGATGTTCGTTATACCGGCGAACGATACGATCGCGCTGTAAAGTTTCAAACGGATACCAAAAAAGTAGCCAATAAAATCCCACTAACGAGCGTTGAATCTTTATTAGACGATTTGCCGGATGACTTAAAAATTGTATGTGTTGAGCTTGCAGAAGGAGCAACACCGTTACCTAAATTTAAGCATCCAGAAAAAGCATTGTATGTGTTTGGGCCTGAAGATGGTTCGATTACACAGCAAGTAGCGGATCGTGCCGATCATGTTGTTTATGTTCCAACGGTAGGTTGTATGAACTTAGCCGCTACTGTGAATGTTCTTTTATATGATCGCTTGGCAAAATCTGAAGAGATGGACGAGAGTGAAGAACTTATTCGTAGCAGTCGAGATAATCGCAATCATTTAGTGGTAAAAAAATAAGATCCACATCTCCTTTAAAGCATGAGTAGATTGACATCTTTTTGGTGCATTTTTGGCTAGATGTGTTCTAATAGCGGGCATTAAAGGGAATGCAGTTATTGTGCTGCAGTTATAGATGGATTTTTTAGTAATGATCTATCCCTTAACTATCGAATTCTAGGAAATAAAAATGGCAAAATTTGATTACCGTATTGTAGAAAAACGTAACGCTTGGGCTGCTGAAATTACGCGCCAAGTAACTTCTCGCAGAACGGTTGTATCTAAGCGTCAGCTTGGTTTTGAAAGCGAAGCTGAAGCAGTTGAATGGGCTCAAAAAGAGCTTGTTGAATTTGCAAAAACTCAAGCTGTACGTAATGATCGTAAGTCTGAGCAACGCACTGAAAAAGAAGAAATGATTGCTCGTAAAAAAGAGAAATCAGCAGCACAAAAAGCGGAATATGAAGCCGCTCGTGATGCAGCAAATAATGAAGACGAATACGATTACGACGAAGAGTAATTCGTTATCACAGTAATGTGAGATAAAAATAGATACCATGAAATGGCAGTTATTCGTAACTGCCATTTTTTATATTCTCAATAAAGTAAATTCATCCAATGATAGAAAAAGAAGCATTATTAGAGTCAATAATTCAAGCGTTACGTGACGTTCACCAAATGGCGCTAGAAGCAACCCAACGAGCGATTGAGCAAGCGACAGATAAAGAAGCTATTGCTCGTAGTAAATATGAGACCTTTGGTTTAGAAGCATCGTATTTAGCTCATGGGCAAGCACGAAGAGTGGCAGAATGTGACGCGGATATTCTAGCGTACCGTAAATTACCACGCTTAAAATACACCGAAGAAAGCACCATAAATCAATGTGCCTTAGTGACATTGGTTAATCAGGATGACGTTGAGAGTACATTCTTTATTGGGCCGTCTGCCGGTGGGGTAAAAGTAACGCATAAAGGCATGACGTTTTCATTAATCACGCCATCAGCTCCACTAGGAAAAACCATGATTGGGAAGCAACTTGGTGATGAGTTTGAATTGGATTTAGCTGGGAAAAAGCAGCAGTATGAAATTATTGCGGTAGTGTAGTTTTTGGTATTCTTTTCATAAAATAAGAGAGGCGAACCTCTCTTATTATTAACATGTTCTCTGACGTATTATCAAAGAGCCGATGTTGTCATTTGACCATTAGTGAGTTGATCGGTATCTGCATCAATGATTTCATCGATATACGTTTCAACGGTTTGACCAACCATCTCATCATCTTCGGTAAAATAAGCAAGATGGAAAACAGCATCACCTTCATTGACTAAAGGTAACGTTTGTTGACCAATTACGATGCCGCCTTTATGAGCGCGAAGTTCGATTTCACTATGGCCTAATGGTGCGCTGATATAAGCCAAAACTTGGTCTTTTTCAACTTGGTCACCCAGAGTAACAACAGTACGTAAGATACCGTCGCTTTCTGCACGTAACCAACTTGTAGACTTAGCAATGATAGCTTCTGGCAAGCGTTTTCTGCTTGCTTTTAGCATGCCAATAGCCTGCATCACACGTTGTACACCAACATAACCAGCATTGATCGCAATTGGCTCAAAGCGTAATGCTTCGCCTGCTTCATACGTTAATACTGGAATATCACATTTTTCAGCTTCACTACGAAGAGAACCATCCCTTAACGGTGAATCTACAATCACGGGCGTACCGAATGCGTGTGCAATACGTAACGTTTCAGGATTACTTAGATCCGCTCGAAGTTGAGGTAAATTCGTTCTGTGAATAGCTCCAGTATGTAGGTCGACAATATACTCACAACGTTGTGCTATTTGGGTGAAAAAGGTATGTGCTATACGAGATGCTAGCGAACCTTTTTCAGAACCAGGGAAGCACCGATTCAAATCTCGACGATCAGGAAGATAGCGTGATTTATGAATGAATCCAAAAACGTTAACGATAGGCACGGCAATAAGAGTACCTTTTAATGTTTTTGGATCAATGTTGTTGATTAGCTGTCGAACAATTTCAACCCCGTTGAGCTCATCACCATGAATGGCCGCATTGACCATCAGGATTGGGCCAGCATGCTGGCCATTAATGATTTCTACAGGGATTGATAAAGGTGAGTGGGTATAAAGCTTTGCTGCTTCAATCTCAATCACCTTTCTTTCACCAGGTGCAACCGAGTGCGTTAATATTTCAAACGGTTGATTTTTTTTAGCCTTTGCCACGAGTTTTAGTCCTTTTAGTCGCTGCATTTTTCTCAATAAAATCAATAATCAGGCCGGCAACGTCTTTACCTGTCGCAGCTTCAATGCCTTCTAAGCCCGGAGATGAGTTCACTTCCATTACAAGTGGACCACGATCAGAGCGAAGTAAATCTACACCTGCTACATTTAAGCCCATGATATTTGCCGCAGCTACTGCTGTCTTACGCTCTTCAGGAGTTAGTTTAACTAGTGACGCTGAACCACCACGGTGTAGGTTAGAACGGAATTCGCCCTCTGCACCTTGACGCTTCATCGCTGCGATCACTTTACCACCAATAACGAAACAACGGATATCTGCACCGCCCGCTTCTTTGATGAACTCTTGAACCATGATGTTCGCTTTTAAGCCCATGAAAGCTTCAACAACACTTTCTGCTGCTTTTCGTGTTTCTGCAAGAACAACACCGATACCTTGAGTGCCTTCTAAGAGCTTGATCACAACTGGCGCACCGCCAACCATATCTAACAGGTCTTTAACGTCGTCAGGCTTGCTTGCGAAGCCTGTAATCGGCATGCCGATACCTTTGCGAGAAAGTAGTTGCATTGAGCGTAATTTATCGCGAGAGCGAGTGATCGCAACAGATTCATTTACTGGGTATACATCCATCATTTCAAATTGACGTAATACGGCAGTGCCATAAAAGGTAACTGACGCGCCAATACGAGGAATAATTGCATCGAAATCAATCAACTCTTCACCTTTAAAATGGATCTGAGGTTTTTCTGAATTGATATTCATATAACAACGTAATGCATCAATTACTTTCACTTCATGGCCACGACTTTCTGAAGCTTCAATTAAACGGCGAGTAGAGTAAAGGTCTTGGTTACGCGATAAAATACCGATTTTCATTATATATTTTCCTCAAAATCAACTAGGTAAGACGATGATGGATCTACAACAATGCGGTCTTGCATTGATGTTCTGCCAAGTAACATGCGAAACACCATTGTTTCTCGGTTACTTAATGTAACTTCAACTGGCCACTCTTGGCCTGATAAACGGATCACTGTTTTGATGACATAACGCATCTCTTCTTGACCACTTGAGCTTTTTACCGAACGGCGGTCAACGATAGGTGCTTCACAAATCTGCACGAAATCGTTATTACGTTTTTCTGGATGAATCCAGAAACGGACCCAGTCTTCACCATCCTTTGTGAAGGGCTCTACTTTAAAAGCATGTAAACAAGAAGTTTGGGCACCAGTATCAACTTTTGCCTTAATTAATTTAATACCAAGTTCTGGAAGGCTAAGTGATTCGCGCCATCCGACAATGATTTTATCTGTCATTAATTTGTCTCAAATAGAAAAACCCACAATCAAGTATAGTTGATACTTTGCGGATATCTAACCCATTTGGCTACCATCTAATTTTCTGAGTATATTACTCAGTAGTCTGGAGTTTGGTGGAATATATAGAGAGGTGTTATAGGATGTGTACACCGTGACTCAATGACGGCGAATTTATCAGTAGTTTTTAATTTCGTCAAATAAAAAATAGATTATAATTTTGGCGCTTTTTGATTAGTTTTTCTAATGGATGAGATTGTTAATAGATTATGACTTATTATGTTATTTGTTTAAAAAAAGAGAGCTGTGATAATATTTTTTTTGATAAATATAATATTGACTAACCTTTTTAATATAGTGATTGCTTCTAAGTTCTTATTAATTAATAAAATAAATGGATTAATAAAGGATTTAAAACTGGTGTTTAATTATGAGTGAAGTTATTATGCCTATATTGTACTAGTTTGGTGATACATGTAATGACCGATAACAGAGAAAGTTTTAGTTCACGTATAGGATTTATATTAGCAGCGGCAGGCGCGGCTGTCGGATTAGGCAATATTTGGGGGTTCCCTACACAAGCTGCGAGCAATGGTGGCGGGGCTTTCTTATTGGTTTACCTTGTCATGATCCTTGTTGTGGCCTTCCCAATGCTTGTTGTTGAAATGGCGATAGGTCGACATGGTCAAGCAAACCCTGTAGATAGTATGCGTTCATTAACCTCTAACCCAATGGGTAAACGAGTGGGGGCTTTTGTTGGTTGGATCGGCCTGAGCGTCCCAAGTACGGTGCTTATGTTTTATAGTATTGTTGGTGGTTGGTTAATTTGTTTTTTATTTGGCGCGATGGCTAATGTTGTTGGATTACATGATCTTTCTGAATGGTTTAAAGGTTTTAGTATTGAGCGTAATTTACTGGGTACAATAATCTTCTATGTATTAACTATTCTAATCGTACAAGGTGGAATTAAAGATGGTATTGAGAAATGGTCAACACGATTAATGCCTGCTTTATTTGTTTTATTTGGTTTATTGTTTGTATATATCATGATGCAACAAGGTGCAGTTGAAGGATTAAAGCATTATCTTATCCCTGATTTTGAAAAGGTAATGGATAAAAAATTGATCCTTGCAGCCATGGGACAAGGCTTTTTTTCTCTGACGATTGGTGGTTGTTCAATGCTTATTTATGGTTCATATTTAAGTAAAAAAGAAAACCTACCAAAGATGGCAATGAACGTTACTTTAGTTGATACCGCAGTGGCATTTATTGCTGGGTTAGTGGTAATGCCAGCAATGTTTGTTGCGATGGAAAAGGGCGTTCAGATCTATGCAGAAGATGGTTCTCTAATCAGTTCTGATACTTTGGTATTTACCGTCTTACCGATGATGTTTGATAGTTTAGGCATTTTTGGTGATTTGTTTGCGATTGTTTTCTTTCTATTATTAACGATTGCAGCATTAACGTCTTCAATCTCAATGCTTGAATGTTCAGTATCCTTAGTGAGTGAGCGATTCAAAACAAAAAGAACCCCAACAAGTTGGGTATTGGGCGCGCTTATTGCCGTGTTTAGTGTAGTTATTGTCTTTAATTTTGGTGAACTATTTGGCTTGGTGGCAATGATAGCTACTCAATACCTACAACCAGTGGCTGCACTGTTGTTCTGTGTATTCGGTGGCTGGGTGTGGAGCCGTCATTCTAAAATTAAAGAACTAGAACAAGGCTATCCTGAATTTCAACAAGGTTTTTTTGGTAAGGTTTGGCCACTGTATGTGAAGTTCGTTTGCCCTATCTTAGTGATTACGGTTCTTTGGGCATCGTTCTAATATTGATTACATTTTTAATAAAATGAGTTAAATATAAAAAGCCAGCACTTCATATGCTGGCTTTTTTTTATATATTTAAATCAACGATAGAGTTACGTTTTATTGCTTGTCCCAAGCATCAGCCCAGTATTGGCTTTCTGCAGGTGCATAAGCAGAGCTTGAACACCATGCAGTATAAGGCCAAGGTTTACATTGGTAAACATCACCATCCGTTGCTAATACTTTATCGCCAGCTGAGTAAGCTACACCTGCTTCGTACGCAGGAACATCGCTTGGTGGTGTCGTTGTATCTTTAGCAATAAGGTTAAAGTTGTAACGTGCTTCTATTGAATCACCATCATTTGATGCGAGTAGGCGTATTGAGTAGTAGCCTTCTTCAACATTTGCCAGTTTTAAAGATACAGCTTGTGTGCCTTTTACTGATGCTGAGTATTCTGCTACTTGGTTACCAATACGGTCAATTACATTGACATTGATAGATGCTATTTCATTAGTGGTTACTGTAAAGGTTACAGTTGCCGACGAATTTTCTACAGCGTATTCATTCTTAAGGTCTGTGATTTTTGCGTTTAATTCAGTTTCTGGATCTGGTGTTACATCACCACAATCGCTGTCACCAATTTGTTTCCAAACACCCCATTCACCAGTTGTTCCTGGCTCATCACCTTGAGTCCACCAGCCAGCTTGCCATGTTTTGCCGTTGTGACTTGTTGTCTCATCAGCTAGATATACTTGATTGGCTTTCCATGGGTTAACACATACTTGTGAACCATCATTTACAGTAACAGTACGTTTTGCTGTTGTTGTTTGGTTGGCGCTATCAGTAACAGAGTAAGTTAATATATATTTACCTGCTAATGAAGTATCAACCGAACCTGTTACCGTAATTTTAGATGTTAAATCGCCATCTTCCGCATCTGTGGCTTTAACACCAGTTAGTGCATTAAAATTAGAGTTAATTTTGATTGTTGTGTTTGCAACACCTGTTAATTCAGGTAATGCGCTGTAGACTTCAACATTACGTGCTTGTTTTGTTTCGTTACCATTAGAGTCTATTGCGCTGTAAGCAAGAACGTTGTCACCAAGTAATTGAGTATTAACAGAACCTTCAACCGTGATTGATGCAGTAACGTCTCCGTCTTCTTTATCGATTGCTTTAACGCCAGTTAATGGGTCAAATAGAGAACCGTGTTGAACACGAACATCGGTTAAGCCTGTAAATACTGGTTTACCTGCCATTGGTGGTGGAGTTGTTTGGCCATGGATGTATGGGCCATAAGCATTAATGAAGCTGCTGTTGTATGGCGTACCTGCTGAGTTTGTACCTATGTCCCAGTTGATTGACCATGTCATTACACCGCGTAGTGGTTGACCTTGTTTTTTCAGTGCATCAAAGGCGTTATATAGCGCTTGAGGCTCTTTAACAAAACCTGTTGCTGCTGCATCATTGTTTGTTGGAATACCAAAAACAAGTTTGTCGTGTGGGATCTTATGGAAACCACGAGTACCATTGATTAATGAATCAGAGATGTAGTAGATGAATTTCTCTTTCATTGCATCACTGTTTTGAGTGATCCATGCATTCTCTTCATCAACCCAAATACCGTCACCACCTTGGTTGTAGAATTGTGGGTTGATCCAATCGTAGTAACCTTCTAGACGCTCAAGGTATGGAACATACTTATCGCCCGCTTTTAGGTATGGGAACTCAGGAGCCATTGTGATTAAGAAGTTTTTTCCTTGAGCACGGTAATGATCTTTCACAATTTTAAGTGCTTCTGGAATTACCCATTGATTATCAGATGCAGTAACGGCAGCTTGTTCTAAGTCGATATCTAGACCATCGAAGCCATAGACTTCAACAAGACGAATCACTTCTTCAGCGAAGGCAATTTCATCGCCACGTTTTAATTCAATGTGTGCGTCTGCACCACCAAGAGCGATCAATACAGAACGACCTTGCGCGTTTAATGTTTTAATTTGTTCAATAAATTCCGCTTCGCTTAAACCAACCGCAGGGTCAAGACGGAACGTTGGAATACGACCTTCAGCAGTGTCGTATACTTTCATGAACGAAACGTCAACAACGTTATACATTGGATCTGTTTCTTCAAGTGTCATGCATGGTGCATTACCTGCTTGGTAACCACGGCCATCACACCAGTTATGCCAATAACCGACAACAACGCCACCTTCTGGATTAACCATATCGTCGTTTACTTGAGCTTGAACAGAAAAACCGGCACCGAATAAGGCTAAAGCGATTGCATTAAGTTTTATTTTTTTAGTTAGTAATGTCATATTTTTTCACTTTAAATAATGAGGTATAGGGAGCTGTGTTAATTAAACGGAAATATGTTTTTGCCAGCTCCTTAACTGATGGAAGAAATTTATCAGTTAATTCTCAAATCCGTGATAATAGAAGTGTTACAAAATGTAACTTGATGGAGATCAAAGAAATACCATGCATTTTTATCGTGCTTTATTGCATGTTGTAAATTGGTTTTTTTACTGTAGGTTATTGATTTGAATTAATTTAATATACTAGCGCCTGTGTTTTTGAATTAATGGAAAAGTGAATAACTATGATGAAAAGATAAAATGAGAAAAGTTTATATAGTGTATTTACACTAATTTTACGGTATTTATTGCCTGGATCAGGATCTCATTTATGGTGAGGTGTATTTGACGATGATTAAAAAAAGTGCTTTCTGGTGGCGGGTGCTTTTTGTTCAAAGTAAGCGATGTTGACGCTTTTTTTTAACATTGTCGCATCGTGCTAAGGGGCGGTTTATTTTCGATGTATTTTATTTTTTGATAAGGAATAATTTATTGCTGTTTATTTCATCACTTTTAGGTCTTTAAAGAGGGGGGATGTTTGACTCTATTTGTTATTGAAGAAGTGCGTGGAAAGCCATGTTGATGAAAGAAGGGAGTATGGTTCACTCCCTCTATTATGTCAGACTGCAAGCCATTATCTAAATTGCTTAACGCTTTCTAAGTAATCAAAACCCGCATCTGCAAGTTTTTTAATTAAGGTATCTTTATCTAATTCATAGAATTTTACATAGCTATCTAGATCGCCAAATTCATCACGAATTTTCATGTTTACCATACTCATTAGCATGACTGGATCCATTGAAATTACTTTTTCTGGTGTCATTTCTCATCCTCAAAATCAGAAATAAGTAAATTAGCGGCAGCAAATGCGGCTTTTTCACGAGTGTCTTTTGGAAGAGTGTCATCTGCGGCAATGTCGTTTAATGATTTAACTGCACAGTTGATCGCTTGAGGAATATAGCCTTGGTCGCCACTGCCAATTAATGAATACAATTCACGAACCATGTCACAACAATCGTATACTTTCATAATACTTTCCATCTTAAAATGATAACTGTTATGAAGTTTACACTGAGCTATTTGTAATACCAAACTCAAACAAGATTAATTATGAATCTATTGATTTAGATACAAAAAAGCCTCAAAACAAGCCTGTGATGGCAAAACTTGTTCTTGAGGCTTTCGGTTATCTAAGAAGATATTGATTGATGTTATTTAACGTCTAACATGCCACGTTCAATGATGAACGCAATAATTTTTTCTAGACCAACGCCTTTTTTCAGATTTGCAAATACGTATGGACGAGTTGGACGCATACGAGCGGTATCTGATTCCATTACTTCAAGAGAAGCTCCCACATACGGAGCTAAGTCAATTTTGTTGATGATCAATAGATCTGACTTAGTAATACCTGGACCACCTTTACGTGGGATTTTCTCACCTTCAGCAACATCAATCACATAGATGGTTAAATCTGCTAATTCAGGACTGAATGTCGCGCTTAAGTTGTCACCGCCGCTCTCTATAAACACAACATCTAGATTTTTATGGCGTTCAGCTAACTCTTCTACAGCGGCTAAGTTCATTGATGCATCTTCTCGAATAGCCGTGTGTGGGCAGCCACCAGTTTCGACGCCAATAATTCTATCAGCGTCTAATGCTTCTGCTTGAGTCAGGATCTTCGCGTCTTCTTGAGTGTAAATATCGTTAGTAACGACTGCGATTTGGTACGTGTCACGTAGTGCTTTACACAGAACTTCTAATAGGGCTGTTTTACCTGAACCAACAGGGCCGCCAACACCAATACGTAGTGGTTGTTTATAATCTTGCATTATTTATTCTCATGATCTAAATAGTCGAGTGTATTGGCTCTCGTGTCGAGAACTTGCCAATACTTGAGCTGGAGTGAAACTGCCAATAAGGTGTTCAGGCCAACGTTCTGATTTATCTACGGCTTGCAGGATCACTTCTGCCATTTCTAGTAGCAGTTGTTGTCCTGCGCTTTGTCCTAAGGGAACTAACTTTATGCCAACAATAGTGGCATTCTCAAGCCATCCCCAAGAGTAAGCGATTGCTAATTTTCTTGCGCTAAGTTGCCAGTGATTGGCCGCTAACGCAAAAGCCGCAATTTGAGTTTGCTTTACCATTGGTTGAGTTATTTGATTTAATTCAATACCCAATTTTGGCAGCAGCATTGAGAAAGCCAGTCCTCTTTGTCTTTCTTCAAGACGTAACTCTTTTGTCTCTCTATTGGCAATAATGAAATCACTCCATTCTTGAGCTTCTTGCCATTTTTCGTCTTTTATTAGTTGAGTCATTTTAGCTAAAACAGGTAACTCTAATGTCGCAATACTGTCCATTAATTGATTGCTTAACCAATGTTTTAATTCGGTAACGTTGCTGACCCACTCTTTCTCTATTGCCCACTCTAAACCTTGTGAATAGGTGAATGAACCTACAGGCAGGGAAGGACTAATAAGTTGATAGAGTCGTAAATCCTCTAACACGATAGCCTCGCTTAATGGTGGTGACCATCGTGTGAACCAGCACTTGAACCACCATAAGCACCTGGTTCAGGTTGGTATTTGGCTTGTTCAACTTTTACGTTCAATCCTAAACGCTGTACCATATCATCAAGTACATGATCATGAAGATAACGGCACCATCCTGCTTCAACTTGAAGAGGAACGTGGCGATTACCTAAGTGGTAGCACGCTTTAGCAAGCAGCAATAAATCATCGCTGAAAACGGTTGATACGGTTTCTTCTGCCGCGCTGATGATGGCTTGAATGCCGTCATCACTTTCTACTATATCGTGTTCTTTTAATACGGTTCCGCGAGGTAAGAATAATCCTGCATCTTCACCATTACTTAAAACTACCTTTAGGCGACTTTTAGTGCGCTCTAGCATCGTTAGGCATAAAGTTAGTTCTGGTGTGCTGTGTGAATGAGTCTCTCCATGATGATGATCGTCATGGTGGTGATGCACAAGATGAGTAAATTTAATCATGATTGTTCACTGTAAAAGGTGCTCCACCAGAAATAGGTACACTGGTAGAGCAAGGTTGTTTGTCTGTTATTTAAAATAAGAAATAACGTTGTGCCATTGGCAGTTCTGTTGCCGGCTCACACACTAATGGTATACCGTCGGCTTTTACGATGTAAGTTTGGCTATCTAGTTCAATGTTTGGTGTGTAGCTATTGTGGATCATCGATTTTTTAGAAATAGTTCGACATCCTTTAACTTCACCAATTTGACTTTGTAAACCCAATAACTCAGGTACGCCTGCTTCGATGCCTGCTTTAGACATGAAAATCATTGATGATCTGTGCAGCGCTTTACCAAAACATGCAAACATTGGACGGTAATGTACTGGTTGCGGTGTTGGGATTGCTGCATTAATGTCACCCATTGGGGCGTAAGCAACCAAACCGCTTTTAAGGATCAAGGATGGTTTTACGCCAAAGAATGCAGGGTTCCAAAGGACTAAATCGGCCAATTTACCAACTTCAACAGAACCAACTTCATGGGAGATACCATGGGCAATCGCTGGGTTAATTGTGTACTTTGCAATGTAACGTTTGATACGATTATTGTCGTTATCTTTGCAGTCACCTTCCAAAATGCCACGTTGCAGTTTCATTTTGTTAGCACATTGCCAAGTTCGAATAATGACTTCACCAACACGGCCCATTGCTTGCGAATCGGATGACATGACTGAGATCGCTCCCATGTCGTGCAAAATATCTTCTGCTGCAATCGTTTCACGACGAATACGAGATTCTGCAAAAGCCACATCTTCTGGAATAGATGGATCTAAGTGGTGGCATACCATCAACATATCCAAATGCTCATCGACGGTATTAATCGTATATGGCATGGTTGGATTGGTTGATGCGGGTAAAATATTAGGTTCACCGACCGATTTAATTACATCAGGAGCATGACCACCACCAGCACCTTCGGTGTGGAATACGTGGATTACTCGACCATCAATGGCTTTGACTGTTTCTTCGTAGAAGCCACCTTCGTTTAAGGTATCTGAGTGGATGGCAATTTGAATGTCCATTTCATCAGCAACATTCAAACAGTTTCCAATAGCAGCGGGTGTTGCGCCCCAGTCTTCGTGTATTTTCAAACCTATAGCACCAGCTGAAATTTGCTCTCGTAGGGCTTCTGGTTTACTAACACATCCTTTACCAAATAGACCGATGTTAATTGGTAAGGCATCAGCCGCTTCAAGCATTCGATGAATATTCCAAATACCCGGCGTAACTGTTGTTGCATTTGTGCCAGCTACTGGACCTGTACCTCCACCAATAAAGGTCGTGACACCGGAAGTTAATCCTTCTTCTACTTGTTGAGGGCAGATAAAGTGAATATGGGTATCTACACCGCCAGCAGTAATTATTTTTCCTTCGCCTGCGATTACTTCGGTACCAGGACCTACAACGATATCTACATTAGGCTGTACATCAGGGTTACCTGCTTTGCCAATGCCAGCAATGCGACCATCTTTAATGCCTATGTCTGCCTTGACGATACCCCAATGATCAACAATCAGTGCGTTGGTGATCAGAACATCGACACACTCACTGCATATCACTTGGCTTTGACCCATGCCGTCACGGATCACTTTACCACCGCCAAATTTCACTTCTTCGCCATACGTTGTGAAGTCTTTTTCTACTTCTAAAAATAGCTCCGTATCAGCCAAACGTAGGCGATCACCTGTGGTTGGGCCAAACATATTGGCATAAGCAGTACGAGAAATATGAGCCATTAGTTCGCCTCTTGGTCGTCAGTTAATTTTGTTGAATTGATCATGTCGTCGACATTGCCCATCACCGCACCTTGAAAGCCGTAAATTTCGCGTTTACCTGCAAATTCAACCAATTCAATGGTTCGACGCTGGCCCGGTTCAAAACGGATTGCCATACCCGCAGGAATATTTAAACGAAAACCTTTGGTTGGCTCTCGTTCAAATTTTAGCGCTTCATTCACTTCATAAAAGTGATAATGAGAGCCAACTTGGATAGGGCGATCACCATAATTAGCGACAGATAAACTGTGAGTTTTACGGCCAACGTTTAGTTCTATTTGACCAAGATCGTTATTAACTCTTAATTCACCAGGGATCATCATGGGTTCCTTAAACGATAGGATCGTGAATTGACACTAATTTAGTGCCGTCAGGGAAAGTGCATTCAACCTGAACATCAGGGATCATTTCAGGAATACCGTCCATTACATCGTCCGCGGTTAAAATAGTGCGACCATAATTCATAAGATCTGCAACAGTGCGTCCATCACGAGCACCTTCCATTATTTCAAAACAGATTAAGGCGATGGCTTCTGGGTAATTCAGTTTTAGTCCACGAGCTTTACGTCTTTCAGCAATCATACCTGCAGAAGCAAGCAGCAGTTTGTCTTTTTCTCTTGGTGTTAATTCCATTGTTATTCCAACTAATTATGTTGCCCAGATACGTGGGACTTCAGGTAATGTTCCTAACCAATGCTGACGAGTGTGCTGCCATAATGTGCTAAAACACGCCATCATAGGTTCTGTTTGGTAACCTAAATAACGGATAACCAATAAGCCATCAATTTCAGTAATTCCACAAATAGGATCGCTATTGCCAAATAACCCAGTTTGTTCATGGAAATGTTCATCAATTATCGTTCTTAATTTATCTTCTAATGCTTGAGATGCAGGGTAAATATAGAGATTGCCAAGCATTGGGTAATTTCGCATTCCCGCAGAGTGTTTGGTTTCATTTATTGAGTCTATATACATTGACTCAGACAGTAATAACTTACCATTGATTCGAATATTAGTACGGCCTGTTATCATTCCATTTTCAAAGATTTCATTAAGTACAGGTCGGCCAAAGCAGTTCATTTCCCATCCGATAAAGTGGGCACTTTTATCTAAGTTAATTTGAGTACTTAAATTAACTTGGCTATCGGGGAAAAAAATATTTTCTTGAGGTAGCCATTCTAAGAATGCGTTTTCATCAACATTCAAGTGCTGTGTTTGACTTGATGTTGCTCCTGAGCTGCGATAAAACTTAGTTGCGCCCGGTGTTGTCATTAGTGAATGAGCTTCTGGTGCAACGTTAATCGTAATATTGAGTTGGTCACCACCGACTACGCCGCCGGGAGGGTGAAGTAGGTAAGTATGAGCTATTCCAACTTCTGGATAAAAAGGGCGTTGTACCATGAGCGGACCAACTTGTTCACGATGAACTAATTTGGTATTTGGGCCTCTTTTTTCATAGAAAAGGGATATGTCAGCTAACCAACCTGATGGTACTGTATTTATTTCAGGCATAATTAATCCTGCCGATATGACATATTTTCTTAAAAAGAAATAATGAAAACAAATAGCAAAACCCCCTAGTTAAAAATCTAGAGAAATAAGTATTCTAAATAAAGTGTAATTGCCTAAACCTAAACCTAGACATTATTGAGTAGGGTACTCATATTTACAGTAAAGTTAATCTATTTTGAGTGAACATGAATATGAAAAAATAGAGTTACTTTAGATAAGGTTTTTGAACGTTTACGATCTGGATATTAATCTTAAATTTTAGTGTTGGCAATAAAAATGTAGTGAAATAATTGAACTTTTTCATGGCTTCTTTTTTGTTAGTGATTAGTTGGAAAATTGGAGGTTAATTTGGTTTGTATCTTTAAATAAAATAGATTAATCGATAGTGACTATTTTATTACAAATGGAATCTAACAATGATTTATCGTGAGAGATAACTAAAATGCCGATATTTTTTTCTTTACTGAATTTGAGCAGTTGTTCCCAAATAAACTGTTGAGTTATCGGGTCAAGTTGAGCTGTTATTTCATCACATAATAAATATTGAGTGGTAGGCAATAGCGCTCGTAGCAGAGCGATACGTTGAAGTTGTCCGCCTGATAGTTCTTTTGGGTAACGAGATAACCATTCTTCTTCAATACTAAAACTCTTTAAATGGGAGGAAAAATTTACTTGGCGAAAGCTCTCTTTTAGCGATGTTAATAATGACCATTTTGGATTAAATGAAAGCTCTGGATATTGCCCCACCCATTGTACAGGGTTCGCTTTATTTTTATCGTAAGATGGGGTTACTACCGTGCCCGAAGTCGGGGCTAGAAAACCAGAAAGTAACATAGCGACGGTTGATTTACCCGAACCACTTACACCATTTAAACCAAGAGTATCCCCCTGCGCTAAACTGATATTTGGTAAGGACAGCAATCTTGTTTGGTAACGAACGGTCACATTGGATAAATAAATCATACTAATTCCAGTTTTTAGGTAATGCATGCCACAAGGCTTGGCTGTAAGGCCCACTTTTTCCTTGTTTAATTTTTTTTGGCGTCGTGTATTCCATTGAAGATAAGCTTGTTTGGTTATCAACCCCTTGTAGTACCAAAATATGATCAGCAATATCAAATACATGATTTATGTCGTGACTGACAATAATTACCGTCTTTTGGTATTTATGGGCTAATTTTTTGTAATGTTGAAATAATGGTTCTACGTATTCATCATTAATTCCACAGCTTGGTTCATCGGCAATGATAATGTCAGGCTGTTGAATGAAAGCGAGTGCTGATAGGGCACGCTTAGCCATTCCTCCTGATAACTGATGAGGGTATAAGTTCGCAACAGAGATCGGTAGTTGAGCTAAAGTTAGGGCATTATTAACGGCGGTGTTGTCACTACGTTGATACCATCTTTTCCTTGTGCCAAATTGCACTAATTGAGAACCGATTTTTGCGGTTGGATTTAACGCATTAATACTTTGTGGAACCAATGCAATACGAGTTTTAGGCAGCATTAAAATATCTCCCGTCACCGTAAAATCGGGAGAGAGGGAGTTCATAATGGCATGAATTAATGCGCTCTTGCCACTGCCACTGGTCCCTATAATCGCTAACACTTCTCCTTCATTAATTGATAATGAGAGTTCTGTGATGAGAGATTTAGAGTGATTTTTTTGTTTTATATCCAGTGCCGTAATGTGGATCATCGCTGTCTTTTTATTTTTCATAACTTGTACTAATAGACATGAGTAGTAATGAACTAATAATTAAAAATATCCCAGGAAATAAGGCGAGCCACCATTGGCCACTGAGTAAATATTGACTGGCTTCGGATAGCATCCCGCCCATTGAAGGTGTAGATGGTTCAATTCCAAAGCCTAAAAAAGTTAAACCTGCACCATGAACTAAGGCTTGAGGGTATAGAACAAGCATTCCTGTTAGTATTTGTGGCAATAAATGAGGAGTTAAGTGCCTCTGATAAGCGTGTAGTTTAGAATGCCCGAATGCCAAAGAGTGCAATACATAAGGTTTTTGTCGTAATTGCTCAATTTCAATTTTTAGTAAACGTGTTAATTTTGGCCAATGGCTAAAAGTAATCGCAATAACAAGCCCTTCAAACCCACCGCCGACCAATAGAGATAAAACAATCATGACTAATAGATGCGGTAGGGCACTCCAAACGTCGGTCAAAGTATCAATGGCGTAACTTAACGTGGCATTACTATTTCCAATTAATGCTAAACAGAGTGACAGCAGAACACAACTTAGGGATGCAAGACCACCCATAGCAAGGCTAAATAACAATGCTTTAAGGGTTCGACTGAAAACATCTCTGCCTAACCAATCAGTACCAAACCAATAATTAAGGTCTGGTGCGAGGTTTTTATTGTATAAGTCAATTGTTTCCCCGCTATTTTGCCAAACAATAGAAATCAGTAATAAAAGACAAAACAACGTTAAAGGAAGGTGCTTTGTAAGCATTATATGTGTCCTTTAAAATTAGAATGACGAAGATAAAGAGAGCTTTTTACTCAGTAATGAAGCAGTTGCATTACCAATAAATACGAAAATAGCACAACAGAAAGTGATCCCTAGAAGTAGAGGAGTATCGCCACTCAATCCTGCTTTTACTAAGGTTTGCCCTATACCAGGGAAGTTAAATACGGTCTCAATAATGACGGAACCACTGAGCAATTCCGAGAAGCCAGCTAATTGGATCACAAGCGCAGGAACCATTGTATTTCTTAGTAAATGATATCGTACGACTGAGAGTGTAGATTGACCATGCAGACGAGCATAATGAACATGTTCGCTATTATTTACTTCAATTACTTTTTCTTTAGTATGCAAAATGATTGGAGCGATTAAACTCAAGCATAAGGTGATTAAAGGTAATACGAAATAAGATGCTTTCTCATTAAACGATAGCGTTTCTGGGGCTATCCCGAGGGGCGAAATTCCGCCGATTGGGAGCCACATTAACTTAATCGAAAATATGGCAATAAGCATTAATCCAATCCAAAAACTAGGAAGTGCGTTCATTATTAATGCAAGCTGAGTCATGATCTTACTCCCTCTTTTATTTGGGAATAATCCAAGTAACAATCCAAGAACATAGCCAAGGATAAGTGATATTGCGCTGGCTCCACACATTAGGATTAAGGAGTATTTACTGCGCTGCCAAATAATATCGCTGACAGCCTCCTGATAATGGTTGGAATAACCGAGATCACCAGATAATAGAGCTTGGATAAAGAGGCTTATGCGCTCTATAGCACTTTGATTTAATCCTAATTGCTCTGTCAGTTGTTCTTTCCTATCGCCAAAAACAGTAAATGCATTACCGTCAAAATACGCACTGATTGGGTCAATCGGTGATAACGCTAGTAATAACGTTATTAGGATTAATGCCAAACAGAGTTGCACTACTAGACGAGTAAGATTGATACATAATTTACTTGAATGGCTTATCGCTACTGACATTGCCAGCGCCATTCTTCAATATTTGCCGTTAATGGCCATCCATGATCATGAGGCTCTGTAATTGGAGTGCCGAGGTTTAAACAACTATTTGCCATATAAAGATGCTTAATATTTACTAACCATGTCCATGGACGATCGTGTTGTATTTGCTTTTGAGCTTCTTGCCAAAAAGGAATAGACGCTTCCCAAGAGGGTGCTTTGCGGGCGTTATCTATCGCGATGTCGACCTTTTCGTTTTTATAGCCACCAGAATTATAGAAATCAGTGTGCGCATGGCGAGAATGATAGACATAAGTGACCTCGTTAGCAGAATGACTACCAAAGCCCATTAATACAGGGGTCGTTGTCATTTGTTGTGAAATTGAATTCCATTCAAGGCCTTTAATATCGACATTAATTCCGACTTGTGCGGCCATTGAACTAATCGCAAGTGCGAGCTGTTCTCTTACGCTATCTCCCGCTTTGTATAATAAGGTAAAAGAAGCTTCATGGCCTTGCTTATCGAGTATGCCATTTTTATTGCTATCTACCCATCCTGCTTGCTCTAGTCGTGCAATGATGTGGGGTAAATTGATTTTTTTAGGCTCTATATTGGTAGTGTTTAATCCCCAAGGCATATTATCAGCGATGGAGTAAGCTGGTGTTGCATAACCATCGAGTAACTTTTCGACAATCAATTGTTTATCTATTAAGTCGTCAAAGACTTCTCGAATTATCGGATCTGAAGTGATAAAAGTCGTATTTTCGCCTTGTTGATATGACATAGGCCATACGATACCACGGTTGTCTAATGTAGGAACTGACCACAATTTGTAGCCTATAATTGGTTGATTAGCATAGCGTTGTGGAATGACACTTAAATTGAGTTGATGCATTTTTAATTGAATAAAGCGAGACTCTTCACTGCCAAAAACCGCGATCAATTTTGGAAATGCAGGCTTCTTTCCATAATAGAATGGATTTAAACTCATGCTGACGTATTGATTTTTAACCCATTGAGTTAATACATAAGGGCCTGAACCAATTGGTTTTTCACCGTAAGGGTGCTTATTCTTACTTGCTTGTTGATACAGATGTTTCGGTACGATACCAATTGAAGATAAGCGATCTAAGAAAGTGATATCACAATCAATAAGATGGAAGGCAACAGAATAAGGCGTTAATGACTCTGCCATTTTTAGAGCACTTAAATCGTGAGAGCGGCCTTGCTCTAAAATTTGGTTATAGGTAAAAGCAACATCTTCAGCGGTAAGCGGCTGCCCATCACTAAATTGTATGTCTTTTCTTAAGGTGATTATCCAAGTTAGCTTGTTGTTGGTTAAGCGCCATTCTGTTGCTAAATCACCGATAAAATTTAGATCTTTATCTCTTTTTAGTAAGGTTGATTGAAATAAGGGATTTCCGTATTTCCCCCAACCTAAAATAGGGTCAAATCCTGCGGTTGGTTCACTGCCTAACGCTACTTTTAATACGTTTGGTTTTTCATTTAGCTGTGCGGATGCCGGTGGAATAAAAGAGGTGACAATGAGTAATGATAATATAAATAGAAAACGAAAAGATATTAATGGAAGCTTGTTTTTATTTGTTAATCTTATTAATTTATTCACAACTGGTTTCCGATATAAAGGAAATGAGCGCAGGTAAATGAAAGAACGCATTTATGATCTGCATTAGAAAATAACTAATGATCTAATTACATATCCCAGTGGTTGTTAGAAGGCGATAGCATTTTGTTTTACGCAGGATTAAACACCTCAACGATGAGGCAAAAAAGATAAAAAAAATGTATAGACTTAACTGGTAAGCTAAATTAAATCGAATTTGATGAACTTAAAAATAGATAGATAAAGAACATCGAGATAGAACTACAATATATAAAAAATCACAAGGCCGTAGAATAACGGTAATAAAAGAGAGTGATTTTATTAAGGCGAATTCTATCAGTAGGTGGGAAGTAAGCAAGAAATAAATAAGTGAAAATCATATTTTTTATGGATATAAAAAAGCCAAGTCATGCGACTTGGCTTTATATTTATTTATGGCAACTGAAATTAGCTAAGTTGTGCTTTAATGTGCTCAACAATGTTTGCAATTTCGATGACTTCTTTGCTGTTTGCACGACGGTTCTTATACTCAAAGTTACCTTCGTCCATGCTACGGTCGCCGATAACAACTGTATGTGGAATACCGATAAGCTCGATGTCTTTGAACATCACACCTGGGCGCTCTTTACGGTCATCAAATAGAACATCGATGCCCATTGCTGTTAATTCTGCATACAGTTTTTCAGCTGCTTCTTTAACGCGATCAGATTTGTACATGTTCATTGGAACGATAGCAACAGTAAATGGTGCAAGCGCTTCTGGCCATACAATGCCGTATTCGTCATTGTTTTGTTCGATAGCTGATGCAACAACACGTGATACACCGATACCGTAACAACCCATCTCAAGGATAGAGTTTTTACCGTTTGCATCTAGTACGCCACAATTCATTGCTTCTGAGTAGGTAGTCCCTAACTGGAAGATATGACCGACTTCGATACCACGTTTTAGTTGTAAAGTACCTTGACCACATGGGCTTAGATCACCTTCAACAACGTTACGTAAATCTTCAACTTTACCAAGTTGAACATCACGCTCCCAGTTAACACCAAAGAAGTGCTTACCGTCGATGTTTGCGCCAGTACCAAAATCACTCATTACTGCAACAGAGCGGTCAACGATGAATGGTAGTTCTAGGCCTACAGGACCAAGAGAACCAGCTCCAGCACCGATTAGATCGCGAAGTTGTGCTTCGTCAGCCATTTCAAGTGGAGATAAAACTTCGTCTAAGTTTTCAGCTTTTACTTCATTTAGTTCGTGATCGCCACGGATGATTAGTGCAATGATGTCAGCATCAATTGCGTCAGACGCTTTAACAAACAATGTTTTCACTGTTTTTTCGATCGCGATACCGTGTTGTTCTACCAATTCAGCAATTGTTTTTGCGTTTGGTGTATCAACCGTTGTCATCTCTTGAGTAGGAGCTGCACGTTCTGTTGTCGGTGCAAGTGCTTCTGCTTTTTCGATGTTTGCAGCGTAATCAGATCCTGTAGAGAATGCGATTAAATCTTCGCCGCTTTCAGCAAGAACGTGGAACTCTTGAGAGCCATTACCACCAATAGCGCCGGAGTCAGCCAATACTGAACGGTACTCAAGACCCATACGGTCGAATGCTTTACAGTAAGCATTGTGCATTGCATCGTAAGACTTTTGTAGGCCGTCTTTATCGATATCAAAGCTGTATGCATCCATCATACAGAATTCACGAGCACGCATTACGCCAAAGCGTGGACGACGTTCATCACGGAACTTAGTCTGAATTTGGTACAGGTTTAGTGGAAGTTGCTTGTAAGAATTGACTTCGTTACGCACAAGGCTAGTGATAACCTCTTCAGCTGTTGGGCTAAGAACAAACGGACGAGCATGACGGTCAGTAAAACGAAGTAATTCAGGACCCATCTTTTCAGAACGGCCTGTCTCTTCCCAAAGCTCAAACGGCTGAACTACGGGCATCAACGTTTCGATTGCACCTGCATTGTCGATCTCTTGACGAACGATATTTTCGACTTTACGCAATACACGTAGACCAGTCGGAAGCCAAGTATATAAACCTGAAGCTAGACGACGGATCATACCTGCACGTAGCATGAGCTGGTGGCTCACTACTTCTGCGTCGTTTGGAGTCTCCTTCAGTGTTGAAAGAAGGTATTTGCTAGTGCGCATGTTTTCATCCATTTGTTAGTTATGAATATTGGAATAACTCGATTTAAACAGTTAAATCGAGAGTTCAATCTTAGTTTGAGAATATTCTTTTAAGAATTAGCTCTAATCTAAAATTAAGCCCTCTATGATATCAGCCTAAAAGCAATCTCAAAAGCGATCAATTGCAGTTACTGTGATGGAATTGCTATCAACGGTGAATTTCACGTTCAAATCAAACAAATTTACCGCATATTCTTTAGTATCGGCTTTGCCTTTTTTATAAGCAGGACGAGGATCTTGCCCAAGCACTTCTTTTATCACGGCTTCAATGTGTGATTTTTGTGGGTGCGATACGAGTGATTTTTGTGCCTCAATTGAGAGGTAGACATCGAGAACATTAGGCACTTTTTCTGCAAATCCCCCGAGAGCCTCGGGAATAGAGTCGGAGTAGGGAATATAAGGTTTGATATCGACAATCGGGGTATTATCGACTAAATCAACACTACCTAATTCTAAATAGGTTTGATTACCTTCTTGAACAACGCCTTTTAATTCGACGGCTGACATGCCAATGCCGTTTGGTCTAAACGTTGCTCTAGAGGCAAAAACCCCAATGCGTTCGTTTCCACCTAAACGTGGTGGACGAACCGTTGGTCTCCATCCTGCGTCTAAATTTTGGTCAAATAAAAATAGTAGCCATAAATGAGAAAATTGCTCAATTCCACGTACCGCTTCTGGTGAATTAGTATCCCCCACCAATTTTAGGCGCGATGTCGCGCTAGGAGCTAATCGAGGTTGACGAGGAACGGCAAATTTCTCTTTGTAAGGTGATTGAATAAAACCAACAGGATCGATGTGATAAGTCATTAGGTTGTCTTTATGATTAATAATTTTATTCAGACATTAAAAAAGGTTGACGCTCTCACGTCAACCTTTTGTAGGTTAGCTTGTTAAAAGAAGGGGATTACCAACCTTTAACTACGCCGCCTTTAAATGTTTTTAGAGCAGCTTGGTAAACTTCGTCTGATTGGTAAGCTTTAATAAAAGTCTTTACGTTTTCAGTGTTTACGTTATCAGTGCGGCCAACAATTAAGTTAACGTATGGAGAATCTTTATCTTCTACAAATAGGCCATCTTTCTCTGGTGTAAGGTTCAGGCTACTTGCGTAAGTTGTGTTGATTACTGACAGTGCTACATCATCAAGAGAGCGAGGAAGCTGTGCAGCATCCAACTCAACAATAGTGATGTTTTTAGGGTTAGCTGTAATATCACGAACCGTTGCAGCAAGACCAGACCCATCACGTAGCGTGATTAGACCTTGCTCTTGAAGAAGAAGAAGAGAACGACCAAGGTTAGTTGGATCATTTGGTACCGCAATACGCGCACCATCTTCAATTTGGTCAACTGACGTTACTTGCTTAGAGTAACCTGCAATTGGGTAAACAAATGAGTTGCCCGCAATTTCAATTTTGTAACCACGGTCAGCCACTTGTTGGTCTAAGTATGGTTTGTGTTGGAATGCGTTCAAGTCAATAGAACCATCATCCAATGCTGCATTTGGTGTCACGTAGTCTGTAAAAGTAACTAGCTCAACATCAAGGCCGTATTGTTCTTTTGCGACTTTTGCTGCGACTTCAGCAACTTGTGCTTCAGCACCCGCCATTACGCCTACTTTGATTAAATTTGCGTTTACTTCTTCTTGGCCGCAACCAGTAAGAATAAGTGTTGATGCTAGACCCGCTACTGCTGCCAGTTTTTTTATGTTCAATACCATTATTTACTCCTTAAAAATGAATTCCATTTAAATTTTAAATTAGATTAACGGTGATCAACTTTTTTAACTAAGTTATCACCAATTGACTGAATGATTTGCACCAAAACAATCAACATAACAACGGTCACAGCCATGATAGTTAAATCATAACGGTGGAAACCATAACGAATCGCAACATCACCTAAACCGCCGCCGCCAACTGTTCCAGCCATTGCTGAATAGCTAACAAGGGTAACCAGAGTGATAGTCACTGAGTTTACTATCATAGGTAACGCTTCAGGAAGCAGTACCTTAGTTATAATTTGAAGAGGAGTTGCGCCCATTGATTGTGCGGCTTCAACTAACCCACTTGGTACTTCAATTAATGCGCCTTCTACTAAACGAGCAACAAACGGAATTGCCCCGATAGTTAATGGAACGATGGCTGCAGTGGTACCAATAAAACTGCCCACAATAAGTTTAGTCACAGGAATAATAGCAACCATGAGAACCAAGAAAGGCACAGAGCGTCCCATATTTACAACAGCACCAAGGATGTTATTGAACGCTGGGTTTTCCATTAAACCACCTTTTTTAGTGATATGAAGAATAACGCCCAGTGGAATACCAATAGCAAAGCCAACAATGCCAGCAACTGCAACCATATATAGGGTTTCGCCAGTCGCGTTTAATAATAGCTTGCTGTTTAAATCAAGCCATGCAGAAATCACATCAAATGACATAACCTAATACCTCTACTTTTACGTGGTGATTACGTAAGAATGCAATTGCTTGCTCGGTTGATTCTTGGTTACCGAAAAATTCGGCTAACATAAGACCAAATTTAACACCGCCCGCATAGTCGATGTCTGCATTTAAAATACTAATATCAATATCAAACTCACGAGAGATTTGGCTAATAACAGGAGCATCAACACTTGCGCCAGTAAATTCCAGACGAATAAGAGGGTAACTGCCTTCTACATACGTATCTTGTAGACGAGATTTGAAATCATCAGGAATCGACAAATCTAATGTTGCACGAATAAATTCTTGAGCAAGCTTCGTTTTAGGATGAGCGAAAATATCACTCACAATGCCTTTTTCAACTAATTCACCATCACCGATAATTGCAACTTGATGACAGATATTTTTAACTACTTCCATTTCATGAGTAATGATTAAAATCGTGATGTTTAGTTTACGGTTTAGATCTTTAATTAGTTCTAAAATTGATTTTGTTGTTGCAGGATCAAGCGCACTGGTCGCTTCATCGCACAATAACACTTTAGGATCGGTTGAAAGGGCACGAGCAATCGCAACACGTTGTTTTTGACCACCACTTAAATTAGCAGGGTAAGTGTGATGTTTATCAGTCAAGCCGACTAGATCTAATAATTCAGTTACTTTTTTCTGAATGTCTTTTTTTGATTTCCCCGCTAACTCTAATGGTAGAGCGACGTTATCAAATACAGTTCGTGAAGACAGAAGATTAAAGTGTTGAAATATCATCCCAATATTACGACGAGCTTTGCTCAATTCGCTTGAAGATAGTTTAGTTAAATCAACACCATCAACAATTACTTCACCATTGGTTGGCTTCTCTAGCATGTTTACACAGCGTATCAGTGTACTTTTCCCTGCACCTGATGAGCCTATTACACCAAAGATGGTGCCTTGGGCAATGTGAAGGTTAATATCTTTAAGGGCATTAATTTCCTTTGCACCTTGATAGAACACCTTATTAACGCGGTTTATTTCAATCATGATTCGCCTTGAACTGCATTTTTGTAAAATAGGGAGCTGATGTAAATAGAAAGCTTTCAAAGGTTAAAAAACCTGAGCAACCTCTCATTTTTGATGTCTTATTGATGCTATTTCGTATGAGGTGTTAAGTCAATCGGTATTTTTACGTCTAGACGGCTAAACGTATAAATTAGATGCTAATAAGCAAAAAGCGTGCGATAATTTTTTGTATTAACCTATTCGACAATTAGAGGGTTTCACCTTGTCTAAACCAGCAATATTTATTGATAGAGACGGCGTTATTAACGTTGATCGTGGCTATGTTCACAAGCGTGATGATTTTGAATACATTGATGGTGTATTTGATGCAGTTAAAAAATGCAAAGACATGGGGTATTTACTTGTATTGGTAACTAACCAATCTGGTATTGCACGCGGCATGTTTACAGAAGAGCAATTTGAAACACTGACAGAGTGGATGGATTGGAACTTTGCTGAAAACGATATCGACTTTGATGGTATCTATTATTGCCCACATCACCCTGAAGCAACAGTAGAACAATACAAAGAAGAGTGTGATTGCCGTAAACCAAGTCCAGGTATGTTCATGTCAGCTCAGAGTTTCTTAGACATCGATATGGAAAATTCAGTAATGATCGGCGATAAGAAAGAAGACATGATGGCAGCTCAAGCGGCTGGCGTTGGTACTCGTATTCTTGTTCGTACTGGTAAAGAAATTACAGAAGAAGGCGAAGCATTAGCGACAACTGTGCTTGATAGCATTGCTGATGTGCCTAAGTTTTTATTTGCTTAATCTAAAATAAATTTTTGATAAAAAGCGCCCATTTTGAAAGTAATGAGCGCTTTTATTTTATTTATGTTCAGATAAGGCGATAACAGCGCGGGAGATATTTTCTGCACCATTATGAATTCGCTCCATTACTGCCGAAACTTCAGTGATTTTTTCCATTCCATCTTGTGATATCTGAGCAACAGTATTCATTGCCAAAGTGACATCTTCAGTTAATGCTTTATTTTCTAAAACAACGTTTGCAATTTCAGTGGTGGACAGACTTGTTCTAGAAGCCAACAACCGAACTTCATCTGCAACGACAGCGAATCCTCGACCTTGTTCACCTGCTCGTGCAGCTTCAATAGCAGCATTAAGGGCTAATAAGTTAGTTTGATCTGCGATATTTTTAATAGTTGAAACAATATCTTCAATGCTTTGCGATTGAGTGTTTAGCATCTGAATTTTTAATGATGTATCTCTTACTCGCTCTGCGATATTGACAGAGACATTAACCGAATCACTTAAAAATGCAGATCCTTGCTTTGCTATTTCTACTGTTTCTTGAGATGTGTTATAGGCAATTTCAGCTGCTTTAGATACAGCTTGGTTTTGTTCTATTTGCTGAGTGATGTTTGATGCAAATTTGATCACGCTGGTCACTTTCCCATCTTTATCAAGAATAGGATTATAAGTTGCCTCTAACCAAATATGTTCATTATGGCTATTTTTTCTAAGGAACTGTCCTGATTTAAATAGCCCTTGGGATAAATCATCCCAAAAAGTAGGATTTTCATGATAAAAATCGTCATCACAGAAAATACGGTGATGTTGCCCTTTAATATCCGACAAGTTGTAATTAACGCTAGATAAAAAGTTATCGTTCGCCTGAATAATCGTCCCGTTAGGTTCGAATTCAATAATCGCTAGAGAGCGATTTAAGGCTTGAAGAATGTTATCTTTGATCTCGTTTTCGATATATTTTTCGGTAACGTCATAGGCAATTTTCATTACTTTTTGAATTTTACCATTTACAGTAACAGGGAAATAAGTTGCCTCTAGCCACACAACATTACCGTCTTTATTGATACGTTCAAATGTTCCCCTTTGTGAGATACCGTTTTGAATGTTTTTCCAAAAGTTACGATATTCCTCTGTTGCTGTGTAGGTTGTTTTACACATCGTAGAATGGTGCTGTCCTTGCACTTCTGAGAGGTTGTAGCCACATATTTCAAGGAATAGTGGATTGGCATCTAAAATGATACCTTCTGGAGAAAACTCAATCGTTGCTACATTGAATTTAATAGAGTTTAAAAGTCCTTCAAGATCGGACAGTGCTAAATTTTTGACGTTGAGTTCTTTTTTTAATTTTCTACCAAACATAATGCTCTAATTTATTTATGGGACATCCTTGCCTTTGTGAATTGAACGCATTTCGTTCAACTTTGGGGTGACGTTCCTATTGCCATCGTGAGTTATAAGCAATAATCGTGCCGTAAGTGGTTTTTTTTGGTGAGGAGATATTACTTATCGTTAGCTACAAAAGATAGGTCAATATTATTAATACGTTTACGTTTTTTGAACTATTATTTAATAGATTAAGTGTTATAAGAGCATCTATACTCATTTATAAGATAGGATAAATGGAGGGATGGCTATGAACGAGTTAGATATTAAAAATGATCAGTTAGATGATACCGTAAACACGTGGGATCAATTAACGGAGGAACAGCAGCAAGATATATTAGCTCATTTGACTGCTATTCCTTTTGAGTAATTTTTTGCGTTAAAGCGTTCTTTATTTCCTTATTTGGATAATCTAATCCAATGAGGTTTATTTTTTGATACTTTTATAATCATGGTGTCGAAAAACCGTCTTTTTCTTCCTTATCCTTTCTCTATTCTGCAAACTGTTAACTCTATTACATTCTCAAACCTTGCCTTTGTAGTTATTTAATCATTGAGTTAAGTTAATAAAATTATTATAAAAATAATAGACAACGGAATTTGTCGAAAGATATGGAGCAATAGTCACGGATGATATCTTATCTACTCAGACGACTTTTATTGGTTGTCCCTACCTTTATCGGTATTACCTTACTTATCTTTGCTCTCACTCGATTTGTACCGGGTGGGCCTGTTGAGCGCATGTTACTAAGCTTACAAATGCAAGGATCTTCAGAAACTGGCGGAAGCAGCAGTGTGACTGAGGGTAATAATGCTTTATCTGAAGACCAAATCGCTGAGCTCAATGCTTTCTACGGTTTAGATAAACCCGTATTTGAAGCCTATTATGATTGGTTAACTAAATTAGTCGTTCTTGATTTAGGGGAATCGACCCGTTATTACGAACCAGTATGGGACATGATAGCCGAGCGCTTACCTGTCTCTCTCTTTTATGGAGGGATGACCTTTTTACTCAGTTATATGATCTCAATTCCTCTTGGTTATCTCAAAGCGTTAAAGCACGGGTCCATTCTAGATTCTACGTCTTCCATTGCTATTTTCGTTGGCTTTGCCTTACCGGGGTATGTGATTGGTGTTTTCTTAATTAGCTTGTTCAGCTACCAATTAGAATGGTTTCCTATGGGGGGCTTTGTTGGTGATGATTTTGATGACTTCGGCGCTTTTGAACAAATAAAAGATATCCTGTGGCATGCCGTGTTACCTCTATTTTGTTATCTCATTGGTGATTTTGCATTGCTTACCATGACCATGAAAAATAACTTAATGGAAAATTTAGCCTCAGATTATGTGCGCACAGCCATAGCAAAGGGTTTACCGTTTAAAAAAGCGGTTCGTAAGCATGCATTACGAAATAGCTTAATTCCAGTAGCCAGTCATTTTGGTAATTCATTAATGTTCTTTATGACGGGGTCATTTCTAATTGAAGTTATCTTTAATATTGATGGCATTGGATTGTTAGGTTATGAAGCGATCATGGAGCGTGATTACCCTGTCGTCATGGGATTGTTTGCTATCAATGCCACGATGTTGATGCTCGGGAATATTTTATCTGATATTTGTGTTGCTGCGGTTGATCCGCGCGTTAAATTTGGAGCTTAATTATGCCGTCTATTTTAAATTTAAGTCCATTAACACAAAAGAAAATCCAACGATTTAAAGGCATAAAACGTGGATATTGGTCTTTTCTAATTTTATCTTTGTTATTGGTTTTATCGATTTTTGCTGAAGTTTTTGTTAACAGTCGAGCTTTGCTTGTTAGTTATCAAGGCCAGTGGCATTTTCCTACTTATGGTGATGTTACGTCAGGAGAAACCTTTGGCTTAGGGTATGCTCACGAAACCAATTACAGAGAATTACAGCGTAAGTTTGAACAAGAAAGTGACGGTGACTTTGTCATTATGCCAATCGTACCTTGGAATCCTTACGAGCAAGACTTCTC
Source organism: uncultured Aliivibrio sp. (assembly GCF_946479765.1). Lineage (GTDB taxonomy): Bacteria > Pseudomonadota > Gammaproteobacteria > Enterobacterales > Vibrionaceae > Aliivibrio. The sequence goes on from NZ_CAMLHO010000003.1 coordinate 107,466, forward strand.
TGGTGATTTCCCACCAACAGAGCCAAGTATTGAAGGACAACATTATCTAGGCACCGATACGATTGGACGAGATATTCTATCGCGCTTGACTTATGGCTTTAGGATTGCGATGGGTTTTGCCCTTATAACATTAGTGATCTCTTATGCGATAGGGGTTTCTGTCGGGTGTGCGATGGGTTTCTTTGGTGGCAAGTTCGATCTGTTTTTCCAACGCTTTATTGAGATTTGGTCTATGGTGCCATTTTTATACGTCATCATGATTTTAGTCTCGATAATGAAGCCAAGCTTTATGCTCTTTACCTTAATTAACGTTATGTTTGGTTGGATGGGAATGACATGGTATATGCGAACCATGACTTATAAAGAAAAAGCCAGAGAATATGTGATGGCAGCAAAAGCGTTAGGGGCGTCTAACTCACGTATTGTATTTCATCATATTTTGCCTAATACCATGGTTATGATCGTCACGTTAGCGCCATTCACCATTGTGGGGAATATAACTGCATTAACGGCATTAGATTATTTAGGATTAGGCCTTATGCCTCCGACACCAAGTTGGGGAGAGCTATTGCAACAAGGGAAATCTAATTTAGATTCACCTTGGATAGCGACGTCAGTTGTGACTGCTATTGTTACGGTATTAATTATGGTGACTTTTATTGGGGAAGGGATACGCGAAGCCTTTGATCCAAAGAAACATACTCGATATGAGTAATCCCATTTAATCGTTTAATGGAATAAATAATAAAAATAGGAAGGGACTTATGACGATAAAAAAGAGACTGGCATTGCTGTCAGCATCAACCGCCGTTTTATTTAGTGCAAATGTATTTTCGGCCGATCTTCCTGCCAATCTAGAGTGGCAGACAAATGATAGAGCCCCCACGTTTGCTTCTTCTCAAGCCTCGTTTGGTGGTACGTTCCGAACCTATACATTGAGTTTTCCACAGACTTTTCGAACAGTAGGGCCAGACTCTAATGGCTCATTCAGAGCATGGATACTAGAAGCAAGCTTGCCACCGCTGATTAAGCACCCTAATACCAATGAGTGGTTGCCAGGTCTTGCTCAATTATGGGCATTTGGTGACGATAATAAAACCGTCTATTTTAAGTTAAATCCCAAAGCGACATGGAGTGATGGCAAGCCAGTTACCGCCGATGATTATCAGTTCATGCTTAAATTAATGCGCTCAACTGATATTGTTGCGCCGTGGTACAACGATTTCTTTACTAATGATATTGCTGACATTATTACCTTTGATAAACACACCATTGCAATTGTGTCAGCAAAAGCACGAAATCGTGATGAGCTTATCGCCTATACCAACTTAATGCCTCGTCCTAAGCACTTCTATGGCGAACCAAAACTCGATGAAAATAACGACGGTATTGATGATAAATTTGTCCGTAAATATAACTTTAAACCAGAGCCCGTGACGGGACCTTACTACATTGACAAAATCAAAAAAGGTAAGAACATCGCCTTCAAACATGTAGGTAAAGATTGGTGGGGGTATGAGAATAAATACAATCAGAATCGCTATAATGTAGAGAAAATCAATATTAAGGTGATCCGCGATGCGGACATTGCGTTAAAGCATTTTGAAAAAGGCAACTTAGATGCGTTTGATTTAGTTCGTCCTGATTTATGGCATGAAAAGTCGAATGGAAAAAATTATCAACATGGCTATATTCAAAAAGCGTGGGTGTATAACCAAACTGCGGTAGGTGCTGGTGGTTTATGGTTGAATACCGCCAAGCCCATGCTAGATGATATCAACGTTCGTAAAGGTATTATGCATGCAACGGATTTTGACATGATGATCGAAAAAGTCCTTCGTGGAGACTATTCTCGTAAACCTAACGGGATGGGATTTGGTCATATTGGCTATGATAATACAGAGATTGAAGCCCCTGAATTTGATGCAAAAAAAGCCATCGAATATTTTGAAAAAGCAGGATTTACAAACATAGGGCCTGATGGTATTCGTCTTAATGATAAAGGCGAGCGTTTGAGTTTTGCGGTGACTTACTCTCAACAGACATTTACTCCACGAGTTGCGGTATTAAAAGAACAAGCGAAGCAAGCAGGATTAGACCTTGAACTGAATCTGATTGATGGTTCGAGTATGTTTAAATACGTGCTTGAGAAAAAGCATGATATTTCCTTCCACAATATGGGTACCAGTGATATCCCCGCTTATTGGGAATACTTTCACTCAGATAATGCCAATAAGCCTCAAACCAATCACTTTACTAACTTTGCTTCAGCAGAATTAGATTCTTTGATCGACTCATTTAAAAATGAATTTGATATAGATAAGAAGCAAGCATTATCTCGTGAGATCCAACAAGTGATTGCCGATGCAAACGTTATTGTTCCTGGTTACATGGTGCCTTATGCGCGTGCGGGTTATTGGCGTTGGATGAAATTACCAGAGCAAATGGCGACCAAGCAGACGGGTTACCTATTTCATGGGTGGGGTTTCTCTCAAACGTTCAGTACTTTTTGGATTGATGAAAAAGCGAAAAAAGAAACCAAGGCGGCAATGAAGTCAGGTAAAACATTTGAGCCTGTCATTATCATTGATGAAACCTATAAGCTGTAGTGCTTATTTCAATAAACTAAAGGCTAGGAGAGGGATCTCCTAGTTAAAAAATAATAATAAAAATAGTGAAGAAGCATATGGAAAGAAAAATTGTATTATCCGTAGAAGATCTAGTGACCGAATTTCAAACGGACGAAGGAACAGTTCGAGTGCTTGATGGTGTGAGCTTTCAAGTACCTAAAGGCAAAACTATTGGGATTGTGGGTGAGTCAGGCTGTGGAAAAAGCGTCACTGCAATGTCGATTATGGGTCTATTACCAAAACCTTATGGCAATGTGGTGGGAGGACGAATTTTATATGGTGAGACAGATTTAGTTCAGTTGAGTCCAGATAAGTTGTATGAAATGCGCGGTAACCGTATTTCAATGATCTTCCAAGACCCGATGACAGCCTTAAACCCAGTACACACTATTGGAAAACAGATTAATGAAGTGCTGGAGCTTCATCGTCCCGATTTAAATAAAAAACAGCGCTTAGCGTACTCCATCGAAATGCTTAAAAAAGTAGGAATGCCCTCTCCAGAGACTCGACTGCATGAGTATCCTCATAATCTATCTGGTGGTATGCGTCAGCGAGTCATGATTGCAATCGCACTCGCCTGTGAGCCCGATATCTTGATTTGTGATGAGCCGACTACGGCATTAGATGTGACTATTCAAGCTCAGTTTTTAGAGCTAATGAAAAATCTGCAAGATGAAACGGGCATGTCGATTATTTTCATTACTCATGACTTAGGTGTTGTCGCTGAAATATGTGATGAGGTGGTGGTGATGTATGCGGGAAGAGTGGCTGAACAAGCGGGTATCTTTGAGTTATTTGATAACCCAACGCACCCATACACAAAAGGGTTGATGTCCTCAATGCCAAGCCTGAGCCTTCAATCAAAAACAGAGCTTGAAACGATTCAAGGTACCGTACCTTCTTTAAGTGACATGCCAAGCGGCTGTCGTTTTTCGACTCGTTGTAAATACAAGCAAGATAAGTGTGGATCTGAAGTTCCAATGATGAGTGAGGTTGGATTATTGCATCAAGTGAGTTGTCATTTTAGTAACGCATTAGTGATTAATAATGAGGTGATAAAATGAGTGAGTTATTGAGAGTTGATGATCTCAAGCAGTATTTTTACTCAGGTAAAGGGATCTTTAATAAAGGCTATGTGGTTCATGCGGTTGATGGTGTTTCTTTAAGTGTGAATAAAGGCGATACTCTGGGGTTAGTTGGAGAGTCGGGTTGTGGTAAAAGTACTCTTGGTCGCAGTTTATTAAGGCTATTTGAACCAACGGCTGGGCGTATTTTTTTTGAAGGGAAAGATATTACTCATCTTGGCAATAAAGAAATGCGCTCACTTCGTCAAGAGATGCAGATTATTTTCCAAGATCCAACCGAATCATTAAACCCTCGTCACACTATTGAAATGATTTTGGAAGAGCCTTTTGTTATTCATAAGGTTGGGACAAAAGAAGAACGTAAGCAATGGATTGAAGAGTTATTGATAAAAGTGGGTTTGCCAATAAGTGCGGCAACCCGTTATCCTCACGAGTTTTCTGGCGGGCAGAAACAACGTATTGGCATTGCTAGAGCGATAGCATTAAAACCAAAGTTGATTGTGTGTGATGAGTCAGTATCTGCATTAGATGTCTCTGTTCAAGCGCAAATTGTAAATCTATTATTGGACTTACAGCGAGAGATGAATCTAGCATTAATTTTTATTGCTCACGATCTCTCTGTGGTTAAGCATATCTCAGATAAAGTAGCGGTAATGTATTTAGGGAAGATTGTTGAATATGGCAATTCTGAAACACTTTATCATTCGCCTAAACATCCTTATACCGAGGCTCTATTATCTGCTATTCCTGTTTCTCATCCTAGATTTAGAGGGAAAGAACGAATTATTTTGACTGGCGATGTACCCTCACCGATCAATCCTCCAAAGGGCTGCCGATTTTCAACAAGGTGCCCAAAAGCAGAAGATAAATGTTTTATTGATGAGCCACAAAGACAGATATTAAGTGTTCAGAAGCATGAAGTTGCTTGTCATTTATATAAATGAATATCTTTTTTTAAACATTCTTTTTTATGGGTTCATAAATTTAATTCTATGAACCATAAGTAACAATATAGCGATTCGGCTTATGATTCATGGCAAGTACAATGTTTAATACAATAGCGCCAAGCACGGAAACGACAAGTAACCAAGGTGTGATAAAGAAAAAAGAGGCACTTAAAATAAATAAGTCGATTACCATTTGCACTTTACCAACGGAGATGCCAAATTTTTCTTGTATTAACAAACATAAAACATTAAAGCCACCTAAGCTTGAGCGGTGTCTAAATAAAATTAACATCCCTAATCCCATCAACAGACCTCCAGCAATAGCGCAATAAATATCATTGATATGGTCAACAGAAATCATCATATTCAAATGGTCGGTCATAATAGAAACAAGACCACCAGAAATTAAACTGGTTATTGCAAATCGTTTCCCAAATCGCTGCCAAGCTAAGGCATAAAACGGTAAGTTACATACAAAATATAAAATACCAAAGCTGATCCCACTCATTTGACTGATTAACAACGCGAGCCCAGTTGTACCACCAGTTAATAGGTTGGCCGATTGTAAAAAGAAAATACCTTGAGAGACTAGGAAAGTGCCCGTCAAAATGGCAATAACATCTTCCTTGTGCGTGTGTTTTATTTTTTCCATAACAATATAAGTCTATTTATTAATACCAATAAAATAATGCTCGCAAGAATAGTGTGATTCTGAATTTATGCAATTGCTTATGGATAAATACGACACTGCTTTTGTAGTAAACCCTTTACATAGTGTAAAGCTAAGAATTGACAGCTTGCATCAATTCGAGCGGAGATTATGAGTCTTGTTCATGTTGATAATGAGTAATCTGCAACAAAAATAACAAAGAAAAGTACTATTTAGGGTATCTGATCCAGATCAAATTATGTAGAATACATCGCAGTTAAGACTAGTGACGTAATCGTTTGCGTTACTGGGCTATTTTTGGGTTTTATATTTATCTGAGTCAGGAGATACAGATGCTTAAGCGTGATATGAACATTGCAGATTACGATGCAGACTTGTTTGCAGCAATCCAGGAAGAGACAGTACGTCAAGAAGAGCATATCGAGCTGATTGCTTCTGAAAACTACACTAGCCCACGAGTGATGGAAGCTCAAGGTTCACAACTAACAAACAAATACGCAGAAGGTTACCCAGGTAAGCGTTACTACGGTGGCTGTGAATTCGTTGATAAAGTTGAAACATTGGCTATCAACCGTGCATGTGAATTGTTTGGCGCAGAGTACGCAAACGTACAACCACACTCTGGTTCTCAAGCGAACAATGCCGTTTACATGGCACTACTAAACGCTGGCGATACAGTGTTAGGTATGAGCCTTGCTCACGGTGGTCACTTAACTCACGGTTCTCCAGTAAACTTCTCTGGTAAGCTTTACAACATTATTCCTTACGGTATTGATGACGCGGGTCAAATTGACTACGAAGAAATGGAAGCTCTAGCAATAGAACATAAACCTAAGATGATTATCGGTGGTTTCTCTGCTTACTCTCAAATTTGTGATTGGGCGCGTATGCGTGAAATCGCAGATAAAGTTGGTGCTTACTTTTTCGTTGATATGGCTCACGTAGCGGGTCTTATTGCTGCTGGTGTTTACCCTAACCCAGTACCACACGCTCACGTAGTAACAACAACAACGCATAAAACATTGGCTGGTCCTCGTGGTGGTCTTATTCTTTCTAACGAAGGCGAAGATCTTTACAAGAAACTGAACTCAGCCGTATTCCCTGGTGGTCAAGGTGGCCCTCTAATGCACGTTATCGCTGGTAAAGCGGTTGCATTTAAAGAAGCTCTTGAGCCTGAGTTTAAAGAATACCAGGTTCGTGTTGTTGCTAATGCAAAAGCAATGGTTGCCGAGTTTCTTGCTCGTGGTTACAACATCGTTTCAGGCTCTACTGAAAACCACCTGTTCTTAGTTGATTTAATCGACAAAGACATCACTGGTAAAGAAGCAGATGCAGCACTAGGTTCAGCTAACATCACTGTTAACAAGAACTCAGTACCAAACGATCCACGTAGCCCATTTGTTACTTCTGGTATCCGTGTTGGTTCTCCTTCAATTACTCGTCGTGGCTTCACAGAAGAAGACGCGAAGAACCTTGCTGGCTGGATGTGTGACATTCTAGATAATATGGGTGATGAGTCTGTTATCGAAGCAACAAAAGTAAAAGTATTAGAAATTTGTAAGCGTCTACCTGTATACGCTTAATCTCTAAATCTGCTTTAAATATTAAGAAGGCCAGCCTCGTTAGGTTGGCCTTTTTTTTGCCTAAAAATTAGTAAGTTATTAATAGTTGTATTAGTTATTCTGAATGATTTATATACATAGGAGAAACTAACTGCGTATTATTCATGAATTCAATGTAAATTAACTTCTCTTTCATGATTCTTATTCTATTTCTGTATTATTTTTGAGAATACGGGTAAATAAATGTGTTATGTTTCGATCTTAGTGGACTGGACAGAGAGTCTCAGCACTTTTAAAAGGTTGAATTATGAGTAAGAAATTATTATTAGCATCGTTGATATCAATGCTGCTTGCTGGCTGTAATCAAGAAGAAATAAATATAAATGGAACTATTCCAGATACTGGTGGTGACGGTGGAATCACTCCGCCAACAACACCAGATCCCGAACCAGAAAGTATCCCATACCGTTTTACATTAACTAGTGGTACAAATCCTATAGTTGGTGCTACGTGTGACGGAATTAAATCTGATAACGCCGGACTGGTTGCTCTTGAGTATGAAGATGATTCACCACCATCAAGTATTGCGTGTTCTATTGACGGAACACCTTTAGCTACATTTGATCTTTCTGAAACAAGATCAAATATAATCAGTCTTGATCTTGAATTAGATAGTGATATATCTTCTCTTAAAAAAGAAACTAATGGTCATGCCTTAGCAAATATTCAGTCATTATTAAGAACCGTCGATGCTGATGGTGTTGACTCGAATGGTTATCAGTTTATTGATGGTGATAAAAGTTCGACAAACTTTATAGCGCATCAAAAGGATGCATTAGAGAAAAGTGCGGATCTTTTTTTAAAAGATAATATTGGTATTTTAAAAGATGATAAACCAGCCGGTGTTGAGCCTGGTCATGGTACAGATGTTGAGCCTGTTGTTACTCCAGGTAACGATGATGTTACTGGCGGTAGTGGTATTATTAGTTCAAATGCAGAAAAACTATATGAATATGTGCCAGAGGTTGCTGTACCTGAAAAATCGATATTAGTATTTGATGGTCAACCTGTTGTTGGAGTTGAATATTACGGCCCGACATATCGTGGTAAAACTGACGAAGATGGTTCATTTGAATATAACTGGGGTGACGAAGTTACTTTTGGTATTCAAGCATTAACATTAGGTTCCATTAAAGCCAAAGGGCTAGATATTCAACTTGGTGCTTTAGCTGCTGATCCAAGTAAGTCAAAGAATGTCGAGAACCTGATTAAGCAATTTGATAAAACCCATTCATCTCCTTGGGCTATAGAATCAGATGTGCATGAGCGTTTTGCATTAGAATCAAATAATATTGTTGAGTTAATTAACATGAACTTGGTGAATGCTGATATATCAAGTTTTGATCCAAGTTTTGGCATACCTCCAAAGATTGAAGATGAATTCATCGCTCAATTTGAAGAAGGTGGTAGTGCATTTGATATCGTTTCTTCATTAGAATTGACGCCGATTAATGCTGATAGTTATACGTTTTCACCTTATGTAAGTTTGCGTAGTGTGAATCGTGCTGAAACAGCATCTCAAGCATTATTAACAATGATGGGGCAGAATGATGAAGACGTTAAGAATGACGTTACGCATTTTCATGTTTTTGGCAATCAAAATGATGGTTATAATTTACCAACCCCTCACGCCGCTACCTTTATTAATATAGATAATAATGCGGCACCGGTAGTGATGCCTCGTAGTGATTTAAATGCTTACATTCCGTTTGGTCAGTTAGCGGTAACAGATAAGTTTAGTCGTCCATTTTTTGATTTAGCTAACGAACCGAGTAAAACACCAACTTATATTGATGCTAAAAATAAAACGCATTGGAATTTAAATGGTCAATCAGTTGCTGCTGATTCGCTTGAAAGTTCGTACAAGATGAACAAAGAAACAGCAACGTTTGAATTGCCATTTGTTGTATCAGGAAAAATTGGTGAAGGTAAAGTTTTAGTACTTGGTAACTCTCTGTACAATTCTATTTTAGTCTGTCCTGAAAATTACAGCTTTAATGCAAGTATTAATAAAGAAGGGATTTGTTCAAACAGTAATGGTATGACTGATAGTTTGGATATGTTTAACTTTTTTGTTAATGCATTTAATTGGTTGGATACTAAAAAATCGAATCAAGATATTCAAATAGCAACGAATCGTGCGGAAGTTGATTTTGCTCGTATTAGTGGTTCAGCGTCTCATCCATTTCAATTAAACGAGAGCTTTAAGGCTTTAGGGTTTGGATTGGAGTCTGATGTTTCTCCACAAGGTTTAGATGTAGCTAGTACGCCAATTTATATTTTACAGGCTTACCCTACATTAGGTGGGAATACAGACCGTCCAGATTACGAAAACCCATTAATTAATGAAGATGAAGTAAACGCCTTAATTGATTATGTGAATGAGGGGGGTAGTGTATTGATTATGGAGAGTTTATATAATCGTAATTTACCCGTTTTAGGTCGCTTCTTAGATACTGCTGGTATCAGTGCTATTGGTCGTAATAATGTGGTTAAATTTGTAGGTAAACTACCTAGTAACTTTATTGCGAAATTGGGTGAAGGCAGTACATCATTACGACCTGTTTATACCGAAGAAGTGTATGTACTTGAAGGTTTAGCATTTGAGGCGACTTCGGTTGATGGTAACGATATTCCTGAGAAAGGATATAAGTACGATAAAGCCACCAATACGTATTCTTGGGGTGATAAATCTATTAATAATAAAGCGATTCTTCGTGCGATGTTCCGTCCACAACAAGTGCGAGATGATCAATATGATAATGCAAATAAGCTGTGCCTATTTCAGTTTGATGGTAGTGGTAATAAATTGACAGGAGATGCTCTTGTTTCTTGTATTAACTTGGAATTGCATCGTTTAGCTCAAGAAGGGTTAGAAAAATGGATATCTGATGTTCAAGCTATTTATGAAGTACCTATGTGTACAAATAATGATTACCAATATCAGCTAGATTGTATTGAACGTCGTGAAGGTAATGGAATTCCTATTTCTAAAACAACCTACCCTGGCGCAAATGATATGGTACAAGCTTTTGCTCGCTTACCAATGAGTGAAGATGTATCAAAGGCTATGATTGCAGCTGCAAATATGGGAACTAATCTAACGGATCTTTATCAGCATGAACTGTATTACCGTACTGGTGGTAGAGAAGGTGTTCGTTTGAGTGGTATTGATGTAGACCGTATTTATAACAATCTTTCTGCTTGGATGTGGAATAACGAGCAATATCGTTACGATAGCTCAACGAATGATCAGTTTGGTCATAAAACCGTAGTGGAATTCTTAAACTGTTACTCAAATGATAGCTATCAAAATCCTGAGTTTGATTCAATTAGTTGTCCTGAAGATCTAAAAGCTGAAATGTTAGCTAAAGGGTTTTTAGTGGCGGTTGATGGGGTAAATCAATTAAACCCATCTTACCCATTAAACTACATGGAAAAACCACTAACGCGAATGATGCTAGGCCGTTCATATTTTGATGTCGATGCAAAGAATGGAGCTGCAAAAGATCGTGGTGTTCTGGTTGATGTACGCTCTTACCCGGGTGTAGCGACAACCACTACGCCTGCTAAAAACATCACAATTCATAAAGGTTCTCGTCAATCTGCTGGAGTATGGATCCCTGCTCGTGAAGTAGCTTATGTACATGGTTTAAGTGCGGATGATACTGTCATGGTAGCTATGGCTGACAATCTAACCGGTCGAGTTAACCATGAAATGGCGTTAAATCGCCCACCTCGTGTAAGCATGAGCTTTAATGGTACGGAAGCTGCAAATGGTTTCAAAGTGCCTTATGGTGGTTCAGTATATATCACTCTTGGTTCTAAAGAATCAGCAAAAGTTAGTTTTGATGGTTCGGCAGTAGCAGCGCCAATGTTTACAATGACATCAGCTACAGACGGTAAATGGATAACATCACCAGATAAAACTGATGCTCCAATTACGGAAATTGTGGGTAATCGTTTTAGTTACACAACAACAACTGCGGGGATTAAAGGTCACTCAGAAGCCGATGTTCTAACAATGGCAAAACAATTTGATTTGTTTACTATTGGAGCAAATGAATTTTATGGGCGTGATGAAGTAGCCGGTATTCACCAGATGTTTACTGATGCGGCTCCACAATTAGAATATCAAAATATGCGTTTGGTAGATGATGTTCAAATCTCAATCGGTTCTGCGCATTCAGGTTATCCTGTGATGAGTTCTAGTTTCCCCCGTAAAAAAGTATCGTCGTTATTTGAAGCAACGAATGATTGGATGTTAGGTCATGAAATTGGTCATAACCAAGCAGCCAATTGGTTAAATGTTGCAGGTGCTGGTGAAACGGCAAATAACGTATTGGCACTGTATACTCAAGATCGTAATACAGGTGATATGCCGCGTATTAAAGTATCAATTACGAATGCAACAGAGTGGGCAAATGGAACAAATCCATGGGCTGACGGAACAAATGCAGATCGACTAAACTTTTTTGGTCAATTGAAGGTTTGGGCTGAAGATAACTTTGATATTGCCCAATGGGAATCTGATGCTAAGTTAGCAGAAGAGCATAGTATTTATAATAAGAATGAAGCAGGTCAATATGATCAAGGTTGGAATTTCTATAAATACTTACATCGAGCAGCGCGTATGCCTGCTACTTTCACTGAAGGTAAAAAGACGAATAAAGTTAACTATTGTTCGTCGGAGTTTGCTCAGTCAAAGAGTTTATCTAACCAAGATATGATGATGATCTGTTCTTCATTCTTAACAGGTAAAGATATTGAAACTTTCTTTACTGAATGGAAGTTTGGTGAATCGAAAGTAACTCTGCAAAGTGGTGATAAATACTCTGAAGGAATTAGTAAAGCTGCTTTAGCTGTCATGGAAGATATGCGTAAGCAAGATGTTATCGTTAAATCAAAGACATCGCCATTAACAATCAATGCGACTAAATCAAAAGAAGTAATGTTACCTCAAGTTCCATACTTTAATTAATATGTAGTCATAAACTAAAGCCCCCGGACCATCACGGTTCGGGGGCTTTTTATTACCAGTAAGTAAATTAAAACTTACTTATTAATATTAATCAACGCGCCAGATTTACATTGGAAAGTATAGTAACGGCTTGTTTCATTAAATTTACCTAGACCTTCACCAGTACAGTAATCCACATTAATATCGCGCATTACCTCTAATGTTTTTTCATTGTTTAGTTGGAACTTAGAGCCATCGCTACAGATGATACGAACACGGCCATCATCACTTACTGAATAGACTTTTACTTCCGTATTACATAGCTCAAAAGACGCATCTTGATAGTTATCTTGTTGTTTTGGAGTACTGCTACAACCGGCTAAAACAAGTGCAAAAGCACACGCTAGACTGATCTTTTTCATTTTGATTATTCCTTTAAGCTAAATTATCTTTTAAATATATCTTGTAACTCTTTGGATTGCGAGTTTATGCCAGATAAATCAGCTTAGACCTTAATCGTATTGATTTGAATTGTTAACTCAGACATCGTTTGTTCGATATTCATCATTTCATTTTCAAGATGATGAATAAGATCATTGGTGCCATTTGCTAATGAGGCTAAATCTTCAATGTCAGCATTAACAGAATTTGCAGTTTCAGATTGCTCTAATGTGGCGGCTGAAATACTGGTATTAAAATTGTCGATGTCAGTAACAGCAGAGTGCAATGAATCAATAAAAGTGGATGAGTAATTAACGTTATCTTGAGTTTTATTACTCAGTTCTTTACTGTGTTCCATTAGTTCAAAAGCCTGCTTTGCACTTGTACCAATAGAATCGAGTAGTTGACGAATATCACCAGTCGCTTCTTGGCTACGTTGAGCAAGCTTTCGTACCTCATCAGCAACAACGGCAAAACCTCGGCCTTGTTCTCCTGCGCGAGCGGCTTCAATGGCTGCATTTAACGCTAATAAATTAGTTTGCTCAGAAACGGAAGTAATCGTGTCCAAAATCTCAGAAACATTTAATGTTTGTTTTTCAAGAGTTTCTACATGCTTATGAGTATTGATAATGCTGTGATGTAAGTCATTTACAATAGTTGTCGTTGTTTTTGTGTGATTTCTACACTCACTTGCGTGATTGGTCGCTTGAGTTGTGGTTCCATGAGCGTTATTGGTGACACTTGCAATCTCAGAGCTAGTTTGTGCCATTTCAGTCATCGCCGTCGCAATGCTGTCACAGTGAGTTAAGGTGGTTTGGCTTGATTGAGTTGCTTTTTTTAGGTGGTGACTTAATGAATTAAGTTCGTTCTGAGTCTTAGAGGTAACGATATGAGCCGCTCGTAAAGGTAATGAAATACTTTCAATTAAAGAGTTAATGTCTTTTGCTATGTCATCAAATTCATCCTCCCCATTATCATCTAAGGTTAGCGTTAAATCCTTGGTTGCTGAGATCTCATTGATACGAAGGCTGAATATGGTCATTCGTTTACTGATTGAGCGTGTTGTTATAAGGCTCATTATTGTAATCGGAAGGATCAGTAGTAGTGCGATAGCAATATAGATATTACGAATGAATTTTGCATCATTCATCGTACCGTTAGCCGCCGCATTTAACTTTTTAGATATGTCATCAGTAATCGCTTTGATTAAGCCGATACGTTGAGTTGCTAATGGAAACCAATCACTAGCCGCTGGGCCATTTAATTTGTTCAAATTATCTTTTTGAGATAAGTAGTTATTTTGAATAGTAGATACTTTTTGCCAAGTAGCTGAGCGAGAAGTTGAATTGAATTGCTCGATAAAAAATGGAGATAGAACAGAGCTTGCTTGGCGAATAGCGAGGGATTCCGTTGTTAGATAATTATTAATGTCAGCGTATGTATCTAAACTTGATTTCTTCCCTGCAAATGCCCCATTTAATGCCCCTCTTACTTTACCTGCTTCTTCTTTTACTTGTAGTAAAGCGGAAAGTCCGAGCATTTCGTTACGCAGTTCTTGAGAATTAATATTACCAATGATTACAGAGATAGAATCAAGAGAAAGTTGATTAAGCATCGAGTAATAAACAAAAGGAGATTGGGTGATGCGTAAACTATCCACTTGAGTTCGAATCGATGGTTTATTGTTTAGTTGTGAGGTGATATCTGATAATAAGGTACTAACCATACTCTTATCTAAATACACCGCGTTGAAATTACGTAATGTTTTCTCTGAGAGATCAGATTTTTTACGTTGTTGTATTAATTTTTCTTTGCCTGATTGGCCTTTTGTCGCAATAAACCCAGCTGTTAATCCACGTTCGACTGCAAAATTGTGTGCCATGTTATCTAAAGCGTTAAAAAGAGAAACTGCTTCAAGAGAATAATTTGCGTTATAAACATTTTTATTTTCTTGCATTAAAAGTTGAATAAGAAAAACGGAGATAATCAATGTTGGCAAGATCGATATGATTAACAAGCGGAGCTTAATACTTTTAAAAATAGACAGCGTCATAGATAACCTTTTAAATGTGTAGTGATATGCATGTTTATCGGCAAAATTAATTGATACTTTAATTGATAGTTGTAAATTACTCTTAGTGTAAGCCTGCTCTTCTTTCGCTTGAAAGTAGGCATGGTTCTGCTTTTCTTGTACACTAAATAAAAAATAATAGGAGACAAGAATGCATTGTCCATTTTGTAGTGCAACCGACACAAAAGTTATCGATTCACGATTGGTTTCTGATGGTCATCAAGTTCGTCGTCGACGACAATGTTTGGCGTGCAATGAGCGTTTTACAACGTTTGAATTTGCTGAACTAGTGATGCCAAAAGTGATTAAATCTAATGGTAATCGTGAACCGTTTAATGAAGATAAATTGTCAGGTGGTTTGTACCGTTCGTTAGAGAAGCGACCTGTTAGTGCCGATTTAGTTGAACTTGCGTTGAATACCATTAAGTCACAACTACGCGCAACGGGCGAACGAGAAGTGCCTTCTGATATGATTGGTAATCTAGTAATGGACCAATTAAAAGAGCTCGATAAAGTCGCTTATATTCGTTTTGCTTCGGTATATCGCAGCTTTGAAGATATTAAAGAGTTCGGTGAAGAAATCGCAAAATTAGAGAAATAACATGACATTTAGCACCCAAGATCACCAAATGATGCAAAAAGCTATTTTATTGGCTAAACAAGGTATCTATACCACAGCACCTAATCCAAATGTTGGGTGCGTATTGGTCAAAAATGGAAAGATTATTGGAGAAGGTGCTCACCTTAAAGTGGGTGAACCTCATGCTGAAGTTCATGCATTACGACAAGCAGGAGATAATGCCAAAGGTGCAACAGCGTATGTTACGTTGGAGCCATGCTCGCATTATGGAAGAACTCCACCTTGTGCGGAAGGCTTAATCAAAGCCGGTGTTGCTAAAGTTATCTGTGCGATGGTTGATCCTAATCCACAAGTGGCTGGGCGAGGTTTAGCGATGCTAAATGCTGCTGGTATTGAAACCGAATCAGGTTTATTAGAAGCAGACTCTAGAGCCTTGAATCCTTCATTTTTACAACGAATGGAGACCGGGAAACCTTTTGTTCAGTTAAAAATGGCGGCAAGTTTAGATGGTAAAACAGCATTGGCTAATGGTGAAAGTCAGTGGATAACCTCTAAAGAAGCGAGACAAGATGTTCAGCGTTATCGTGCTTTATCTGGTGCCATATTATCAACAGCAAAAACGGTAATAGAAGATAATGCTTCTTTAAATGTACGCTGGGATGATCTACCGTTATCAATTCAAAAAAACTATCCAGAAAGAAAACTAAGACAACCATTACGCGTTATTTTAGATCGTCAACACCAACTCACTTCAGATCTTAAATTATTCAATGTTGAAGGAAATGTTACCACCATTTCTTCCCAGTTATCTCACCCTATCAGTTCTCAACATAGCCATCTGCATTGCAATGTTTGTGACGATGGTAAACTTATCTTATCTGAAGTTATCGATAAAATAGTGCAAGAATGCAATGTTAATCATATTTGGGTAGAAGCTGGGGCCACCTTAGCGGCGAGTATGATAGAAGCCAATTTAGTGGATGAATTAATCATTTACTTAGCGCCTAAATTGATGGGTTCTGATGGTCGCAGTTTATTAAATATTGTCGGATTAACCACCATGTCTGAAGCTATCGATCTAAACATAACAGATGTTCGAATGGTAGGTAAAGATATTCGAATTACAGCAAAAATAGCAAGGTAACGTATGTTTACAGGAATTATTGAATCAACCGGTACACTTCAAGCAATTACACCAAAAGGTGAAGACATCAGTGTGACCGTTAATGTCGGTAAATTAGACATGGGTGATGTAAAGCTTGGCGATAGCATTGCAACCAACGGAGTATGTTTAACTGTTGTTGCGATGACAGCCCAAACTTATACCGCTGATTTATCACTAGAGACACTTAAACGTACTGGATTTGTCGATTACAAAGCAGGCGATAAAGTTAATCTAGAAAAAGCTATGTTACCAACGACTCGTTTTGGTGGTCATATTGTTTCAGGCCATGTCGATGCGGTTGGTGAAATTATTGAACGCCACCAAACAGGTAGAGCGGTCGAGTATTGGATCCAGTTGCCACAAAATCTAGCTAAATATGTAGTAGAAAAAGGGTCAATAACGGTCGATGGTATTAGCTTGACTGTAAATGATTTACGTAAAAATGCATTTAAGTTGACGATTGTTCCTCATACGGCAGCGGAAACAACAATGGACAACTTCTGTATAGGTCAAAAAGTGAATCTAGAAGTGGACTTAATTGCACGATATTTAGAAAGACTTGTGATCGGACAGAAAGAAGAGCAACCTCAGTCTTCTGTTACGATGGATCTTTTGGCAAAATCAGGTTTCTTAAATTAACCACTTAACCTAACTAATATATTAAAGGTATTTCACATGGCAATTAGCTCAGCAAAAGACATTATTGAAGATATTCGCTTAGGTAAGATGGTTATCCTGATGGATGATGAAGATCGTGAAAATGAAGGCGATTTAATCATTGCAGCAGAAAAAATCACACCAGAAGCGATCAATTTCATGGCAACACATGGTCGTGGTTTAATTTGTTTAACAATGACAAAAGATCGCTGTGAAAAATTAGGTCTACCACCAATGGTGCAAGACAATAACGCACAATTTACAACTAACTTTACTGTTTCTATTGAAGCCGCTGAAGGTGTTACAACGGGTATTTCAGCAGCAGATCGCTCTCGTACTGTTGAAGCTGCTGTTGCTAAAAATGCCGTTGCTGCTGATCTTGTTCAGCCTGGTCACATCTTCCCTCTTGCAGCACAAGAAGGTGGTGTATTAACACGTGCAGGACATACAGAGGCTGGTTGTGACTTGGCGCGTTTAGCTGGCTTTGAACCAGCAGGTGTGATTGTTGAAATCCTAAATGATGATGGCTCGATGGCTCGTCGTCCTGATCTGGAAATTTTTGCTGAAAAACACGATGTGAAATTGGGTACGATTGCTGACTTAATTGAATACCGTAATAACAACGAAACAACGATAGAGCGTGTTGCGGAGTGTAAACTACCAACAGAATTTGGTGATTTTGATTTGGTTACTTACCGTGACACGATCGATAATCAACTTCATTACGCAATGAAGAAAGAAAATACATCAGGTACTGCACCATTAGTTCGTGTACACCTTCAAGATACTTTCACCGATATCCTTCATTCCGATCGTTGTGCAGAGCGTAGCTGGACACTACCAACAGCAATGCAACGCATTGCCGATGAAGGTGGTGTGCTTGTGATCTTAGGGAACGAAGAGTCAACTGATAGTATTGTACATAAAATCAAAGTATTAGAGCGCCAAGATAGCGGTGAAGCGCCAACGATGGCTAAGAAACAAGGTACGTCACGCCGTGTTGGTGTTGGCTCACAAATATTAGCTGACATGGGCATTTCTGATATGCGTCTGCTATCATCTTCTTCAAAGCGTTACCATTCATTATCAGGCTTTGGTCTGAATGTAGTAGAATACGTTTCAAAATAAGCGTATTGATGGGCTCTATTGTGTAAATAGAGCCCAAATAATTAGATATTTGTCACAAAGCTGTGATAGAATTCGCCGATTCTCACTATGATATGTAGTTGAAAATAGTTACTCAGTTTAATTGGAATAATATAGATACAGGAAGGCTTATGAACGTAATTGAAGGCGGCATTGCTGCTCCTAATGCGAAAATTGCAATTGTCATTTCTCGCTTTAATAGCTTTATTAATGAAAGTTTACTTTCAGGCGCTATCGATACTTTAAAGCGTTTTGGTCAAGTATCTGAAGAAAACATCACTGTTGTTCGCTGCCCTGGCGCCGTAGAATTACCATTAGTTGCTCAACGAGTAGCTAAAACAGCAAAATATGATGCAATTGTTTCATTGGGTTCTGTTATTCGTGGTGGTACACCACATTTTGACTATGTATGTAGTGAATGCAATAAGGGTCTAGCACAAGTATCTTTGGAATACAGTATTCCAGTGGCATTTGGTGTTTTGACTGTTGATACAATCGATCAAGCAATCGAGCGCGCCGGTACCAAGGCTGGTAATAAAGGGGCAGAGGCTGCACTAAGCGCACTCGAAATGATTAATGTACTGTCTCAAATAGAATCCTAATGGGAGTTAGTGTGAAACCAGCCGCACGTCGTAATGCACGTCAATTTGCGCTTCAAGCAATTTATTCATGGCAAATAAGCAAAGAAAATGTTGCTGCTATTGAAGATCAGTTTTTAACCGCAGATAAGTATGATGAAGAAGAGCATCATGCAAAAGAGCCTAAACTACAAGCTCCAGAGACAGATGTAGCGTACTTCCGCGATCTTTTCTCAGGTGTTGCTCTTAACCACATTAAGTTAGACGGTAAAATGCGTCCATACTTATCTCGTCCACTTCAAGATCTTGATCAGATGGAACTTGCGTTACTACGTATGTCTATCTATGAAATGATGAATCGTGACGATGTACCTTACAAAGTTGTTATCAACGAAGCGATTGAACTTGCAAAAGTGTTCGCAGCAGAAGATAGCCACAAATTTGTAAATGGTGTATTAGATAAAGCGGCTCCAACATTACGTAAAAAGTAAGTTGGATTTAGCATACTAATTAATAGTAAAGGTCAGCCTAATCGCTGGCCTTTTTTATAACTAAAAAACAGTATTTTATATAATATGAGTAGTGAATTTAATTTAATTGACCAATTTTTTGTGCAAGGAAACCTGTCTCGAAGTGATGTTGATTTAGGGATTGGTGATGATTGTGCGCTAGTATCAGTACCAGAAGGTCATCACGTTGCCATTACCACCGATACGTTAGCGGCAGGCACCCATTTTTTAGCTGATGCTAATCCTGAACTTATTGGTTATAAAGCGTTAGCATCAAATTTAAGTGATTTAGCCGCAATGGGTGCTAAACCTACTTGGGTATCTTTAGCATTAACGTTACCTGAGCCAGATGAGAAATGGCTTGAAGGCTTTTGTAAGGGCTTTTTTGGATTGGCCAAACAATACAATGTGCAACTTATTGGTGGTGATACAACTAAAGGGCCACTGAGCATTACCATTACAGTTCACGGTATTGTACCAAAAGGGGAAGCGATGACCCGTAAAGGAGCAAAGCTAGGTGATGATATATATGTAACAGGGCCTTTAGGAGACAGTGCTGCAGGACTTGAGATTTTATTGAGAAGGTCACCCCAATCACAAACCGCATTAGAACAAGAGTTAGAATACAGACATTATTACTCGACACCGAAAGTTGAACTTGCTCAACAAATACGTCATCTTTGTCATTCAGCATTAGATATCTCGGATGGGCTTATTTCGGATTTAGGGCATATACTTAAACAATCGAATGTAAGTGCTAAAATTGACGTTAATAGATTGCCGGTTTCTAATGAGTTAGTTAAGTACTATGATGATGAAGATAAATATCAGAAAGTAGCGCTGACTAGTGGTGAAGAATATGAACTTTGTTTCACTGCATCTAAAGAGAATAGAGAAGCGATTAGACAAATAACTACCCTTTTAAATCATAACGTTAGTATAATTGGTGAAATAGTTAATGGGCCATTTACCAACTTACAGAATAGTATGCAATTATATAAAGAGACAGTGCTATTGGACTGGGCACTTTATGGCTATGACCATTTTAGGAATGAATAATGACAAATCCTTTAGCATTAATTAGTTTAAAAAATCCGTGGCATCTTTTAGCAACAGGATTTGGTAGTGGTTTAGCGCCAATTATTCCTGGAACAATGGGGACATTAGCGGCCATTCCATTTTATTTATTGCTTGCTCAGCTGCCTTTTTACTTATTTGTTGTAGCTGTTATTGTATCTGCGCTTGTTGGCATTAAAATTTGTGATGTGACTTCTGCGGATATGAAAGTTCACGATCACGGTTCAATCGTTTGGGATGAGTTCGTTGGATTGTGGATCACAATGAGCATCGTACCTTATTTGAATTTATCAGTAACTGATTGGAAATGGTTACTTACCGGGTTTATCTTATTTCGATTTTTTGACATGGTAAAACCTTGGCCAATTGGATGGCTAGATAATAAAGTTCATGGCGGCTTTGGCATTATGCTTGATGATATTGTCGCTGGATTTATGGCTCTAATTAGCCTTTGGTTAGTTGGAAAATATTCTGGTTGGTTGTAATTAAATGAGTAAAGTCAGAGCAAGTTTTTGCTCTTTATGTTTAATGTTGGTTGCTTTCTTTGGTTATTCAAAAGCGGTATTTTCTGATCCGGTTTTAGTTGGCTATTGGGGCTACAATGAATATTTGGCTAAGTATCCTAAAGAAGATGAACTAACAGCATCATTATCTAACATGGTAAAGATGGAGCCAGTCTCACTTTCTGTTAAACAAGATAAACCAATTAAGATTTCATTTGTTTATCCTGGAGGGCAAGCTTCTGATTATTGGAAGCGTAATTTGATTGCTTTTGAATCACGCTTACAAGCATTAAATATAAAGTATGAATTAACGCCAGTATCAACTCGACTTAATGTTGATTTTAAAGAGCAAAGCCGTTCTTTATATGATGCAATTAATAAGAAATCGGATTATCTTATTTTTACTTTGAATACTACCCGCCATCGTAAGTTTATTGAGCATGTAATTCAAAGCCCTAAAACGAAAATAATTGTACAAAATATTACCACACCAGTGAAGGCATGGCGTGATAATCAACCACTGTTATACGTAGGGTTTGATCATGTGATTGGTACTCGCTTACTTGCTAAATACTTTCAAGAAAAGTTTCCTCATGGTGCGAAGTACGGAATGCTGTACTTCTCCTATGGTTACTTAAGTACAGCGAGAGGTGATGTTTTTGTTCAATCAATGGACAATAATAAATACACATTAACCTCCTCTTTTTATACCGAAGCCACAAAAGAGAGTGCATTTACCGCGACGAAAAGCATCGTGAAAGACAGTCCTGATGTTGATTTTATCTACGCCTCTTCTACAGATATAGCATTAGGTGCACTAGATGCCTTGGATGAAATGACCAATATCCAACCTGTAATTAATGGGTGGGGTGGTGGTTCATTGGAATTAGATGCAATTGAAAATGGTAAGTTAGATGTAACAGTCATGAGAATGAATGATGACACTGGTGTTGCGATGGCTGAGGCGATTAAATTGGACTTAGAAGGCAAGGAAGTTCCAACCGTTTATTCTGGAGACTTTGAAGTAGTAACTTCTGAGACGAGTGCAGAAGACCTCATCTTATTAAAACAAAAAGCTTTTCGTTATTCTGGAGTGGATTTAAAGAATGAGTAATGAACATGTTTTGAAAAAAGCATCGTTAGCAGATCTTATATTTCGAGCTATTTTCATCATATTTTCAATTTTGACGGTAGGTATTACTATACATACCTACCAATTAAGTATAAATACAATTAATGAAGAGGTTAAGCGTAATTTACAACAAACCTCTAGTTTAATCACTAATTACTTAAATCATAGATTATCGACATTACAAATTAGACAAGATACTGATGCTGGTAGTTTAGGTATTCAAAATAATGATAGTAAAGATCATATTAAAAGTTTAGAAAATTATTTTTCTGATATTGAAGAAAGGTCACCCCATAATTCGCCTGATTTTCGGTTTATTGAAGTGGATAATTCATTGTATTGGGATGATGGAAATAGTCTTTTTTTTGGTTTAGAAGATAATGATTTTCAAAGAATTGTCAAAAAAAATATTCATATAAATGCTTGGTATTATATGATGATTGATCAGTCTGTATCACAAGTCCATTTTTTAATAAGAAAAACACCAATTGTAGTATCTTCTACGGGTAAGATGAGGGGCTATTTATATAATGCAGTTATATTGAATAATAATGTTTCTTTCCTTAATGATTTAAAAGAAATAAGTAACAGCCAAGATATATTAATTGCAAATAATGGAAAAATAATAACGTCAAGCATAGGAAAAGAAAGAGAAGAATATAAAGAAATTCAAATTGCATTGACTAATCCTGAATGTAAATTAACGAATAAAATATTGAATGTTACAGAGTTAGATATTAAATCATTAAATGGTTCTTTATCAATCGCTTCTTTAAAAAATAGAGATAATATTGATCTTCTTGAGCAGAATTTTATTTATAGTGTCGTACTTTCTTTCTTAATTTTAATTGCACTAGCTGTGATAATTAGAGGGTTGTTTGAACATAAAATATTATTAGCACTGAATTCATTATTAGATTATGCCAATAATGTATCTAAAAATGAGGCATCAACAGAATATAAAGGGAGTGGTATTGTTGAGTTTGATCATATTGGTCATAAGTTAGAATGTATATTTATTGAGCTCATAGAAGCAAAAAAAGAAAGTTATAAAGCGCAAGCAGTAGCAGAGAAATCCACACAGGTAAAATCAGATTTTTTAGCTCGAATGAGTCATGAAATACGAACGCCATTAAATGGTATTCTTGGGATCTCTAGTTTATTAAGGCAAAGTGATTTAACTATAGAGCAGAAAAAACAAATGATGATCCTTCATCAGGGCGGAGAGCATCTTCTTGCTGTATTGAATGATGTACTGGATTTTTCTCAAATAGAACAAGATAAACTCAATATTAACTGTGAGCCCTTTGCTTTAAGTGAAGTGTTAGAAACTATTAAGGCGATATACACCCCTATTTGTAACGAGAAAGGGATTGAGTTTTTGATAAATAATAATATTAATAGTGCTGTATTAATTAATACAGACCAAGTGCGAATTACCCAAATATTATTTAATTTATTAAGTAATGCAGTTAAATTTACTGAAAATGGTTATGTAGCATTAACTTTGTCGTTAAAGTTTCAAGACTCTCAGGCAGTGTTGCATATTGATGTTAAAGACACTGGTATTGGTATTGCTCAGAATAAGCAGGTACTAATGTTTGAACCTTTTATTCAAGTTGAATCTTCTGAAATCAGGAAAGTTGGTGGTAGCGGTTTGGGTTTGGCAATTATAAGGCAATTATTGAATCTGCTTTATGGAAGTATTCGTGTTGAAAGCCAGATTGGTGCCGGTTCTGTATTTTACATTCAAGTTCCTGTAACTGTTATTGATGCATCCGTATTGACAAGGAATATTAAGCATAATAATCATGACTCTTTATTACCAGCGAACTTAAATGTATTGTTAATTGAAGATAATAAGTCAAATGCTTATATAGCAAAAGCATATTGTCAAAAATATAATTTAAAAGTAACTTGGGAAACCTCAGCTAAAGAGGGGATAGGTCGATTGTTAGAGTCATCTTTTGACCTTATTCTGATGGACAATCAAATGCCGGGTATAAGTGGAATTGAAGCAACAAAGTATATACGACAAGAATTGAAATTAAGCACCCCAATTTATGCTTATACTGCCGATGTATTAAAGGAAGCTCATGATGAATTTCTATCTGTGGGTGCAAATTATATAATAACGAAGCCAATCAAAGAAAAATCGATTCTAGATGCGTTAGTTTTTTATAAGTCAGAGCTCAGAAGTTAACTGCGTTTAATTCGGACTATTTTCATGATATCAATATCAAACCCAGCAATAGTTTCCACGCTAGGATAATATGTCACATTTACGTTAGCTCCTTTAAGTGAGCGGTAGGCTTTTATTCTATTAAATTTAAATGGTACGTTACAGTTTTCGATCATAATGGTGTGCAGTACCCACTCGCCAATATCTCGTTGAGTATGAGATGTCACTTTTACATCTACGCTATGAGTGAGTTGTTGGTGCTTATTAAGCATTTTATCTACGTCTGATTTCATGATTTCACCGCGATTAATTTTATTGCTCAAATTTTACTGAATAATAGAGACAAAAAATGCCACAGAGTTGTGGCATTTTTTATAAGATGAAATTAATTATAAGTCTAAATAATCTCGGATTTGTTTTTCAATGCCAGGTGCATCTAAACCTAATTCGGTATGCATTTCTTCTTGTGTTCCTTGAGCAATAAACTCATCAGGTAGACCAAGTTGAAGGACTGGCTTTATTAGACGGTTCTTCATTAAGAACTCAATTACACCAGAACCTGCCCCACCAGAAATTGCATTCTCTTCGATAGTAACAAGAATATCGTGGCTTGTTACTAACTCACAAAGCAAAGTTTCATCTAATGGTTTTGCAAAGCGCATATCTGCCACCGTCGCGTCCAGCTTTTCCGCTGCGGCTAAGCTGCTTTCTAAGAAAGTACCAAAGTTTAGAATAGCAACACGTTCGCCTTTTTCTGTGATTTTAGTTTCACGAATTAAACGACCTTTACCTATCTCTAATGATTGCATTGTTTTATCAACTACAATACCTGTTGCGCTACCTCTTGGGTATCTAACAGCACTTGGGCCAGTGTGTTTGTGACCGGTATAAAGCATTTGACGGCATTCATTTTCATCACTTGGTGTCATGATGACCATATTAGGGATGCAGCGCATAAAGCTGATATCAAAAGCACCTTGATGTGTTTGACCATCTGCACCAACAAGACCAGCACGATCAATAGCAAACATTACGGGTAAGTTCATAATAGCAACGTCATGGATAAGTTGATCATAGCCTCGTTGTAAGAACGTAGAATAAATTGCAACGATAGGATGATAACCTGCGATAGCCATACCACTGGCTAGAGTTACAGCATGCTGCTCTGCAATTGCGGTATCAAAATATTGATCTGGAAATTCTTTTGAAAAACGAACCATGCCAGATCCTTCACGCATTGCCGGTGTGATGGCCATTAGTTTGTCATCTTCTTTTGCCATATCGCAAAGAAAATCACCAAAAATGTTTGAGAAGGTTGGTGTGCCACCTGATGATTCAGGTAAAGAATCATTGTTTGGATCGAATTTAGGTACACCATGATAGCTGATTGGATCTTTTTCAGCGGGCTCATAGCCTTTGCCTTTTTTCGTCATAATGTGTAAGAACTGCGGACCTTTTAGGTTGCGCATATTCTTAAGAGTGCGAACTAATTCGTTTACATCATGACCATCGACAGGACCAATATAATTAAAGCCTAGCTCTTCGAACATGGTTCCAGGTACGACCATGCCTTTTAGATGCTCTTCAGTGCGTTTAAGTAATTCTTTAATCGTAGGTGTTCCAGAAAGTACTTTTTTACCGCCTTCACGAATAGATGTGTACAGGCTGCCAGATAAGACGCGTGCCAATTGATTATTAAGCGCCCCGACATTTTCTGAAATAGACATCTCATTGTCATTTAAAATAACTAGCATATCAGGGTGAATATCACCAGCATGGTTCAATGCTTCAAACGCCATCCCAGCAGTAATAGCACCATCACCAATAACGCTAACTACTTTGCGATTTTCTTGTTCTTTTTCAGCACAAATAGCTAGGCCTAAAGCGGCACTAATAGATGTCGATGAGTGACCAACAGATAATACGTCATATTCACTTTCATCACGCCATGGGAAAGGGTGCAATCCATCTTTTTGACGAATAGTAGACAGTTTTTCACGGCGACCGGTTAAGATCTTATGAGGGTAAGCTTGATGACCAACATCCCAAATGATCTGATCAAATGGCGTGTTATAGACATAATGTAAAGCGACCGTCAGTTCAACAACACCAAGCCCAGATGCTAAGTGACCGCTTGTTTTACTGACTGACTTTAGAAGGTAAGCACGAAGCTCATCACACAATGCTAGTAAGCTCTCTTTTGGTAAAGAGCGCAACTCGTCCGGCGTATTTGCTAAAGCCAGAATTGGGTATTTTGAAATATCTAGTGACATAATATTAGCGCTTATCTGTTTTAGTTTTTACGCTCAATGACGTATTGGGCGAACGCTTGCATTGCATCCGTATTATAAGGGATGTCATTTAGAGCATTAATTGCAGTTTGGTATAGTTGCTCTGTTTTTTGTTGAGCACCGTTAAGTCCCAATAGAGCAGGGTAAGTGCTCTTTTCTAATTCTAGATCAGAACCTTGTGGTTTACCGAGAGTTTCAGTATCGCTAATGATATCTAAAATATCATCTTGAACTTGAAATGCGAGACCAATAGCATCAGCATACTTTTCAAGTTGTGGAAGAATGGTTTTGCCTTTTTCTCCGGCACATAGTGCGCCTAATTGAATGGCACACTTCATTAATGCCCCTGTTTTATGGGCATGAATTTTCTCTAAAGAAGCAAGATCAACCAACTTCCCTTCCGCTTGTAGATCAAGGGATTGGCCCATGCACATACCGGATGCGCCGGATGCTCTGGATAATACTCTGATCATATCAATACGTGACGATTCTGCTTCTTTAGAAAGTACACCATTAGCTAAAATATCAAACGCTAAGGTTTGCAGTGCGTCACCAGCAAGAATGGCGGTTGCCTCATTAAATTTAATATGACAGGTAGCATGACCACGGCGTAAATCATCGTTATCCATTGCTGGCAAATCATCATGAATTAATGAGTATGAGTGAATACACTCAATAGCAGCAGCAGCAGCATCGGCATGTTCTGCATTTATACCTAACATTTCTGCTGTAATATAAACAAGATAAGGACGCGCGCGTTTGCCTCCTAATAACAATGCGTATTTCATTGCTTCTGTAAGAGGTTGCTGCTGGATCTCTATTTTTTCAAGCCATTGATTTAAATGTTCAATATTACGTTGCTGAAAAATGGGTAATTGCTGTTTAAGTGAATCAGTCATCATTAGTATCAAAAGGCGTTAGTTCAGCATTATCATCAGCTTGAAGTAGAATATCAACGCGTTGCTCTGCGTCGGTCAGTTTTTCTTGTCCTGCTCGTGCTAGTGCAATACCACGTTCAAATTTCTTTAAGGCATCTTCAAGAGGCAAGTCGCCACTTTCTAATTGAGTAACGACAGAATCTAGTTCTTCAATTGCCGCTTCAAATGATAAATTTTCCGGTTTTTTTACAGCCATAATGATTCACTCTTAAAATGATCCAAGAAAGGTAACTCAGAGTCGGTAAAGGGTCAATTGAACTGGCGATAAAGTGATACATAAAAGGGGAATTTAGCGTTTAAGGGTTACTTTTCAAGCAATATATTATTTTTACACTCTTTTTTAATAAAAAAATTAAACCATCCAAGACTTCGGTCGATAAGTAAGAAGCGGCAAAAAAGTGATGATATTTATGGCTTGATTTTTGCTTAGCTCATTATAAATAAACACAAGCAGCAAGATAGGGGAGCGCTCTGTGGATTTAGCAACGTTAATAGGCTTAGTTGGTAGTTTTGCATTTATTATTATGGCAATGGTACTGGCTGGTGGTTTAGCCATTTTTATGGACATAACATCGGTTCTGATTGTACTTGGTGGTTCAACTTTTGTTGTACTTATGAAGTTTACAGTTGGTCAATTCTTTGGCGCAGGTAAAATTGCAGCTAAAGCATTTATGTTTAAAACAGATGAACCGGTTGACTTAATAGTCACTATTGTTGAAATGGCAGATGCGGCTCGTAAAGGCGGTTTCCTGGCATTAGAAGAAAAAGAGATCAGCAACTCATTTATGCAAAAAGGCATTGATTTGTTAGTTGATGGGCATGATGCCGAAGTGGTTAAAGCCACATTACAGAAAGACATCGCATTAACCAATGAGCGTCATGAAAGAGGTGTTGGTGTATTCAACGCTTTTGGTGATGTAGCCCCTGCAATGGGTATGATTGGTACGCTTATCGGTCTAGTTGGGATGTTATCTAACATGGATGATCCTAAATCGATTGGTCCAGCAATGGCGGTTGCCTTGCTAACTACACTATATGGTTCTGTTATCTCAAATATGATCGCATTCCCTATTGCGCAGAAATTGGAATTACGTAAAGAGCAAGAAAAACTAAATCGTCGTTTAATTCTTGATGGTATTTTAGCAATTCAAGATGGTCAAAATCCTCGTGTTATTGATAGCTATTTACGTAACTATTTAAACGAGAAAAAACGTGTTGTTGATACTGGCGAAGAATAAGACGAGGAGCTAATGATGGAAGATGAAGATAAGTGTAAATGTCCTCCTGGAGCCCCCTTATGGATGGCAACATTTGCTGACTTAGCAACGCTGTTAATGTGTTTCTTCGTATTGTTACTCTCTTTCTCTGAGATGGATGTACTGAAATTTAAGCAAATTGCAGGTTCAATGAAATTTGCATTTGGTGTTCAGAATGTTCTTGAAGTAAAAGATATCCCTAAGGGGACTAGCGTTATTGCACTAGAGTTTCGACCGGGTCGCCCTGAACCTACGCCGATTGAAGTGATCATGCAGCAAACGATCGACATTCCTCAGAAAACATTAGATTTTCATGATGGAGAATCAGATCGTGCTGGTGGAACGAAGAGAGATGCGGGTAAGCAAACGGGGGGAGAATCATCATCTACGGCAACACAGACCGAGTCTGAATCTGAAAGCCAGAGTCAGGCACAACAAGAATTAGAAGACGTTATTAAAAAAGCGTTAGAAAGTGAGATTAAAGATGGTGCGTTAGAAGTTGAAAATCTAGGTCAACAACTTGTGATCCGCATTCGTGAAAAAGGGGCGTTTCCTGCGGGGTCTGCTTTTTTACAACCCCAATTCCGCCCGCTGATCCGTCAAATTGCGGAACTGGTTAAGGATGTACCTGGTGTAATTCGAGTGTCTGGTCATACCGATAATCAACCATTAGATTCGGAATTATATCGTTCTAATTGGGATTTATCTGCTCAACGAGCTGTTTCTGTTGCTCATGAGATGGAGCGAGTTAAAGGGTTTGAAAGTGATCGTTTACGCGTTCGTGGTATGGCATCGACAGAGCCATTAGGACCTAATAAAACTTGGAAACAACGAGCTAGAAATCGTCGTGTTGAAATTAGTATTATGCAAGGTAAAGCGCATAAAAGTGATGAAGTACCCAGTGCTCAACAATAAGATTGCTCTAAATAGATGAATAGGAAAGGTGGGTTGAATTAGCAACCTGCCTTTTTTTTCGGTATAATCTTGCGCCTCAGATTAGGGCATCGCCAATCTAATCTATTTATATTTATTTGATCGTTACTCCACATCAGTGAAGCCTATATATGAAGTTTATCGTTAAGCCACATCCAGAAGTTTTTATTAAAAGTGATTCAGTACGTAAGCGTTTTATTCGTATTCTTGAAACGAATTTACGTAGCATCATTAAACGTGAAACCAAAGGCGTTGAAGTGATTAACCGTCGTGATTACATTGAAGTTTCAGGTCTTGATGGCACATACCGTAATCAAGTACTTACGGCTGTAACGCATACTCCGGGTATTCACCATACGTTAGAAGTAAAACAAACAGCATTTGCTGATATGCACGACATCTATGAACAATGTTTAGAGATGAACCGTGAGATCATTGAAGGCAAAACATTCTGTGTTCGTGTGAAGCGTCGTGGTACTCATCCATTTACATCGATTGAGCTAGAGCGTTACGTAGGTGGCGGTTTAAATCAGGCGGTTGAATCTGCAAAAGTAAAATTAAAAAATCCTGACGTTACCGTTAAGTTTGAAGTTGAAAATGAAAAACTAAACTTAGTGATTGCTCGTCATAAAGGTCTTGGTGGTTTCCCTCTTGGAACTCAAGAAGATGTATTAAGTTTGATCTCTGGTGGCTTTGATTCAGGCGTTTCGAGCTACTTACATATCAAACGTGGTTCAAAAGTGCATTACATGTTCTTTAACCTAGGTGGCCCTGCTCACGAAATTGGTGTTAAACAAGTTTCTCATTTCTTATGGAAGAAATACGGTTCATCGGCAAAAGTAAAATTCATTGCGGTCGATTTTGAACCTGTGGTAGCTGAAATTCTTGAGAAAGTCGATGATGGTCAAATGGGTGTTATCCTGAAACGTATGTTTATGCGTGCCGGTGGCATGGTTGCTGAGAAGTTAGGTATCCAAGGTATGGTTACTGGTGAAGCGCTAGGTCAAGTATCAAGCCAAACACTGACTAACTTACGTCATATTGATAATGTAACAGATACATTGATCCTTCGTCCGCTAATCAACTGGGATAAAGAAGATATCATTGATGTTGCTCGTCAAATTGGCACAGAAGATTTTGCTAAAACGATGCCTGAGTATTGTGGTGTGATTTCTAAAAAACCAACCATTAAAGCTGAAAAATTCAAGTTAGAGAAGGAAGAGGCTAAGTTTGATTTCTCTATTCTTGAGCAAGTGGTTTATGATGCTCGCGTAATGGATATTCGTGCAATTGAAACTGAAAGCCAAGAACAAGCGCCTGAAGTTGAAATGGTCTCTGAGTTAGGCTCAAATGTTGTTGTTTTAGATATTCGTAGTGCGGAAGAAGAAGACGAAAACCCATTAGAAATTGATGGTGTAGAAGTTAAGCATTTGCCTTTCTTTAAGATTGCGACTCAGTTTGGTGATTTAGACCAATCTAAAGAGTACCTATTGTACTGTGATCGCGGTGTAATGAGTCGTCTTCAAGCATTATTGTTAATTGAAAATGGCTATAAAAATGTAAAAGTTTACCGTCCGTAATTTAGTATCATAGTTGTATTTTAGAAGGGAGTTGAGAAATCAGCTCCCTTTTTATTTGCTATTATACTTTATGGTAATTTAATGTTGGTAGTGTTACTAAGTCAGTCGCTAATTGAGCGGTCAGTTCTTTACCACCAAATTGCGCCACAATTTCCATTGCAAACTCTAGTGCTGAACCCGGGCCTTGACTTGTAATCAGGTTATTTAATACATCGGTAAACACACGCTTTACTCGGCGGTTTTGTTCTGGAATGTGGTGCATTAGTGCTGGGTAACACGTCATTAAAGCGGTAGGATAAATATTATGATGTTGGAGTACGATGGCAGGTGCTGCACAAATTGCAGCAACCCATTTACCATCGTCTTTCTGTTGTTTTAATAGCTCAATTAATAAAGTACTGTCACGGAAGTTTTCAGATCCTTCTAGCCCACCAGGAAGAACGATACAATCAAATTCTTCATCAGCCACATCGACTAGTTTTACATCGGCAGTTAGTATTACTCGTTGTGCAGCCTTCATGGTCAATGCACCATCAAATGCGGTACTGGCTATGGTGACATCAAATTTAGCGCGCTCTAGAATATCAATAACGGTAATTGCTTCAAGCTCTTCTGTTCCTGGTGCTAGACAAACGAGAATTTTAGTGGTCATAGTGTGTTCTCTTCTAATTGTTTTATTTTATTATACAAGGCTTGGTTAATCGGTGCTGAAATTTGGTGCTTCTCGGCTTGTTTTAAAAGATAGCCAGTAATGAAATCAATTTCACTTCGGCGTTGATAAAAAAGATCGCGGTTCATGGAGGAGTAATTTTCTGCGGTAGCATTAATCACCAAATCGACCGTGTTTATTAATTCACCTAAAGGCCATTCAATTTTTTGTTGCTGTAAAACAAGATGAACTTCATGGCAGATACCCATGACCGTTACATGGTGCTTGGCCTGTGATAACTCACCATTTTTGCATTGCTCTATCGCGGTTAGTGGATTGATGGCACAATTAATAGCGAGCTTTTTCCACTGTGAGATATGGATGTTTGAATTCCATTCGACAGAGGCTAATGCATGATGAAGTACATCTTGCATAAAATGACATTGTTCGCCAAGTGGATTGAATGGGCCGATCACTGTAGTACCAAGCCCAGTGTGTTCAATTGATTTTTTATTGTGTTTTAGTGCTGCATGAGTCGTGGTTGCTTGTAAAATAGGGTGGTGATCTATGTGATTTTTTACAGTATCAATAGCTCCCATGCCATTATGCATAAAGAGTAATATAGTCTCTTTTGATAAATGGGGAAGCAAAGGGAGTAGAGCGCTTTCTACTTGCCATGCTTTAACGGTAATAAAGAGTAAATCACAATAGGTCAGTGATTCTTTATCGTTACAAGAAAAAGTGTGCGAAGAGTTTTCTTGTGCATTTAAAGAAAGAGAAACATCAGAAGGCGCTGAGCTTCTTGTCCATAAAGAGACATTATGCCCTGCTTTTTGCAGATAACATGCCCATAAAGAACCGACAGCTCCAGGACCAAGAATGGTGATATTCACGTGGCTATCCATTAAGTATAAATAATGAAAGCAGTGTAATGGGTTTGCTAGAAAAAACAAAGGCGCTCATGATGAGCGCCTTAGTAGAATAGAGATTCTAAATTAGATTAGAAGTTGTATTGTAGACGGTAAATAACCAAATCTTGATAATCTTTACGAGCTAGTTTATTTACAGTGAAGCGGTAAAGAACACCCGTTGACCAGTTTTTGTGGAAGTTCCACATAGCATTTGCACTACCATTTAGGCCCCAATCACCACCTTGTTGCTCTGCATATGCATCCATACGGCCAAACTCATATTCACCCCAAGTAGAGAAAGTAAAGTTTTGACCAATTAAATCAGTATTATAGAAGCCAACCCAACCGGCCATGCCACCATTATTACCTCGGATCTCTGCATCAGCATTAATTTGGTGAGCACCGATAAATGGAGTGAATGCCCAACCATCACCTTTAAGACCAGTATAGCCAAGACCTAGAACACGGTTTTGCTCATGAGCGCCAAACTCATCAAAGTCAGTATTATATACTTGAGCATATAAACTTACACCAGACTCTGTAAGATTATAGTGAATTGTACCTTTTGCAGAAGCTCCACGCTTATCTTGAGCACGGTCAACACCTTCGTAATCGTAGAAACCGTAGATTTGACCCCAATCAAATGCAGCACCGCCTTCAATACCAATTACAGCTTGGTTACGTCCTGAAATATCGTTACCGTTGTTATCAGCGTCGTTACCAATACCCTGATCCCAAACTTGGTAATCAGCGTACATGCTACCAAAACCATATAGGTATTCAGCTTGAGCAGGGATAGCAACAGTGGTAGCAAGAACAGATAGAGCTAAAAGGGATTTACGCATAATGGCATCTCTATAGTTATGTATTACTAAAAGTATTGGCGAGTCGTTTAATACCGCCTCTAAGTTGTGCATATAATATCTATAAAGTTCACTTTTTAAAATGCAATTAATGTAACGTTTATGTTGTATATTGATCTTGATCTTATTTATAAATATATCAGCATAAATTAAGTGATCTAAATCACGTAATGAGTGTCATTGTAATAATAAACTGTGAACAAAAACGACAAAGCCCCCGGAATATGGAGGCTTTGGTAACAGAGTTGTTATGTATTAACGTGCGTTAAGAACCTTGTGCCTTATCAAGTAGGGCTTTGAAATGTCCTTTAAGCATAAGTAACATGATCAAACTTGGGACAACCATCACGGCAGTTAATATAAAGAACAATGGCCAACTATTTAAATAGTCAACGAGCTCTCCACTGAAAGAGGCCAGAGTGGTTCTACCTAAGTTACCTAATGATGCAAGAAGGGCGTATTGGGTAGCAGAAAACGCTTCTCCCGTTAATATAGTTAAGAAGGAAACAAACGCAACAGTAGAAAAAGCCGTTGTAAAATTATCAACCAGAATAGTCGCTAAGAATAAATGCTCGTTTGGTCCAACATTGGCAATGAGGGCAAACATCAAATTACTTGCTGCCATGGCAATACCACCGATCATTAAGCCTTTGATAACACCAAATCGTACATTGATTAAACTGCCTAATAAGGTAAAGAAGACCGTTGCCCCCCACCCAATAAGTTTTGAGTAGTAACCAATTTGTTCATTACTAAAGCCAATTTCTTTATAGAAAGTAATCGACATTCTACCGAGGAAGGCTTCACCAATTTTAAATAAGAAGACAAACAGGAGTAAAGTACAGGCTGTTTTAACTCCATTACGATTAAAGAAATCATAAAATGGCTCAATAACAGTAACCGTAAACCAAGCTGCTGTTTTAGAATGCACGATTTTGTTATGTCGAGTTTCTGCTTCGTGTTGAAGTTCATTACGTTTAGTTTTCGGTTCACCAACGAGCAAAGTAAAGACCATTAGTAAAGCAACAATACCAGCCATACCATAATAAACCCCATTCCAACCAATACTGTCAGCATTAACAAATGCTAGGTATCCAGGAAGTGAGTAACCAGTCCACCAACCTATCACAGCCATTGCAGAAGCTTGTGGCATCTTACTTGATTCTGATTTAGGAAAGGTATCAATACGGAACGCATCTATGGCTACGTCTTGTGTGGCAGATGCGGTTGCAATAGCAAGAGCGAACATAGAGGTTAAGGCTAAATTATTTGCAGGGTCTAAACCCGCAATTTGTAAGGTACAAACAAAAACAATAGCCTGACATAGAAAAATCCAGCTACGGCGCTGACCCAATTTATTCCCTAAAAATGGTAATTTGACACGGTCAACAAGTGGAGCCCACATGAAGTTGATAGCGTAAACAGCAAAAACAGAGCCAAAGTAACCTATTGCAGCACGAGTTAACCCTGCATCTTTAAGCCAACCAGACATGTTTGAACCAATTAGTACCCATGGGAAACCACTAGAGCAACCAAGCATGAAAACCCAAAGTAGACGTTTGTCCATGTAGCTTTTAATGGCTGATTTCCATTGCATGGATTGAGACATGAAACGCTCCTTGTTGTTATTGTATGGATATTAGAAAAAACAAAGCAGCTCGAAAGCTGCTTTGATAATGAAACAGAATCAATAGTAAACTAAATTATTTAATCAATGTTGCTTTAGTTATGATAATTGGTTCAACTGGGATATCACGCATTCCATTAGGTAATGCTTTTGTTGGTTTTGTTGCCATCTTTTGAATAACATCAAAACCTTGGGTTACTTTACCAAATACGGCATAGCCTGGTGGACGTTGATTTGCATTTAAGAAACCATTGTCACTAAGGTTGATATAGAATTGACGTGTTGCTGAATCAGGATTATTGGTACGAGCCATTGCAACCGTGGCTGTATCATTACCTAAACCGTTATAGCCTTCATTTTTAATCGGGCCATAACTTGATTTTTTCAGCATGTCTTTATCAAAGCCACCGCCTTGAGCCATAAAACCAGGAATAACACGGTGAAATTGAGTACCTACATAGCTACCATCTTCAACATAACGAATAAAGTTAGCGACTGAAATCGGTGCTTTTTCTGAGTTTAATTCAATGGTGAAATTGCCTTCTGTCGTTTCAAATTTTACTGATTCAGCGGAGGCTACTTGAGTAAAACCCAGAGCGGCAATTAATAGCGCTGTTTTAGATGTCCATTTCATAATTAGAAGTTACCTTTAATGTAAGTTTGTAGCTCTTCATCAACCGCAATTTTGTCTAACACTGCATTTAGAAGATCATTTAAAACTTGTTCGATATCTTGGTTGTCAGCACTCATTGAGCCTGTTTTTTTAGATACGCCATTGTACGTTTTTACAAACTTACCTTGTGGTGTCTCTGCCGTAATTTGAAGTTTCACCTGGGTTGTTATTTCATTACTCATTAATGAATGTTGAGCACTCACTAATGCTTCAATAATGTCTAAACGTAGCGTGTTATCGCTATCAACCGTGATGATAAAACCTTGTGTTGTTAGCTGTGTTGCTAATGCGTCTTCAAGCGTTACACGTAAATTTTGTTTCGCGTGAATCGGTTGAACATTTTGGCGTCCGTTATCAATAACAGCAACATATTGAGCGGTACGTAAATCACTGCTATCCAAGGTTAGTTTTACACCATCAACAATTTGGTGTGCGCTTGAAGATGCGACAGGTTGGATATCCAACTGAGGATCAGAAGGAGCACTACATGCAGCTAAAAATAGAGCAGAAAGGGCAATAATGGCCTTTTTCATTGGGATATCCTTTTTATTTTGATTTTTCAGCTTTAACGGCTTCTAAAATAACGAATTTTGAATTGCTCGCGATGGTGGTGACGTTTTCTTCACCGAACAAGCGACATAATTTATCATCATAATCAAGATGACGGTTTCCAATAACTAATAACTTCCCTTCTTGACATAAGATGTGCTTAGCATCACAGAACATTTGCCACGCGATATGGTCGGTAATGGCTTGCCCTTGGTGGAAAGGGGGATTACATAGCACTAAATAGCTACTGTGCTTTTTAAAGCCATCTAAACAGTTGTTGGCAATAAATTGGAATTGACGCTCTTTACCTAAATTAACTTCTAAATTACGACGCGCTGATTCAATCGCCATAAAGCTCTCATCAACACAGGTAATACGAGCTTCTGGGTTTAGTTGGGCAGCTTTAACACTTAACACGCCATTGCCACAGCCTAAATCAATGATGTGGCGCAGTTCTGGGTCGACAGGAATATGTTCAAGTAAAAAACGAGCACCTTGATCCAAACGCTCACCAGAATAGACGTTAGGGTAGTTTAGTAGGTCAATATCTTCATTGTCGACACTCCAACATACTGCTTCTGCAATGGTTGCAGGATTAGTAGCATTGGCATTTGAAAAAACTAAACGGTGTTTTTTCCAAGCCAAAGAGGTTTTTGTTTCGCCTAGAAAGTCTTCAAACAATTCAAGAGTCGAATTGTGGATTTCTTTGGCTTTATTAACTGCAATGATTGGACATTCAACCGTCATTGATTGACGAAGTTGCTGAAGTTGCCATGTTAACATGCGATTGTTTTTTGGAATTTGCATGATAACCAGATCGAAACCTTGGGGCATCTCTTCTGTTGAAGTGATTAGCTGCACACGATTACATTGGTTACGTTGTAGATTTTTTAAGGTACCACGTTGAGCGACAAAGGAATCCGTCATCATTGTAACGTTATGCTTCTCAGAGAACCAACAAGATAAAGCACCAAAATTATCATTTAAGATAAGGATGTTTTTGCCATCTTCTAAGTTTAACTCTTCTATATGGTTAATGATGTACTCATCACCAGCATCCCAAGCTTGTAATAATTCTTGAGCACGTTTTGGGTAACGTTGTAAATTTAGGCTTCGGTCGAACAGACACAATTCGGTTTTCATAATTTAGATCTTCAGTTGGGTACGCTTCTGGCTATTGTCGCAAATGGTGTATAAAGTGGAAACAGAAGAATTCAAATAAAGAAAGGAATTATATGATTCAGCATCAAATTGAGCATAAATTACACACAGAACTGTCATCGTCGTACTTCAAAGTGCTAAATGAGAGCTATATGCATAATGTACCCGAAGGCTCTGAGAGTCACTTCAAAGTGATTGTAGTGAGTGATGAATTTGAAGGTAAACGTTTATTGGCTCGTCATCGAATGATAAATGCGATTCTCGCGGACGAATTAGCAAATCATATTCATGCGCTTGCTATCCACACTTATACTGAAACTGAGTGGGAAGCATTAGATACCGAAAAAGTACCATCATCGCCTAACTGCATGGGTGGTTCAAAAAGTTAACAATGAAACGAGAATGTTTAGTTTTTAACATAAAATAAATAAATATCATCTTCAATTGTTAAAATATGAGCAACTATTGATATCAGTACTACTAAGGTGGTATTTTTTGATTTTGAACAATAATTGTGCGCTGGATCTAAAATGCTTAAACCATTTCAATGATTTCTAACAATGAAGAGCAAAAAATTGCGGGAATCTGGCTATTGAACGTGGCATCTACACCATAAAAAATGCTAGAATCCTTCGCCTTAAAATAGCTTTTTTCGTCTTTATGTAAAAAGCATATTGCTAAATTGTTGCGGTGTTGGTGGTTTTGATTGTTAACGCTGAACATGATTAGTAATGTCGTGTCTTATATAGAATCCTTTTTCCCAATTAAATTAGTGCAAGTGCGTATGATTACAATAAAAAAGGGTTTGGATCTTCCTATAGCAGGAGTTCCAACTCAGGTGATTAATGATGGTAATTCCATCACTAAAGTCGCCTTGCTTGGCGAAGAGTATGTTGGTATGCGTCCTACGATGCATGTCCGCGTAGAAGATGTAGTAAAGAAAGGTCAGATTCTTTTTGCTGATAAAAAGAATCCTGGTGTTATTTTTACATCTCCAGTAAGTGGTAAAGTTGTTGAAATTAACCGTGGTGCTAAACGTGTACTTCAATCTGTAGTCATTACAGTTGAAGGCGAAGAGCAGGTTACTTTTAATAGCTATGTAGCAAATCAGTTGGCTTCTCTTGATCGTGATGCGATTAAGCAACAGCTTATTGATTCTGGTGCATGGACTGCATTACGTACTCGTCCGTTCAGCAAGGTTCCAGCGATCGATTCTGAAACAAAGGCTATCTTTGTAACTGCTATGGATACTAATCCTCTAGCAGCTGATGCAGAAGTGATCATTAACCAACAAGAAGACGCTTTTGTTGCAGGCTTAGACCTATTATCTGTGTTAACAGGTGAGAAGGTTTACGTATGTAAGAAAGGAGGTAGTTTACCTCGCTCTTCTCAAAAAAATGTTGAAGAACATGTATTTGATGGCCCGCATCCAGCTGGTCTAGCAGGTACACACATGCATTATTTGTATCCTGTGGATTTAAATAATGTGGCGTGGAGTATCGGCTACCAAGACGTTATTGCTTTTGGTCAATTATTCTTAACGGGTGAAATCTACTCTGACAGAATCGTATCTTTAGCTGGACCAGCCGTAAATAATCCTCGTTTAGTTCGTACTATGATTGGTGCTAGCTTACTTGAATTAACGGACAGTGAAGTCATGCCTGGTGAAGTACGAATCATTTCTGGTTCTGTATTAAACGGTACTCAAGCGTCAGGCCCTCATGCCTACCTTGGTCGTTACCATCAGCAAGTATGTGTTCTTCGTGAAGGTCGTGAGAAAGAGTTTTTAGGCTGGGCTGTCCCTGGTAAAAACAAATTCTCAGTTACTCGTTCTTTCCTGAGTCACCTATTTTCAGGTCAAGTGTTTAACATGACGACAACTACTAATGGTAGTGATCGTGCAATGGTTCCAATTGGTAGTTACGAGCGTGTAATGCCATTAGACATGGAACCAACTATGTTATTACGTGATCTTTGTGCAGGTGATGTTGACAGTGCTGTTCGTTTAGGTGCATTAGAATTAGATGAAGATGATCTAGGTCTATGTACTTATGTGTGCCCTGGTAAATATGAGTATGGTCCAATGCTTCGTGAGATCTTGGATACCATCGAGAAGGAAGGGTAATTGATGAGCCTTTTAAATTTATTTGAAAAAGTTGAACATCATTTTGAACCTGGCGGTAAATATGAGAAGTGGTTTGCTTTATATGAAGCAACAGCAACACTTTTCTATACTCCTGGTACAGTAACTAAAGGTAGTTCACATGTTCGTGATAGCGTTGATTTAAAACGTATCATGATCATGGTTTG
Source organism: uncultured Aliivibrio sp. (assembly GCF_946479765.1). Classification (GTDB taxonomy): domain Bacteria; phylum Pseudomonadota; class Gammaproteobacteria; order Enterobacterales; family Vibrionaceae; genus Aliivibrio. The sequence continues at coordinate 147,162 of NZ_CAMLHO010000003.1, forward strand.
GTTTGCTGTATTCCCAGCAATGTTCTGGGGTATGTACAACGCTGGTAACCAAGCTATTGTTGCTCTTGAGCACATGTATTCTGGTGCGGAACTAGCAGCTGTAATTTCTGGTAACTGGCATTACTGGTTAACTGAAATGCTTGGTGGCACCGTGAGTGCGGATGCTGGTTGGGGCAGTAGCATGCTACTGGGTGCAACATACTTTTTACCTATCTACGCAACAGTGTTTCTTGTTGGTGGTTTCTGGGAAGTGTTGTTCTGTATGGTGCGTAAGCATGAAGTAAATGAAGGTTTCTTTGTTACTTCTATTCTTTTCGCATTGATCGTTCCACCAACTCTTCCACTATGGCAAGCAGCGTTAGGTATTACTTTCGGTGTTGTTGTAGCAAAAGAAATCTTTGGTGGTACTGGTCGTAACTTCCTAAACCCAGCGCTTGCGGGTCGTGCATTCTTATTCTTTGCATACCCAGCTCAAATTTCAGGTGATGCAGTTTGGACTGCTGCTGATGGCTTCTCTGGTGCTACAGCACTTAGCCAATGGGCACAAGGCGGTCAAGGTGGCTTAGTTAATACTGTCACTGGAAACACTATCTCTTGGATGGACGCATTCATTGGTAAAATCCCAGGTTCAATCGGTGAGGTTTCAACACTTGCTCTGATCCTTGGTGGCCTAATGATCGTTTATATGCGTATTGCATCTTGGCGCATTATTGCGGGTGTTATGATTGGTATGGTTGCAGTGTCTACACTGTTTAATCTTATCGGTTCTGATACAAACGCAATGTTTAGCATGCCTTGGCATTGGCACCTAGTTTTAGGTGGTTTTGCATTCGGTATGATCTTTATGGCAACAGACCCAGTATCGGCTTCATTTACCAGTAAAGGTAAGTGGTGGTACGGTATTCTAATTGGTGCAATGGCTGTAATGATCCGTGTAGTTAATCCTGCATACCCAGAAGGTATGATGTTAGCTATTCTGTTTGCAAACTTATTTGCTCCACTGTTTGATAACCTTGTCGTTGAAGGTAACGTGAAACGGAGACTAAAACGCTATGGCAAGTAATAACGATAGCATTAAAAAAACACTCGGTGTTGTTATTGGTTTGAGCTTAGTGTGTTCAATCATCGTATCAACTGCTGCGGTTGTTCTTAAGCCGAAGCAACTAGCAAATGCCGTTCTAGATAAGCAAAGTAAAATTGTTGAAGTCGCTGGTGTGACTGGTTCTGGTACTATTCCTGAGCTATTTGCCGCGAACATCGAACCTCGTCTTGTTGACTTTAAAACAGGTGAGTTCGTTGATGGTGATGCTGCAACTTACGATCAACGTAAAGCAGCAAAAGATCCAGAACAATCGATTAAGCTAACTGCTGAACAAGATAAAGCTAAGATCATTCGTCGTGCTAACTTAGGTGTTGTTTACCTAGTTAAGAGCGGTGGTACAGTATCTAAAGTTATCATCCCGGTTCACGGTACTGGCTTATGGTCAATGATGTATGCATTTGTTGCGGTTGAGACTGACGGTAACACAATTGCAGGCCTTACTTACTACGATCAAACGGAAACTCCTGGACTTGGTGGTGAAGTAGAAAACCCAGCGTGGCGTGCACAATTTGTAGGTAAGAAACTGTTTGATGCAGATCATAACCCTGCAATTAAGATTGTTAAAGGCGGTGCTCCAGCTGGTTCTGAGTACGGTGTTGATGGTCTTTCTGGTGCAACACTAACAGCTAACGGTGTTCAACACACGTTTGACTTCTGGTTGGGTAATGATGGCTTTGGTCCATTCCTTGCTAAAGTTCGTGATGGAGGTCTGAACTAATGGCTAGCGCAAAAGAAATTAAAAAGAGCATTTTAGCGCCGGTGTTGGATAACAACCCGATCGCGCTGCAAGTTCTTGGTGTATGTTCGGCTCTAGCTGTAACTACTAAACTAGAAACGGCTTTTGTTATGACAATTGCAGTAATGTTTGTTACTGCTTTATCTAACTTATTTGTTTCGCTAATTCGTAATCACATGCCAAACAGTGTTCGTATCATCGTTCAGATGGCGATCATTGCCTCTTTGGTAATCGTTGTTGACCAAGTATTGAAAGCATATCTTTACGATATATCTAAGCAGCTTTCTGTATTTGTTAGTTTGATCATTACAAACTGTATTGTAATGGGTCGTGCTGAAGCGTTCGCAATGAAGTCTGCACCTCTTCCATCATTCATTGATGGTATTGGTAACGGTCTTGGTTACGGTTTTGTATTGATGACAGTTGCATTTTTCCGTGAACTTTTAGGTTCTGGTAAACTGTTTGGTGTTGAAGTTCTGCCACTTGTTTCTAACGGTGGTTGGTATCAACCAAATGGTCTAATGCTTCTAGCACCATCTGCATTCTTCTTAATTGGTTTTATGATTTGGGCTATCCGTATCATCAAGCCTGCACAAGTAGAAGCGAAGGAGTAAGGTCGGAATGGAACATTATATTAGTTTACTTGTTAAATCGATCTTCATCGAAAACATGGCGCTTTCATTCTTTTTAGGTATGTGTACTTTCTTGGCTGTGTCTAAGAAAGTAAAAACATCGTTTGGTCTTGGTGTTGCTGTAGTTGTTGTATTGACAATCGCAGTACCATTGAACAACCTTGTTTACACTTACTTATTGAAAGAAAACGCGATTGTTGCGGGAGTTGATTTAACATTCCTTAGCTTCATCACCTTTATCGGTGTAATCGCAGCTCTTGTACAAATTCTAGAAATGGTTTTAGACCGCTTCTTCCCACCTTTGTACAATGCATTAGGTATTTTCCTTCCGTTAATCACAGTTAACTGTGCAATTTTCGGTGGTGTATCTTTCATGGTTCAACGTGACTATAACTTTGCTGAATCGGTAGTATACGGTTTCGGTTCAGGTGTTGGTTGGATGTTGGCTATTGTAGCGCTTGCTGGTATTCGTGAAAAAATGAAATATTCAGATGTACCTCCTGGTCTTCGTGGCCTAGGTATTACTTTCATTACAGTAGGTTTGATGGCGTTAGGCTTTATGTCTTTCTCTGGTGTTCAACTGTAGGGTAAGCACCCAATAATAAGGAATAACAAATGCAAAGCATTATTCTTGGTGTAGCGATGTTTACCATTATTGTACTGGCTTTAGTATTAGTGATCTTATTCGCTAAATCTAAACTAGTACCATCAGGTGACATTACTATCTCTGTAAACGGTGATCCTGAAAAAGCGATCATTACACAGCCTGGTAGCAAATTACTTAACGCTCTTGGTAGCGCAGGTATATTTGTATCATCAGCGTGTGGCGGTGGTGGCTCTTGTGGTCAGTGTCGTGTGAAAGTGAAATCTGGTGGTGGTGATATTCTACCGACAGAGCTTGATCACATTTCAAAAGGTGAGGCTCGTGAAGGTGAGCGTCTAGCATGTCAAGTTGCAATGAAAACTGACATGGAAATTGAACTTCCAGAAGAAATCTTTGGTGTTAAAAAGTGGGAATGTACGGTTATCTCTAATGATAACGAAGCTACTTTTATCAAAGAATTGGCTCTTGCTATCCCTGATGGCGAAGAAGTTCCATTCCGTGCTGGTGGTTACATTCAAATTGAAGCTGAACCGCATCACATTAAATACGCAGATTTTGATGTTCCTGATGAATATCGTGGTGATTGGGATAAGTTTAACTTGTTCCGTTACGAATCAATCGTTAAAGAGCATTCGATCCGAGCATACTCTATGGCTTCATACCCAGAAGAGAAAGGCATTATCAAGCTTAACGTGCGTATCGCAACTCCGCCGCCAAATAACCCAGATGTAGCTCCTGGTGTTATGTCATCTTATATCTGGTCTTTAAAAGAAGGCGACAAATGTACTATTTCTGGTCCATTTGGTGAATTCTTTGCTAAAGACACTGATAATGAAATGGTATTCATCGGTGGTGGTGCAGGTATGGCGCCAATGCGTTCTCATATCTTTGACCAACTTTTACGTCTTAAATCAACTCGTAAAATGTCTTACTGGTATGGTGCACGTTCTAAGCGTGAAATGTTCTACGTTGAAGACTTTGACGGCCTAGCGGCTAACAATGACAACTTCGTATGGCACTGTGCTCTGTCTGATCCTATGCCAGAAGATAACTGGGATGGTTACACAGGCTTCATTCACAACGTACTTTATGAAAACTACTTGAAAGATCATGAAGCTCCAGAAGATTGTGAATACTACATGTGTGGTCCACCAATGATGAATGCAGCTGTAATCGGCATGCTTAAAGATCTTGGTGTTGAAGATGAAAACATCTTACTAGATGACTTCGGTGGTTAATCCATTGAAGTAAGAAATATTGGCTGACTCATCACTGAGTCAGCCTTTTTTCGTATTAATGAGCTATATTTAACCTGACAAAGTACAGGGTTATAGGTTTTGTAAATCTATATTCCTGTGTATTGTTTACGTTATTTTGAAATATTTTAATTAAGGAGTTGGCAGTGATTGTCAGTGTTACTCATTTAGTGAATAAAACTAAAATTGTTTTATTGTCTTGCTTAGCGTTAGTGTTGCTTTCAGGTTGTGGTGATCAACGTGAGCAGATATATATAAATGGCCCGACAATGGGGACAAGTTATAATATTAAATTCATTAGTAAAGATGGCTTACCAGCAACGGAAGCTATCCATGCAGAAGTGGATAGAAAGCTAGAACTCGTTAATGATCAAATGTCGACATACCGTAAAGATTCTGAGCTAAGTCTATTTAACCAAAGCACAGATTTAACACCATTTACTGTTTCGGAAGATACGGCAACAGTAATCAACGAAGCCATTCGTTTAAATCAACTGACGGAAGGTGCATTAGATATTACGGTTGGTCCACTTGTTAATTTATGGGGGTTTGGTCCTGAAGCTCGCCCTGAAGTTGTTCCAACAGAAGATGAATTAAATGCACGTCGTGCTGTCGTTGGTATTGAACATTTAAGTGCAACAACGACAACAGTAACAAAAAACATTCCCAATCTTTATGTCGATCTTTCAACTATTGCAAAAGGTTGGGGCGTTGATGTTGTTGCGAATTATTTAGAATCACTCGGCATAACTAACTACATGGTTGAAGTCGGTGGTGAAATGCGTGTTAAGGGTAATAATAAAGAAAATGTTGCTTGGCGTATTGCGATAGAGAAACCATCGATAGATGAAAGAGCGATTCAAGAAATTATTGAACCTGGACATTATGCTGTAGCGACTTCTGGTGATTACCGTATCTATTTTGAAAAAGAGGGCGTTCGTTACTCTCATATTATCAATCCAATTACGGGTAAACCTATCGCTAATAAAGTGGTCTCAGTTACAGTACTTGATAAATCTTCAATGACCGCTGATGGACTAGCGACAGGCCTAATGGTATTGGGGGAAGAAAAGGGCATGGAAATCGCCAACAAAAACAATATTCCTGTTTTCATGATTGTGAAAACAAAAGATGGCTTTAAAGAAATTGCTTCTGAAGCCTTTAAACCTTTTTTGAAATAAGTGAGTAGATGATGAATACTTTTCTAATTACATTTGGTGTTTTTCTAGCGGTGATTGGTGCAATGGCAATCGGCTATATTGTGCAGCGTAAAGTCGTTAAGGGAAGCTGTGGTGGCCTTGGTGCTGTTGGTATTGATAAGGTATGTAATTGCCCCGAACCTTGTGATGCACGTAAAAAACGTGAAGCAAAGGAAGCGGTTAGAGCTGAGAAATTAGCGGCTTGGGAAAAAGATCGTATCGCATAAAAGCCGTTAATCGATTGAATATAAATAAAAACAGCATCAATTTATGGTGCTGTTTTTTTATTTGTCTATTTATATAGTTTGAATATTAAATAGTTCAACGTTATTATTTAACTGTTTATTTATACAGTTGAATGATATGAGTATCGATACCCAAAACTTACCGTTAGTAGAAAAAAAAAGTCAGCAAAAAATAATTCATATTGATATGGATTGTTTTTACGCAGCGGTAGAAATGAGGGATAACCCAGCATTACGAAATATCCCTTTAGCGGTTGGTGGCAGTGAAAGGCAGCGTGGCGTTTTAAGTACTTGTAATTATGAAGCTCGAAAGTTTGGTATTCATTCTGCTATGCCTACAGGTAAAGCATTAAAGCTTTGCCCTAGTCTTGTGGTTGTTCCGGGAAGAATGCAGGTATACAAAGAGGTCTCTTATCATATCCACCGTATATTTCGACGTTATACCGATAAAATAGAGCCTCTTTCTTTAGATGAAGCCTATTTAGATGTAAGTAACTGTTCACTTTTACATGGTTCAGCGACACTAATAGCCGAGCAAATACGTAAAGATATTTTTGATGAGCTTGAATTAACTGCCTCTGCTGGTATTGCCCCACTTAAGTTTTTAGCTAAAATTGCCTCGGATCTTAATAAACCTAATGGTCAATACGTCATCACTCCGGATACGGTAATGGATGAAATAAATAAATTGCGGTTAGAGAAAATACCAGGAGTTGGAAAGGTCAGCTTAGAGCGCTTGCATCAATTTGGCTTGTATACCTGTAGTGATGTCCAAAAGAGTGATCAGCGAGATTTACTGTTAAAGTTTGGGAAAATGGGGGCTTCGCTTTGGAAGCGCTCACATGGTATTGATGAGCGGGAAGTGATCACTGAACGGAATAGAAAATCAGTGGGCGTAGAGAGAACTTTTACTCACAACATTAGTTCATTTGAAGAGTGCTGGGCGGTGATTCAATCTCGTTTATATCCTGAGTTAGAGAAACGCTTATTAAAAGCGAATGGTTCATTAAATATTGCGAAACAGGGTATAAAGATTAAATTTGCTGATTTTCAGCAGACGACGATTGAGCATGTGCACCATGATCTTACTTTACCGTTTTTTGAAGAGTTACTGATTGAAGTTCTTGAAAGGAAAAAAGGCAGAGAAATCCGTTTAATTGGGGTTAGTGTCATGCTAAAGGAAAAAGAGGTTTTTCAGCAATTACGTTTAATTTAGACTCGTTATTTTCTTTATGATGTAGCGATGTTGATCCTTGTGTTTGAAAAACAAGAGGTAAGTGTAATCGATTTACTTACTTTTGCTTCTTTGTCGTTAGGTATAGTTTGGGTGTTTGTAATATACAGTGTTTTATCTAGAGGTTAGAAAATAAGCTCTATATAATTCCGTTTCAAATTTATAAGATAATAATTATATCGAAACGGTTGTTTATGAAATTTACAAAATGTGCATTGGCGTTAAGTTTAGTTTTTCCTACCGTGGCAGTTTCTGCGCCACTACTTTCTTTAGATACGTTAACGAATCAAGAGAAAATTCAACAAACCAATGCATGGTTAGAAATAGATACAAAAGCATTCCAGCATAATATAGATACATTAAAACAGACGTTATCTGAAGGCACAAAAGTATGTGCAATCATGAAAGCTGATGCTTATGGTAATGGTATTGAAGGATTAATGTCTTCTGTTATTGATCGTAATGTTGACTGTATCGGCATTACCAGTAATGAAGAAGCACGCATTGTTCGAGCAAAAGGTTTCGAAGGCGAAATCATGCGTGTTCGAGCAGCAACACCTAATGAGATTGAATCAGGATTAACCTATCAAATTGAAGAATTGATTGGTTCGAGCGAACAAGCAAATACGATTGCTAAATTAGCTAAAAAAAATAATACGATTATTCCCGTACACTTAGCGATTAATGCTGGTGGTATGGGGCGTAATGGCTTGGATTTATCTCAAACACAAGGAAAGAAAGAAGCGCTAAATATCGCTTTTAATGGTTATATCAATATCGTTGGTATCATGACGCACTTTCCAAATGAATCAGTTGAAGAAATTAAAATAAAACTGGATTTATTTAAAAAAGAAAGCCAATGGCTTATTGATGAAGCTCAGTTAAAGCGTGAGAGCATCACTCTGCATGTAGCAAACTCTTACACCACGATTAACCTACCTGAAGCACATTTAGATATGGTTCGTCCGGGTGGTCTACTTTATGGTGATATGCCAAGTAATCCAGAATTTAAACGTATCGTTCGTTTTAAAACATCAGTAGCGTCTTTAAACTATTTGCCAAAAGGCAGCACGATTGGTTACAGCAGTACTTATGTATTAGGTCGTGATTCTATTTTAGCTAATTTACCATTAGGCTATTCTGATGGTTATGTTCGTTCTATTGGTAACAACGGTTATGTTTTGATCAATGGTCAGAAAGCGAATGTAGTCGGTGTGACATCAATGAACACAACCATGGTTGATGTTACTGATATTGCGGATGTTCAGCCGGGTGATGAAGTCGTTCTGTTTGGCTCTCAAAATGAAGAAATGATTGAAACTAAAGAAATGGAAGCATTTAGTAGCAGAAGTATGCCTGAGCTGTATGTGATTTGGGGTGCTACAAACCCGAAAGTGTATTTCTAATACAATATATTTTATGTATAAAAAACGGTCAACATCTTAGATGTTGACCGTTTTTTTATGTGATTAAAGATTGCTCATTATTTCTTAGGAATATTTTCCAAGATAGCAACCATTTGTTCCCAGTAAAGAGCAACGGTATCAATTTTCACTTTCTCATCTGGAGAGTGAGGGAATTTGATCGTTGGACCAAATGAGATCATGTCCATGTTAGGGTAAGGTTCTTTAAATAGACCACACTCTAAACCAGCGTGAATAACCATTATGTTTGGTTTGTTGCCGTAGATGCTTTCATATACATCACGGAAAACATGCATGATTTCAGAATCAGCATCAGGCTTCCAACCAGGATAAGTACCAGAGAATGTTACCTGTGCACCAGCTAGCTCTGCAACTGATGAAAGCATACCTTCAACCATACTGCGACCAGAGTCCATTAATGAACGGATAAGGCAAAGAATGGTAATGCTTTCTTCTTCTGTTGTAATAACACCAACATTTAAAGAGGTTTCAACCACGCCTTCAATGTCATCGCTCATACGGATAACGCCGTTTGGACACGCATTAAGAGTGGCAATGAAGCGTGCTTGAGTTTTTGATGTTAGTACATATTCAGCAGAAATATCTTCATTGAAGGTAACAATACCTGTTTCAACTCGGCCTAATTCTTCTTTTAACAGCTCTGTGTAAAACGTGAATAACTCAGCTAGCTTAGCTTCATTTTCAGTAGGAACTGCTACCGTTGCGAACGCTTCACGAGGAATGGCATTACGTAAGCTACCGCCACGGAATTCAACAAGGCGTAGCCCTAATTCAACAGCATGTCCTGCAAGGAAGCGACCTAGTAACTTGTTCGCATTACCACGACCAGTGTGAATATCACAACCAGAGTGACCGCCTTTTAGGCCTTTTAATGTGATTTGACGAGTAGTGTAGCCAGTAGGTAAGGTTTCACGTTCAATATCAAGTTTGATTGAACCATCCGCTCCACCAGCACAACCCATATAGATCTCTCCTTCTTGTTCAGAGTCGGTGTTAAGAAGAATATCACCTTCCAGCCAGCCAGCTTCTAAACCAAAAGCACCGGTCATGCCTGCTTCTTCATCGATAGTTAGTAATACTTCAAGAGGGCCGTGTTTGATCTCATTTGATGCTAAAACAGCAAGACAAGAAGCCATACCCATGCCGTTATCGGCACCTAATGTTGTGCCTTTTGCTGTAACCCATTCACCATCAATGTATGGTTGGATTGGATCTTTGGTAAAATCATGGTCAGTATCTTCGTTTTTCTGCGGAACCATGTCGATGTGAGCTTGAAGAACGACGCCTTTACGATCTTCCATTCCTGCTGTTGCTGGCTTTTTAATGAAGACATTACCAGTCGGATCACGACGAACCTCTAAACCTTCATTTGTTGCCCACTCAATAATATATTGAGCTAATGCTTCTTCATATTTAGAAGGATGGGGGATTGAACAAATTTTGTCGAAAAACTGCCACAGTGGTTGAGGGCTAAGTTGAGTGATCTCAGACACAAGGATCTCCTTTTGAAAGCTATATTTATTTAGAAATGCTCTATTAACGTGAGCAATTGATTATTTATTTAACTCAGTATACCCCTGAATTTAGCCAATTACTCTGTTTGATATCGTAATTACGTTATCAGACTTTATGAAAGCATAGCGAGGATGTATTTATTTTTAAATAGCAAACGATTACGTAATAAAGTTACAAAATAAGAGCGTTACTTGAGTGTTATTGATGATTTATGTGACGTCGATCATGTTTTTTGTTGTAATTTAATTTCACGGTGCTATAGTTAGCTTCTCTGCTGATGCAGTAGAGTGTAAATGCTCAAAGGATGAGTCCGATTTATCGCCTCCAAGGAACCGAGATCAATTTTATTGTTTTTAAATGTCAATTGATAAGGTGATGTTATGTCTTTTTTAAGTTCTTCAAGTTTCTGGAACCAACGCTCTGTTTACACAAGTCAATTTGTATACCCAGCTTGCTTTGGTTACTAATAAAACTTGGGTTTTATACGGTAATGTAGTACCCCTATAATTGGAATTCAATTTAGCCCATTTTGGGGTAACTTAATTCTCCGCCAGCCAAATCATTTGGGTGGCGTTTTTTTTATCTCAAATTTATTCCCCTCCTTACATATAAACTATCTTATTATTACTAACTCACTGATTATAATAGTGAAGATTTTCATTTGTAAATTAGCGTTTTAACTTTATTTACTATTTACACAGTAAATGGGTAACTATCGCTAGAAATTCCCATAATTCCTCTTTATAATCCTCAGCCAATCGATTACGCAAACGTTTAGATTGCATAAAATACGCTAGGGATGACTCAAATGCTTGAGAAACTATTTCAATTGAAAGAGAACGGTACTGATGTTCGTACTGAGATTATTGCTGGGTTAACCACCTTTTTAACGATGGCTTACATTATTTTTGTTAATCCGGCAATTTTAGCAGACGCTGGTATGGATAGAGGTGCAGTATTTGTTGCCACTTGTATTGCTGCTGCTATTGGCTGTTTTATTATGGGTTTTGTTGCTAACTACCCAATTGCTCAAGCTCCAGGTATGGGACTTAATGCATTCTTTACTTATACTGTAGTACTCGGTATGGGTCACACATGGCAAGTCGCACTCGCTGCGGTATTTATGTCGGGTGTTTTATTCATACTGTTAAGTTTGTTTAAAATTAGAGAGTTAATTATTAATTCAATCCCTCTTTCTTTACGAACTGGTATTTCTGCGGGTATTGGTTTATTCCTTGCTTTTATTGCCTTGAAAAATTCAGGTATTGTTGTCGATAATCCAGCAACACTTGTTTCAATGGGACACATTAATAGCTTTCCTGCGGCAATGGGAGCATTGGCTTTCTTTTTGACGATTGCGCTGGTTCATCGTGGTTATAAAGCGGCTGTTATGATCGCTATTTTAGCTGTGACGGCTATTTCATTGCTTTTCGGTGACGTTCAATATGCTGGTATTATTTCAATGCCACCAAGTATAGCGCCTACTTTTATGCAATTGGATTTTTCTAGTGCGTTTGAGCTGAGCATGCTAACGGTTGTTTTTGCTTTCTTATTTGTTGATTTATTTGATACAGCGGGAACGTTAGTTGGTGTTTCTCAAAAAGCAGGGATCATGGATAAAGATGGAAACATACCTCGCTTAAATAAGGCATTGTTGGCTGATTCAACAGCAACATCTGTTGGTGCTTTATTGGGTACATCAAATACAACGTCATTTATTGAAAGTGTTGCAGGTGTAGCTGCGGGTGGTCGTACTGGTTTAACTGCTGTTGTTGTTGGTCTTTTATTCCTTCTAGCACTGTTTTTCTCTCCACTCGCGGGTATGGTTCCTGCCTATGCTACTGCTGGTGCATTGTTTTACGTTGCCATTTTAATGATGTCTGGTCTTGTTAGTATCGATTGGCGAGATCTTACTGAAGCAGCCCCTGTTGTTGTGGTATGCTTACTTATGCCTTTAACCTTCTCTATTGCTGATGGTATCTCTTTGGGCTTTATCTCTTATGCGGCAATTAAGCTGTTAAGTGGTAAAGGTCGTGATGTTCATATCAGTGTTTGGGTTCTTGCTGCACTATTCACGCTGAAATTTATTTTTACGGCATAGTCGCTGATGGCTGTGTCACTTAGAGGTTTTGTCACTTATGGCTAATAAATTTGTAATTACTTGGGATAACATGCAGATGTACACTCGTCAGCTTGCTGAACAGTTACTTCCTGCGGAACAATGGAAAGGTATTTTGGCTGTGAGTCGTGGTGGACTTGTTCCTGCTGCAATCCTAGCTCGTGAACTAAATATTCGTTACGTTGATACAGTTTGTATCTCAAGCTACGATCATGATCATCAGCGTGATATGACGGTTGTTAAAGCAATGGAAGGTGATGGTGAAGGTTTTATCATCATTGATGACCTTGTTGATAGCGGCGATACTGCTGTTAAATTACGTGAAATGTACCCTAAAGGTAAATTAGTAACAGTATGTGCTAAACCTGCGGGCATTCACCTAGTTGATGCATACGTTGTTGATATCCCACAAGATACGTGGATTGAGCAACCATGGGATATGGCGGTAACATACGTAGATCCTATTTGTAAAAAGTAATCGAAATCAAATTGATAAAAAATGACTCTCTTGTAGGGTCATTTTTTTTGCCCTGTCTTTAATTTTATCGCGAACTTCGTATTTCTCATCTTTCTTTCAGTATATAGTAAAGGCAATGAACCTTTGTATTATTGGTGTTTGTATGACTCAACCTGAAAGTGAAAACCTCTCTGTAACCCTATTTAAAACTCAGAAGCAAGCTTTAGAAACATCCGGCTTGATCCCTTATCTTCCAAGTAGTTTAGAGCAGGTTTCAGTAAAGACTGAGCGCCGTTGGTATCGTGAACTTCGTCGTCCTCAATGGATTTGGCAAGGTGTTGAGCCGATAGAGCTAGAGTCTATTTTGTCACGTATAGCGAGCAGTGATAAAAATAGAACTCGCGATGAATGGTTGGATACAGTTAGTGGTTATCACGCTGGCAATTGGGCTTATGAGTGGATTCATGCAGGAATGAAGCATCAGAAGAATGCGTCTGAATTGCAAGGTGATGCAGCCGCAGAAGCCTGTTTTAAAGCTAGTTTGTATTTTAGCATCGCAGGCTATCCACATATAAAAGGCGATAATTTAGCAACACAATCTCAGGTATTGGCAAATCAAGCTTATGATATGGCTGCAAAGCAAAGTTCTCATCGAATAGAGAAGATCCAAGTGCCTTATAAAGGAAAAAAAATCACTTGTTATTTGCATTTGCCAAGTACAGAAAAACCATTACCTGTTGTTATTGTCAGTGGTGGTTTGGATTCATTACAAACGGATATGTGGCGTTTATATCGTGATTTTCTTGCTCCTAATAATATAGCAATGTTAACACTTGATATGCCATCGGTTGGTCATAGTTCTTATTGGCCTTTGAGTGAGGATTCGAGTTGTTTACACCAAGCGGTATTGAATCATTTACCTAATATTCCGTGGGTTGATCGTTTTCATGCGGCAGTGATGGGATTTCGATTTGGTGGTAATGTTGCATTAAGGCTCTCTTTTTTAGAACCAGATAGATTAAAAGCGTGTGTAGCTCTTGGTGCTCCAATTCATCATATTTTATCGAACTCTGCGCAATTGAGGAAGATGCCTAAAATGTATTTAGATGTACTGGCTTCTCGTTTAGGGAAACAAGTTGTTGATATCAATAGCTTAACCAGTCAAATGCAGGCATGGTCTTTGAAGAATCAAGGCTTTCTTTCTGGTGGTAGAAAAACATCAGTATCGGTTCTTTCGATTGGCTTACAAGGAGACCCCGTATCTCCTAAGTCAGATAATAAATTAGCAGCCTTATTTAGTCAGTACGGAAAAGGCGTTGAGCTAAAAAGTAAAACTTTGCATAGTGGCTATGAAGAAGCATTAAATCAGATGATTGAGTGGATAAAAGAAGAAATGAAGCAATAATCTGACTATTTATCTCTCTCATTAAAGTGAAATATCATTAAATCGTATTTTTGGCTTGTACTGTTCTGATTTGCTTGCTAAAAATAGGGTGTTTTTTCCATTATTGTTGCGATAACTATATTTCGTAACTCAAAACATTATTAGTTAAATAGGTAGTAGGGAATTGAATACACAATCTCAAACCATAGTCGTTAAACTTGGTACAAGTGTACTCACCGGTGGCACATTAAAGCTTGATAGAGCGCACATGGTTGAACTTGTTCGCCAATGTGTCCATCTGAAAAAGTTAGGCCACCAAGTTATTGTTGTTACATCTGGTGCGATTGCTGCCGGTCGTGAGCATCTTAACTACCCCGAACTACCCAAAACCATGGCCAACAAGCAGTTACTTGCTGCTGTTGGTCAAAGTTGCTTAATTCAAGCATGGCAGAGTTTGTTTGCTATTTATGGTGTTAACGTCGGCCAAATGTTATTAACTCGAGCGGATTTAGATGATCGTGAACGTTATCTAAATGCCCGTGACATGCTGCAAGCTTTATTAAAAAATGGCATTGTTCCTATTGTTAATGAGAACGACGCAGTCGCAACGAATGAAATTAAGGTGGGTGATAACGATAATTTATCCGCTTTAGTGGGGATTCTTGCTGGTGCTGATAAATTGTTGTTGTTAACTGATCAGTCTGGTCTATTTACCGCAGATCCACGTAAAGATCCAAAAGCTGAATTGATTAAAGAAGTTCATACCATCGATGAAACATTACGTAAGATTGCCGGTGGTAGTGGTACGACTTTAGGTACTGGTGGTATGGCGACTAAATTGCAGGCAGCAGATATTGCGCGCCGTGCAGGTATTGAAGTGGTTATTGCAGCAGGCAGCGCAGAGAATGTCATTAGTGATGTGGTGGATTCTAAACCACAGGGTACTAAATTCTTACCGGTTGAATGTGCGTTAGAGAGCCGTAAACGTTGGATTTTAGCCGGTCCTGCTTCTAATGGTACGATTGTGATTGATGACGGCGCAGTCAATGCAGTACAGCAAAAAGGCAGTAGCCTATTGAGTAAAGGGATCACCTCTATTTCGGGCTCTTTTATTCGTGGTGGCGTTGCTAAGATTGTAAATACTAAAGGTGAGTTAGTTGCTCGCGGTATTTCTCGTTACTCAAGTGACGATTTAAATAAGATTTTAGGTAAACACAGCCAGGATATTTACGCAGTATTAGGTTATGAATATGGACCTGTAGCTATCCACCGTGATGATTTAGTACTGATTTAGTAAAGGGATATAGTGTGAATTTAACGAGTATGGGTCAGGCAGCAAAAGCCGCTGCTTTTGATTTAGCGGTTGTACCAACAGCCCAGAAGAACAAAGCATTGGCGATTATTGCTGATGAACTTGAAGCGAACAAAGAGGCGATTCTTGCTGCTAATGCAAAAGACATTAGTGCAGCGGTAGAAGCGGGCATTTCAGATGCAATGCAAGATCGTTTATTACTAACAGAAGATCGTTTAGTTGCTATTGCTAATGACGTTCGTAATGTGATCAACTTAAATGATCCTGTTGGCAGTGAAATTGACAGCAAAATGCTTGAAAACGGTATGTCGCTTTCTCGTCGTCGTGTACCAATTGGTGTGATTGGTGTGATTTACGAAGCGCGTCCAAATGTAACCATTGATATAGCTTCATTATGTTTAAAAACCGGTAACGCAAGTATTCTACGTGGTGGTAAAGAGACGTTCTTCTCTAACATGGAGTTAGTAAAGGTTATTCAAGTAGCACTTGAAAAAGCAGGTTTACCAGCTGCGTCAGTGCAATACATTGAGAAACCAGATCGTGAATTAGTTTCTGAACTACTGCGTCTTGATGATTATGTAGATATGATTATTCCGCGTGGTGGTGCCGGTCTTCACAAAATGTGTAAAGAAAATAGCTCAATTCCTGTGATTATCGGTGGTTTTGGTATTAGTCATGCCTTTGTTGATGACAGTGCTGATTTAGAAAGAGCCTTGTTGGTTGTTGATAACTCAAAAGCACAACGCCCATCTGCATGTAATGCGCTTGATACACTGTTAGTTCATGAGGCAGTGGCTCCACAATTCTTAGCATTATTAGCGAATAAAATGGCAGATCGTGTTGAATTGGTTGCTGAACCAAAAGCTTATTCGTTACTAAAAGAGTTTAAAAACGTGTCATTACGTGAAGCACAAGACGGTGATTTTGATACTGAATGGCTAAGTTACACATTAGGTGTGAAAGTGGTGTCTGATGTAAATGAAGCAGCGGCTCATATGCAAACACATAATGCGAGTCATTCTGATACTATTTTAACAAATAATATTGAATCTGCTGAAAAGTTCATTAATACCGCAGGTTCAGCAGCCGTGTATGTGAATGCATCAACACGCTTCACTGATGGGGCTCAGTTTGGTTTAGGCGCTGAAGTAGCAGTATCTACCCAGAAGCTTCATGCTCGTGGTCCAATGGGCTTAGAAGAGCTAACAAGCTACAAATGGGTAGGTAAAGCGGATTATCTAATCCGTAGTTAATCGCTCTTGAATAAGCTTCTAGCAAATAAATAAAAAGGTTGACGCAAAAACGTCAACCTTTTTTCATTTCTGAATTCTGAATTCTGAATTCTGAATTCTGAACTATTTAACTTCTTCGCCTTTCGCTTGAAGATCAGCATGGTAAGAAGAGCGGACAAATGGACCACAGGCAGCATGAGTAAACCCAAGCTCAAGAGCGATCTCTTTTAGTTCATCAAACTCAGCCGGTGGAACGTAACGTTCAACAGGTAAGTGGTGGCGACTTGGTGCTAAGTATTGACCCAGCGTTAACATCGTTACACCATGAGATCGTAAGTCTTTTAGTACTTGAACAATCTCTTCTTTCGTCTCACCTAGACCCATCATCACACCAGATTTTGTTGGTACTGTTGGATGTTGCTCTTTGAATTTCTTCAATAGGTCCAGTGACCACTGGTAATTTGCACCAGGTCGAACTTTACGATATAAGCGAGGAGCCGTTTCTAAGTTGTGGTTAAATACGTCTGGTGGATTGCTGTGCATCGCATCTAATGCACGATCCATACGTCCACGGAAATCAGGTACTAGCGTTTCAATACGGATTTCTGGGTTTAATTCACGAATTTCACGGTTACAATCAGCAAAATGTTGTGCACCACCATCGCGTAAATCATCGCGGTCTACTGACGTGATTACCACATATTTCAATTTCATGTCTTGAATTGTTTTTGCCAATTTCTTTGGCTCTTCTGCTTCAGGTGTGACTGGACGACCATGAGCAACATCACAGAAAGGACAGCGACGAGTACAAATTGCACCTAAGATCATAAAGGTAGCAGTACCGTGGTTAAAACATTCTGCTAGGTTAGGGCAAGAAGCTTCTTCGCATACAGAGTGAAGATTATTTTTACGCATTGCAGATTTAATCTCATCAATACGCTTACTGCTTGATGGAAGTTTAATCTTCATCCATTCAGGCTTACGTAATACTTCTTTTTTCTCTGTTGGCATGTTTTTAACTGGAATTAATGCCATTTTATCGGCATCGCGGTATTTAACGCCTTTTTCCATTTGAATTGGCTTACTCATGATGGCTGCTTTCCGTTATGTACTCAATATCAGTGTAATCAAGTAATGTTGTTAATTCTTTAATAAGTAAAGGGTGAACATCTTCAACGTGTTCTGCTTTGTTCTCTACCGTATCATTTTCTTTAATTAAATCGTGCAGTTGTATCATTTCCATTCCAGCATAACCACAAGGGTTAATTCTTAGGAAAGGAGATAAATCCATGTTTACGTTTAGTGCCAGTCCGTGGAATGAACATCCTTTACGGATACGCAAACCAAGAGAGCATATTTTTTTATTATCAACATACACACCCGGAGCATCAGGTCTTGCTGCTGATTCAATAGTAAACTGACTTAATGTGTTGATTACCGTGTTTTCAATATGTGTGACTAATTCACGGACACCTATTTTCTTTCTGCGTAAGTTAATCAAAACATAAGCGACGAGTTGACCAGGTCCATGGTAGGTTACTTGCCCGCCACGATCACTTTTTACGACAGGGATATCTCCAGCAGCCAGAACATGTTCTTCTTTACCTGCTTGTCCTTGAGTGAATACTGGATTGTGCTCAACTAACCATACTTCATCACACGAGTTTTCATCACGTTCATCAGTAAAGGTATGCATCGCTTTCCATACCGGCTCATAATCTTGTCGGCCAAGGTTTTTAACTACTAGACGCTTGTTCAATAGGGTCACACTTGATTTGAAAATTTGGCTAATGATAGCAAGGATAGAAAGGAAGGAATAGATAAGAAATGTAGGGGTATATCAAAATTTAAAAATGGCAGGTAATATTTTCTACTAAATAGTACGCTTATTACCTACCAAATATATTAAAGAACCATACGAACCATTTCGATGTCAGCAAGTTCTTTATACAGTATTTCTACTTGTTCAATCGATGTCGCTGTAATACTTACAGATACAGAGTTGTAGTTACCTTTGCCGCTTGCTTTTACGTGTGGCGTGTAATCACCTGGAGCATGACGTTGAATAACTTCAAGTACAAGGACAGGAAGGTCTTCATGAGCAAGGCCAACGGCTTTATAGGTAAATTTACATGGGAATTCAAGAAGATCTTTTAGCTTTGGTTGCTCTTGCATAACCGTCTCCAATCGAGAGTGGATAAATATTAGAAAGTAATTTTACTGTGACCTAAGTCAGATAACAAGGGAAATAAAAAAGGCGACCGAGGTCGCCTTTAATCAATTGCTTAGCTAGTTATTAGCTTAACCAACCTTTAAACATTAATACGATATAATCGATTAGACGGCTAAATATGCCACCTTCTTCTACATTATTTAGAGCAAGTAGTGGGTATTCTGCAATATCCTCACCATCAACTTGGTAGAAAAGCTTACCAACAACATCACCTTTATAAATAGGTGCTTCTAGCGTTTTTTCTAGAACAAAGCTTGCTGTCATTTTCTTCGCTTGACCACGAGGTAAAGTAACATAAGTGTCTTCTGCAACGCCTAGTGCAACTTCATCAGTGCTACCCATCCATACTTTTTCAGTAACGAAGGTCTCATCTGCTTTATGTGGAGACACTGTTTCAAAGAAGCGGAAACCGTAGTTTAGAAGTTTCTTACTTTCAGCTTTACGGGCATTACCTGATTTTGTACCCATAACAACCGCAACAAGGCGCATTTTGCCTTCAGTCGCTGAACTTACTAGGTTATAACCCGCACCATCAGTGTGGCCTGTTTTGATGCCATCAACATTCATGCTTTTATCCCACAGTAAACCATTACGGTTATATTGCGTGATACCATTATATGTATATGATTTTTGAGAATAAACGCGATATTCTTCTGGTACATCACGGATCAATGCTTGACCAATAAGAGCCATGTCGTAAGGCGTAGAATATAGGTCCTTAGTATCTAGGCCGTGAACATTACCAAAATGAGTGTTCTCTAATTTTAATGTTCTGCCCCAAGCATTCATTAAATCAACAAAGGCATCTTCTGAGCCAGCAACATGCTCTGCCATAGCAACACAAGCATCGTTACCTGATTGCACAATAATGCCTTGATTTAGTTCGCGTACTTTAATCGTACTGCCAACTTCAATAAACATTTTTGAAGAACCTGGGAAATTCTTTGCCCATGCATTTTTACTGATAACTACATCGTCATCCATTGAGATGTTGCCACTCTCAATTTCTTGACCGATAACATAACTTGTCATCATTTTAGTTAAACTTGCTGGATTCATTCGTACATTCATGTTCTTTTCTGCAAGAACTTTTCCTGAATGATAATCCATTAGTACGTAACCCTTTGCTGCAATTTGAGGTGCATTCGGGATAACGGCTGGTGCAGCAACTGCAACGGTTGAGCCAAGAATTAAGCTCGATAAAATGATTCGTTTTAACTGTTTTGCTGAATTTTTCATAATAATAACTTTGCACTGTGAGGTAGTGAAAACTGAATACATAATAGCAGATTTGAATATCATGACCAGATGTGTAATTAAATAACTGATTTTCTATGAAAAGACAGCTAATAAAAATGTATAGGTGTACGGTTTAATTAAAGGGTATCTTATTGTTATATAAAGACAATGCTAATTTTAACTAGTTCAATTAATGTTGCCTTTCTAAAATTAGCATGATATCCAGTTACAATATTTACATAATGTTGACATTCAAGAGAGTTATTTTTTAAGTTCTTGAATTATAAATGCTGAGATGTAGCTGTTATTCTTCACTTCTAATAGCGTAGCGTCTGCGATATCACGATCTAAAAATGGCCCTAAACGTACACGATAAACAGTGTTTGATTTAATAATATTTGTCGGACTATTGAATTTTTTTTGTAGTTTTTCAGCCGCCTTGGTTGCGCCATGGCCACTTTTTAATGCCACCATTTGAATGTAATACTGGTTTGGATCTATAGCATGCCATTCATGGGCATTTTTAGGTTTATCAATTGAGATATATTCAATTTTAACATTTGCAGTGCCGGTTTTGATTACGTCTAGCTTTGTTGCTGCGGCAAAACTTAAATCAATAATACGTCCCTCATGGAAAGGACCTCGATCATTTACTCTTACTATTGCTGTTTTACCATTGTCTTTATTGGTGACTTTTACATAGCTTGGAATAGGTAATGTTTTGTGTGCAGCACTCATTGAGTACATGTCATACACTTCACCATTTGATGTTTTATGACCGTGAAATTTCTTACCATACCAAGAGCTTTTACCTTCTTGGGTAAAGTTTTTTGGTTCTTTGACAATAGGGTAGTCTTTGCCTAATAGCGTATAATCTTTATTACCATATAGGCTTTTTGGTTCATATCGTGGGTGAGAATCTTCAATATGCTTAACTGAAATTGGCATATCAGGTGCGATATCATTATTGATTTGATAGCGACCTGCATTTGGTTCATCTGTTGAGTTTTTTGGTGGTTCAGATGCACAACCTGTTAATACAAGAGAAATAAGAAGTAAAATAATACGCATTAATTGGCCTTAGAATGAACTTTTTTGTGTGTGTGAATTGACATAAGAATACCGAAACCAGCCATTAGAGTGACCATAGATGTACCGCCATAACTAACTAATGGAAGTGGAACGCCTACAACGGGTAAAATGCCACTTACCATGCCTATATTTACAAAAATATAGACAAAGAAACTTAGAATGACACTGCCTCCCATCATGCGACCAAAAGCGGTTTGTGCTTGGCTTGCTAAAAATAAACCACGGCCAATAATAAATAGGTAAATTGAGAGCAGTGCCATCACTCCAATTAAGCCCCATTCTTCGGCAATAACAGCAAAGATGAAATCCGTATGGCGCTCAGGAATAAACTCTAATTGAGATTGTGTGCCGTGTAACCAACCTTTACCCACTAAGCCACCAGAGCCAATAGCGATTTTTGATTGAATAATATGGTACCCAGCACCAAGTGGATCTGATTCCGGATTAAATAATGTTTGTACCCTTACCTTTTGGTAAGAGCGCATTAAGAAAAACCATAAAATAGGGATAAATCCTCCAACAGCGACGGTTGCAGCACAGATTATTCTCCAACTTATCCCTGCTAAAAAAATAACAAAAATACCAGACGCTGCGATTAATATAGAGGTGCCAAGATCGGGCTGTTTAGCAATCATTATGGTTGGAATAAATACCATAAGTAGAGCAAAAAAAAGAGTTTTGATGCTCGGTGGTAGTGGCTTATTGCTAATATAGCGCGCAACCATTAACGGTACCGCTAGTTTTATTAATTCAGAGGGTTGAAAGCGAATAAATCCAAGATTAAGCCAGCGCTGAGCCCCTTTCGATGCTTCACCAAAAAAGAGAACGCCCAATAATAAAACTATACCAATAGTAAATAAGTAGGGGGCTGCGACTTCATAAGCTCTAGGTGATATTTGAGCTAACACAAACATGACACTTAATGAGAGAAGCATACGCATGGCTTGTTTATCCATCATCAATAAGCTTTGACCACTGGCACTGTACATAATGACAAGAGCACAAGCCATTAATAATAAAATACCTAATAATAGTGGTAAGTCGATGTGGATACGGTGGAAAAAATCTCTATTTTTCCCCGATGCGATATCTACTCTCATTATTTTGTCGTTACCTCTTCTGGATTCGTGAGCAGTACATGGTCAAATACACTACGCGCAACGGGCCCACCTTGAGTCGAACCACCGCCTGCATTTTCAAGAACAAGTGAAATAATAACTTTTGGATCTTTTGCTGGAGCAAAACCAGTAAATAACGCGTGGTCACGTAAGCGTTCATCAATCTCATCTGCATTATACTCTTGGCCCTTTAGACCAAAGACTTGAGATGAACCAGACTTACCTGCACTGACATAAGGAGTACCAGCAAAAATGCGCCTTGCTGTGCCTTTAGAGCCATTGTTTACTAAGATCATGCCATCTACTGCTAATTGCCAATAGCTGTCTCTAATCCCTTTTATTGGCGGATATGGTTCTGGTTCAAATGGCGCCTCTGCATTATTACTAATAATTGCTTTTAGTAAATGAGGCGCTTGTACCTTTCCGTGATTAACCAAAACCGATGTTGCTTTAGCTATCTGCATTGGCGTTGCAGTCCAGTAGCCTTGACCAATACCAACCGGAATTGTATCTCCTTGATACCAAGGTGTACGGAAACGAGCAACTTTCCAATCTCGGGTTGGCATATTAGCTTTACTTTCTTCATGAATATCAATGCCAGTATAGTCACCGAAACCGAATTTCATCATCCAGGCTGATAAGCGGTCAATCCCCATATCAAAAGAGATTTGGTAGAAGAAAGTATCAACAGATTCTTCGATGGCTTGTTTTAAATTAACAGTACCATGGCCCCAACGTTTCCAATCGCGGAATGGTCGGGTTTTTGAATTAGGAATACGCCAATAGCCAGGATCATTACGGGTAGTAAACGGCGTGACTATTTTCTCTTCTAGTGCTGATACTGCAATAAAAGGTTTTACTGTTGATGCTGGTGGGTATATACCAAGTGTTGTTCGGTTAACCAGTGGGCGATCAGGGTCATTTAATAAGGCGTTGTAGTTTTTACTTGAAATACCATGTACAAATAGATTTGGATCGTAACTTGGGCTAGAGACCATGGCTAATACTGCGCTTGTCTTTGGCTCTAAAACAATCGCAGCGCCACGTCGGCCATCAAGTTGTTTTTCAACAAACTGCTGTAATTCGATATCAAGGTTTAATACGATGTCTTTGCCTGGGATTGGTGGTACGTATTTAAGCGTTCGGACAACACGGCCACGACTGTTTACTTCGATTTCTTGATAGCCAGCGGTACCATGAAGAATATCTTCATAATAACGTTCAATACCTAATTTACCGATATCTCGGGTAGCTTGATAATTTGCGTCTTTTTCTTCTCGAGCTAAACGGGCTAAGTCACGGTCATTAATTTTAGCAACGTAACCAAGTACATGAGTAAATGTTTTGCCATAAGGATAAAAACGTTTTAGATAGGCCTTTACTTCAACGCCTGAGAACTTGTGCTGATTAACGGCAAAAACAGCAACTTGTTCTTGAGTTAATTGAGACAGAATAGGGACAGATTTAAAGCGGCGAGTACGACGACGATCTTTTTGGAAATCATCAATATTATCTTGAGTTATGGGTAAGATATTTTGAAGCTCACTCAGTAATAGAGGGACGTCTTTTACTTTATCTGGTGTAATTTCTAAATTAAAAACAGGACGATTTTCTGCAAGAGGCAAGTGATTACGATCGAAAATCAATCCTCGATTTGGGGCGATAGGTACAATTTTAATACGATTATCGTTTGAGCGTGTTTTGTAATCTTGAAATTCATTAATTTGGATATTGTATAGATTGGTCAGCAGTAGACCAATAAGTACAATGATCCCCGCAAACGAGACAATTGCTCGGGATGCAAATAGTCTCGTTTCGGCGTGGTAATCACGAATTTGTGTGCGTTTGCGCTTAATCAACTCTTATTCTCTGTGGTAAGGATGATTGGCAGTAATGCTCCATGCTCGATATAGGCTTTCTGCCATAACAACACGAACAAGAGGGTGAGGAAGCGTTAAAGGAGATAGAGACCAACTTTGTTCTGCCGCGGCTTTACAAGCTGGAGATAATCCTTCAGGACCACCAATCAATATAGATACGTCACGAGCATCTAATTTCCATACTTCTAATTGCTCTGCAAGCTGTTCTGTATTCCAAGGTTTACCTGGGATGTCTAAAGTGACAATACGGTTACCTTTTGGTACTGCTGCAAGCATTGCTTCCCCTTCTTTTTGAAGAATTCGTGCAATGTCTGCATTTTTCCCACGTTTACCTGCCGTGATCTCTATGAGTTCTAGAGGCATGTCTTTTGGGAAGCGACGACTATACTCTTTATAGCCTTCTTCAACCCATTTTGGCATTTTTGTACCAACAGCAATTAATTGAAGTTTCAAAAGGTTAGCTCCATAACTTTTCTAGTTGGTACAGCTCACGGTGTTCTGCTTGTAGGATATGAATCATGACGTCGCCCATATCAACAACAACCCATTCACCTTCTGCTTCGCCATCAACGCCGTATGGCATTAAACCAAGGTCTTTTACTTTATCTGAAACATTAGACGCAATAGAGCTAACGTGACGTTTTGATGTGCCAGTACATACAATCATAAAATCTGTGATGCTTGATTTATCACGAACATCAAGAGTGATGATGTTTTCAGCTTTCATATCATCAACGTGGTTGAATAGAAAATCATGCAGTTCTTTATCTTGCAAAGTAATCACCTAGAAATGGGTTATTTATAAGGAGTATATCAGTGATACTCGATTAATGAGATAAGTTGGGTGTCACTGAAATGTGAATATTACACATGTCTAATGTCAATTGACTAAGTTGTGGCCAACAATTGGTATCAAAATCTGTTTTTGTTGCGATTTCCATTCTCGCGAGAGAACGGATTAAGTGCTGTATTTGCACCATAGATAAACGCTGTAATGCCGCTTGATACAAAGAACGGCGATTTTGCCATACTTTATGGCGGTCAAAAACAGTAAACATAGCCTCACCTTGAGTGATAGCCTGTTGGAAGTTTTGTAATAAAAAGAGTTCTTTTTGCAGTGTTCTTAGAAGAATAACCATTTCTATACCTTCGCTCTCTAACTGACGAAGGATCCGTTGTGCTCGTTTTGCTTGGCCTGACAATAAGGTGTCAACCAATTGGAAAGGAGTGAAGTGGTTATTTCTATTTAACGCTTCTTCTATGCGAATTAAAGTCAGTAAACCATCAGGGTATAACAGGGCTAGCTTGTCTAAACTTTGAGCGAGAGCAAGTAAATTGCCTTCATGCCATTGAGCCAGCATTTGTATCGCTTCTGCGTCAGGTTTCAGTTTTAGTTTTTTACAACGCTGCTGAATAAACCGAGGCAGTTGTTGATTATCAGGCGTATTACAAGGAACAAATAACCCGATCTGCACTAATGCTTTAAACCATTGAGTGCTTTCTTGGCTTTTATTTACTCTTGGGCCTTGGAAAATTAATAAAATGTCATCATGGAGTGCAGGGACAAGCTCTTTGATTTTATTGGTATGTACTGTGGTAAGTCCAGTATCTGGAATAGTAAGCTCAAGTATTTGTCGAGATGAGAATAAACTTAATGCTTGAGTACAATCAAAGATCAATTCCCAATCAAGTTGTTTATCTAGGGTAAATTGATGTTTCTCTTCAAACCCTTGTGTGAATGCTGTTTGGCGAATAGCATCAAGACACTCTTGTTTTAAAAGAGGTTCGTTACCAAATAAAAGGTAGCTTTGACGTAAGCTACGTTCTAAATTTTGCCCTAGTTGTTCTGGAAATACTCTCATGATTATTGTTTGTTTTCAGTGGATGTTGCCATCGCTTCAACCACTTCTTTGGTGGTTACTTTAGTTTCTGTATCATCGGTATGCGCTGTTTTTTCAACCGTAATACCTACTGGGTTATCATCTGCTTTTAAACGCGCCATTTGACGTAAGATCTGCTCTGCGGCTTGACCTCGCATCTCATCTTCAATCATGTCACGTTCAACTGACTTAGCCAGTGCGGTGAGTGGGTTATCAAGATAATTACGGTTTACGGTTGTTGTGTAGGATTTGATGTCATGCTCAGGAATAAGTACGCTGTATCTTACTGTATACGTCAGCTCTTTTTCTGCCGCACGGCTGTTTTGATAAAGAGAAAGTGTTCTTTCACCCACGCTTTCACTGATTAGGTCTAAGCTAGGTGTCACCGTTGTTGGTGCGACTTGGCTGATCCCATTCATTCTAAGTTGTTTTTGTACATTGCGGGTTAAGTCACTGTACTGGTCAAAACTGGTGAGTGAAATTTCATGCAGCTCTTCAGGTAATAGATAATTACCACGCAGATGAAAGCCACACGCAGAGATCATAAGTGATAGGGTCAATACGATTGTTGTACGAAGAGAAAATAGAGATAAAAGTCGTTTCACCGAGTAACTCCCTCAAATGGTGATAAAAATGCTTATTTAATTATTCTATAGGTAATGCAGTGTATTGCATAAGATAAAACAGTTAAATAAGCATAAGCAGATAAACCGCTTATGCTTTAAACAGTAACTTAGTTAGCTACGATGTTTAAAAGTTTACCAGGAACATAGATAACTTTACGGATAGTTAGGCCATCTAGGAACTTAAGTGTATTTTCATCGTTAAGACCAAGTTCTTTCACTTGCTCTTCAGTTGCATCGGAAGCCACAACCAGTTTCGCACGCAATTTACCATTGATCATTACAACAATAGTTTTTTCGTCTTCAACCAGTGCTTTCTCATCGAATGTTGGCCATGCTGCGGTATCGATATTTGATTCACCTAACGCTTCCCACATTGCAAAACTTGCGTGTGGAGTCATTGGGTAAAGCATAACAACAACAGCTTTCAATGCCTCATCAAGAAGAGCGCGATCTTGTGCTGAATCTTGAGGTGCTTTGTTTAGCTTGTTCATTAATTCCATGATTGCAGCAATAGCAGTATTGAACGTTTGACGACGGCCAATATCATCACTTACTTTTGCAATGGTTTTATGAACATCGCGACGAAGCGCTTTTTGGTCACCAGAAAGAGCAGCAACATCTAGCGCTTCAGTTGCGCCTTTTGTCGTGTGATCGTGTACTAATTTCCAAACACGTTTTAGGAAGCGACTTGCGCCTTCAACGCCTGATTCTTGCCATTCTAGTGTCATGTCAGCAGGTGCTGCAAACATCATGAATAGACGAACCGTATCCGCACCAAATTTATCAACCATCTCTTGAGGGTCAATACCGTTGTTTTTAGACTTAGACATTTTGATCATGCCTGAGTGTTCAACATTACGGCCTTGGTTATCGACTGCTTTTTCTATGCGACCTTTTACGTCACGCTCAATAGTTACATCTGTTGGTGAGATCCACTCTTTGGTGCCTTTATCATTAGTGTGGTGGAATGCATCAGCAAGTACCATACCTTGACATAAAAGTTGTTTGAATGGTTCGTTTGACGTTACATAACCAGCATCACGTAGAAGCTTATGGAAGAAACGTGAGTAAAGAAGGTGCATACATGCATGTTCAATACCACCAACGTATTGGTCTACTGGTAACCAGTAGTTTGCTTTTTCTGGGTCTAGAATATCGTCAGCTTGTGGAGAACAGTAACGAGCGTAGTACCAAGATGATTCCATGAAGGTATCAAAGGTATCTGTTTCACGCAGTGCAGGTTCGCCATTGAATGTGGTTTTAGCCCATTCTTTGTCCGCTTTAATTGGGCTAGTTACGCCATCCATTACCACGTCTTCAGGAAGAATTACGGGTAGTTGGTCCGCTGGTACTGGGTGAACTTGACCGTCTTCAGTTGTTACCATTGGGATTGGAGCACCCCAGTAACGTTGACGAGAAACACCCCAGTCACGTAGACGGAAGTTTATTGTTTTTTTACCTTTACCTTCAGATTCTAATTTTGCCGCGATAGCATCAAAAGCGTCTTGAAAAGCAAGACCGTCGAATTCACCAGAATCAAACAGAACGCCTTTTTCTGTATACGCAGCTTCAGATACGTCAACATCAGAACCATCTTCAGGTTTGATTACTGGAATAATATCGATGCTGTATTTAGTTGCAAATTCATAATCACGTTGATCGTGAGCAGGAACTGCCATTACTGCACCTGTGCCGTAATCCATTAGAACGAAGTTTGCGACAAAAACAGGAACAACGCGACCGTTAAGAGGGTGAATAGCGGTTAAACCTGTATCCATCCCTTTCTTTTCCATTGTTGCTAATTCAGCTTCAGCCACTTTCGTGTTGCGACATTCTTCTGTGAAAGCGAATAACTCAGGGTTCGTTGCCGCCGCTTTTTCTGCAAGAGGGTGACCTGCTGCGATAGCAACGTAAGTAACACCCATTAGCGTATCTGGACGTGTGGTATATACTTCTAAAGGAGCTTCTTCGCCGTTAACGACAAAAGATAACTCTACGCCTTCAGAGCGACCAATCCAGTTACGTTGCATGGTTTTAACCATTTCTGGCCAACCATCAAGCGTATCTAGATCGTCAAGAAGCTCTTGTGCATATTCGGTAATTTTAATGAACCACTGTGGAATTTTCTTTTGTTCAACAGGGGTATCACAACGCCAACAACAACCGTCTTCAACTTGTTCGTTTGCAAGAACAGTTTGGTCATTTGGACACCAGTTTACAGAAGACGTTTTCTTGTAAACTAGGCCTTTGTTGTACAGCTTTGTGAAGAACTCTTGTTCCCAACGGTAGTATTCAGGCGTACACGTTGCGAATTCACGATTCCAATCGTAACCAAAACCTAATAGTTTAAGCTGGTTTTTCATGTATTCGATGTTTTCGTAAGTCCAAGGTGCTGGTGCTGTCTTATTTTTAACAGCCGCATTCTCAGCCGGAAGACCAAACGCATCCCAACCGATAGGTTGCATTACGTTTTTGCCTTGTAAGCGCTGATAACGAGAAACCACATCACCAATGGTGTAGTTACGAACGTGACCCATGTGTAGACGACCACTTGGGTATGGAAACATTGAGAGGCAATAGAATTTTTCTTTGCTTGCGTCTTCAGTTACAACAAATGTTTTGCTGTCGTCCCAATGTTTTTGGATCTTCTGTTCAAGATCCTGTGGATTATATTGTTCTTGCATCGATTTACCCAGTTATGTCAGTGGATCACAAAATTTGTGAGATCGGTTTGATCAGATAATACTTGATCAGCATAGAATAACTAATGGAGCGCTTATACTCAAGCGACCTGATAACCTTTAACTCACTCTTCGCTATATAAATCTAGCGAATTCTTGGAGGTGACTTATGTCTAAGCAAAAAACAGGTTATAACGCTGTCTTTGAGCGTGTAATGAATGTATTGGAAAGAAGCCCTGAAGAATTTCAGCATTGGGCTAAATCCTCAGAAGAGGTGGTAGATGCCGCTTCTGATATGACCAAAGATGAATTGGAATTGATCTCCAGTTATGTCAGAAGAGATATCAAGGAATTTGCACAAAGTTATGAGGAGAGTAAAACAACCTTTCCTGATTCCCCTTTTTATCGATTAATAGCCGATTCTATTTGGCATGGTTTGCTTGAGATTACAGACAAGACACAAGTTGAATGGAAAGAAGTCTTCGATGATTTAGAGCATCAAGGTGTTTATCAAGCTGGTGAAGTGGTTGGTTTAGGGATTCTTGTTTGTGAGAAGTGTGGTCATCGAGAACAATTTAACCATGCTCAAATTATTCAACCTTGCACTCATTGTGAGAATGAAGAATTTACACGGCAGTCATTAAAGCCATAACGTTAATATGAGTAGATAGTAGATAGTAGATAGTAGAAAGGTCTGAATATCATAATGATATACAGACCATTTACTGTCGTTATCGACGCTTACGCCAAGCAATAATTAACGATAACATGACAAGGAAGTACAGCGGCCACGTACCCCAATAACGATAAGGAGTCGTTCCTGTTGTCGGGATGACTTCGCCACGTAATACTGCCATTGTAAATTGTGGAATTTGATCAGTAATCTTACCTCTATGATCAGTAATGGCGGTTACCCCGTTATTGGTAGAGCGAATGACGGGCTTACCTGTTTCAAGTGCTCGCATTTGAGCCATTTCCATGTGCTGTAATGGACCAATAGAAGTACCAAACCAGGCGTCATTAGAAAGCGTTAAAATATAATCAGTTTGTTCGGTAATATTCTCTCTAACTTGTTCGCCATATACGATTTCATAGCACAATGCGGGCGCTAAGTGTGTTCCACTTGCTTCGATATTTGGTTGGATATAGTCCCCGCGACTGAACGAAGACATTGGTAGATTAAATATCGGAGCCAATGGACGAAGTAATGCTTCAAAAGGAACAAATTCACCAAAAGGAAGTAGATGATGTTTACTGTATCTTGGCTGCTCAAGATAGTCGTAACCATTGGTGCCATTCACGCCGAGAGAAATAATATTATTATAAAAATTTCCGGTTGGGCTTTGACCAACAATCCCTGTAATCACTGTACTGTTATTCATAGTAGCTGCGCTATCAAGGTTTCTCAGAAAGCTTGGTATTTCAATCTCTAATGCAGGTACAGCGGCCTCTGGCCAGATAATTAGGTCAGCATCCCAGTTTTCACGAGTTAAATCCATATACTTCATAATGGTTGGCCAGCGTTCACTTGGTAACCATTTTAAGGCTTGGTTGATATTGCCCTGAATTAGAGCAACTTTAGTCACTTTTTCTGGTTGGGGGGTTACCCAATCAAAGGGTTTAATCGCAAAAGATGTCGCACCTAAAATGGCAGGAATAAGCAATAATGCCCATTTTCGTTCTAGTAAGGCATAGATTATCGCACCGACTGAGATCATTATCACGGCAGTGATGCCTTCTACGCCAAATATCGGTCCCCATGCTGAGAATGGGCTATCGATTTGACTGTAACCTAGCCATAGCCATGGAAAACCAGTAAATACCCAACCACGAAGCCAGTCAGTAACAAGCCAGAGAGCAGGAATGGTTAGTAAGTATTTAGTGAGAGTGTGCGAGGTAAAAAAGCGCTGTAGAAGAAACGTGAACAGCATTGGATATAAAGCAAGGTAGCTGATTAGACCAATCATTAAGAAAAGCCCTGCAGCCATTGGCATTCCGCCAAAATTATCTATGCTGATATGAACCCAACTAATCCCTGTACCAAAGTAGCCTATTCCCCAAAAGAAACCTAACCAAGTGGATTTTTTAGTGGTTTGTTGGTGGATTAAGACTAATAGAGCTAAGGGAGCTACAAAAGCGAAGGGCCAAATAGAGTAGGGAGCAAAAGCGAGAGTTGCACTTGCGCCTGAAATTACAGCAAGGATGAATCGAATGAGAGAGTGAGAAAGTAGAGGCATCGGCTTTTAACTCGAATAGATAGTAAATAGTGAAAGAGAGTTAGTCTGTATAATTCAAATAAAGTTCAGCCACTGAAAGATCAGTGGCTGATTTTGTTATTCTTCTTCAGATTCTGTTTTTATCGATTCTTTATCAGGAATCGTAACTTGAAGTTGAATAATACGACGATTGTCTGCTGCGGTAACCTTAAAGGTAAAACCAGAGATCTCGATAGTTTCCCCACTTTCAGGTAAATGCCCGAAACTGGTTAACACTAATCCACCAACCGTATCGATTTCGTCGTCACTGAAGTGTGATGCAAAAGCGTCATTAAAGTCATCGATTTCAGTTAGGGCTTTCACAGCAAATGTGTGCTTGCTCAACTGACGGATGTCTTTTTCTTCTTCGTCATCAAACTCATCTTCAATATCCCCAACAATTTCTTCTAGGATATCTTCAATGGTAACTAGACCCGAAACCCCACCAAACTCATCAACTACGATGGCCATGTGGTAACGCTCTTCTCTAAACTCTTTTAAAAGTTTATCAACACGTTTGCTTTCTGGTACTACAACAGCAGGTCGAATAACTTGTTCGATCTCAAAGGCTTCACAATCTGAGCCTAAGTATCTTAATAAGTCCTTCGCAAGGAGTATTCCTTCAACATGGTCTTTATCCTCACTGATCACAGGGTAGCGTGAGTGTGACGCTTCTATGATAGTTGCTATCAGTGATTCTAGATCTTGTGTTTTCTCTACAGTGACCATCTGAGAACGCGGTAACATAATATCGCGGACTCTCATTTCAGATATTTCCATTACACCTTCGAGCATGTCTCGGGTGTCGTGGTCAATAACTGAATTCTCTTCAGAGTCTCTAAATACATCTACCAACTCTTGGCGATCTTTAGGTTCCCCTTGAAACAGTTGGGAAAGGCGTCCTAAGAAGGACTTTCTACTCGGACCTTCTGTATTCTGTGTATTTTCGTCGTTCATGGCTTCTTTAAAAGTAGTTGCTATCAATGTGGATAGCTCACATAGGTAACTATTGGATTATTCCAACAATTATTTCTCAGCGAGATATGGATCTTCGAATCCCATTTCTTGCATTAATTCTGTTTCGAGAGATTCCATCTCTTCAGCTTCTTCATCCTTGATATGATCATAACCTAGCAGATGAAGACTGCCATGTACAACCATATGCGCCCAATGTGCTAATAAAGGCTTGTTTTGTTCAACAGCTTCTTTTTCAACAACTTGACGGCAGATGATTAAATCACCTAATAAATCGATTTCAATTTCTGGTGGTGCTTCAAATGGGAAGGACAATACATTAGTTGGCTTGTCCATACCACGATACTGATGGTTTAACTCGTGACTTTCTTTTTCATCTACAATTCGAATGGTTAACTCAGCTTGTGGTTGAAATTGTGGGATCACTGCATTCAGCCAAGACATTAAGTCTTTTTCTGAAGGCAGGTATTTGTCACTTTCACAGGCAATTTGTAGATCGAGTTCAATGCTCATGGTTCACCTAAATTTATTGTACTAGTTATTTTCAGAGTCAATTAAACGCGCTTCACGTTCTTCCTTCGACGCTGCCCTTCTAGTTTACGCTCTTTTTGATCATTTGTTTCCCATTTTTCATCGGCGATAAAGAAATTAAAGCTAATTTCATCAACGTCAGATAATACTTCACAGGCTTTTACTGCTAGGTGAGTTAGAAGGATTCGACGAACCTCTTGACGCTCAAGCACATCGACAGCAACCGCTAAATAGAAAAAAGATGATCAAGTTACCTTAATCATCTTTTTAGTGTTTGATTTTATTGAGGGGATCACTCTATGGCGTAAAAGTGCCTACACCAAGATCATCTTCACGACGTGTCTTCTCTATCATTTCAGAAGGAGAAACGGCAACACGTAATCCCATGTCTTTTTCGGTACGAACTAAAGTACCGCGTAAAGAGTTCGTAAATGATTCGGTAATATGAAGATCAACAAATTGTCCAATCAGTTCTGGGTTACCAGTAAAGTTAACAACACGATTATTTTCTGTACGGGCACGCAGTTCCATTGGGTTACGTTTTGATGGACCTTCAACCAATGCGCGAAGCTCTGTACCTAGCATTTGACGAGAGAAACGTGCTGATTGGAAGCTAATTTGTTGTTGAAGTTCAGCCAAACGGTCTTTCTTCGTTTGCTCAGGAATATCGCATGGATAATCAGCAGCAGGTGTTCCTGGGCGTGGAGAGAAGACAAAGCTGTAGCTCATATCAAAGTCTACGTCTTTAATTAGCTTCATTGTGTCTTGGAAGTCTTTTTCTGACTCACCAGGGAAAGCAACGATGAAATCCGAGCTGATTAAAATATCAGGACGAGCTTTACGTAGCTTACGGATGATTGATTTGTACTCAATCGCAGTATGAGGACGTTTCATCATCGTTAGGATACGATCTGAACCACTTTGTACTGGTAGGTGTAAGAAGCTTACTAATTCAGGAGTATCTTCATAAACAGCAACAATATCATCACCAAACTCTAGTGGGTGACTGGTTGTAAAGCGTAAACGGTCGATACCATCAATAGAGGCAACCATACGAAGTAAGTCAGCAAATGAGCAAAGTTCACCATCGTACATTGGGCCACGGTATGCATTTACGTTTTGACCTAATAGGTTTACTTCACGTACGCCTTGCTCTGCAAGTTGAGCAATTTCAAATAATACGTCATCTAATGGACGGCTAACTTCTTCACCACGAGTGTAAGGAACTACACAGTACGTACAGTATTTTGAGCAGCCTTCCATGATGGAAACGAAAGCAGATACGCCATCCGCTTTTGGTTCTGGAAGATTATCGAATTTTTCGATCTCAGGGAATGAAATATCCATAACGGTTTTTTCATTAGAAAGCGATTGTTTGATCATTTGTGGCAAACGATGAAGTGTTTGAGGACCAAAAATCACATCAACATAAGGAGCACGTTGACGAATATGATCGCCTTCTTGAGTGGCAACACAGCCACCAACGCCAATCACTAAGTCTGGTTTTTTGTCTTTTAAATGTTTCCAGCGGCCTAATTGATGAAAAACCTTTTCTTGGGCTTTTTCACGAATAGAACAGGTATTTAATAATAGAACATCCGCTTCTTTCGGATCTTCTGTTAATTCATAACCATTTGCGGCACCTAAAAGATCGGCCATTTTAGATGAATCGTATTCGTTCATCTGGCAGCCCCAGGTTTTGATCAGCAGTTTCTTAGTCATGTAACTTTTCACTCGTTTTTTATTACTAGAATTCGGTACAGTTTTGAGAGGCAAGCTCGATCAAAACAGATAGGGCGCGTATTGTACTGCTTTCCAAGCCTTATGACTAGGTATAGACAACCACGAATCTATTATGGGTATTATTTGAGTGATTTAGATTAAGAGTAAATCACGGTAAAATGAAGAAAATTATTGACTCATATAAGGTCTATGGATGATGAAAGAATATGATTACGCCATCGTTGGTGGTGGAATGGTTGGTGCGGCTACTGCCATCGGTTTATCTAAATTAGGCTATCAAGTTGCTGTAATTGAATATAAAGCACCAGATTCTTTTGATGATAGCCAACCAATGGATATTCGTGTTTCTGCTATCTCTCAATCGTCTGTTGACCTACTTGAAAAATTAGGTGCATGGGAAGGCATCAAAGAGATGAGAGTTTGCCCTTATAAGCGTTTAGAAACCTGGGAACATCCAGAATGTCGCACACGCTTTCATTCTGATGCTCTTAATATGGAGCAACTTGGTTTTATTGTTGAAAACCGCCTTATTCAATTAGGGTTATGGCAGACTTTTTCTTCTTACGGCAATCTTACGGTTATAACGCCTGCAAAAATTGCTGATCTTGAGTTTTTTAGTGAGCACAATGAACTGACATTAGAAAATGGCGACAAAATTAAAGCAAAGTGGATTATCGGTGCTGATGGCGCTAATTCTTATGTTCGCCAAAAAGTAAAGATAGGGATTACCGCGTGGGATTATCGCCAACACTGTATGTTGATTAATATCGAAACAGAAAAAAACCAACAAGACATCACTTGGCAGTGGTTTACTCCTTCTGGCCCCCGATCATTTCTGCCTTTACATGGAAATAAAGGTTCATTAGTGTGGTATGACTCGCCTCATCGTATTAAACAACTCTCTTCTATGACTTCTATTCAGTTAGAAAAGGAAATTAAAGTCCATTTTCCGCAAGATCTGGGTGAGTTTACGGTAGAGCAATCTGGTTCATTCCCTTTAACTCGTAGACACGCTCATAAATACGTCCATCATCGTTGTGTTTTATTAGGAGACGCAGCTCATACGATTAATCCTTTAGCAGGACAGGGCGTTAATTTGGGTTTTAAAGACGTAAAAGTATTGTTGGAAGAAATTGAAACCAAAGGATCTGAGACGGATAAAGCGTTACGTCTTTATGAATTAAGACGAAAAGGTGACAACTTAGCGATGCAATCAAGTATGGATTTGTTTTATACCTTATTTAGTAACTCACTGCCTCCGGTTAAATTTTTACGAAATGTAGGTTTGAAATTAGCTGATTCATCTGGTGCATTGAAAACACAAGCATTGAAATACGCGCTGGGCTTATAGAAAGATTGAAGAAGAATATCAGGAAATAATATAAATAGAGGTGATCATTTGATCGCCTTTTTTATTGCGTTAAAAACCATTAAATTGGTTCATTAATGCTATTTAGATTTGCTTTAGAGAGTAAGGAAAAGAGCGATCTTTAAGAAGAATGTACAGACGAAAAAAAAGCCCATCAAATTAATGATGAGCTTTCTTAAAGTGGTTGGGATACCTGGATTTGAACCAGGGAATGCCGGCATCAAAAGCCGGTGCCTTACCGCTTGGCGATATCCCAACAGAGAAGATTATGTTAGTGATTAAACTAAGATAATACATCTTTAAATATGGTGCGGACGGAGAGACTTGAACTCTCACACCTTACGGCGCCAGAACCTAAATCTGGTGCGTCTACCAATTCCGCCACGTCCGCGTTCTTCTAGTTGTTAATTAAAACAAAGAGTAGAAATTTTTGTAGTTAGAAGACGAATTGGAGAGTCTTTCTAACGTTGTCATAATTAATCAGGTTGCATCAATTATGTAAATAGTGGTTGGGATACCTGGATTTGAACCAGGGAATGCCGGCATCAAAAGCCGGTGCCTTACCGCTTGGCGATATCCCAACAGAGAAGATTATGTTAGTGATTAAACTAAGATAATACATCTTTAAATATGGTGCGGACGGAGAGACTTGAACTCTCACACCTTACGGCGCCAGAACCT